>JAKQHS010000002.1 GCA_029557915.1 Bacteroidota bacterium | reverse complement strand
AAATGGGTTGCTAATCTTAATAAACCCAGTTTAGTTTTAATAACTTTGTCTTGAGTAGTCATGGTTTAATCTTGTTTATTCGTTTAATAAATTTGTGTTTCAAAATTAATAAACTGTCAGATTAAATCGTGACTACTTCATATTAGAGCATCAAAGAAATCAAGTGAGTCTTTTGCATCCTGTTTGTCTACTTTACTCTCGTGTGAATGCGCACCATGATTTCCAATTAGCCGTAACTCGTTTGCCCAATTGTAGAAAGTCTCTTCTAATATATTCTTGTCTTTGAGTTTTTTTAGATTGTCAGCAAGGCTGCCTTTTGCTTCACCTTTGTCTGTGCATATTGCTTCAATTCCTTTACGGCACATAATAACGCATGCTTCGTACGCTTGCGCTCTATAACATTTGTGAGATTCTTTGTACGGATTAATAACAATGTCTGGCGCGTTTAGTAACGCAGTGTTGTCGGCTAAAGGATATAGTTGCTGCCGGTCATTATTCCATGAATGTTCTTCTATAATTTGGAAGTGTTCTTGTATAAGGAAAGGGCTATTGCAGTTCAAACACTTACTTAGTGAAACCTCAATACCTTCGTTTTGTAGTTCATCCGTATACGTTACGTCATGCGTGTAAGTAAACAAAACACCAGTTTCTACAATAGAATTACAAATTGGGCAGTAATTGGGTACTTTATACTTAATTTCGGGTTCTTTCATTGGCAAGTCACTTAGGTTTAAGGTTTAGATTTACAATTTTCACACACGTCTTCAATTTTAAACAACGCATGCTTCCACACTATCGAGGTGAAATCGCTTGTCTTTAAGCAGTCAATATAATTGTCTAGCGCCTTCTCCAATGCTTTTACGAACTTTGTTGCATTGATTGTTTTTTTCTTTTTGTCTAACAAATCGTCTTTTCTTAATATTCTCCAAGCATTAGTTGTCTCTGATTGATGTAATATTCCGCAACGTATGCTTGAATAAAAGTCAGCTGCAATGTCTTTGAAACCTGGAAATAACTTTTGTTCTATTACAAAAAAATCCTTGAACATTTTTTGTCCAACACCCTTTCCTTTAGTATCTTTTTTCCCTTGTCGAAATGATTCTAATGTTTCTATTGTCAAGCAAGAAATTGCCATTTTAAGAAATCCACTGTCAAGTTTGTTAAGATGCTTAATGTAACGATTATGAAATCTATGGTAAATAAGTTTTACCAAATTGATTTTTGCTTCATTGTCCAATTTGTTCATCCATTGTTTTGCTTGTCCGACTGTTGCATTGTCAGTCAAAAGGAAGTTGTTAATACTTTTTTGTGTCATAATGAATGTCAGGTTAAGCTTGCTACTGAACCACCAGGTGTTCAATTCGCCATTTTTTGCTAAAATATAGCCTAAGCTTGTAATTTTCAAGACATTAGACGATATTTTTTTAACAAATTTTGTAATCGGGAATTAACCGTTTGTTGTCGAATGTAGCTGGATATATCCGTATGTAGCTGGTAGTATCCGTTTAACAGGGCAAGGTGAGTATTTTCGCCCCACGCAAAACTCGTGGTAGCAGCACATTTCCTTTCAGTTGTTAAGCGATTTTTACTGTTTGATTAAGCAACTCCACATTGAAATTTATCTTAGCGTTAAGTGCTTTAAATACTTTTATGATTGTTTCAAATCTTGCGTCAGTCAGGCTATTTTCAAGTTTTGAAATTTGGGCTTTTTGAACGCCTACAAGTCGTCCAAGTTCTTCCTGTGTCAAGTTACGTTCTAAACGCGCTTGTCTAATTGCTTCTCCAAGCAAGTCAAGTCGTAACTCGTGCTCAAAAGCTTCCCGCTTTGGGGTCCCACGTTTACCGATATGTTTGTCGGTAATTTCGTCTAAGCTGTAAGTTCTTAATACTTGCTTTTTCATTTTTTCTTGGCTTTAAGTGTAAAATAATTTTTTCTTAAACGTTCGGCTTTGTCCAAGTCACCTTGCGGAGTTTTATCTGTTTTCTTAATCAGTCCGTGAGTGGATATAACAACTGTGTCGGTTTTTTCTGATTTGTCCCAAAACGCAAAAAGTCGATAATAAGTCTTGCTAAACAGCGTTCTAAACTCCCAAATTTCATCAGTCAGTTTTTTAAAGAGTTCTTTGTCGTTTGAGAACCTTGCTTTTGTGATGTTGTAAATGATTTTATCTCTTACTTTTTCGTCAAGGCTGTCAAGGAACTCAGTGGCTTCTTCTAAAAACTCAACTTTAAATTTTGGTCTCTGCACCTGTTAAGTATTTCTGCAAAGATAAAAGTTTCTTTATTAGGAAACAACTTTTGTTTTGGAGATGGAGCTGGATAAATTCAATTGTTAACGGCAGTATCCATTTTTATCAGGGCAAGGTTGGCATTTTGAAGTTTCTTAACAGGAAGAAAAACAACTAGGTCAGGGGGTTACTACCCGATCCTCCTTTTCCGGTTATAATTTCTGTAATCCCGGTTTGTTAGGGCCGTGTCCAGCGACTTGTCCACTAGCCCGTCTTTTTAATACTGGATTTCCTATTTATGCTTCACCGGAAAATGCAATACCACTTCCGGATGCATGGTATACATCCGGTACTGACTGTCGTCAGGGACCAGGATCCCGCTTGATTTATTGTCTTTCAGGATAGGATTGCCTTCGTATTTTTTCCAGTGGACCAGGTCATCAGACACCGAGATATTGGTGCTCCACTCGCTCCAGTCCTCAAAGGCAGTGCCGTGGTAATAGCCATAATACCTTCCCTGGTATTTGATGACTTGGTTCATGGCCAGGCCATGGAAGTCGTAGGATTCGGGTCCTTTTTGGAGCACCGGCGTATCCTGTACATTGGTCCACAAAACCAGGTCCTTGGTGGTGGCCAGCCAGATTCCTTCATCATTGCGTTCATAAAATAAATACCAGGTACTGTCTTCCAGCCATATCGTGGGAGTGCCATAAGGGCCTTCGTCCAGGGGGCGCCCGTCGGTATAACGGATATCCAGCTTTCCCCGCTCCTTCCAGTGAATTTTATCGGTGGAGGTGAGCCAGTGCGCTACGTCTTTTTTCCCTTCCGCGAACAAATAATACAGGCTGTCGACCCGGATCACCATCATGTCTTCGGTCCAGGCACCGTCATACACCGGATTTCCAGGATGCCGGGTCCATACGATCCCATCCGTCGAAGATGCATAACCCAGGTGCATTTCCTCCTCATCCCCTGACCGGTAACCGGTATACCACATGGAATAGCCATCGTCTTCTTTTAATATATATCCGCGTTCGCGTATATGCTCATCCCAGGTAGCCTCGCCGGTACCGGTGAAGACTGGATTGATCTCGTGAGGGGTGAACTGGGTCAGTTCCGGGGGAAAAGTGAGGGTTGGAGGGGGAGGTTCGGGGGACTTGCAGGAGAGGAAGGAGGCTGAGGTTGAGGCTAAGATTAAGGTTAAGATTAAGGTTGAGGTTGAGGTTGAGGTTAAGGTTGAGGTTAAGGTTGAGGTTAAGGTTGAGGTTAAGGTTGAGGTTAAGGTTGAGGTTGAGGGCTTCAGTCTCCACCCACCGCCCAGCAAACACTTCTGGAAGAAAGGGGCAATTGTAAAGTCAATCTGGAAGCGCTTTTGAATCCCAACCATTCACGAAAATTAAGAATTAAAAATTAAGAATTAAGAAGCCTGCAAATCCTATCCTAAAATAACGAGTAACCATAAAGTGTACGCCACCATCGGCGTCCAATACTCCGATACCTGCCACCAGCCGTCGCCGATGACTGGCCTGTCCTCCTCATCTCCTCCCAGTCCGTTCATGACTGCTCCTGGAATGACCGGGGTCCTCGGAAGGAAGGTGCTGCCCGGAAAATGTTTGGGATGGTTGTATCCAAGGCCGACGAGGGTACTGCTGTTGAAGGGATTGGCTCCGAGGATCCAATCCAGTTGACGCTGGGCTAAAGTTTTGAGGTTCTCGTCCTGGAGGATCCCCGCCGCCTTGAACAGTCCGACCCCTGCGGAGGCCAGATTTGAATTGATGCCCACCCACCATTCTTTTTCCGGGTACATGAAATACCGGTAGGAATATTTTCCAGCCTGCCTGCCTCCCTTTTCCGGGTTTTGAAACAGACCCAGGGGGACAATGCCAAAGGCATTCTTCCGGGTGAAGGGGACTAAATAGTCCCGGGTATAAGCGTCGATCATTTCGAGCCAGGCCGGCCGGTCCGGGTGTTTCGGAAAGGCCAGGGCGAGATCGCAGAGGGCGATCAGGTGCTGGCAACCATTCCAGATATTGTGATAAGGCGTTTGTGAAGTATCCGAATCGTAAAAGAATCCGCCGGGTTCACCCTTGGCCTGGTATGCTTTGAGATCCGAAGCCAGGGCAATGGCAAAATCCAGGTACTGTTTGTCCCCGGTGACCTTGTGCAATTCCAGGGCGGCCTGCAGGGCTGCGCCGATGACCCCGGGATTTTGAAGGTAATCCTTTTGAATGCACCATTGAAAGCAGTTTTGGGCCGCGGCAAGGCAGCGGGCGGAATAAGCCCGGTCCGTTTTTTTCGTGATGCCGGCCATGAGGGCTTCTGCCGTGATGAAATTAAACTGCCCGGTCAGGTCGAGCGGATCTGTTCTTATGATCCGGTCATCCTTATTTCCACGGATGAGCATATCCGCCATGGAGGTCCCGGCATTGGGCCTTACCATTTTTAATTCCCCCTCTTCGGGCCCGGTTTCATTGTCCGTCCACCGGTTGCTGTCCGAATGTTTTTCGACATCGCCCCCGATGAAACTCATCACATATCCCTCAGGCTCCTGCATAGCCAGGAAATATTGATTGCCCCATTTTAATTCTTCCAGGATCCCGGCCTGGCGCGCTTCATTCTTTTCGTAAGCCCTTACCAGGCCCAGCATGCCATAGATGGTGGCCCCAACCCATTTCCGCAGGTCACTGGCATCGTGCCACCCGCCCGTGACATTCATATGTTTACCATTGTCCATGCGGATACCATCATCCAGGTGGCAGGGGGTCATATAACCCGTGGCGCTGCCCCCACAACGTTGTTTTGAAAAATATGAAAAGATGAGATCCTGTGGATTTCTATAAACCTGCGAGGAAATTTCAAAGGGATAGGACCGCAGAGTGTCGGCACGGACATAGTAGTGCCCCGGTCGGGCCAGGCTACTGAAGTCGCCGGTCGTGTACATGCCCAGGTCCGTCCCTGCAGCCGTGGTCGTCCCTTTATAGACCACCTGCCGGCTGGTGACCTCCACCACTTCAAAGGTCTTCTCGGAAGAGCCGGGGATCTGGCATTGTTTGGAGGACTGGGGTAAATACCCGCCCTGGTTGATCATGACTTCGACCTGGAGGTCGCGGGCCAGGCGCTGGGCCGGGATCTGGTGTATGAAGAAAACCAGGAAGAATATGATGGACCATCCAGGGAGAGGAAATGGCAGGATCTTCATAGGAGAATTTGTTTTCATTTAGTCGAATGTATTCAAAGTTAGGGTGGCAGGGGTGGTGCAGGTCAATATTTTGGTGGTAATCCTGAATAAAACAATCTTCCCTGCACTTGTCGGAATAGGCACAGGGATGGGTCAATTAAATTTTTTTCGGAATTCCAGGGGTCGGGTTCCCCTTAAGGGCTTGCCCCATATAGGATTTGAGAATTAGTAGGTGGGGGTCAGGGGTCGGAGAACAACCCACTAATATCTTCAACGCCCCTGTCCCCCACGGGGGAACCAAGGAGCTTGGCGGAATACCTAAAATATAAATATCCTCCTTGCCCTTGTCAGAATGAGTACAGGGATGGGTCAATTAATTTGTTTCGGAATGCCAGGGGTCGGGTTCCCCTATAGGGGTCAGGGGTCGGGGAACTAAGCAAAAAAGAAACTTCAGATAATATATCTTCAACGCCCCTGACCCCCCTGACTACTATTTTCAAATACTACCGTTGGGGCAGGCCTAAAGGGGGACCAAGGATCCTGGCTGTATATCTAAATTAAAACAATCATTCTTGCTTTTACCGGGATAAGCGCGGAGATGGGTCAATTAAAATTTGTTTCAGAATGTCAAGAGTTGGGTTCCCCTTCAGGGGTCAGGGGTCGGAGAATAAAAATGAATTTTCATATAAATATCTTCAACGCCCCTGACCCCCACGGGGGAACCAAGGATTTTGGCAGTGTATTTAAAATAAAACAATCATCCTTGCTCTTGTCAGAATGAGTACAGGGATAGGTCAATTAATTTATTTCGGAATGCCAGGGGTTGGGTTCCCCTTCAGGGCTTGCCCCATATAGGATTTGAGAATTAGTAGGTGGGGGACAGGGGTCGGAGAACAACCCACTAGTATCTTCAACGCCCCTGACCCCCCTGATTACCATTTTCAAAAACTACAGTTGGGGCAGGCCTAAAGGGGGACCAAGGATCCTGGCTGTATATCTAAATTAAAACAATCATTCTTGCTTTTACCGGGATAAGCGCGGAGATGGGTCAATTAAAATTTGTTTCGGATGTCAAGGGTTGGGTACCCCTTCAGGGCCTGCCCCAACTTTAGGATTTGATAATTAGTACGTGGGGGACAGGGGTCGGAGAACAAACCATTAATAACCAAAATTTTTAAGATTTATTCAACGCCCCTGACCCCCCTGATTACCATTTTCAAAAACTACAGTTGGGGCAGGCCTAAAGGGGAACCAAAGATCCTGGCAGTATACTCAAATAAAACTTTCTTCCCTGCCCTTACCGGAATGAGCGAAGAGATAGGTCAATTAAATTTATATCGGAATGCCATGGGTCGGGTTCCCCTTCAGGTCCTGCCCCAAATGTAGGATTTGAGAATTAGTACATGGGGGGGGACAGGGGTCGGAATACTATGTAAAAAAGAAAATTCATATAAAATTATTTCAACGCCCCTGACCCCCACAGGGGGGACCAAGGAGCCTGGCGGTATCCCTGAATTATAACAATCATCCTTGCCCTTACCGGGATAAGCGCAGAGAAGGATCAATTAAAATTTGTTTCGGATGTCAAGGGTTGGGTTCCCCTTGAGGGGACAGGGGCCGGAGAACCCATTAATAACCAAAATTTTGAAAAGAGAATTTTCCATTGTCCCTGTCCCCCACGGGGGAACCAAGGATTCGGGCAGTATGAGGTCAGAGGTCAGAGGTTAGAGGTTAGAGGTCAGAGGTCAGAGTTAGCCCACCATCCACCACCCACCATCCACCACCCACCCCTCACCACCCACCACCCACCATTCATACTTTCCCCCGTCCCTTTTTCGTTAACATTTCATATCTTAACCCGGCAACTTATGTACAAAAATCCAAGCATACCGGTTCTGTTGATTTTATTAGGACTTGGCCTGGTGATCTCGGCCTGCTCTGTCCAGTCCGCAAGGAACCCGATTAAAGACACAAAGATTGTTGATAAGCCGATTACCTGGGATACTACGCGCAAGCGGCTCTCTCTCGAATACATGCAGATCCGCCACGGTATGACCAATGTAAGAGCTCCCCTGATCACCCCTAGCATGGTGGTGGTTCATTGGACGGCGATCCCAACCTTGGCAGCCTCGTACAATACATTCCGGCCCAGTGTGCTGGAAGGCAGGGAGGAGCTGCAGGGCGCCAGTAAGCTGAATGTGGGGGTTCAGTTTTTAGTGGACCGGGATGGTACCATATACCGCTTGTTGCCGGAGACGGCCTTTGCCAGGCATACCATAGGCCTGAATCATTGCGCCATCGGTATTGAAAATGTGGGGGACGGGGACCAATATAAACTGACGGACGCCCAGCTCCGGGCCAACGTGACCCTGATCCGCTACCTGCATTATAAATATCCGATCCGTTATGTGATCGGGCATATGGATTACGGCCGCTTTCAAACCCACCCGCTCTGGAAGGAGACCGACCCCAATTACCTGACCATGAAGACCGATCCCGGCGAGGATTTTATGAAGAAATTGTATAATGGGCTGAGCCAGGCCGGGGTTTTCGGGATTTCCAGGTTTCCGGATGCGAAGATTAATTAGGGGTTCCCACAACGACACAAAGACACTATGGATTGCCCACAAAGGCATAGCGAAGCAAAGGACGCGGTAGTTTTCCCACAACGACACAACGACACAACGACACTATGGATTGCCCGCAACGGCAGCGAAGCGAAGGACGCGGCAGTTTTCCCACAACGACACAAAGTCACTATGGATTGCCGCAACGGCACAGTGAAGCGAAGAGCACGGTTTAATTCCCGCATGGATACGGTGGTGGTTGCCCACATAGGAAAAAAGTATACAGTTATTCCGGCATCGGAGATGCCAGACCTTATTGGTAAAAATAAGTACGGAACAATAGCTTCGGAGAAGCTCAACCATTAAAGTCCCAATTCATAAATTAACGGGGGATAATATCATTGATGGGTGATGTTGGGCTTCTCCGAAGCCGGGGATTTACTTTTAATGAGTATTAAAAACGTGGAGCATCTTCGATGCTGGAGGTTTTTTTCTGAGGTTTCTCACAAAGACACTATAGGTTGCCCACAAAGGCACAAAGGCACAAAGGCACGATTTAATTTCCTCAACGGTAACAGGGGTGGTTGCCCACTAAGACACAGGGTTCACGAAGGTAGGAGTTGAAAATATCTGCTCCGCGTACCCTGTGACCTCCGTGCGACCCAAACCGCCCTCAACCTATAAGGAAGGGCGACTCTTTAACGCCTGGCGCACCGCCTGTTCTATCGCATGGAAATTCTGGTTGTCTGGGTCTTTTTGAAAAGCCTTGCCTGTGACTTTTTCATATAATTCAATATACCGGTCGGAAATCTCCCAGACGAAGGCATCGGGCATGTCCGGCATCACCTGTCCGGCCTTGCCGGCAAATCCATGGGCCATCAACCATTCGCGCACAAATTCCTTGGACAATTGTTTTTGGCGTTCGCCGCTTTCCTGCCTTTGGGCATATCCCTCGAGGTAATAATATCTCGAACTGTCCGGGGTATGCACCTCATCGATGAGGAGGATCTGGTCGTTGTAGCGCCCAAATTCGTACTTCGTATCCACCAGGATCAGGCCCTGGTCGGCGGCCATTTCGGTGCCGCGGTTGAATAGGGCCAGGGCGTACCGCTCCATGGTAATCCATTCTTCCAGGCTGCACAGACCCTGGGCGATGGCTTGTTCTTTGGATATATCCTCATCATGTCCTTGTTCGGCCTTGGTGCTCGGAGTGATGAGGGGCTGTGGAAACCGGTCGGATTCTTTTAAGCCTTCCGGCATGTGTACGCCGCAAATCATTCGTTTACCGCTTTGATATTCCCTCCAGGCATGCCCGGCCAGATAGCCCCTGACTACGAATTCCAATTTCACCGGCTTGCATTTTTTACCAATGGAAACATTGGGGTGGGGGACGGATTCCAGCCAGTTGGGCACCAGGTCGCGGGTGGCCTCGAGAAAATGAGCGGCCACCTGGTTGAGCACCTGCCCCTTGTATGGAATGAGGCGGGGCAGGATATGGTCAAAAGCCGAGATCCGGTCACTGGCGATGGATATCAGGCGGTCGCCGACCGTATAGATTTCCCTCACTTTCCCTTTATACACTCCCTGATCGGGGGAAAAATGAAAATCGGTATGGCCTATGGGTGAATAAAACTCAGACATGGGGTAAATGTAATACAAGTCCGGGGCCTGAAGGTCGTTGACCGCGCGCCAGGATCAGATATTCTGAGTCAGATTCCGGTCAAACAGGATGTCCTTCAATTCTTTCAACAAGGCGTATTCCTGGGGCAGCACTTTTTTGAACGCTTCTTTGGCAGCCAGGTAGGAGCCTTCTTCCAACTGGAGAAATTTTTCCTCCACCATTTTCAGATCGTGTTTGATCAGGCCGCGGATGGAAGGCATATCGTGCCAGTCCGCTTCGATCGCGAGATTTTTCATGCGGTCGATTTCATCGGCTTCCAGCTCGATCATTTCGCCTTCGCGGTTAAAAAACCGCTGGGTCTGGTCCTTGGCATGCCCGGAAGGGAGGGTCCATTGATCGTTTTCTTTGACCAGGAAAAATTCGAGGCCCTTATCGTGGAACCGGTAAAAGATGAACCGGATTTTTACCAATACATCGTGCATAAGGATAAAGTTAAATAATTATTGTCGAAAAAGAACTTTATTCATTCATCAAGGGATAAGCCTCCGGGCCCGGAAAGGTTCAGAAGTATTTAAAATTGTGGTTTTTTTCAATCTTGCCGAGGCTGTGGATCATCAGTTGGATGACATTTTCCACATCCTGTTTGTGGGCCATTTCCACGGTGGTATGCATGTACCGCAGGGGGATGGATATCAGTACGGTGGGTACCCCCTGGTTGGAATAAGCAAAGGCGTCGGTATCCGTTCCGGTTGCCCGGGAGGAGGCCTGCCGCTGGAAGGGGATCCCGTTGACCATGGCGGCATCGGTCACCAGCCGGAGCAGTTTCTGGTGTACGGAGGGGGCATGGGTGATCCCCGGCCCGTCGCCGCACTTGACATCTCCATCTTTTTTCTTGTTCATATGCGGGGTGGAGGTGTCGTGGGTCACGTCGATCACGATGGCAGCATTGGGTTTGATCCGCCGGGCGATCATTTCGGCTCCATGGAGGCCCACTTCTTCCTGGACCGCGTTAACGATATAGAGGGAGTAGGGGAGCTCAATTTTATTTTCCTTGATGCGGCGCGCCACTTCCGCGATGCAATAACCTCCCAGGCGGTTGTCGAGGGCCCGGCCGACGTAATAATTTTCATTTAAAACAAAAAAGTCATCCTCATAGGTCATGACGCATCCGACATGGATGCCCAGTTTACCGACTTCCTCCTTGTCCTTGGCGCCTACGTCCACAAAAAGGTTTTCTATGGACAATTTGGGGTCTTCCGCGGTCGAAGAACGGGTGTGTATGGCAGGCCAGCCGAACACGCCTTTCACGATCCCTTTATCCGTAAAAATGTTTACGCGTTTGGATGGGGCAATCTGGTGGTCTGAACCGCCGTTACGGATCACGTGGATGAGGCCGTTGTCGGTGATGTAGTTGACGAACCAGGAGATTTCATCGGCATGGGCCTCGATGACCACCCGGTAGTCCTGCCCGGGATTGATCACCGCAAAGGCGGTCCCGTAATCATCCAGTTCCCAGGAATCGGTAAAAGGCTTGACGTATTCGAGCCAGAGCTGCTGGCCCTTCACTTCAAAGCCGGTTGGAGAGGGATTGTTGATATAATTTTCAAGAAACTGTTCGGAGCTGAGTGGTGTCATTCGAAAATTTAAATTAGGTTAAACGGAATGTTTTTCTGACCAGGCTTTTGGGTCCTTGTTCCAGGATTGGAGCAGATCAAAATCATCCCGGCTGATCACCTCATTGGAACTGGCCACCCGGAGCAGGGTGGGGTAATCGGTCAGGGTTTGAGCCTTGACCTCTGCCTCTTTAAAGGCCCTGGTGCAGGCTTCAAAACCATAGGAGAAAATAGCAAGCAGACCGGTAACCACTGCCCCCGCATCGCGAAGGGCCTGGACCGCTTTGAGGCTGCTGCCGCCCGTGGACAACAGATCTTCGATCACCAGGACCCGCTGGCCTGCTTCCAGCCTGCCTTCGATCTGGTTGCCGAGGCCGTGGCCTTTGGCTTCCGACCGGACATAGATCATGGGCAATTCCATCCGGTCCGCAATCAGGGCTCCATAGGCAATCCCTCCGGTGGCTACCCCGGCAATGACGTCAAAAGGCACAAAAGGTCTTGATTCGCGGATGAAGGCATCGACCACCTGGCTCCGGAATTCCGGGTAGGACAGGATGAGCCGGTTGTCGCAATAAATGGGTGATTTCAGTCCGGATGCCCAGGTAAAGGGTTTTTGAGGACTAAGTTTAATTGCTTTTATTTGCAGCAACCGATAGGCAATATGCTCGGGGGTCAACATGAATCTGAGGGCGCAAAAATATAAATTCTGCATCAATACCACCTGGATCCTGATCCTGGATAAAAAACGGCTGCACAAACTGAGCATGAAAGATTTTCCTATGGCCCTGGTTTTACAGGAGCCGGGCATGGCCCTGATCCGGGAAACCATGCATCAATTGCTGGACGATATCATCCGCATGCCGGTGATCATCTCCACCCCGGATCCGAAGGCGGTTTGGGAAAAAATCCTGGTCAAGAACACACTGATCAAGGCGGCAGGAGGGGTGGTAAAAAATCCGCAGGGCAAATTCCTGCTGATCCACCGGAGGGGATGGTGGGACCTTCCCAAAGGAAAAATAGACGCTGGTGAGACTCCTCGCAAAGCCGCTTTAAGAGAGGTAAAGGAAGAAGTGGGCCTGGACTGCAGGATCCTTTCCGCCTTACCCGATACCTGGCATATTTACCGGCTGAACGGAGAGCTCATCCTGAAAAAAACCTACTGGTACCTGATGGCTTCTTCAAATAGCAGGACAAGGCTTCAAGAAGTTGAAGATATAACAGGGCATAAATGGTTTACAAACAATAAATTGATTATGTTTAAAAATAAGGTATATCCGAACCTGGCGGACTTGTTGCAATTTGTGGCGCAATAGTGCCAAAGCCTGCAAGTGGATGTCACTTCGCGCCGCACTGAGCGCCAGCATGTGGCAATCACTTAGCGAAGCCCGATACCCTCATAAACCTGGATCTGGGCAAAAGCCCCCCATCCCGGAACGAGCCCCAAACCCCAGCCTGAAGGCCGGGGTTTGCGGCCTGAGCGCCAGCATGTGGCAAAGCGGGCTGCAAGTGGTTGTCACTTAGCGCCCGCCCTGAGCGCCCGCATGTGGCAATCACTTAGCGAAGCCCGAAACCCCTTAAAAACCTGGATCTGGGCTAAAGCCTCCATCCCGGAGCGAGCCCCCAAACCCCAGCCTGAAGGCCGGGGTTTGCAGCCTGAGCGCCAGCCTGTGGCAAAGCGGGTTGCAAGTGGTTGTCACTTTGCGCCCGCCCTGAGCGCCAGCATGTGGCAATCACTTCGCGAAGCCCGATGCCCTCATCAACCTGGATCTGGGCTAAAGCCCCCATCCCGGAGCGAGTCCCCAAACCCCAGCCTGAAGGCCGGGGTTTGCAGCCTGAGTGCAAGCATGTGGCAAAGCGGGCTGCAAGTGGTTGTCACTTCGCGCCCGCCCTGAGCGCCTGCATGTGGCAATCACTTAGCGCCGCCCGATACCCTCATAAACCTGGATCTGGGCTAAAGCCCCCATTCCGGAGCGAGCCCCCAAACCCCAGCCTGAAGGCCGGGGTTTGCAGCCTGAGCTCCAGCATGTGGTAAAGCGTGTTGCAAGTGGTTGTCACTTCGCGCCCGCCCTGAGCGTCAGCATGTGGCAATCACTTAGCGAAGCCCGATAGCTATCCGGGACCCAAACTCCGTGACCTCCATACCTCCGTGCGCTTACCTACGAAAAACCGATACTCAGTGAGCAGACCGCCAGACTGCCCGGCATCGACGGGGTACATAAATATATTTCTGTAAATCTCCCAGGGGAAACCTAGCGATTCTTGCCAATCTCCCTTGCAATCACCAGTTTCTGGATCTCCGAAGTGCCTTCCCCGATCGTGCAGAGCTTGGAGTCCCTGAAAAACTTCTCCACCGGAAAGTCTTTAGTATATCCATATCCCCCAAATATCTGGACGGCATCGGTGGCCACCTGTACACAGATCTCCGAAGCGTAATATTTGGCCATGGCCGCTTCCCGGGTCATTTTTTCCCCGCTGTCTTTCAGGCTGCCGGCTTTGCGGGTGAGCAGTTCAGCCATCTGGATTTTGGTTTGCATATCGGCCAATTTAAAGCCGATCGCCTGGAAGTGGGCGATGGCTTGGCCAAACTGGTGCCTTTCTTTGGCATACTGTACGGAGGCTTCGTAGGCGCCTTTGGCAATGCCCAGGCTGAGCGCGGCAATCGAAATGCGCCCGCCATCGAGGACCCCAAGGGCTTGCCTGAAACCGTCTCCGGGTTTGCCCAGGACCTGTGACTTATGCACCCGGCATTGGTCAAAGATCATTTCAGCGGTTTCCGAAGCACGCATGCCCAATTTGTTTTCTTTTTTACCTCCGGAAAATCCGGGCGTCCCCCTTTCCACAATAAATGTGGTCATGCCGTTATTGTCCAGCAATTCCCCCGTCCGGGCAATGACCACTGCCACATCCCCCGATTTACCGTGAGTGATCCAGGATTTGGTACCCTGGATGATATAATGGTCCCCATCCTCCCGGGCGATGCATTGCATCCGGCCGGCATCCGAACCGGTATTGGGCTCGGTGAGGCCCCAGGCGCCGATCCATTCGCCGGTGGCCAGGAGCGGAAGGTATTTTTCCTTTTGTTCTTCGTTGCCAAACTGAAGGATATGTCCGGTACACAGGGAGTTATGGGCTGCCACCGAAAGCCCGATGCTCGGATCGACTTTGGAGATTTCTTCGAGGATGGTGATGTACTCCTGGTAACCCAGGCCGGCGCCCTGATATTGCTCGGGAACCAGGACGCCCATAAAACCCAGGGTACCTAATTCTTTGAACAATTCAGCAGGAAAGTGCTGACTTTCATCCCATTCCATCGATTTGGGTTTAATGTTCCGGAGGGCGAAGTCGCGACAGGTCTGCTGGATCAGTTGAAGGTCGGGGATACTGTGAACGGAAGGCATAAATATGACGGCACAATGATAGTCAATTTCCAAAAAAGGCTAAAACCTCCCTTTTGTTCGTTATCCCTTCGATTTTAACACTTGAAGCTTCCGATTCAACTAACTTTAAAGGCCTTCGGCTCGTATAGCCTGATAAAACCGATAATATGATGAACTTCAGAACGTTATTTTTCTTGCTTTTTGCGGGCCTGCCTGTCCTTGCAGCGGCTGACAACTACCTGGTCACGGTCTATGGCCGGTTGGTAGATGGGGGTGGAAACGGGATAGGCAATGCGGTCATCTACATCAGCCAGGCGCCGGGATCGCCCTTTACCGTTAATGAAAAAGTAAGTACCCTTCCATCCGGGGAATTTAAATGGCCGGTTTATATCCCCGACAGCATTCCGGGCGGCGTCCTGCTTCTGGGATTTCAGAATTGTGAAGGAAAGGAAATTTTCGCGCGCTTCGAATTTTCAAAGAATAAACCGGTGATAGAGGCGAAATTGATTTTCTGTGAACGTCCGGTTGGGAAACCCTGTGCATCTGAAGTCATTGCAAAAAAGATCAACGATACCCTTGCCATTGCATGGGTCAGGGCCAAAGGAATACCTCCTTTCATGCACCAATGGACCAATGGGCTGACCGGGGATACCATCCGGTTCAACCCGCAGCTTAAGATCAGGATCTGCGTGGTCACCAAGGATTCGACCGGCTGCAAATCGGAAGCTTGTGTGCCCGGCTTTAACAACTCCTGTGGAATTTATATCGAACAGGATGGTCGTTTCCTGATTGCCAAATCCAAAGAAGAACGCATCGTGTCCCTGCTCTGGAGCACCGGGGCGGATGGGGAAAAAATAGAGATCAAAGAACCCGGCGAATATTGCGTCAAAGCGGTGATGGCCTCCGGTTGCGAAGCCAAAGCCTGCATCCTCGTGAAACCCGTAAATCTGGATCCCTGTGCGGCCGAAATCGTGGCGGAACGCCTGGGTTCCGACAACCAGGATAGTACCCCGGGCATCCGGCTCCAGGTCAAATCCGGCTTCGATTTAAAATACATCCTGTGGAGCACCGGGGAGACTACCAGGACCATCGTGGTCCGGAAATCTGGTGAATACTGTGTCTCGGTCAGCGACAACGTCCGTTGCAAAATGTATATCTGCAAAAAAGTGGAATTGGGTGATGACTCCTGCCGCGTATTTATCCATATGGAAAAGATTCCAGTGACCTCGAATACGGACGCCGGACACAAGGTCAGGCTGACCGCTAAAACGACCTTCAAACCCAATCTTTATTACTGGAACACCGGGGATACCACGCCTTCCATCCTGGTGGAAAAAAGCGGAGAATACTGCGTGACCGTCAGCAATGGAGTGAATTGCAAGACTGCCTCCTGCGTTAAGGTGGATTTGCCCGGCCCGAATATTTCCCGCTGCGAGGCCTCCATCGTGGTCTATCAAAAAACCACGGGGGAACTCGATCTGATCACCAAAGCGGCCGGCAAAGCCCCCTTCACTTACCAATGGATCACAGGTTCGACGGATGCCAACATTACGGTGAAAAATTCGGGGAAATATTGTGTGACCATCAAGGATGCGGCCGGATGCACCATGCAGGCTTGCGTGGAAGTATTGTTTGAAAAACCTTCAGGGGGAAACCTGTTTCCGGATGCAGATAAGATCAAGCTGGGCGTTCAGCCCCTGGCCGAAGGAGCCCAGATCCAGCTCAATATTCACCCCAATCCCACGGCCGACCGCCTGGTTTACCAGGTCAATTCCAAACTGAGCGAAGCAGGGCAATTGTCGGTCATGAATCTTTACGGCAAAACCATTTACCAGGAAAAAATCGATGTACAGGACGGACTTTCTTACGGACAGCTGGACCTGTCCTTCCTGCCTCCCGGGGTGTATATGGTGAACATCCACCAGCAGGGATTTATTTCATCCAAAAAACTGATCATTGAACGATAATAAAAGTACAGGTCAACGGAAACCCGCCCATCAGGAATGAGGCGGGTTTTTGTCTTTTTTGCATGCAAATTGATGAAGACATATTGAAAGGATGCAGGAAAGGGGACCGCCGGTCCCAGTTCCGTTTGTACGAGCTCTGTTATCCCTATTTGATGGGAGTGGCCCTCCGGTACCGGAAACAAAGGGAAGAGGCCGCCTCCGCCGTCAATATGGCTTTTTTGAAGATCCTGAATCACCTGGACCGCTTCAGGGAAAATCATTCGTTCAAAAGCTGGATGCGGCAAATCATGGTCAATACCCTGATCGACGAATTCCGCAGCAGTGCCCGGTTTTCCAGCGAAAGCGGCGCCGTGGACTATGAAAAGGAAGTGGCCGTCAACGGAGTGCATGTCGACTACAACAATGCTGAAATCAACCTGAATGTGGAACAACTGGTGAGTTATATCCATGAATTGAACCCGCTGACGGCCAGCGTTTTTAACATGTATGTACTTGACGGCTTCCCGCACAAGGATATTGCCTCCATGCTTTCCATTTCCGAAGCGGCTTCCAAATGGCACCTCTTCACCGCCAGGAAACAACTTCAGGAAAGGGTGGAAACGGCCTCCGAAAGAAATACCAACCCACTTATACCAAAAATTAAAGTTAACCCAGTATGAAAAACGAACCTTGGATTGACCGGGTTTACAAAGAATCAACCGAAACCTGGGATGTGCCGGTGAACCTGGATCACTGGCAACAGGCTGCATCGCTGATCGATCGCCGGGATAAGAAAAAGAAACGGGCGGTCTGGATCCGGATGGCCGGACTCAGCGGGGCAGCCCTGATCCTGCTTTTGATCCTGATCCTTTGGAGGAATGGTCCTTCAGAAAGCTCACCCGCAGCGGAACCCCAGCCTGCAGGAAGCCCCGCGGCTGAGCCCATGGCCCAGGCCTCCGGAACGACGGATTCCCCGGCCCCTGGATTCCCCGTCCAGGCCATTGGACCTATTGCCGAAAACACTTCGGGACAAGGTTCATCTTCCAACCCATCCTCTCAAGCCTATTTCTCCAATAATCAGGCCCCCCGGACCATCGGATTAAAGAATAAAGAAAAGATCCGGCAGGCCAAACCTTATCCTGCCGATCCAAGCCTGTCTTCATCCATCCGGATCAACGCTCCCGGCTTATCCACAGAAGCCGCCACCCCGGCTACGCCGGTCCCGCAAAGGGAAAGCCTCCCTGAGGAAGGTTTGGACCCGCTGGACTTTATGGCGATGACCTCCTCCCATAAAACATTGCCGGTGACCGTCCTGGAGATACCGGTGGAAGTGGATTATAAACCATTCCGGCGAAAGGAATTCGGTCTGAGGCTTGACCTCACCCGCCAGGCGGAAAACGGCCGATCGGCCTCCATGAGCATGGCAGGCCTGGAAGTTTTTGCCAGGAAAACCCTTGGGACCAAAACCTATTGGGACCTGAGCCTGGGATACAATTCTTTCTTTAATTCATCCCTCTATTCCGAGGTCCTCACGTCTTATCAATTCCAGGGTTTTGGATCTACGGTAAAAAACTATGGCGTCAAGCCGGAGTGGATACACTACCTGTACCTGCAAATGGCCGGTGGCATGCAATTGAATAAGCACCGGGCCTTTGCAGGCATCCGGCCCCAGCTTCTATTGGGAGCCATCGGTGAGGTGGACCAGATCCGTTTTAAGGATGGGGCTGCGGTCAGGGACCTTTCATCGGCGGAAATTTCCAACCTGGCCAATGGCTGGCTGGATAAAGGCTCGCTGCATCAGCTCGTATTCAACGTGCACCTGGGATATGAATACCAGTTTCACCCCAAATTTGGTATAGGTTTGCAGGCCAGCCGCTTATTGAATGATCTGTACCGTCCGCTTCCCGGTGATATTGCCCAGCATGCCGGAGCTAAATGGAATCTGGGCATGGGCATTTCTTACAAGCTCAAATGATCATGAGGCCTTTAAAATATATCGGATTGATCCTGACCGGTTTCCTGAGCGTGACCTGCAATAAGATTGAACTCCCGTTGAACCCGGCGGAAACCCCGATTTTTGAAATGAAAGCGAATTTTGGAAACCAGGCCGTCAATCTGGCCGCGGGGGTGGATGGCCTCGAACTGGATACCCGCTTTATTTCCGAAAATCTGGATGTATTGATCTTACAGGGAGAACTAAAAAAGAAAAATTGTAACCCGCCCTGTCCCAACTCTTTGCGGCTAAGCCTCAGGCAAAATCGACAGGACTTCCTGGGGAATTCGGGCATCGGCCTCAACCCGGGCAGACGACCCTTTTACAGGGAGGCCCGGGACAGTTTTATCGTACATGGTAAGAGCCTGTCCCAATTGCCCAATTCGGGTTCGGGCAGGTATGATTTTGGCTGGACCCTGAATGATAAAAAGGTGGCGGACAAGGAAATCGTTTCGTTTCCTTTCAATCCTCAGATAAAAAATACGGTTTGTCTTTATGTGAGTCATCCCGATGGGAGCAAGGCCAGCCAGTGCCAGGTGATCGATTATTCGGTCAAAGACAGTTTCCCCGGACTGAGGGTGAGTATCGAGACGCAGTATAACCAAAGCCGGGGATGGACCCTCGTACCCAAAGTAAGGGGCCTCGGGCCGTTCAAATATAAATGGGACAATAAATCCGCGGACGCCGTGCAGGAACTCGATCCCAAACAAGCGTCCAGCCATTGCGTCACCGTGCAGGATGCCAGGGGCAATACAGCCAGCGCCTGCGTCGATTTTAATCCGGAAGGAAAGGTTAAATGCCGGGCGGATTTTGAACTGACCGCTGATATCTCCAGGCTGAATCAATGGACCCAGTACAATACCACGGAAATCGTTTTTGTCAACGAAGGCGGCCAAAAGTACCTGAGTTCCTTGATGCCTCAACCCGCCTCTTCAGTATTCGAGATCCTCGAATCGGCCCCATTTGAAGAAAATGCCCAACAACAGCCGACCCGCAAATTGAAGATCCATTTTGATCTTTTGCTCTTCGGACCCGACCGCACCGCGATACCCTTCAAGGGCACCGGAACGATCGCTGTGGCACATCCCAAATAATTAAGGTTTTGCTTTTAGGATATCGAAAAGCAATTCGGGTTCGTTGGTGGTGATGAAATCGAAAGACTGGCTGACGAACCGTTCCAGGTCTTCCGCTGAATTCACGGTCCAGACATTCAGGGCCAGTTGGCTTTTTTTCGCTTCAACCACCCAACCCGGATTTTTATTAAAAACAGAAAAGTGATAGTCCAGCCCAGAAATGCCATCCTGTTTTAGCTCTCCGGGGGAGCGCTCCCCGTTGAGGTATTGGGTGGCAGCCTGGGGATCCAGGGCAAGGACGGCCCTGAGGATCTCCAGGTCAAAACTGATATAGGTGACCCAGGGTTCCGCATGGAGATTTTGAATCATTTCGACTACCCGTTTTGCAATCTTCCTGCCTTTTTCCACCCCGGCCGGAGAGGGTTTGATTTCCAGGACCAGCCGGGTACCGGGATTCTCTTTCATGCCTTCCAATAAATAATTTTCCAGGGTCGGCAGGGTTTCCCCGTTGGATAATCTAATGGCAGCCAATTGTGAATAATTGGTTTTTTCAATGGGCATGCCATGGAATTCGGGATCATGGTTTACGATAAGCACCTCATCGTTGGTCATCCGGATGTCAAATTCGCTGCCCGTACACCGGAGCCGGATGGCTTCCCGGAGGCTTGCAATGGAATTTTCGGGAAGATTATTTTTTTTCCAGGCGCCCCGGTGTGCCACCACCGGGTTTTCATGAAACCGGATCAAGGGTTGCTGTACCATTTGGGAAACGAAAAGAAGGAAAATAAGCAGCATGTTTTAATATTGGATTGGGATGATGGCAAAGGATGGTCATTGGTACTTATCCTTCCACCAGGATAAGATCCTTTCCTGAATCTTGTTTTCAGTGGGATTGTCCTGGGGGGAGTACAAGCGGGTCCCTGAAACGGGATCGGGTAAATATTCCTGGGCGGCGAAATTTTGTTCGAAAGAGTGCGAATAAAGATAGTCTTTGCCGTAATCCAGGGATTTCATCAGCCGCGTCGGGGCATTTCGGAGATGAAGGGGCACCGGCAGATCCCCGGTCTGCCGCACGAGCCGGGTGGCGTCTTCAATGGCCATATAAGCTGAATTGCTTTTGGGGGAAGTGGCCAGGTAAATCACGGTTTCGGACAGGATGATTCGGGCTTCCGGCATGCCGATATTGTGGATGGCTTGAAAACAGGCCTGGGCGATCAGGAGGGCATTCGGGTTGGCGAGTCCGATGTCTTCAGATGCCGACACGATCAGGCGCCGGGCGATGAACTCGATGTCTTCACCTCCTTCCAGCATCCGGGCGAGCCAATAGACGGCTCCATTGGGGTCGCTGCCCCGTACTGATTTGATCAGGGCGGAGGCCATGTCGTAGTGCTGATCGCCTCCTTTGTCGTAGCGGGCCAGGTTCTGCTGTACCGCCTGGCTGACCGCCAGGTTGGTGACCTGTATATCCCCGGCGCCGGTATGGGCGGAATAAAGGATATCCAGTATGTTGTACAATTTTCGTCCGTCTCCTCCTGCCAGATGGATCAGGGCATCGGTCTCTGTAAAAATCCAATGCCTTGTTTTCAGATATTCATCCTGTACACAGGCATGACGGGCCATTTGAAGAAGTTCCGTTTCCGAAAGCGGGTTCAGGACATAAACCTGGCAGCGGGAAAGCAAGGCGGGGATGACTTCAAAGGATGGGTTTTCCGTAGTGGCTCCGATCAGGTTGATGATGCCTTTTTCCACCGCGTGGAGCAGGGAATCCTGTTGCGCTTTTGAAAACCGGTGGATCTCATCAATAAACAGGATGGGATTGGGTTTGTCAAAAAAACGGTGACGTTGCGCCTTTTCAATGGTCTCCCGGACATCTTTGACCCCTGATTCAATGGCGCTCATCGGGAAATACGGCCTTTGCTGGGTGGCGGCGATCAATCGAGCCAGAGTTGTCTTGCCCGATCCCGGCGGTCCCCAAAGAATCATCGAAGGAGTATTGCCCGACTCAATCAACTTCCTCAAAACCGCCTCCGGGCCCATGAGGTGGCTTTGCCCTGCAAATTCATCAAGGGTCCGGGGCCGCATTCGTTCTGCAAGGGGGATCAAGAGTGGTGGGTGGTGGATGGTGGGTGGTGGATGGTAGTCAGTCTCGCCGCTCGCTGCTCGCATCTCGCATCAGTTCTCATTCTTTTGTTTTACGATCCACTGCTGAATGTTTGGGCAGTTCAAAAACAAGGGGTCCACGCGGATATAAGTGGATTCGATATGGGTCTCCAGCCACTTGACCAGCAATTCGCTTTTTTTGGATTCTTTGGCCAGGGCCTGGAATTTGGCGTAATCCTGTTTGAGGTTTGCCTGGTGGGGATCCGTCCTGGAATTCAGCAAGAGGATTTTGTAATATTTCTCGCCCGTGGGAGCAATCAGCTCAACCGGGGAGGAAATGCCTTTGACCTTCATGGTGTCCAGCGTGAAATAAACTTCCGGTTCCAGGTCCCTGATTTCAAAAAAGGTGTCTCCGGACCTGGGGTTGGTGATCCGTCCGTCGTTGCTGTAACTCTGTTCCTTTTTATGGCCGTATTGTTTAACCGCTTTGGAGAAGGTGATGGAATCGTTCAGGATCATCATCCTCACCTTAGCCAGGGTATTTCGTGCGAGGTCCAGGTCTTGTACTTCAATCTCGGGTTTGATCAGGATATGCCGCGTGTGGATGGTATTCCCGCGCAATTCCAGAAGTTGGATCAGGTGGTACCCGAATTCGGATTCCACGATCTCGGATACCTGTCCCGGTTCGAGGTTGTAGGCCGCGGCCTCGTATTCGGGCACAAAACTGCCGCGCTTGGCCCAGCCCAGGTCGCCGCCGTTCCGTGCCGAACCGGGGTCGTCTGAAAAGGTGGCTGCCAGTTCTTCAAATTTTTCTCCAGCCTTCAGGCGGGCAATGATTTTATCCATCTTGTCCTTCGCCCTCTTTTTGGATTCCTCATTGGGTACGGGGTAGAGGACAATCTCCGAAACTTCCACTTCACTGCTGAGGTAAGGCATGCTGTCCTTGGGAATGCTTTCATAAAACTGGCGCACTTCGGATGGGGTGATGAGGACTTCCTCCATCAGTTGGGTCCTCATTCGTTCGGCCGTAAGCTGATTGCGGAGATCTTCACGGAAATCATCCCGGACTTCGCTGGTGGTTTTGCCGTAATAAGCTTCAAACTGGGTGACATCGTTGCCCATGCTTTCCAGGATGCGTTCGATCCGGGCATCGAGTTGCGATTCCAGTTCTTCCTCCGAGACAATGACGCTGTCGACAAAGGCCTGGTGCACCAGGAGTTTCGACACCATCATGTTTTCCAATAAAAAACATTTGTCTTCCGGCCGCATGGGCCCCTGCCTGGACTCGGTCATTTTAATCTGTTCAGCCAGGTCTGAAAGCAGGATGACCTCATTTCCCACTTCGCAAATGACTTTGTCGATGACCTGTTTTTGGGCTTCCAGGCCGAAGCCGGAAAGCAGGACGGCCAGGATCAAAAGGAAGCGGGGTGCGGGGATGGACCTATTGAATATGGATTTTGACATTGTTTTTTCTTAGTTCTGTTTCGTACAATTTGGTTTTGAATTCTTCGACCAATTTGTTTTTCCTTTTATTGAGAATAATCAGTTTGGCTTTTTCCGCAACATAAGAGAAAGGCGCGTTTTCCCGGGTGGAGACCAATTCAAGCACTTTAAAAAAATACTGAAACTCCGCATCACTGATGCTCAGCCTTTCATTCCTGGACCAGTTTCGGGCGCTGATCCGGTCCTTGGGAAAGAGGGCTTCGATATCCGAAAAATTGTGCCACACGCTGTCTTCCAGGTGATAAATACCGTTGTACTTATCGGCCAGGCCCGCGAGCCTTTTTTTGTTGTTGTTTTTTTCCAGGTCATCCCACCACTCCCTGGCCCTCCTCATTTCATCAATATTTGCGGGAATTTTTACAAAGTAACAACGAATAATGGAGGTCTCCAGTTGATACTGGTCTTTATTTTTCTCATAAAAATCCCGGAGTTCCTGCTCAGAAACCATGGAATCCAGGTTTTGTTCGATCAGTTTTTGCTGGAAATTGAGGCCGATCAGGGACTCTTTATACTTTTTCAGCAATTGTTCGATTTTCAGGTCGGCCGGGACATGTTTTTCGGCTTCATTCAAAAACACCTGTTCCTGGGTCCATCGTGAGGTGAAGTTCGATATTATCCGCGTGCTGTCCTCGCGGGTGCATTCGGGAGGGAAGATGCCCTCGAGGTCGCTGAGGTACAGCTTTTTTGAATAAACGGAAGCCAGTACCGGGTCCCCGGCGCCCGGATCGGGCGCAATGAACTGACATGCAGCTGTCCATACGGTCAGTACTAAAAAAAAATGTAAATGCAGAGGCCTCATGCTCCTTTAACCTATTTGTCCCCTTATTTATTTTTTTATGAGCGATTCGAATACACCCTGGTTCAGGGTGATTGGAAATTCTTTTTCCAAATCGGTGATCCATGCTTTTTCCAGGAAGTCCTGGTAATCTGCAATGACATAGCCTCGGGATTCATCCAGGCTCTTCAACTGGGGAGGGACTATTTTTTCCACTTTCCGCCAGGTCGCGATCCCGTTTTCCTTGTCAATGGAGTAGGGGGTCACCTGTTTGGCCGCCCAGGGGACTTCAGCGGTCCCTGCCTCCGGTTTTTCAGCAAAGGTTTTTTCAAAGCGGACCAATCCGGGATAGCTTTTTTCCAGATTTTTTGCCAGCTTATCCACTTCTTTCTTCCGGCTCATCTCATAGATCGCCTTGATCGTGGCCTCATCCTTGGAAGCCACGGTATAGTCGGTGACCAGGGCTCTTTCGCCCCATTTGTATTTATTCCTGTTTTTGTTGAAAAACTGGTTTAGGCCGAGGGTGTCGGATGAGGCTTTATCCCAGACCGATTGACGGGTGATCTCGAAAAGCAGGATGCCTTCTTCGTATTCACGCATGAGGTTCCTGAATTCAGGGTAAGTTTTTGCGAGGTGGTCCTGTTCAAACTCAATGGTTTTTTCCGTAACATAAGTATTGAATATGCCGGGTACGACCTGGCTGGCCGGGGTGCCTGCCGCGTATTGCAGCCTTTCCCGGGTATTCTGCTTCAGATAATGCGCGAATTCGCGGGTGCCATAGGATTTGGAGCTGAGCGTAAACAGGTCCAGATCGGGCAGGGAAGGGGAAACCTCCCAGGAATAGGAAGTGAAGTCCGGCGGAAGGGACTGAATAAACGTATTCAGGTGTTCCTGGTTGACTTTAAACCCGTTGGCCTGTTTGATTTTGTCTATGACCCTGTTCCGCGCATACGCAAAGCGTCCATCCGCTTCGACCTGGGCTTTGATTTTTTCCCGGGATTCCTCGTAAGGCAATTCCGCTTTCCTGCTGATTCGTTTGATGATGTGCCAGCCCACCCTGGATTCTATGGGCATGGAGATGTCCCCGTCCTGCTCAAGCTGGAAGATGGCATCTTCAAATGATTTTTCAAACTGGTTGATCCCTACGAAACCGATATAACCGTCTTTGGCTTTGGTGCTTTCGTCATGGGAAAAAGTCCGGACCAGTTCAGCAAAATCAGCTCCGTTCTTCAGCATTTTGTAAATTTTTTCAGCCGTGGGTTTACCTCCCTGGTCATGTTCTCTTTCCGCAGGTTTTTTAATCAGGATCTGGGCGATTTCCATTTCACGGCGGGCCGGGCGGATGTCATCGACCCGGAGGATATGATAACCGGCCGAACTCCTTACCGGCTTGGAAAACGCGCCGCGCTGCAGGGAATAAATGGTGTTTTCCACCTCATAAAAACCGTCCGGGAGCATGGAAGTGACATATCCAAGGTCGCCGCTGTGATTGATGTTTGAACGGTCGTCGGAATTTTCCTGGACCACTTTTCCGAAAGGCACCCCGCCGGTCAGTTCCCCGTAGGCCTTCATGGCGCGTTTCCAGGCCGCAAGAGTGTCCTGGGGTGGGGCATTGGGAGAGAGCTGGAAAAAAATATGTTTTACGGCAATATCGTTTCGCTGGCGTTCATAAACTTCTCGAATGAGCTGTTCGGTGACTTCCTTGTCCATGATATAAGAGTTGGAAACCTGTTGTTTATAGGTATTCAACTCTTCCATGAGTTCAGGTAAAGTATCCAGCCTCATGGCCCTGGCCTTGGCTACCTTCAGCTTGAATTTTTTGTACAGGTCAAGGTACTCCTGGAGCGATTTGCGGGAAAAATCCGCATCCTTTGCATTGTTTTTTCCATAGATATACAAGAATTCGGAGACCCCGATGCCTTGTCCGTTGACGGAAAACAGGATTTCATCGGCTTGCTGACCTGAGGCGAAAACCGTACACCACAAAATAAATATTAAAGTATAACTGGTTCGTTTTGAGAACTTCATAGGGTAAAGCGTTAACGCTGCAAAAGTACACATTCCTGATTTAAAAAGGGAGTTTAATCAGGGATTGGACGGAGGCGGGTATGGATTTGAAGAACGGAGTATCCGGTTCGAAGCCCGTGGCCACTGGGGTCAAAATTACCGGGGAGACCGGTAAGGACTTGAAGGGTTTCGCCCAGTTTATCCGGGGGTGACCTTGGATTACGATTCTGTAATACCCTGACCGGCCGGTGAGGGCCTGGTTAACGGAGTATGGCGACGGGCATGTTGGGATTGTAATTCCCTTCCATGACCGGATTCTGGATATTGCCGGTATATGTCTTAACCTCCTGGCTGATGTAATTGAACAATTCCTGGACACTCACTATTTTGTTGCGGTCCCCGTCGGCTTCGCCTTTAAGCCCCCGGATCAGGTAATGGCTGAATATGCCCTGTCTCAAACCGCTGTCTTCCAGGGAAACTTCACGGTTCTTGCAGGAGAGGATGAAGGCGGCCCCCCCTTTTTCGGCTTCCAGGATCGAATAAAATTTATTAAGCGAAGCGGAAAAATCCGCCTTCGCATCGGCCATGCTGCCGGCGTAGCACGCGTCGATCATGCACAATTTGTGTTTGGCTTCCGATTCTTCCATGATCTGATTGATTTCTTCGTGGAAAAGCTTGTTGTTATAGCCGTCATAATCTATGGGCAGAAAGGCTCCGTTGACCCCGTGGCCCGAATAATAGAGCATCACCACGTCATTGGCGTCCGCTTTGCCAAATTGTTCCTGCAAGGCATCGATGATCTTCTGGCGGGAGGCATCCTCATCGATCAGCACTTTAATCTGGTGGTCTGAAATCGCGCCCCCTTCCGGACTTTTGAGAAAAGCATAAATCTGGTAAGCATCATCATCGGCGTATTTGAGCACCGGCATATGGGCGTACCGGGCAACCCCAACGATGACTGCCCAAACCCGGACTTCCTCATCCGTTTCCGGGCGGATATCCGTTCTGGGACGGATTGCGGGGCGGTTTTCGAGTTGCCTCACCGGCCGCCCCCGGTCCCAAACGGCGGCGAATACCTTCCCGCTCCTGAAATACATGATGCCTTCTCCCTGGGGCGCCGTATCGTCCCATTGGCCCTCATACCGGTCCCCGTTGGCATAATAGACGATGCCCCGGCCGTAGGGGTTCCCATCCCTGAAAGGACCGACGTATTTGGAACCGTCCTTGTAGATATAAAAGCCCAGGCCATACATGCAGCGGATCTCGTTGCAGTTTTGAAGGTTCGGGGTGGACAAGGTGGGCAGGGCCGCGTTTGCGTTGACGTTTTCAGGCAGGTTTTCCTGACTGGCAGCCAGGCTTTCCCCTTCAGCCAGTAACCGGTCCCCGGACCAGTTTCCGGAGGTTTTTTTCCCATTGGCCAGCAGGAGGCTTCCCTGGCCTTCGCGCAGGTTGTCCCTCCATTGGCCATCATAGACCGAACCGTCCGAATAGTGGTACCGGCCATAACCATTCCGGCGGCCCTCGGTCAATAATCCTTCATAGGTTTCTCCATTGGCATAGGTGTATTTGCCTTTGCCGTCGGGAAGGTCCGATTTCCATTCGCCGGAGTACTGTCCCCCCAGGCTGTATTGCATGGTGCCTGTTCCGTGAAGTTTGGACCGCAAAAACTCCCCGGTATAGGTATCCCCGTTTTTAAAAACCATCTTACCCCTGCCTTCCCGGTAATTTTGGACCCACTCCCCGGTATAGATGTTCCCGTTGCTCATCCAGAGTGTGCCTTTACCATGGATTTTGGTGTTCACAAATTCGCCGGAGTACCTGGCTCCGCTGGGATACACATAGGTGCCCGACCCGTTGTTGCAGTTCCCCTGGAGGCACTGGGTAAAGGACCTGGGGTTTAAAACAAAAAACAAGGAGACGAGGAGGAATATTCTGGCCATGATAAGGACTAAATACATTTGCCGGCATGCTTATTGCAAAGCCCCGTTTGTTTTTAAAATATTTAACTTCGCCGAAAATTTTATTGAATGCGAATCTTCTCTTTATTGACGGCAATGGTCTTGATGGCCGGTGCATGTAAAAACCTGCCGACCAATGAAACGCTTTCCTCCCAGGCCGGCGGCATCAAATCCTTCGGGGCCGAGATCACCGAAGACGGATTTGTGACCCTTGATCAGGCCACTGCCATGCTGGGAGGGGTAGACAGTTTGCCGCTTAAACTGAGCGGTACGGTGAAAGAAGTATGTCAGAACAAAGGCTGTTGGATGAATGTGGTCGCAGAGAGCGGGGAGAGCCAAACTGTTTTTGTTAAGTTCAAAGATTATGGATTTTTTGTCCCGAAAGACTGCGCGGGAAAAAAGGTGGTCATGGAAGGGATCGCCTACCGGGAAGTCACTCCCGTAGATGAATTGAGGCATTATGCGGAAGACAAAGGGGCTTCTGCCGAAGAAATTGCCGCTATTACCGAGCCCAAGGAAGAGTTGAAATTCATGGCCAGCGGGGTCCTTTTGTACGAAAAGGAATAGACCGGGCCGGTCTTTAAACTTCACGTTCGGTCATGTATGAAATAAGCTAAAGGCCTCTTGCAAAAACAGAGAATAGTAGTATCTTTGCGAAGCTAAAAAAGCGGAAGTAGCTCAGTTGGTAGAGCACAACCTTGCCAAGGTTGGGGTCGCGAGTTCGAGTCTCGTTTTCCGCTCCAAACAAGAGTCAAAAGTTAATAGTCAATAGTCAAGAGTTAAACTGTTAGGGAGTGACTCTTGACTCTTGACTCTTGATTCTTGACTATTGACTATTGATTAATGAGCACCCAATTCCTATCATGTTTAATGATGAACTCCGTGTACGGACGTTTAACTTTGCTGTTGATGCCATAAAAGTATTGAGGAATGTTCCTGAAAATCAGGAATGAAGGATTTTAAAAAGTCAGTTGATCAGATCCATAAGTTCAATGGCAGCCAATTTCAGGGCGTCATGCGTAAGCAGATCTAAAAACGAATGGTATTCCAAAATCTGCATAGTCATTGAAGAATCCGATGAAACCTTATTCTGGATTGAACTGATAGAAAAACTATATCCATCTAATAAGGAAGCTTTAAAAGAAATAAAGGCGGAATCCTTGGAACTGGTTAAAATATTCTCTAAAGCCAGGGGCAAACTGGCTCCCAAATAATATCTTTGTCATTCAATACTTTAGCAAAGGCCTGTTCTAGGAAGTAGAAGAACTTACTGACTATTGACTATTGACTATTGACTCTTGACTCTTGACTATTGACTATTGACTCTTGACACGCCCAGGTGGTGGAATTGGTAGACACGCAGGACTTAAAATCCTGTGGCCAGTAATGGCCGTGCGGGTTCAAGTCCCGCCCCGGGTACGAATTTCAGTGGTCAGTGGTCAGTAGTCAGTAGTCAGTTAGCAAGTTGGCAAGTTTGTAAGTTAGCCAGTAGTTAATCTCGATACTCGCTGCTGGCTTCTCGCTGCTGGCTTCTTTAGTCCTGCCTAACTTGTATGACAAGGAAATGGATGGTCAGGCGGGGGCTGTGTGTGCTGTCGCCAAAAGTATTCAGCAATCAGATCTCAGTGGTCTGTAATTGTATTTTTGCTCCTTTAACCCTTGACCCTTAACCGTTCACCCATATTTATTGAGGTCAATATTCAGTTACCAAGTTGGCAAAGTGGGTTTCCCCCTCAATCCTCAACCCTCAATTCCTCAACCCTCAATCCTCAATTCCTCAACCCTAATTTGCACATCAGTCTGCAAACCCTTGGTCCAGGCCTGAAATAAACGGCTGTTCATAAAACCGTTTTTGGGTTGCCTTGTAGAGGGCATTGGATAGGGCAGCGAACACAGGAGGGAAAAGAGGCTCCCCGAGACCGGTCGGATCGGTTTCATTTTCCACAAAATGGATCTCGATCGATTTTGGCGCCTCTACTTGCCGGATCATGCGGTAGGTGTCAAAATTTGTTTTTTGGGGTACCCCATCCTGAAAAGTCATCTCGCCGTATAGGGCATTTCCGATACCATCCACAATCCCTCCTTCACCCATATTGGCCGCGGCGTCAGGATTGACTACAATTCCGCAATCCACCGCGGCGTAAACTTTTTGAATGACCGGGTTCTTGTTTTGGATTACGAGATCCAGGACCTCGGCGACGTAGGAGTTGTGACAGAAGTAGGCGGATACGCCCCGGTGGATATTGGGCTGCGGTTCCTGCCATTTGGATTTCTCCCTGACCAGTTTTAGAACCCCGGCATATCGATCGGGATCATAGTCGTTGTTTTCCCCTACCGGATTGGTTTTGGCCCGGTCCAATAGTTCCAGCCTGAATTCGATAGGATCTTTTCCCAATTCTTCTGCCAGTTCATCCAGGAAGGACTGTTCGGCGCCCGCCATAAAATTGGAGCGGGGCGCCCTGAAGGCGCCGATGGTGATATTGGATTCAATGGACCAGCTTTCCGCCAGGTAATGGTCAATGGCTCCGGCAGGGAAGCGGTTTGGGTGAATGGGGGTCTCCGGGATTCCTCCGGCTTTCACATGAAAGGCCAGGAGTTGGTTTTTTTCATCCAGGGCCGCCCGGTAAGTGGCGGTATAGGTAGGCCGGTATATGCCGTAGGTCATATCGTCCTCGCGGGTATAAACCAGTTTGACGGGCGCCTTCAACTTTTGGGAGATCACCGCAGCCTCAACCATATGGTGGCCATAAGCCCTCTGGCCAAATCCTCCTCCCATCCTCGCCAGTTTGATATGTATTTTCTCCTTCGGCATCCCCAGCCTGGCAACCAGGGTTTGCATTATGGATTCCGGCGCCTGGATGGGGCCGTATATTTCCGCATGTTCATCAGTGACCCGGGCAAAACAATTGACCGGCTCCATCGTGTTATGGGCAAGGTAAGGGGCGGAGTAGGTCCTCTCGATCACTTTGGCCGCTCTTTTAAAAGCGGCTTCCGGATCACCGTCTTTACGGAGCACCTTCCCGGGCTTTTTCGCCATTTCAGCCATCTGGGCTTTGTGCCCTGCCGTGCTTTCCAATCCGGCCGGAATCCGGACCGTTTGTTTGCCTCCCCATCCATTGACCACAATATGGGAATCGGATATTTTTTCCCATTCGATGACCAAAGCCTTTTTGGCATTCATTACTTCCCAGGTGGTATTTCCCGCTACGACCACCAGTTCCGTGAAACTGGTCGTATCGAATCCGTTTCTTTCATATTCGTCCGCAAGGGTTTTAATCGTAAAAACATCCTTGATCCCGGGCATAGCCCTGGCTGCGGTGTCATCCACCGATTTCACTTTCATTCCGAATGCGGGGGGATGGGCAATCATGGCGACGAGCATCCCGTCCTGGGTATGATCCAGGCTGAACATGGGCTTGCCGGTCACAATCTTCAGGCCATCCACATTTTTCCTGGACGTCCCGATGATCTTAAAATCCTTGACCTTTTTCAAGGGGACTTCTTCAGGGACGGGAAGGGTGGCGGCCAGGGAAGCCAATTCGCCATATCCCGCTTTTTTTCCGCTTGGCAGGTGCTGCAGCGTGCCGGCTTCGGTGGTAATCTCTTCGACAGGGACGTTCCAGGTCTGTGCGGCCGCTCGGATCATCATTTGACGAGCCGTCGCCCCCGCCGTGCGAAGAATTTTCCATCCCTGGCGAATGGCCTGGCTGCCGCCGGTGAACTGGCGTTCAAACCGTTCAGGAAAAAAATCAGCTTGTTCCACCCTGACGTTTTTCCAGTCTATATCCAATTCTTCTGCCAGGATCATTGGCATGGAGGTCTTCACATTTGATCCGAATTCCGGGTTGGGAGACATCAGGGTGACCGCCCCGTTTTCCCCAATCTTGATATAGCTGTTCAGTTCAAACCACTCTTTGGGAAGGGCCAATATTTCTTGGGAAGTGGGTTTACATCCGGCTAACCAGTTGAAACTAAGCATCATTCCTCCACCTGCCAGGGAAGTGACTTTGATGAAGGATCTCCTGTTTATAGTTGTTTTTACCGTGGTCATTTTATGGAAAAGTTAGGGGGATTAGGATTTTGAGGCGGTTTTGACTGCAGCCCTGATCCGGAGATAGGTGCCGCAACGGCAGAGGTTTCCGTTCATGGCCGTTTCAATTTCTTCATCGCTTGGATGCGGATTATTTTTCAAAAAAGCGACTGCGGTCATGATCTGACCGGCCTGGCAATAGCCGCACTGCGGCACATCGTGTTCCAGCCAGGCTTTTTGGACCGGATGGTCCCCGTTTTCCGAAAGTCCTTCAATGGTGGTAATGGCTTTGTTGCCGACGGCGGCCACCGGAAGCAGGCATGACCTTGTGGCGACCCCATCGAGATGGATGGTGCAGGCTCCGCACTGGGCAATGCCGCAACCATATTTGGTGCCAACCAGGTTGAGATGGTCCCTCAGCACCCAAAGTACAGGTGTTGCCGGATCAAGGTCCACTTGCGTCTTCTTTCCATTGACATTCAGATTAAATATGGCCATACGGGTTATGTTTTTTTAGAATAAATAAAATTACGGACAAGTCCGCGGTAGCAGTTTACTAAATTCAAACGATTTGTTACAGAATTCAAAGATCACGAAGCAAAGTCGTTTGGAGATGCCCATGGGCTGAGTATCATGACATTGGCAAAATAAACGGTTTTCCTGCTCATTCTTTCTTCAATTGACCTATCCCGCCAAGCCGTTTCCAATGAAAGGTTGGTGGTAATGCCGTTTACCCGTTGCTTTATAAAGTGCATTGGCCAAAGCTCCAAAAACAGGTGGGAAGGCGGGTTCACCCAAACCGGTTGGGTCTATATCGCTTTTGACAAAATGCACATCAATGGCTCCTGGCGCTTCTTCCATTCGGATCAACCGGTATTTGTCAAAATTATTCATCTCTGGTTCACCCTGCCGGAAGGTCATGGATCCATACATCGCGTTGCCGATGCCGTCCACGATGGCACCTTCGGTAAGGTTGCGGGCCGCGTCCGGGTTCACCACGATGCCACAATCCACGACACAGGTGACTTTTGCGACTTTTGGTTTGCCTTGCTCCATCACCAGGTCGAGCACCTGGGCGACATAGCTGTTGTGGCAAAAATAGGCCGATACCCCCCGGTAAATCCCCGGAATTTCTTCCTCCCAGTTGGATTTTTCTTTTAGCAATTCCAATACCCCCGCATAACGGTCCGGGTCATAATCGTTGTTTTTGCCGACCGGATGGTTTTTGGCCTTTTTTAAAAGCTCAAGCCGGAATTCAATCGGATCTTTGCCGGCGGCCTCCGCCACCTCATCGAGGAAAGATTGCTCGGCGACAGCCATAAAGTTGGACCTTGGGGCCCGGAAAGAGCCTACGGTTATGTTTGATTCAATGGCCCAATCCTCTGCGAGGTAATGGTCCACCGCTCCGGCGGGAAACCGGTCGGCATAAAGCGGGCTTTCCGGAATTCCTCCGGCTTTAACCTGGAAAGCGATAAGATTGTTTTCGGCATCCAGTGCAGCCCGGTAATGCGCATGATAAGCCGGGCGGTAAATGCCTGAAGTCATATCGTCTTCCCGGGTATAGATGAGTTTGACCGGCGCATTCATTTTCTGTGAGATCAGGGCGGCCTCCACCAGCCAATGCGCATAGGACCTTCTTCCGTATCCACCGCCCAGTCGGGTCATCTGGATATCTATCTTTTCAAGGGGCAGGCCCAGCCGGGCCGACAGGGTCTTTTCCGTATACTCCGGTTTCTGAAGGGGTCCTGCAAGTTCAGCTTTATCCGCAGTCACATGGGCAAAAAAGTTCATCGGTTCCATGCAGTTGTGGGCAAGGAAGGGGGCGGTATAGGTACGTTCAATGACGCGGGCGGGGAGTTTGAAAACTGCCTCCGGCTCTCCATCTTTTCGACGCACCTTTCCTGGTTTAGCCGCTTCCTTCTCCATTTGCAAAATATGTTCTGAAGAGTTTTCCAAACCGGCGGGGAACCGCACGGTTTGTTTTCCACCCGGAGTCAATTTGGATTCCGTGTAAGCGGTGAAGAGTTCCCATTCTACGACCAGGGCTTTTTTGGCATTCAGGACCTCCCAGGTGGTCTCGCCCACCACCGCGACCAGGTCGGTAAAGGTACAGGTATCAAAGTATTGCCTTTCATATTCGTCTTGCAAGGCCTTAATGGTAAAAATGTCCCTGATTCCGGGCATTTTCCTTGCAGACTGGTCATCAAACGATTTCAATTTCATCCCGAAGGCGGGTGGATGTACGATCATGGCGATGAGCATTCCAGGCCGGTGGTAGTCCATTCCGAAAAGGGCTTGCCCGGTTACGATTTTTTTCCCGTCCACATTCTTACGGGAGGTGCCGACCAGTTTAAATTCCTTGGTATCCTTGAGGGGCACCTCCTTCGGCACTGGAATCCTGGCAGCTGCAGCCGCCATTTCGCCATATCCCGCCGACCTGCCGCTTTTTTCGTGAAGCAATACCCCTTCCGCGGTAGTGATCTCCGTTTCGGGCACTTGCCAGGCTTGGGCCGCCGCCTGCTTCAACATATGCCTGGCCGTGGCGCCGGCCATCCGAAGACCATGCCAGCCCTGCCGGATGGCCTGACTGCCGCCAATAAACTGGCGGGTATATAATTTCGTATCCAGGGGGGCCTGTTCCACCACCACCTTCTCCCAGTCCACATCCAGTTCCTCCGCTACGATCATGGGCATAGAGGTTTTTACATTCTGACCCCCTTCCGGATTGGGGGACATTATGGTTATAAGGCCGTTATCGCCTATCTTCAAAAAACCGTTGAGGTCGAACCATTCCTTGGGCAGGGTCAAATCAGCGTTCGAATCGGACTGGCAGGAGGGCAGCCAACTGAACCCTATCATCATGCCGCCTCCGGCCAATGCGGTGGCTTTCAAAAATGAACGCCTGCCATTAAATGTTTTTACAAGGGTCATGTTTCCGGTTTAAAGGTGTAAAATTTACTCCTTACTTTAAGTTATAAAATCGGCTGATAAACTCCAGACCAATCAATGATTTGGTCTTGTTTAAACCCGGGTTTTCACAAATTTATTCTTGTATTTTGAGATTATGGGTTTTTGTTTCCATAATACTCTATTATCGATCGACCATTCGCTCCGAGCTTTCCGGGTAGCGGGCTCCGGTGATCGTGATCTGAGAAGCAGCATGTTCAATCTCACGCAGGTCATCCTGTGTCAGTTCGATCGAGGTCGCCCCCAGGTTTTCTTCAAGGCGATTCAACTTCGTTGTACCCGGTATGGGCACAATCCATGGTTTCTGTGCAAGCAGCCAGGCCAGCGCGATTTGTGCAGGGGTTGCATTCTTTTCTTTCGCGATGTTTCCAAGTAAATCAACCATACCCTGATTTGCCTTACGGGCTTCCGGCGCAAAACGGGGAACTACATTGCGGAAATCCGTTTTGTCAAACAAGGTATGCTCATCGATTGCTCCCGTAAGGAAACCCTTTCCAAGCGGGCTAAAGGTCACAAAGCCGATTCCGAGTTCCTCCAGGGTGGGGATTACCTCCTCTTCAGGTTTTCTCCACCATAACGAATATTCACTCTGAAGAGCGGTTACCGGGAAAACGGCATGGGCCCTCCTGATGGTTTGAAGGCCCGCTTCCGAAAGTCCGAAGTGCCTGACCTTTCCTTCCCGGATCAGATCTGCTACAGCCCCAGCCACCTCTTCAATCGGTACCCCGGTATCCACGCGGTGTTGATAAAACAAATCGATCGCATCTGTCTTTAATCTTTTCAGCGAGGCTTCGGCGACCTGTTTGATGTGTTCCGGCCGGCTATCCAATTCATTCCACTTCGCAGGATCGCTGGCCGAAGGTTTGAAACCAAATTTGGTTGCGATCTTCACGGTCCCGCGAAAAGGTGCCAGGGCTTCGCCAACCAGTTCTTCATTTGTGAAAGGTCCATACACTTCAGCGGTATCGAAAAAAGTGACCCCTTTTTCAACCGCGGCGCGAAGGAGCGCGATCATTTCCCGCTTGTTTTGGGGTGGACCATAACCAAAACTCATCCCCATGCAGCCCAAACCGAGTGCCGAAACTTCCAGGCCATTCTTTCCAAGTCTTCGTGTTTCCATCGTCTTATTCTTTATTCTAGGGTTAACTTTTAAATCAAATATATAGGAGTGCCCGGGCCAGGAAATAACTAAAATCAAATTCAAATACTCCTGTATTTTATTGGGCTCAACTTTACATGTTTTTTAAAGAAGTTGTTGAAATGAGTGACTTCCCGGAATGCCAGGGCGTGAGCAATGTCGGATACCGGCCAGGCACTGTGTTTCAGCAGGATTTTTGCTTCCTGCAACAAACGTCCGGCAAGGATCTGCGTCGTGGTTTTCCCCGTCGTTTCTTTCACGGACCGGTTTAAATGGTTAACGTGAACGTTTAACTGACGGGCAAAATCGGAGGCCGTGCGCAGGTTGACCGCCTTGTGGTTATCGTCAATGGGAAATTGTCGTTCCAGCAGTTCCAGGAACAGGGTGGAAATTCTTTGGGAAGCATTGAGGGCCTGGTGGTCTATTTTTGCAGAAGGCTGCATTTTCATGGCAAAATGGATCAGTTCGAATACCATCGTCCTCAAGGCGTCGTATTTATAAATATAGTCCGAATTGATCTCTTCCATCATCCGCTGGAATATGCCGCTCACCTGGTTTACCTGGCGGTCGCTTAATTCAAAGACATGGTTTCCGCCCGGCTGGAATAAAGAATATTGATTCAGGTTGCCGTAGCGGTGGAAAAAATGCTGGTTAAAAATGCAAAATACGCCCCGGCGGATCTGGTCGATATGCTCCCATTTATAGGGGATTTGAGGATTTGAAAACGTCAAGGCTTGTTTAGCCACTTCAACCACCTGGTCTGCATAGTGAACCTTGCTCTTGCCCACCACCAGCATGATTTTATAAAAGTCCCTGCGTTTATAGGGCACCGGTTGGGCATTTTTCCCGACAAAGGGATCCAGCTTAAATACATTAAAATGACCAATCTCTTCCCGAATAGGGTCAGGCATCCAGCCGATTTTTCTTTTATAAAATTCCTCTAGCGATTCGACCTTGTCCATTTTATTAGAGTTAATCCTGCCGCGCGCCGCGGCATTCATTTCTTTTGCAAAGTATGGCCCGGACCTGTTTTTTAAAAACGAAGATCAAAGCGTTCATTACGAAATTCAAACCGTTAATCCCAGTCCATGCATTTTTCATACACATAGTCTCCGTCATCCAGATTGTAGGCCACGAGGTAACCCAAATCTTTCCTCCGCCGGGAGAACACACAGCCTCCGTCCAGATTCCTGCAATTGGCCGTCTGAGCCAGGATCTGGCCGAGGGGCAAAGGAGTATGGCCGTGGAGCATGACACGGTCACCGAGTGCGGCTTGATTCGTGTCCTGAATTCTTTGGTAAAGCATAAGGTACTCATCTGAAAAGAGGTCCGGCTCTTCAAAATTGAGACCTGCATGGACCAGAATATATTTCCCCGTTTCTGCATAATAAGGCAGGTCAGTAAAAAAGGCTTTGTAAGGGTCCGGGAAAGAGGAATAGGATTCCAGTCCGAAACTCTCTAGCGTGGCATCGCCCCCGTTACGGATCCAGAATTCTAAAAGTAACTCGTCGTGCTCCGATTCCATCATCATTTGCTCGTGGTTTCCAAGCAGGGCATGGACCCGGATCTGGCGCTCCTTGAGGTTCAGCAGGGTGTCGATCACTCCTTTGCTGTCCGGTCCCCGGTCTATGTAATCACGCAGGAAAAACAATTCATCCTTTGAAGACACCTTCAGTTTGTTGAATAACAGCCCGTTTAGCGTTCTATTGCATCCGTGGATGTCTCCGATCACCCATCGTCTGGACCTGGTCATGTGCTGAATTGAGGATTTTATGCAGCTCTTTAAGGTGAAGTTAAGTGCTTTCGGCTGTCCGGATCAATGAAACCCACCCTCAGGACAGGCTGATTGCGGGATCGAACGTTCCCCTTATCTTTGCAACTCAGAAATTATGAGCAAACACGGAAGGGTACTGGTAGCCATGAGCGGGGGCATTGACAGCACGGTCGCCGCCATGCTGCTTCATGAACAGGGTTATGAGGTGGTCGGCATTACCATGAAAACCTGGGATTATGCCAACAGCGGCGGGGCAAAAAAGGAAACCGGCTGTTGTTCCCTGGATTCCATCAATGACGCTCGTACGGTGGCCGTAAAAATGGGTTTTCACCATTTTATTCTCGATATCCGGAATGAATTCGGGGATTCCGTGATCGACAATTTTGTGGAAGAATACCTGGCCGGACGGACCCCGAACCCCTGCGTGCTTTGCAATACCCATATCAAGTGGGAAGCCCTGCTCAAGCGGGCCGATGCCCTGGACTGTCCATTCATAGCCACCGGTCATTATGCCAGGGTCGGTGAACTGGAAGGCAGAAAATATATTTCAAGGGCAAAAGATACGAGCAAGGACCAATCCTATGTGCTCTGGGGCCTGAGCCAGGCCTGCCTTGAGAGGACCCTTTTTCCCTTGTCCGAGCTGGTGAAGCCTGAAGTCCGGACCCTGGCGGCAGAACGGGGCTATGAAGAATTGGCCAAAAAAGCGGAGAGTTACGAGATCTGTTTTGTGCCGGACAACGATTACCGCGGATTTTTAAAACGCAAACGTCCGGAACTGGAATCCGCTTTGAAAGGGGGGCTTTACGTCGATCAGGACGGGAAGGTCCTGGGTACGCATGAGGGCTATCCTTTTTACACCATTGGCCAGAGAAAAGGCCTGGGCGTTCATCTCGGACAACCGATGTTCGTGACGGATATTCAACCGGACCAAAATATCGTGGTCCTGGGTCATGAAGACGATCTGCAACGCAGCGGCATGCGCGTTTATAAAACCAACTGGCAGAAAAAAGAAGAGCCTCAATCCATGGAATGCATTGTAAAAATAAGATACCGGGACCCCGGAACCTGGGGTATCCTGGACAGCGGACCGAACCATTCTGCCAATGTCCTTTTTCATGTACCCGCCAAATCCATCACCCCGGGACAGTCCGCCGTTTTTTATGAAGGAGATGATGTGGTAGGCGGAGGGATCATTCAATCCGGTTATACCTTTGATCCCAGCGAATGAAACACCTGGGTCTTATGCTGTTCCTGTTGCTTCCTTTGTCCGGATGCGTCAGCAATGAAACAGAGGAAACCGATATTTTATCGGATCAAAAATATTTTCCCCTCCGGAAAGGCAAGTTCATAGAATACGTGGCCGATTCCATCGTATTCCGCCAAGGCAGCCTGCTGGATTCCACCCGCTTCGAAGCACGGGAAGAAATCTTGACAGAAGGCCAGGACAGTCTTGGTCCATTTTATACCATTCTGCGCTCGCACCGCCCTGGCGCCGGTGAACCCTGGGTCCCTTATGCCAGTTATACGGCCAGGGTATTTCAAAACAGGGCTATCGTAAATGAAGCCAACGTCCATTTCATTAAATTGGTCTTCCCGCTCTTGCCCGGCATTTCCTGGAACGGCCTGGGCCTGGTCCGGCCTGACCAGGTATTTAACGTTGAAGGGGAATCCGTTGAAATATACCGCGATTGGGAAAACTTCAAAGCCGGTGAGTCCCCGGGCGGTTTTACCAGCGGTAACCTCGTGTTTGACGATGTGGTGTCTATCCTTCAAACCGATGAGGAAAACCTGCTCGCCAAGCGGTACAGCCTGGAGAAATATGCGGCAGGAACCGGCCTGGTCTATAAGGAAATGATCATCCTCGACTGCAACAACAACGTCAACGATTGTGCAGCCGTCAACCTGCCCTGGAGCCAGCGGGCAACCAAGGGATATATTTACAGGCAAACCATCACCCGTCATAATTAGTGGAACCTTCCTTTGAATCTGATTTAAGCACTATCGGTGTCGTGCGCAAAACCACCGGTTACCAGGGCAAAGTCCTTGCTGAACCTTATGCGGGTTACGAAGAAACATGGAACCATCTGTCAAAATGCCTGATCCGGGTCCATGGAGTCTGGGCGCCTTTTTTTGTCCTTCATAAAGAGGAACGCCGGGACGGGATGGAAGTCTTATTTGATGATCTCAGGGATGACAAAGAAGCCAAAAGCCTGGTGAATGAGGAGATCTTTGTCCATCCGCAGGACATATTAAATAATGAATCCGCGGAAGAAGAAGACGACGAACTGGCTGAGTGGATCGGTTTTACCGTTTTGGACCAAACCGCCGGTTTTACCGGCCGGATCGAGGCCATCGATGAGATGCCTACACAATTGCTGGCCCTTGTCCGCTCGGGGGAAAGAGAATACCATATCCCGCTTGTGGAAGAATTTATTGACGAGGTAGACCTTAAAAACAGGATCCTTTTCATGCAGTTGCCACCCGGGCTGCTCGCTCTTTAAAGATCTTTTAAAGAAAACTTTCGACGGAATGAATGGCCTGTTCGCTCATGGGTTCACGGACCAATTTATGAAAACGGGCTTTTGCTTTTTCCCTAACCTCGTCATTGATATAGGCCGCGATCAGGACCAGCGCATAGGACAATATGCCCAAATCATCGGTATATCCCAAGAGCGGTGTAAGATCAGGAATGGTATCTATGGGGCTTAAAAGATAGCCCAAACCTCCGATTATAATACTTCTGGCCCATCGCGGTAAATCCTTGCGCCTAAAGGCATAGTAGAGCAACAAAGCCGAATAAATCACAGAATACCCGCCCTTTTTGAGAATCCGGATAATATTTTTTTTATGCTTCATTTAATAGTATAACAAATAACCATTGGCTGATAGTTTCTCAAAAAGCAGTCGCCTGGCTTAATTTTGTGGAATGCTTAGCCAGACTGGTCGATTTTTTTTCGGATCGCTGATTTTAACGATCCTGATAGCATGTAAAAAAGGCGAATCAGAAGGCTTAAGGCCGGTCCAGGGCATATTTGAACTGCCGGTTACAGTTTCAATGGTTCCCTCCGTGGAAAAACATATTCTTCCGGACCCTGTCAAAGGCATGATCTATGTGCCACCCGGGCCCCTGGACCTCATCGATCCGAATTCAAGTACCACCCTAAGGGTTTATGTTCAAGGGTTCTTTATGGACAGTACGGAGGCGACGGTGGCCGAATTTGAGCGGTTCGTTAAGGAAACGGGCTATAAGACGGATGCGGAAAAATTTGGCAATGCAGGGGTATTTAATATGGACGACCGGACCTGGGGATTGGTGGACGGCGCCGACTGGAGACATCCGAGAGGGAAATCCAAACCGGCAGCCGGAAAATCAGAACCGGTGACCCAGTTGTCCTGGTATGACGCCCGGGCTTTTTGCGCCTGGCAGGGGAAGCGTCTTCCCCATGAGCTGGAGTGGGAACATGCGGCCCGCAATGGCCGAAACGACCAGGATCTCTATCCCTGGGGAGGGGATTGGGATTCGGGTGGTAAGATCAGGGGCAATGTATGGCAGGGGGCTTTTCCTGAAGTTTTCAAAAACCTGGACGGTTTTGAGACCACCGCACCAGTAGGCAGTTTTGAGCCCAGTCCTTTGGGTTTTTTGGATCTTTCCGGCAATGTTTGGGAGTGGTGTGACAACTGGCGGTTTGAATATGACCAGTTGATCCAGGGTGCTTTTACCCTCTCCACGGAAAAAGCTATGCGCGGAGGGTCTTTCCTCTGTGCCCCGAACTATTGTCATGGATATAAAATCTCCTCAAGATCATTTACCACACCGGAAACCAGTTTGTTTCATATCGGGTGCAGGTGCGTGGACTAGGTATGAGGAGTGAGGGGTGAGGGGCGGGGGATGAGCCGGCTCTCGACACCAGCCAATAATTCTTCGAGTACTTTTTTGACCGTCCGCACATTTTTTATCCCATCCCTGCCGAGGATCAGGCTATCGCTGGTCTGCTTAAGATGCCATTCCTTTTTGTATTCCGTGGTGGAAATGATTTTGAGCAGCTCCTGGAAAAAGGGAGTTTCGTAATAACTGGATTTGGCATTACCCGGGAAATAACAACGCAGCCGGTTGTTTTTAAAAATAATGCGTTCCATTCCCAGTCTTTTTCCGGTCCAACGGATCCGCAGGCCTTCGAACAAATCGAGCATCTGGCCGGGTATGGGACCGAAGCGGTCTTTCAGTTTTACCGTAAATTTTTCAATCCCGGCCTCATCGTTGATCGCGTCCAGTTCAGTATAGAGGCTGAGTCGTTCAGGCGTGTTCTGGATATAGGTATCAGGGATCAGTAATTCCGCATCCATGTCAATATTGCAATCCCGGACGAATTCCTTTTTATTGGCCAGTTCTTCCCTGAAAACTTCTTTGAAATCTTCTTCCTTCAGTTCCTGGATGGCTTCGTCCAGGATCTTCTGGTAGGTGTCAAAGCCGATCTCCGAAATGAAGCCGCTTTGTTCTGCCCCGAGCATATTGCCGGCACCCCGGATATCCAGGTCGCGCATCGACACATAAAATCCGGAGCCAAGGTCCGTGAGTTCCTCAATGGTTTTTAATCTTTGGCGGGCTTCAGAAGTCAGGGTGGACAAGGGAGGGGCGATCAGGTAGCAGTAGGCTTTTTTATTGGACCTGCCGACCCGTCCCCTCAACTGGTGGAGGTCGCTGAGCCCAAACTGGTGGGCATTGTGAATAAAAATGGTATTGGCATTGGGTATGTCCAGGCCCATTTCGATGATATTGGTGCTGACCAGGACATCGGTCTTCCGGTCAATAAAGTCCAGTAAGGCGTTTTCCAGGTTTTTAGGTTCCATTTGTCCGTGGGCCATGGTGATTTCCACTCCCGGGCATTGTTCCCTCAGCATTTCAGTGAGCTCGGGCAGGGAAGCCACCCGGTTGTGCACAAAAAAAACCTGGCCGCCCCGGTTGATTTCATAATAGATGGCATCGCGAATGGCTTCTTCATTAAAAGTCATTCGTTCGGTGTGAACGGGCTGGCGGTTGGCCGGCGGGGTTCGCATGATCGACATATCCCGGGCCGAAAGGAGGGAAAACTGCAGCGTTCTCGGGATGGGGGTGGCGGTGAGGGTCAGGGTGTCGACATTCACCTTTCTCTTGCGCAATTTCTCTTTTGCTGCCACCCCGAATTTTTGTTCTTCGTCAATGATCAGGAGGCCCAGGTTTTTAAACTGGACGTCCTGGCTGAGGATCGCATGGGTGCCAATGAGTATCTCTATTTTCCCCTCTTTGGTTTTCTCGAGGATCTCATTTTTTTCCTTCGTGCTCCGGAACCGGTTGATAAAATCCACACTGACCTTGAATTCTTTGAGCCGCTCGCTGAACGTTTTAAAATGCTGAAGAGCGAGGATGGTCGTCGGTACCAATACCGCCACCTGTTTTCCGTCCAGAATGGCCTTGAAGGCTGCGCGGATGGCGACCTCGGTTTTCCCAAATCCCACGTCGCCGCAGACCATTCGGTCCATGGGATATTCTTTTTCCATGTCCTGTTTTACCTCCTGCGTGGCCTTCAGCTGGTCGGGCGTGTCCTCATAAATGAAGGAGGCTTCCAGTTCGTGTTGCATATAATTGTCCGGGGCAAAGGCATGTCCCTTGCTGGCCCTGCGCTGGGCATAGAGTTTGATCAGTTCCTGGGCGATGTCTTTGACCTGGCGCTTGGCTTTCCTTTTCAGGTTGGACCAGGTATCGCTGCCTATCTTATTCAGCACCGGTTCGACCCCCTCCTTGCCCATGTACTTGCTGATTTTGTGCAGGGAGTGAATGCTTACATACAACAGGTCGTTATTCTTAAACACCAGCCGCACCACCTCCTGGGTCTTGCCGTTGATCTCTATTTTTTCCAATCCTGAAAAACGCCCGATCCCATGATCGATATGGGTGACATAGTCCCCGGGTTGAAGGTCCCGGAGCAGGCGCATGGTCATTGCGGTGTCTTTCTGAAATCCTTCCTTGAGCCGGTACCGGTGGAACCGTTCAAAGATCTGGTGGTCCGTATAACAAAGGAGTTTCAGGTCCGTATCGATAAAGCCCTGGTGAATGGCTGCAGGAACCGGTTGCAGGCGGACCCCGGCCTTAAGGTCCCGGAGAATAGCATCCAGGCGATCCAGTTGCCTTGGATTGTCTGAAAAAATAAAAGGTTCGAAACCGGATGCTTCCTCCTTCTTCAGGTCCTGGATCAGCAAGTCAAAATTCCGGTTAAAACTGGGCTGCGGCCTTGATGAAAAACGAAGTTGCGGGATACCCGATAACTCTGAGGATGGCTTTTCCCGGTAAAAGATCAGGGAATGGTCCGGAAGTTTATCCATAATCTCCCTGGGATAGACAATGGCTTTTTCCCTGAAAATTTTGGCGAAGGCTGTTTGTTGCTCCTCCTCTTTTTCAAAAACCCGGACCGCCTGGCTTTTGTCAAAACAATCCTGCAGCCGGTCAAGGGTAAACTGCAGGTCGTCCATCCAGAGAACAGATCCTTTGGGCAGGATGTCGAGGAGGGAGACTTTTTCCACCTGGCTGAATTCGGTGTGGATATTGGGTAAAATGCTGATTTTGATCAAATTCCGGACAGACAACTGTGTTTCCGGGTCAAAAATCCGGATGGTTTCCACCTCGGTGTCGGCCAGTTCCACCCGGTAGGGATAATCATTGGCGAAGGAGAAAATATCAACGATCCCGCCCCGGATGGAAAATTCACCCGGCTGGGTCACAAAATCTACCCTTCTGAATCCGTATTCCGTGAGCAGGTCCAGGGCAAAATCCAGATCGAGTTCATGTCCTTTTTCGATCAGGATCCTGCTTTTTTCCAGCGCGGCAGGGGCCACCACTTTCTCAAACAGAGCTTCCGGGTAGGTAACGATGCAGGAGGAGGTGTTGCCGGGGCTGAGCAGCTGGTTGATGCATTCCGTCCTTTCAACCACCTGGCTTTGTTTGATTTCTTCAAATTTGCCGGGCAGACGGAATGAGTCCGGCAGGAAAAAAATAAGGATCTGGCTTCCCGCAAGTCCTTGAAGATCATTTAGTAAATAAGCCGCTGCCTCCTTGGATCTGGCCACGATGAGGTGGGTGCCCGGGTGGTTGAGGATGGTGGCGACAAGGCAAAAGGATTCCATCGAGCCAGTCATACCGGAGAGATATAACCGCCCTGGCTTCGTTGATAAAACAGTCCCTACCTCCCTTATCCGGGCGTCCTGCCGGTATATCGCCAGCAAGCGGCTCAGGTTTTCCACGGGCGCAAAGATAAAGAAGCGGCTGGCAGGCTGCAGCCAAAAGAATGGAAATGAAATTGAAAAATGGAGGGCCCCGCGGTCGATCGGCCCATTTCATTGGTCGTCTTTCCGGATTCTTTAAACCGTTTAATTTTCATTCCGTGCAACTAAGCCGGCAAATTTGTCTCTTTATTGATTGAAAATTAATTCAAAACTGATACTGTTTAAATTTTAATTATGAAAACGAAATTTTTTTACCTCCTTGCTTTGATGTCCGGACTGGCCTTTTTGCCTTCCTGTGAAATCATTGAAGGGGAAGGGCCTGTCGTGACTGAATTCCGCAACAAAAATAATTTTGACGGGATCAAGATCAGCATTTGCGGACAGGTTAATTTCCAGGTTGCCCCGCAATATAAGGTGGAATTGCAGGCTCCCCGTAATATCCTTGACGAATTGGAAACAAAGGTGGAAAGCAGGTCCCTGGTGGTCAAATGGGACAACAACGTCCGTATCCGCGATTGTGAAGACGTGACCGTCAACCTTGCCGGCCCGGACCTGAAATACATATTTAACAGCGGCTCATCGGACATCCGCGTGACCGGCGCCGTTAAACATCCAAATCTCGAGTTGATCGTAAGCGGTTCCGGCAGCATCGATATGGACTATGCAGAAATCGCCCAGGAAATCGAGACCCAGGTGAGCGGTTCAGGCCATGTGGAAATAAAAGACGGTTCAGCGGATGAAAGCAAACTCCACACCAGCGGTTCCGGGTATATCGACATGCGCAACGTGGAAGTAAAAGAGGCGGACACCCATATCAGTGGCTCGGGTATGATTACTGTGAATGTTGAAGACTATCTCGAAGCCCATATCTCCGGCTCCGGTGACGTCTATTATCTGGGAGAGCCCAGGATCAATTCAAAGGTATCCGGATCGGGCAAAGTCAGGAAACTTTAATTTAAGCACTGGTTCGAAGGGCGAGCGTCAAAAGCCCACGTCAGGGCGCTGTGAATATTGAGCTGGAAGTCACGATTGTGGGACTTCCAGCTTCTTTTTTTTCCTGAGAAATGCGGTGATATCGGTACTGTTTACCCGGTCAAAGCCCAATTGCCTCAGCAAAAGGATGATCTGACCCCGGTGGTAGGTGGAGTGATTGAATACATGGGTAAGGATCTGAAAATAGGGCATCTCATCCGGCTCCCCACTGAGGCGTTTAAATGCCAGGTTGGAGTTAAGCACCGAAGGATCGAGTTGGGTAATTAAATCGAGAAAGCTCCTGGAATGGGTCCTCCAGGTATCAATGGCCTCCTGCTTCGATCCTTTAAAATAGGCCGGCAGCCAGGAAGCCGGTTTTATTCCGGCCAGACGGTCGTGCCATATTTTTTCGGCCCCGGCGATGTGCAAAACCGTTGCTTCCAGGGTGCCAAAACTGGATACCACGGGCCTGGTCCATTGTTCATCGCTGATTTGTTCAAGCCAGCCGCATACTTCTTCATTGGCCCAAATGGTATACCTGGCGTAATCCTGGAAAAAGGGTAGTGTCATGATGCAATCGATTGAACGGTAAAAATAGATAGGATTTCTAGGATTTCTAGGATGGGTAGGACTAGGATTGGTGGGATTTCTAGGATGGGTAGACTAGGATTGGTAGGATTTCTAGGATTTCTAGGATGGGTAGACTAGGATTGGTAGGATTTCTAGGATGGGTAGGACTAGGATTGGTAGGATTTCTAGGATTTCTAGGATGGGTAGGATTAGGATTGGTAGGATTTCTAGGATTTCTAGGATGGGTAGGATTAGGATTGGTGGGATTTCTAGGATGGGTAGGACTAGGATTGGTAGGATTGGTAGGATTTCTAGGATTTTTGATTGGTAGGATTCCAAGGATTGGCAGATTAGGCTGTAAGGATTCGGTTCAGTTTTTGCTGAACAAATGTGAGCACATCCGACCGCCTTAGGAACCAGGACAGGCTTTTTAATTAAGCCGCGCCCAACGAAATAAAATCTTACCTACTAATCCTACCAATCCTACCAATCCTACCAATCCTACTAATCCTACTAATCCTATAAATCCTATAAATCCTATAAATCCTATTAATCCTATCACGATTCGATCATAATCTTCTCCTGATGCTCAATGGACTCTTCATGAATGGCGGTGAGCACCTTAGTGATAAAGTCTTCACTCAATCCCAGCGCCTTGCCTTTTTCCTGGCTTTTCTGGATGATCTCATTCCAGCGGCTGGATTGAAGAATACTGATATTGTTCATTTTTTTGAACATGCCAATTTTGTCTGCCAGTTTCATCCGTTCGCCCAGGATGTTGAGCAATTCGTTGTCGATGACATCGATCTGGTGACGGATGTCCTCAATATTATCTATGAATTTCGGATCCGCTGACTTTTCCTGCCGGACGACAAGTCGGTCAAGGATGTTTTTGAGGCCGCTCCCGGTGACTTGCTGGGCGGCATCGCTCCAGGCCGCGTCCGGGTTGCAATGGGTTTCGATCATGATCCCGTCATAATTGAGGTCCATGGCACGCTGGGCGACCTCCCAAAGTCCGGGCCGGTTACCACAAATATGGCTGGCATCACAGATGATAAAAAGATCGGGGTATTGCCTGATCAGTTCGATCGGCAATTCCCACCTGGGGGTATTGCGGTAGATGGATTTGCCAAAAGCACTGAATCCCCGGTGTATGACGCCCAGGCGGGTGATGCCGGCTTTTTTCAAACGTTCCAGGGACCCGATCCAAAGGCTCAGGTCAGGATTGATTGGGTTTTTGACCAGTACGGGGATGTCGACCCCGACCAGGGCATCGGCAATCTCCTGGACGGAAAATGGATTAACGGTAGTCCTTGCCCCGATCCATAAAACATCGACCCCTGCTTTCAGTGCATCGAACACATGCTGGGTATTGGCGACCTCGGTAGTCGTCTTCCAGCCGTATTCCTCCTTGACTTTTTTCAGCCAGTTCAATCCGGGCCTGCCAATACCTTCGAAACTGCCCGGACGGGTGCGCGGCTTCCAGATTCCGGCACGGAACAGGTCCGGTTTGATGCCTTCTGCCGCGATCTGTGCAGCGGTGGCCATGACCTGTTCTTCCGTTTCTGCACTGCAGGGGCCGGCGATCAGGTAAGGTTTTGTAAATCCTTTTTCCATGAAGGCCCTGGTGGATAGACTTGCTGTTTCCATATTTTTTGCTTTGTTTATTTGATAATGTATTTCAGGTTTTGAGTATTTTTTTAATCTGGTTGGCCTCTTCGATCAGGTGCCGGAAAGTCTTAAAATCCCTTTTGATGAGGAGGCTTCTGAAACGGGACAAAGTGCTGATGTGCTCATCCAGCACGTCGAGCACGTTGTCCCGGTTTTGTTCAAAAATGGGGATCCACATGTCCGGTGAGCTTTTGGCCAGCCTGACCGTAGAACTGAAACCACCGCTGGCCAGTTGAAAAATCTGGTTTTCATCCTTCTCCTTAGCCAGTACGGTGAGGGCCAGTGCAAAAGAACTGATGTGTGAAATATGCGACACATAGGCGGCATGCAGGTCATGGGATTCGCTGTCCAGGTAGACCAGCCGCATATTGATCTCGGAATAAACGTTTTCAAGCTGTTTTACTTTCTCCGGATCGCTGTCAGCCGTATCCACCAGGACGCAGGTCTTGCCTGTAAAAAGATTGGCCTGGGCGGATTCAGGTCCCGAAAATTCCGTACCGGCCATAGGGTGGCTGGCCACAAATTGTTTTCTTTTCGGATGCTGGGCTATGCTTTTCAGAATGGCGGTTTTAGTAGAACCCACTTCGGTGACCAGCTGGTCGTCAACCAGGTCAAGCACCTGGGGGATCAGGTTGACCATGACGTTTACCGGCACAGCCAGGACGACCAGGTCAGAACCATTGATGGCTTCCGCAAGGGGAAGGGCTTCCTCGATCAGTCCCAGGGATAGTGCTTTTTCGAGGTTATCCGGGTCGACATCCACCCCGGTGACTTTAGAAAACAGCCCGGCTTTTTTTCCCGCGAGGGCAAGGGACCCGCCGATATGGCCCACCCCAATGAGACATAACCTGCTCATGATGCCTGCAGTTTAAGTTTTTGAATTCGGTCGAGGCCTTGCTGCAGCACTTCCGGTTTGCTGCAGAGAGAAATCCTGAGGTATTGGTTTCCGTTGTTGCCAAAAATACCCCCCGGGGTTATAAAGACATGGGCTTGCCGGAGGATCCGGTCACTAAGGGCATAACTGTCTTCATACTTATCGGGGATCCTGCCCCAGAGGAACAAACCCTGCTGGTTATCCTGCAGGGTACATCCGGCAGCCTTCAGGATGGCCGCAGCCAGGTCTTTCCGGCCGGTATAGATTTCGTTGAGCTGATCATACCAATCCTGACCGAGTTCCAGCGCTTTCACGGCAGCCATTTGAACGGGTAAAAACATGCCGCTGTCCATATTGCTTTTAAACCGGATGATGTGGTTGATAAACTCAGGGTTTGAAATGGCCATGCCCACCCTCCAACCTGCCATGTTCTGGGCTTTGCTCATGGAGTTCAGTTCAATCGACTGCTCCCGGGCCCCATCAAGGGAAAGGATGGACAGGTAGTTGCGGTTGAGGATAAAACTGTACGGATTGTCGTTGACCAGGAGGATGTTCCTGGACCGGGCCCAATTCAGCAAGGTCTCCATGGTTTTGAGATCGGCAGCTTGTCCGGTGGGCATATGAGGATAGTTGAGCCACATCAGTTTGATTTCACCGGGAGCGATATTTTCCAGGGCTCGCATATCCGGTTTCCAGTTGTTTTCAGGCAGGAGGTCATAGGTCTCCGGTATTCCTCCGGCGAGTTTGGTCGCGGCACTGTAAGTAGGATAGCCCGGATCCGGCACCAGTACCCGGTCCCCCGGATTGATGAAGGCCATGGAAATATGCATGATCCCTTCCTTTGAACCCAGGAGGGGAAGGACTTCTTTTTCAGGATCCAGGCTCACCCCAAAATACAACCGGTACCAGTTTGCCATGGCCAGCCTTAGTTCCGGCCTACCCTGGTAACCTTGATAACCGTGGGCATCGGGCCTGAGCGCCCATTCATGCAAGGTGGCGATCACGGAAGGATGGGGAGGCAGGTCCGGCGATCCGATGCCGAGATTAAGGACATCCGCGCCCCCGGCACGCATGCCTGCGATCTCCCTGAGTTTGGAAGAAAAATAATATTCTTCCACGGTATTGATCCGGTGGGCTGGTTTAATGGTCATAATGCGCTCCTTTTGGATAAATGCCCAGCACTTTCAGATCATGGATCATGGGTGCGATGGAATCAATGGCGGTGAGTAGTTTTTGCATGTGATCGGCCGTCAGGTCTACCCAGAATGCATACTCAAAAGGTTTGCCAAGAATGGGAATGGACTGGATTTTGGTGAGATTGGCTTCCTGGGAAGCCAGTATGGAAAGGACCTGGTGAAGGCTTCCCACTTCATGGGTGAGGGAAAAAATCACGGAAGCTTTGTTGGAATGGGGCAGGGGATTCGAACTGCCTTTCCGCTCAATGATGAGGAAACGGGTGAAATTTTTCTTGTTGGTTTCAATCGACGGTACGAGGATTTCCAGGCCGTACAGCTGTGCGGCGAGGGTGCTGCCAATGGCTCCCCGGCTTTTCAGCTTTTTTTCCTTCACCTCCCTGACGCTCCAGGCGGTATCCACAGACTCAATCAGTTTGATATGGGGCCAGGCTTTGAAATATTCCCGGCATTGTTCTATGGCGATGGGGTGGGAATGCACCTCTTTGAGGTCTTCCGGCTTCTGGCCCGGCCAGGCGATCAGGTTCTGCTGAATCCGGAGATAAACTTCACCATGTATCGATACCCTGGCTTTGTTGAGCAGGTTGTAGTTAGGCATCAGCATACCGTAAATGGTATTTTCTATCGCCATCGCCCCAAAATCCACCTGTTTTTTTTCCACCAGTTGCACGATTTCTTCAAAGGTTTCGGTCTCTGCCACCTCCAGGGGATGACCCTTAAAATAGCGCTGGACCGCGATATCGTGGAAAGCTCCCCGGTAGCCCTGGATGGCTACCCGCAGGGTCTCCGGTTTGGTCTGGTCTGTATTCAATTTTGTCACAACAGTTTCTTAAAACACTGAAGGGAGCCTCGAATTTTCAAGGACTCCCTTCAGTTTATATTTTTTTTGAATTTGAATCAAACTTCGGTCATCCTACCATTGGAATAATAGTAGCTAAAATAAAAACCGAAATAGGTACTCATTTTCACCGGGACAAATTTATACGGATTTTCCGGATTTGTTCCCGCGGGAAAAAATATTTATTGTACATATATAAAATTTGAAAATAACAAAAAAGGCTGTTTTAATTCTTTTTCTCTCGCGGGAAATAACCGGCCTAAAAGGTGCTCCGGCCGGCGGGTAAAAAAACGACCTTTCCGGAATGAATATCATATACGGCCCCCAGGATGGACAGGCCTTCTTTCGGGACCATATCCTCGGATTTCAGCGTGTCTTCGACCGCATGGATTCCATGCATTACATTGGCGACCACACATTGATGGACCCGTTCCTGGCCGCGTGCGGGGCTGTCCAATACGGCCTTTTCCTCCTCTTCTTTTTTTAATTTATCCAGGATCGCTTCAATATGGGCCGGTTCATGGTGGCCGGCGTGATCAGGGCCTGCTACCATAGCCTGGATGGCTCCGCATTCCTCATGGCCCATGATCAGGATGGTCCGCACACCCAGATGGACCACCGCGTATTCAATACTTGCCAGGACGTCTTCTTCTTCCACGATATTTCCGGCGTTGCGGATCACAAAGAGGTCCCCGATCCCTTCATCAAAGAGGATTTCCGGGGCTACCCGGGAATCCGAACAGGTGACCACCACCGCAAAGGGCTGTTGTTTTAATGCGGTCGTCTCAACCCGTTTGGGACCCTGGTCGGGATGTTTCATGTGATGGGAATAAAACCGGGCATTCCCTGCCTGTAAGCGTTCCAGGGCGGTAGACGGCTCGCTGTTTTGATTCTTAAGTGTGGCGCATGAAAGGATTAAAAGACTGCATGCTGTAAGGAAGGTTGAATGTAATTTTTTCATAAAAGGGGTTAACTGAAACCTTTTTCTGTTACAAAATTAAATACATCCCGGGTTGGTTTGGATGCCGGTGGTCCGGAAAGCTTAAATAATTTGTTAACCCATGATTTCTGCATTTAACCAGGCATTAATACGATTTACAGGTATTTGGCACGTTTTTTTCAGAAATACCGGTATGAAACAATCCGAAAAGAATGAGTTGAACGACCGGGCAGCCGCCTGGATGATTACAATCATTGTACACGCCGCCATTCTGGCCGCCCTGCTCTTTGTTTCCATGCCTCAGCGGCAGGCTGGGCCTTCGGGCGAACAGCCCAAAATGGAAAATCCGGTGAGCGGCACTAAAATAAAACCCAAGGCCTGATCACCCGGTTCTGCCGACCACCGGTCTAATTCCTGATTTTTGCGTCGGTGATCCCCATCAGGCCCAGCATAAACGCGTATTCATTTGCCCTTTCATGCAAGCGTTCAAAGCGGCCGGACGAGCCTCCATGTGATCCGGTCATGTTGGTGACCAGGAGCAGTGCATTGTTGTCCTTCTTGAGCTTGCGCAGTTTAGCCACATATTTTGCAGGTTCGAAATACTGGACCTGGGAATCGTTCAGCGAAGTACTCACATAGAGATTGGGGTAATTTCCTTCCTTCAGGTTGTCGTAGGGTGAATACTGTTTCATGTATTCGTACTGGTCTTTGATGGCGGGATTGCCCCATTCGGTATATTCCCCGGTAGTCAGGGGGATCGAGGGATCGGACATGGTGGTGAGCACATCCACGAAAGGCACTCCGGTGATGATGCCCCGGAATAAGTCGGGCCTCATGTTCGTCACGGCACCCATCAACAGCCCTCCTGCGCTCCGGCCGGTGGCAAACAACCGGTCTTTCGAAGTATATTTCTGATCCACCAGCCACTGGGCACAATCGATGAAGTCCGTGAAGGTATTCATCTTGTTTTTCATTTTACCCTGCTCATACCATTTGAATCCCATCTCCATGCCTCCGCGGATATGGGCGATGCCACAAACAAATCCGCGGTCCACCAGGCTGATCCAGTTGCTGTTGAAATCCGGGTCATAAGTGGAACCATAGGACCCATAGCCCACCAGGTAACAGGCTGCCGTGCCGTCTTTTTTCATTCCTTTCCGGTAGATCAGGGACAGGGGTACCCGGGTTTTGTCTTTGGCCTCGACCCAGACCAGTTCCGTCTCGTATTGATTGGGGTCATAGCCTCCCAACACCGCTTGTACTTTTTTTATCTCCTTGCTTTTATTCACCATGTCGTAATCAATGGTGGATGGTGGGGTTTTGAAGGAATTGAACACATACCGCAGTTTGTCCGTGTCGAATTCGGGATTTGCACCGAAATGAGCGGCATAAGTCGGTTCGCCAAAATCGATGAAGTGGGAGCTGGAATCCGCCCATTTTCTGACGAGGATCTGGTTGAGCCCGTTTTGGCGTTCCTGCACCACGAGGAAGTTTTTGAAGATGTCGAAACTTTCAATCAATACTTCTTCATCATGGGGAATGAGGTCTTTCCAGTTTTCGACCGTAAACGATTTGACCGGGGCCTGCATGATCTTGAAATTTTTGGCCCCGTCCTTATTGGTCATGATATAAAAATGATCCCCGAAATGCTCGACGGAATAATAAAAATCCTTTTCCCTGGGCTTGATCAGGGTAAAGCTGCCGTTGGGATCATCGGCGGACATAAAATGAGCCTCGATATTCTGCGTGTAGCCATGATTGAGAAACAGGTAGGTATCCGATTTGGACTTGCCGATGCTGCAGTAAGCCGTCTCGTCCTTTTCTTCGAATAATAATTCATCCTGGGTGGAGCCGAGGCGGTGCCTCCAGATCTTGTTGGTGCGCAGGGTCACCGGATCTTTGGTTTCGTAAATGATGGTTTTGGAATCATTGATCCATTCCACGCCGCCCGCCGTTTCAAAACGGTCTTTCAGCAGCTGGCCGGTCCTGAGGTCTTTGATATAAGCCGTAAACAAATTCCTTCCGGTGGTATCCTCGATATAAGCCATGTACCGGTCATCCGGGCTGACCTGGATGTTGCCGGCAAGGATGTAGGGATGACCTGCCGCCAGATGGTTTACATTAAGCAATACTTCCTCCTGGCTTTCGAGACTGCCCTTCTTCCTGCAAAAAATCGGGTATTCTTTTCCGGTTTCGAATCGGGTATAATAATAGTACCCCTTTTTGAGATAGGGCACGGTGCTGTCGTCTTCCTTGATCCGGGATTTCAGTTCCAGGAACAGATCCTCCTTGAGTTGTTTTACCGGCGCCAGGACGCTGTCCGCATACTTGTTTTCCGCTTCCAGGAAAGCGGTCACTTCGGGGTTTTCCCTTTCGTTGAGCCAGTAATAGGGGTCGATCCGGGTATCCCCGCTCGCCGTAAGTTCTTTGGGTTTTTCGGAGGCAATGGGCGCCTGGAATCGCTCAGGGTGGAAGACGCTGTTTGACATGGTTGTTTCGGTGGATGGATTTTGTTTACAGGCCGTCATACTGCAGAGACAGGCCAGCGTGATGAATAATTTTTTTTGCATAAAGAAGAAAATTACAGGTCAGGAGAACAGGCCATGGATTTTGCTGTCTACCATATTGATGATTTTGCCCAGGTCTTCGGACCGGTTGATAAAGTCCAGTTCGTCAACAGGCACGATCAGCAATTCGGAAGGATATTGCTCGATCCAGTCATCGTATTTTTTATTCAGTTTCTTTAAATAATCAAGGCTCATATTGCCTTCGTAATCCCGGCCCCGGGATTGGATGTGGTCGACCAGGGTGGGGATATTGGCCCTGAGGTAGATCAGGAGGTCCGGAGGGGCGATCTGGGACGACATGGTCTGGAACAAATGCTGATAGCTTTCAAAATCCCTTTTGGACATCAGGCCCATTTCGAAAAGGTTTGGAGCGAAGATGTGGGCGTCTTCATAGATGGTGCGATCCTGGATCACCGGTGACGTTCCGGCCCGAATGGACAGGACCTGCCGGTACCTGCTGTGCAGGAAATGGATTTGCAGGTTGAAGGACCACCGGTTCATATCAAAATAAAAGTCGGCGAGATAAGGATTGTCCGAAGCATCTTCATATAAAACGTCCCAGCGGTAGTGGCGGGCAAGCTGGGTGGCCAGCGACGTTTTGCCTGCACCGATATTGCCAGCAATGGCGATGTGTTTGATCGGTTCTGACTGCATTCGGGGGTGAAAGATACTATTTCAGGCAAAATTAGGTAAGAGTTTAAAATCGTACCTTTAGCGATCATTTCAGGGTACTGATCTAATAAATAAACCATGGAGATAGGCCGCGATTTAATTTTAAAACTCGAAACCCTGGCGCAACTGGAGCTGACCGAAGAGGAACGCCGCCAAATGCAGGGGGATTTGCAGCAAATTTTACAAATGGTTGACAAATTGCAGGAAATCAATACGGAAGGCCTCGAGCCCCTCGTTTACCTGGGAGCGGACCACAGTCCCCTGCGTACGGACGACAAGCCATCGAGCCTGCCGGCCGCGGAAGCCCTTCATAATGCCCGGTTTAAGGAAGACCCCTATTTTCTGGTGCCTAAAGTAATTGAAAAATGAGTGCATTGATTGAAATCGAAGGACTGACCAAAACCTATATCATGGGCGAGGATGTCGTACATGCCCTGAACGGCGTGAACCTGTCCATTTATAAGAATGAGTACGCCGCGCTGATGGGCCCTTCCGGCAGCGGCAAGTCAACCCTGATGAACCTTATGGGATGCCTCGATACGCCCACCAGCGGCACTTACCATCTCAATGGAAACGATGTCAGCCATATGAAAGACCGGGAACTGGCGCAGATCCGCAACAAGGAAATCGGCTTTGTATTCCAGACTTTTAACTTGCTTCCCCGGCTTACCGCCCTGGATAATGTGGCCTTGCCGCTGATTTATGCGGGAATGAGCAAGTCCCAACGCATCGAGCGGGCAGAATTCGTGCTTGAAATTGTAGGACTCGAAGACCGGATGTCCCATAAACCGAATGAACTTTCCGGGGGGCAGCGTCAACGGGTGGCCATCGCCCGGGCATTGGTCAATAACCCGAGCATCATACTGGCCGATGAGCCTACCGGCAACCTGGATTCAAAGACCAGCGATGAAATCATGAGGATTTTCGAAAGAATTCATAACCAGGGGAATACGATCATCCTGGTCACCCATGAACACGATATTTCCCTGCATGCCCACCGGATCATCCGGATGCGGGATGGCGTAGTGGAAACCGACCAGGTCAATCCTACGATAGTTCGTTACGAGGTGGCCGCCGGCTCCAGGTAAAAGACGGGGAACTCAAAGTAAAAAGGGAACGGGTCCTTTGAGCCTGCAGAAAACAATCTTACCGGACCGCTTCGCAAGGTTAGAAAGAAATGCCTTGGATCACTTCATTAATAAAATAAGGTAACAAAGCAGGTTTTAATAAAAAAGTAAAACCGAAACCAAAAACCGCTCCCCAGAAATGCGCGGTATGATCAATAAAACCATGCCCCTTCCTGGCCGCATAACTTGAATAAAGCAGGAACAAAAGGGAAGCCAGGATGCCCGGAATGGGAATGATGTAAAAGAGAAGGAGTTTGACCCAGGGATAAAAAATCACAAAGGACAGCATGATTCCGGACACGGCTCCGGAAGCGCCGACGGAAGCGAAAGCAGGCTGGTCCTGGTGCTTGTGATAAGTCATCAGGTTGGCAAACACCCCGCTCAACAGGTACATGGAGAGGTAAAGGATTTTACCGCCGGTTCCTCCAAACAAGGCTTCAAACTGATGTTCCACCAGGGTGCCGAAGCTATACAGGGCATACATGTTCAGGGCCAGGTGGATGTAGTCGCCGTGCAGGAAGATCCCCGTCAACAACCTGGAATATTCACGGTTTCTTTTCTCGGCGTAGGGCCAGTGTTTGAGTTTATCCAGGATATCGTGGCGCTGAAAGGCCTGCCAGGAGATGATCACATTGGCGATCACCAGTAATAGGGTAACGGTCATGGGTTGAGGGTCATTGGATTAAATATGGTGATAGGGCTGGTTTTTGAGTATGGTGCATCCGCGGTATATCTGCTCAAGTAAAAACAGACGAACCATGTCGTGGGGAAAAGTGAGGCTGGATAAGGACAGTTTCTCGGGATATTTGTTATGCACCGATTCATGGAAGCCATAGGCTCCCCCGGTCAAAAACACCACCCGTTTATGGGAGGAAATAAGGAATCCATTCAGGTAACGTGCAAACTGAACCGAATTCAGCTGCTTCCCTTTTTCATCGAGCAAAACCACATGGTCTTCCGGAGTCAGCCTGGAATGCACAAGATCTGCCTGGTTTTTCATGGTTTTACTCCTGTCCGCTGATTTTTGCTGCCTGGATTCCTGCAATTCCTGGTAACCAAAGGGGATAAAATGGCTGATTTTCTGCTGATAGGCCCTGATGCCCTCGGACAGATAGGCCTCCGAAGTTTTTCCAATAGCCCAGACTTCCAGTTTCATCCGCTAGGGGTTGGTGTACACCAGGTATTCCCAGGGTTTCAGAATTATTTTCTGTCCTTTCTGATAGGTGAAGACTTTGCCGGTGAAAACTTCTTTCATCCCGGGAAGGTCCGTTTCCAGGCTTATGGTCTGCCTCCTACCGGTGACATTGATGATCGCGGTGACCGACTGATTGTCTTTGGTTCTCCGGAAGGCAAATACGTTCGGGTGGGAAAGTAGTTTTTCCAAAGGAGCCCCGGCTTCCCCGTTCCCAAGGGCGCGATTATTTTGTTTCAGGTCAAAAAGGGTTTTATAAAAACTTTCATAAGCGTAATTTTTCCATTCGATGGAGTCCTTGTCAAAAAATGCAAGTCTTTTCCTGAGGGGTTCTTCCTGACCGCTGTAAAGTAAAGGCATGCCGTCAAAGAGGAAGGCCAGGACCGCCATCGTTTGGTGCGCATCACCCATACGCTCGAATTCTGTGCCTTGCCAGGAATTTTCATCGTGGTTGGAAGTGAAATAGAGGTGATAACCTTTTGTATTCCGCATCCGGTCCTTCACCAGGAAACTGTCGATATGGTTTGCGTTTTTCCGGCCTTTGGCAATATCGTTGAGGATATGGTGGAATTCCCATCCGTAATCAAGGTCCAGCGAACCATTGTTCCGGAAGGCCGGCACCTCGCTCTCTCCAAGAAGCAGGAGGGGCCTCATGACGCGGAGGCTGTCCGAGACGGTGACCCAGAAATCCTCCGGTACGTTATGCGCAACATCATAGCGGAATCCATCGATGTCAAACTCGCTGACCCAGTATTGCATGGCGTCGATATGTGCCTGGCGCATTTCTTTGTTGTCAAAGTTGAGGTCGGCCACATCGGTCCAGCCCCAGGATTTCCCCGTGGAAGGATCGATCGGGTCGATAATATTGCCGGCCGAATCCTGGGTATAATATTCCGGATGGGATTTGATCCAAACATGTCCCCAGCCCGTATGATTGGGAACCCAGTCGATGATCACCTTCATCCCCGACCCATGGATTTTGTCCACCAAGGATTTAAAATCGGCTTTGGTTCCGAATTCGGGATTGGTCTCCATGAAATCGGTGACGCTGTAATAACTGCCCAGGCTGCCTTTCCTTCTTTCTTCACTGATCGGGAAAATGGGCATAAGCCACAGAATATCCACTCCCATTTTTGCCAAACGATCCACATGATGGCTAAAAGCAGTAAAGGTGCCTTCCGGTGTGTACTGCCGGATGTTTACCTCATACATGACCGCCTGGTCATCCCAATCCGGATTGCCATGTTTGACCACCTGAGCCGGTGGTTCAGCCATGGGTTTTGTTTGTTCCCGGGTTTTGCAGGAGAGGAGTAGGGTGGAGGTTAAGGTTAAGGTTAAGGTTAAGATTAAGGTTGAGGTTGAGGTTGAGGTTGAGGCTGAGGTGAAGGAGGGGAGGGAAAGGGATCCCGGTCTGAATAATTGGTGGGTCATGTTTTTCTTAACAAAATAAGGTTAATTCAGGTTTTCGGACAGGCTGGTATGGTCCTGAAAATTTTTTTTTATCCATTTTTCAAGTTGATCCGCCAGGGTACCGGCTTTCGTCATTCTCAGGAATGAAATGACGGATTTGACCTGGCTGGCGGAAACAGGGCCAATGTGCTGGTCCAGGTAGGCCCGGATCAATTGCTGGTACATCCGGGTCAGCCACTCTGGATCGAGGTCGAGGAAGCGCGGGGTTACACTTTTTAACAGGTCAAGGCCCGGATTGGATTCGATGACCGATTTTGCCTTGTCCACCTGGTCCTGGGAGAGAAAAAGCTCGGTCAGCAGGATGTTTTTTCTGGGGTGGTTGGCTTGTTCGAGCAAGCCGGCTATCGTGGAAACAGACTGGCCCCGGCCCAGGAGGTACCTCACATATTTTTCCTCCGGATGAGCAAGCAGCAAATGAGCGGCGTAGGATATGGAAGAACTTTCCTCCGGGTACCAATTGTACAATTTCTCCATCAGCCGGAGTTTCCAGTATTCATCCTGGAACTGGCTGATGAGCCAGGGGCCCAGGGATTTTGCATAGGCTTTATTGCCGGAAACCAGTAATTCCAGGGCGGAGATCCACCGCATGGGCTCCGGGTTATTTCTCAATGCCAGGGCCAAAAGGGACTGGTCCTGGTTTTTAATCGCTGTTTTAAGAATGGATACCAGGGGGACGGGATTGTGGTCGTTTCTTTTGATTTTGTTCAGGACCAGGTCTTCCAGGATCTTTTTTTGGGCTGACTCAGCCAATGGGTACAAGAGCTCAAAAAGGTTATGAGGAGAATGAATAAACGGGTAAGCGGGGTCCGCGAATGCATCAAATAACTTTTTTTCCATCTCCGCGCGGAATCCCGGTGCGAGGGGGAAGTCGAGAATGGTTTTCAGCCGCTGGTGCATGATGATCCAGTATTTTTCAAAGTCGTTGAAGTACATCTCGAGCCGCCGGTAGATCGAAGCATATTTGCATAATAATTCATGGCAGATCGCGAAGGCCTCAGCAGGGTTGTCCAGGGCGATCAGGTCTTCGGCCTGCAACAGCAATTCCTCGCTGATCCAAAACAGGGATGCCATAGCCTGCCGGGGCAATTTTCCCTGGGCGTTAGGCACCAGCCTGGCCATACTTTTGATCAGGTCCCGGTATTTGTCTTCCGGAGAGGCAACCTGGACCCGGCTTGCAAAATGTACTTTCAAGGCCTGGCCAAAGGATTTATCCATCCGGGCGTAGCGGAGCAAAAAGCGTTCGAGGTCTTCCTTCGGGACCTGGTTGAGGATCGAAGATATCGTGATCTTTGATGGCAGGGTGGCCTGGGTGGCTACAGGAATTTCCAACCTCTCCCTCCGGTACAAAATGGTGGCGGCGACCAGGTGTAAACACAAGATTTTTTTGCCTGCCTGGCAATCACAATGGTATTGGCGAATATATTTCCTTCCGAACGAAATTTCGCCTTCGATCAGGACCCCTTCCGGGGATTTAAACCGGGTCTTGTAGATTCCCTTATCGACGAGCGTGAGTACGTCGGGATTCGAATGCTCAGCAAGTTCATAGGCATGCTCAAACAGTTCCGGATCCACAAAATTCTCAATATAGTTCCAGTCCGCTTTGACCATAGTTTAACCTTTAAAGATAGGCCGAATAGAGGAAAGTACAAAAAGGGCAAGCGGTTGCTGGCATAAATCGGGGTCTCGCGTCAGCTGAGCAAAGGAGGATAGGCCGCGCCAGTCAATTAGGATCCTACCAATCCTACCAATCCTACCAATCCTAAAAATCCTATTAATCCTATTAATCCTAAAAATCCTATTAATCCTATCAATCCTATCAATCCTATCCTACGCTTTCGGGGGCGCCATAGTAGAAGGAACCGGGGCTGGAGCGGGCACGGGCCGTGAACCTTTCATTTTCGAGGCCGCTTCGAGGGCTTTGGTCGCATTGACGTAAGAACCTGTTTTACACAATTGGCTCAGGGAGACTTTATCCCCTGACCCCGGCCTGTTGACTTTCTGGTCGATTTCCGTGCCGTTTTTAAGAATGGCTTTGATGACCTGCTTTGAGCTGAGTTTAGGGTAATAGGACCTGATCAGGGCAGCGACGCCCGCAATGACGGGGGATGCCATGCTGGTGCCGTCTGCAAATTCATATCTGTTTTCAGGAGCGGTGCTGTAGATCCTGACTCCCGGGGAAAAAATGTCCACGGATTTTCTGCCGAAATTGGAAAAAGAGGCTACCATGTCTTCATCCATGGTGAAGGACAGGGCACCCACATCCAGCCAGTTCCGGACCTTCTTTTTGACGAATAATCCCTTGCGGTCCAGTGTTTTTACCGGGAAATGCAAGGTGGCATCATTGTCCTCTCCCGAGTTTCCGGCGGCATGCACGAGCAGGACATCCCTTTTTTCGGCATAACGGATGGCATCGTCCACCGCTTTTTTATAAGGGGATTCCCCTTTGCCAAAACTCATATTGATGACCCGGGCTCCGTGGTCCACGGCGTAACGGATGGCATTGGCCACATCTTTGTCCCTTTCATCCCCGTCGGGCACCGCCCGGAGCGCCATGATTTTGACATCCCTGGCGATTCCTTTCATGCCGATGGTATTTTCCCGGTTGGCGGCAATGATTCCCGCCACGTGCGTGCCGTGGAAAGCATCCGGCCCTTTTACGTCGTTGTTGCCGTAATATCTTTCGTCGGGGTTTTCGTAATGGTCACCCACGATGGTACGGGAGTCAAACTCCGTATTGTATTGATATAGAAATTTGGCTTCCAGTTCGGCACGGGGTTCACCGTATTGTTGTTTGACAGATTGGGTGATCTGGTCGAATGAATTGATGTTCGGTTCTTCTTCCAGTACGCTGAGCAGGATCTTCTGGCCGATGTTGACATAAATGCTCTTGGCCGTATCTATCTTTTCCAGATTGTTTTTGGTCAGCGGAAGGGGCCCGAGTTCTTTTTTGATGGCTTCGAAAACTTCGAGCAGGAGGGTCTCATTTTTTCTCAGTTCTTTCCATTGTTCTTCGGCATCCTTCCTCTTTCCTTCTATATCCTTGAGAAGGCTGAGGTAGCGGTCATATTCGGCACGGGCCACCTTATCCAGTTTGGTCGGATCGACCTGGGCGTATTTTTTCTTAAGGGTGGCCAGCGTGCGCACGCTTTCATAGGTGTCGTGGTGCACATTATTGCCCGATGCATTTCCAATAAAATTCCAGCCATAGATATCGTCGATATATCCGTTTTTATCATCATCCAAGCCATTATTGGGGATCTCACGCGGGTTGATCCATATTTTGCCTTTCAGGTCTTCATGATGGATGTCCACTCCGCCATCAATGACGGCCACAATGACCTCCTGGGAGGTCCTGCCTTTCAGAATGGATTTATAGGCTTCCTCAACCCCCGTTCCGGGAACCTGGGACTTAGGGTCCAGGAGATGCCAGTCTTTCAGTCTTTCCGGGTCGTATTGGATTTGAGCCCAGGTAGCACCGACCAGCGTAAACAGGGAGAGCAGGACAAGTTTAAATTTCATACCACAAATAACCAGAATTCATTAATTTTTGATGGTCCATTTGCCTTTTTTAACATATAATTCACCAAGACCTTTGTATTCCTGAGGCCGCAGGAAATAAGGCCGGCCGGAATTCATATTTTTGCAGCCCTTTGATACCTTGGCATTATTTTGGAACGTTAGGCTTGTATTCAATGAAAAAAATTCTGGGGCTTTTATTTGGGCTTTCCCTCCTCACCGGCCGGTCTCTCCTGGCCCAGCCTGTTCAACTGGGGGTGACTGCCGGGATGACGGTCATGCAGGGGGACTATCCTTCGTACCGGTTAAAGGACAGTTTCAGGATTCTTGCCAATCCGGGGTTCGGTCTTTTCATACGGAGGCCGATCGGCTCAAATGCAGGGGTGAAAGCATCCGCCTATTTTTCTTCTTTTGAAGGGGATGACAGCCTGGACCCTGATCTGAATGGGACCAGGGTCCCCAGCCGCTTTAAGTACCCGTTTATCGAAATTCAGATCTCCGGAGATTTTAGTCCTTTTCATTTTAATCTGGCCCGGCGACAAGTTGATTTTTTCGTCCTGGCCGGTGCGGGGGCCGTGAAAACCACCATCAACAATACCGATATCAGCGATGATTGCCCCATATTTAACCTGGTGATCCCGGCCGGTGCGGGCATGCGGATCCATTTGTCCGAACAGTTACAGGCCTCCCTTCACGCCGAAACCAACCTGAGTTTCAGCGATTGCCTGGATGGCTATCACGGACTTACCAATGTGAAGGACATGTACACCTCTCTGAAACTGGCCATCTCTTACGGTATCGTGCCGGAGGCCGGTAAAAGCAATGGCCGGAATATCGGTTGCCCCAGGTTCTGAAATTGGAAGGGCCCGAAAATTCCCTGATCTTTGGACAGGACATAAATGGAAGAGCCCACTCCATATGAAATTTTAACCAAATACTGGGGTTATGGGACCTTCCGGATGCGGCAGGAATCCATCATCCTGTCCATCCTGGATGGAAAAGATACCCTGGCCTTGCTTCCCACAGGCGGCGGAAAATCCCTGTGTTACCAGGTGCCTGCCCTCTGCCGGGAAGGGATTTGCCTGGTTTTTTCTCCGTTGATTTCGCTCATGAATGATCAAGTGAGCCAGCTTAGGTCAAAAAATATTCCGGCGGCCCTGGTCCATTCGGGACTCTCCCTGAAGGATACTGAACGTATCCTGGAAAACTGCCTGTATGGTGAGATCAAACTGCTTTATCTATCCCCGGAGCGCTTGTTTTCCGAAAAAGCCTGGTCCCGGCTGGTCCGGATGAAGGTCAATCTGATCGCGGTGGACGAGGCCCATTGCATCAGTCAATGGGGCTATGATTTCAGGCCCTCCTACCTTGAAATAGCGAAGATCCGGGAAGCCATGCCGGCCGTTCCGGTCCTGGCCCTGACCGCCACCGCCACCCCTGAGGTGGCAAGAGACATCCAGCAAAAGCTTCTTTTCCGGCAGGAAAACATCGTCCGGTCCAGTTATGCCAGGAGTAACCTGGCCTACGTGGTGCTCAAGGAAGAGGATAAATGGACCCGGATGGCGGCTATCCTCCGGAAACTCCCGGGATGCGCCATTATTTATGTACGCAACCGCAAGTCAGCCAAGATGGTCAGCGAGTATTTGCGGCAACAACGCATATCCAGTACCTATTATCATGCAGGTCTGAGCCAGGATGAACGGGTCGACCGGGAAAACAAATGGAAAAGAAATGAAGTGAGGGTCATTTGCGCCACCAATGCCTTTGGCATGGGTATTGACAAACCGGACGTCCGCATCGTCATCCATCTGGATGTACCGGAAAGCATGGAAGCTTATTTCCAGGAGGCAGGTCGGGCGGGTCGTGACGGCCTGAAGGCCCATGCCGTTTTATTTTACAGTTCAGGGGACCGGCGGAGCATGGAGGAGCGACTGGAGCAAAACTTTCCTGACCTCGGCTTCATACAACAGGTGTACAAAACCCTTGCCGTGCATTATCAAATCGCGGCCGGCAGCCTCTCCGAAGAATCCTTTCCGTTTGACCTGGTGACTTTTTGCGAATTGAAAAAATTGCCCATCCTGCCCACCATCGAGGCGCTGAAAGTCCTGGAGCACAGTGGGCTGATCGTGCTCAACGACGGGGTCTACCAGCCGTCCCTGGTCGAAATGCTTGCCGATAAAGAGACCCTTTACCGGTACCAGGTAAAGCATGCGGAAGAAGATGCCCTGATCAAAGCCATCCTGCGCGCTTACGAAGGGGTTTTCCATCATCCGGTCAGGATCTCGGAATACCGCCTAGGTAAATTGCTTGACCTGCACGAAGACGACGTCGCCTATTTCCTGGCTTCGCTGCACCGGGCAGGCATTCTCCGCTACCAGCCCAAATCCGATCAGTCCAGGATTTTCTTTAAAGGGGAAAGACAGAAAAGCAGGGAAGTGGTCATCGATCAGAAATGGTATTCTTTCAGGAAAACAAGGTCCAGGACCCAGCTTGCCCAGATCTGGTCCTATATTGAATCGGAGGAATGCCGCAGCGTAATCATGCAAAGGTATTTTGGCGAAACCACCGCTGAAAAATGTAAAATCTGCGACCATTGCCTCCAGGAAGCGGGGATTGAAGAAAATCAATATCTCAAGTACAAGGATTATGTCATGGCCTTGTTGAAAAAAAAACAATCCATTCCGCTCCAGGAGCTGGTGGATTCCGTTTCGGTTTTCAGGAAGGATAAAATGCTCCAGATCATTCGCATGATGGAAAGCGAAAACCTGGTCAGCCTGGATCCTCAGATGGTGATCCGGGCCGGAGATGCCCTGCTCGCAGGCTGAAGCCCAAATCCGCCCGACTTCTTACATTTATCCCGGTGAACTCCATATGCATTTTTGTTTCCAATGACCTCGTCACGGACCAACGCATGCAACGGATTGCAGGTACTCTTGCGGGTGCCGGGTGGAAGGTAAGCCTGGTCGGCAGAAGAAAGAAAAAATCAGTCCCCCTGATCCTGAATGAGGTGGACGTAAAACGGGTGAATACCTGGTTTCAGCAGGGCATTGGTTTTTACTTCATGCTCAATGTGCTTTTTTTTTTCGAAGCCTTGAGGGCGCGCACCGCTTGTCTGATGGCGGTGGATCTGGATACCCTCCCGGCCGTCCGCCTGGCCGCCTTCCTGCGGAATAAAACCATGATCTGGGATTGTCATGAAATTTTTAGTGAGATGCCTGAATTGTACAAAAACCCCTTAAGGCAGAAAACCTGGAAATTCATTGAAAGCCTTACGGTCCCGTCGCTAAAGAATGTCATAGCCGTGAATGAAGGGGTGGCGGCCTACCTTGAAAAAAATTACTCCGTCAAAGCGGAGGTGGTACACAATTATCCCCTCTCTTACCCGGAGTCGATCCTTCCGGAGGCCAAGCAGGCTTCGGGCCTTGTACTCTTTCAGGGCGCGCTCAATGAAGGCAGGTGCCTGGAGGTGCTCATCCGTGCAGTCCAAAATTTGGATCCGGCTTTGAGGTTGATGATCATCGGCGAGGGCCCTTTAGGTTCCCACCTGCAATCCTTGAGCCGCTCCCTGGAACTGGGGCACCGGATTGAGTTTACAGGAGAACTGAAGCCGGAAGATTTGAGAAAAAGGACACCCGGCGCATTTCTGGGAATCAGCTTGCTTGAGGCGGACCATGGCAATTCCTGGATTTCCCTTGCCAATAAAAACCTGGATTATATCATGGCGGGCCTTCCGGCATTGACGGTGAATTTCCCGGAATATCGCAAGATCAATGAACATTGGCCGGTAGCCATCCTGCTAGACTCGGTCACGGAACAAACCGTTTCAAATGCAATCAACCGGATTCACCATGATTTTACAGCCTATAAAGGCATGCATGCCGCTTGCCTGGAAGCCCGAAAGGTCTTGTGCTGGGAAAAGGAATCGGGGAAGTTAATCTCCTTCTTCAACGGCCTTAGGGTCGACCAGGACGGTGCCTTCCAGGTATAGCCGGGCATACCCGCCGATATGGACCCGGTCACCCTCCAAATCACAGTACAAGGTGCCGCCCCGGGCAGATCTCTGGGCCGCTACGAACCGGGTCTTTCCAAGTTTGTTATTCCAATAAGGGACCAGGGAAGTGTGGGCGCTGCCCGTCACCGGGTCTTCATCAATTCCCGATTGGGGGAAAAAGCACCTGGAGACAAAATCAAGATTATCGCCGGCCGCCGTCACGATCAGCCCGCGGCCCGGCAGTGATGAGAGCATTCTGAAATCCGGTTTTATCCCGATTAAGGTTTTTTCTGAATCCACCAGGACCAGGTAATCAGACCTTCCCGTCCAGGTCTCAAGGATTTGGACGCCGAGCGCCTCCGGCAACCATTCGGGCAAGGGGGCTTTTTCCAGACGATCCGCCGGGAAGTCCATCACGAGCATTTCATCCTTCCGGCTTACATAGAGCGGACCGCTTTTGGAGTCAAAGCGGATATGGTCGCCGGGAAAGGACTTGACAAAAAATAAAATGAAAGCGCTGGCCAGGGTGGCATGGCCGCAAAGGTCCACTTCCACCGTGGGCGTAAACCAGCGGATCGAAAAATGATCTCCTTGCGGAATTACAAAAGCGGTTTCGGCGAGATTATTTTCAGCGGCGATCTGCTGCATCAGTGCATCGGGAAGGGCCTGGCCCGGTAAACAAACCGCGGCAGGATTGCCCTGGAACAATCGGTTGGCAAAGGCATCTACCTGGTAAAGGGGGATGGACTGGATCATAATTTTTCCGGATTAAAAGCGAGGATTTGATCTATTAAACTGGCCAGGTGGTCCAGGGTGGTTCCCGGATTCATTAAGGCGGTACGCAAATAAAGGGAATCCCGTATGGTAGTCAAGACCGGGTAAAATTTTCCTCCGCGCACCAATTCCTCCCTTATTTCCCTGTTGAGCAGGTCATAGTTTTGAGGCGGGATCCCGGGCGGGGTGTACCGGAAGCAGACGATATTGGATTGGGGTTTGCAGGCCAATTGAAAATGGCCGTGATTGATGAGCATTTCGGCAAAATCGGAAGCCAGCTGATATTGCCGGTCAATGGTTTGCCCCAGGGATGTTTCTCCGAGCTGATGGAGCAAGGTATATGCTTTTAGCACCATCATCGCCTTGGTACATTCAAAAGTTCTTTTCCCGGTCTGGTACCATTCCTGTTCATCGTCTTCAAACAAATACCGGGCACCCTGGGAGAACGTCGGATAGGAATCCTTGATCGACCGGTAAACCAGGGCCGTGCAAAGGATGGAACTCTGCAGCAGTTTGTGAAAATCCACGGTGATCGAATCCGCCAGCCCGGCCCCCTGAAGCAGGGCTCGGTGACGGTCACTGAACAGAACCGCCCCTCCGTGGGCTCCATCGACATGCAGCCAGATCTGGTGTTTTTTGCAAAAGCCTGCTATGGTTTCAATATCGTCGTAAGCCCCGGTCGCGGTACTGCATGCATTCGCCACAAAGGCAAATACTTCAATGCCCTGGCTCAGGGTCTTTTGATAAATGTCTTCCAGCCGGGACACCTCGGTCTGAAACCGTTCATTAACCGGAAGAAGAACCAGGCCCTGGCGGCCCAAGCCCATGATTTTAACCGCGCGGGAAATACAATAATGGGCTTCGGAGGATACCATGACGGCAAGCGGGGGCGAATCCGCATGGCCGCCTTCCCAATATTTGCCCCGGGAGTGCTTTTGCCTGGCCGATAAAAGCGCGGTCAAGTTTGCCAGGGAACCGCCGGAGGTGAATATACCGCCCGGATCCCCGTTCCATTCAAGCCGGTCGGCTATTTGTTCACAGACCGCACGTTCCATAGCCACCGAAACCTGGCCCATTTCATAAACCGCCATCCCGTTGTTGAGGAGCCCGGCGGCCATATCAGCCAACATGGAGTAGGGATGAGGTACCGCAACCTGGTGCCCGATATAACCGGGGTGGTGGAGGTGGGTGGATCCCTGGATAATTTTTGAAAACAAGGCCGGAAAGGATAAAGTCGGGTTTTGCAGCTCTTCTTTCCAGAACCGGTAAGCGCTTTCCGGAGGGATGGTTTCCAGCACCGGAAGGGATTCCTCCCTGCAAGAGGAGAGGTATTGAAATATGATTTCCGTGAGTTCTGCTGCGTGTTTTCGGTATAATGCAGGATCGGGGTAGGGAACGGGCAAAACAGGGTGGATATTTACTCAATAGTTGTCGTCATCCGAAAAAGAATTTTCGGCATTTTCGATGTCATCCAGGGAGACGTCGCCCGATTCTTCCTCTATTTCTTCCTCGTCCTGGAAAAGGTCCTCTTCTTCAGCTGGCGGGATTTCGGCTTCGGTTTCGGACTCCAGGTCAGCTTCGTCTTTCACCGGTTTTGGTTTTTTCTCAACCATCCTGATGAGGTAATAAATTTCATCCGTTTCAAAGGGTATGGCGGACACCCGTTTTCCATCGCGGTCAAAAAAAGAAATCATGGATTCGGCAAAGCCGGCCGGGTATGCCGCATGCAATGCTTTAGAGAGTTCCGGGTTAAGGTTCTCATAGTCCTTTACTATTCTTTTCTTGTTGACCTTTGCTTCTTCTTTTTTCTTCATAAAAGAATAGATTGTTTCATTTGATAATTGCCTTCAATGACTGATCCTGATCAGGCAAATTTATATGCACTTCCTTATTTCTTTTCATTTTTCTCTGAATAATTTTTTTTTCTCAAAAAGCCGCCTGTGCGCGGATTCTGCCGGCCGGATATAAGGAATTGAGTTTATTTTTGCCAGCCACAAGGTGAATCTCAGTACCTCGTATCGTAATATTTTCAAGATATCCGCACCCATCATGATCGGTGGGGCTTCACAAAATATTATAGCGCTTACCGACAGCCTGTTTTTGTATCATCATGATCAACTGATGTTTGCGGCCATGGGCTTCGTAGGCGTTTATTATCTGATCATTGCCGCCATAGGTTACGGTTTTTCCAGAGGGGGGCAGATTTTTATAGCCCGGAGGATGGGTGAGAAGAACAGGCTGGCCATCGGCCACCTGACCCATACCATGATCGTTTTCGAACTGCTCATCGCAACCCTGATGTTTTTGTTGATGAAATTCGGGAGCGAGCCGCTGTTCAGGTTGCTGGCCCAATCGGATACCATCATTCAACACAGCCTTGAATACATCCAATACAGGTCCTGGGGCATTTTTTTCAGTTACCTGGGTGTAGCCTACGTCGCTTTGTATGCGGGGGTGGCCAGGACCTCGATTATTGGCTACCAGACCCTAGTGCTGATCGTGGTGAACCTGATTTTGAATTACGGGTTTATTTTCGGCCATTTTGGCCTCCCGACCATGGGTATAGGCGGAGCCGGGCTTGCGAGTACGCTTGCCGAAGCCATTGCCGTAGTGGTCTTTACCGGCTTTATTTTTCTGGACCGGAAAAAAAATCCTTATTTCCTTTTCCAGATTCATCCCATCAACTGGAAATCCATCCGGCAGATCGTAAGGGTTTCGGTCCCATTTATCGTCCAGTCCATTGTTGGCCTGGGCTCCTGGTTTTTATTGTTTACCTGGATTGAGAACATGGGCGAAGAGGAACTTGCCGTCTCCAACCTCGGCCGGATCGCTTACCTTATTTTCAGTGTACCGATCTGGGGTTATGCGGCGGGGATCCAAACCATGGTCAGCGGGTATATCGGCAAGAACAAACTAAAAGCGGTGATCCCGATCATCTGGAAGACGGCCAGGTTGTCCCTGATGACCACCTGTCTCATCGCCTTCCCCTTCCTTATCCTGCCTGAGTTCTTCCTGTACCCCTTGCTGGGCGCGGAAGACATGCACCTGGTCTATGAGGCTAAGCCCGTCTTTTTGGTCATCCTCGGGCTGCTGGCGATGTTTTCGGTGGCCACTATTTTTTTCAATGGGCTCAGCGGCACCGGGGCCTCTTTCCAGGGCCTGAATATCCAGATCGTATGCACCCTCATTTACCTGCTTTGCGCTTTTTACATCATCAAGGTCCGGGATATGGGCCTGGTCTGGGCCTGGGCCTCAGAAGGAATATACTGGCTGCTGATCCTCTTTGCTTCGTCCGCAGCCCTGCAGACTGAAAAATGGAAAGGAATATTTGATTAAAAATGTTTTTATAGCTTTACCTGGCATGACCGAGCCTTCCAGATATGAATCCCGCGGTGTTTCCAGCGATAAGAATGAAGTGCATCATGCCATCCGCCGCCTGGACCGGGGATTGTTCCGGAACACCTTTTGCAAGATCCTTCCAAATATTTTTTCTGGTGATCCGAAAGCAGCCCTGATGTTGCATGCCGATACCGCCGGCACCAAGACCATCCTTGCCTATCTTTATTGGAAAGAAACCGGCGACCTTTCAGTATGGAAAGGGATTGCCCAGGATGCCCTGGTCATGAATATTGATGACATGGCCTGCAGCGGGCCGGTCAACCGGTTTTATATTTCCAATACCGTTCTGCGCAATAAAAACCGGATCCCTGGCGAAGTCCTGGAAGCCCTGATTGAAGGCACTCTGGAGTTTGCGGATTCCCTGAAGGCCCATGACATCCACCTGCACCATGCAGGAGGGGAAACGGCGGATGTCGGCGACGTGGTGCGGACCCTTGATGTCGGGTTTACGGCCTATTCGGAACTTTCCAGATCCTCGGTGTTTGAAATCAATATTCGTCCCGGTGACCTGATTCTCGGTATTGGTTCCTTCGGACGTTCCAGTTACGAACAGGAATACAACAGCGGGATTGGGTGCAACGGGCTCACCAGCGCAAGACATGATGTATTGTCCGGGGAATATGGAAAGATCTACCCCGAATCTTTTGATCCGTCGGTGAATCCGGATCTCGTTTACTCCGGGCCACACCAGATGACTGACCGGATCGAAACCGGGGATGGACAGAGCCGGAATGTGGGACAGCTGTTGCTCTCCCCAACCAGGACCTTCCTGCCCCTCTTGTATCCCCTGTTGAAACGGGCGCACCCCGGTTTACACGGCATTATTCACTGCACGGGGGGGGCGCATTCCAAGGTCCTTAAGTTTGTAAATGGATTAAAAATCATCAAGGACCAACTGTTTTCACCGCCCCCTGTTTTTTCCCTGATTCAAAAGTGCAGCCAGGCTTCCCTCCCGGAAATGTATAAGGTCTTCAATATGGGAACCCGCCTGGAAATCTACGGTACGGAATCCTGTCTGGCTGAAGTGGCGGCAATGGCCAGCGAACTGAATTTGCCCAATCAAATCATTGGGCGGGTGGAATCGGCAATCCGGAATGAGGTCGAATTAAAAGTGGGAGACCAGGGCTGGTCCTATTTTTAGGGCTCAGGCTGGTTTATTTTCCTCCTGCGAGCCGGGGGCATCCTGGGGTTTCGATTCCGGAGAGGAAGAAGCGTTAGCCTCCGGGGCTTCCTTTTTTTCCAACAGGTCCTCCGCTTTGTCTTTGGCCCTTTCCCAAAGATCATCTGCTTTATCGGCCACTTTTGCTCCGAATTCCTTCGCGTCCACCGCAAGATCTTCGGCTTTGTCTTTTGTTTTTTCCCAGAGGTCTTCTGCTTTATCCTTAGCCACTTCAAAGGCATCTTCGGCTTTGTCGGCCACTTTTGCACCAAAGGCCTTGGCATCTTCAGCCAGATCGGCGGCTTTGGCCTTGGCTTTATCGATGGTGGCTTTCACTTTGGGATCCTCCAAAATATCTTCCGCCTTGTCCTTGGCGGCTTCAAAAGCGTTCTCTGCTTTATCAGCGATGTCTGAACCTACTTTCTTCGCTTTGCCAAAAAGTTTGTTAAAAAAATCTTTCATATTTCGCTTTGTTTAACAGGATATAATATTACAAAGATCCCTACAAGTTAGGCAATTTTATTTTATAGGATGATAAAATTGGCCGCAGCAAGTACCTTTACGCGGTGACCAATAAGGAAATAGCAAACACCTTTGAATTGTTGGGTAAAATCATGGAGTTGCACCATGAGAATCCCTATAAAATAAGGTCCTACCAGAATGCTTATCTCATCCTGAGAAAACTGGACAGGCCTTTGAAAGATTTTACCCACGAAGAATTACTGGACCTCAAAGGCGTGGGAGAAGCCATTGCGGACAAAATCACCGAATTGCTGAAGACCGGGCATATGGCCACCCTGGAAAAATATTTGGCCAAAACACCTCCGGGCGTGGTGGAAATGCTGGAGCTCCAGGGCCTCGGGCCCAAGAAAATAGCCATCCTGTGGAAAGAACTGGGTATTGAAAGCCCGGGCGAATTGATGTATGCCTGCAATGAAAACCGGCTGACCGCGCACAAGGGATTTGGAGAAAAAACCCAGCACAAAATCATTGAATCCATTGTCTTCCTTCAATCCAACCAGGGAAAATACCTTTTTACCCAGGCCCGGCATCATCTTCAGGCCCTGATCAGAAGGGTCCAGGAAGCAGACCCCGATGCCCTGGCAGAAATGACCGGCCCTTTGCGAAGAGGCCTGCCGGTCGTGGAAAAAGCAGAGATGATCACCACCTGTTCCCCGGATTTATTCAATCAGTTGGACCCGGAATTGTTGACCATCAATAAAACACAAGCCCATACCCTGGAAGGCCGGCTCAGCGGCTTCCTGCCCGTTGAAATACACCTGACGGATAAAAAACATTGGGCGTCCGCACTGCTCACTACCACCGGCCCGGAGCATTTTGTCAAAACCCTTCCATCTCTGAAGGATATCCCCGCAAAAAAGGAAGAGGATCTTTTTCATTCCATGGCCATGCCATACCTTTCCCCTGAATTAAGGGATATCCATGGTGTTGAAAAACTTGGTAAAAGGAAACTGGATCACCTGGTTCAGTCCGGGGACCTCAAGGGCCTGATCCATTGCCATACCACCTATAGCGACGGCATTCACAGCCTGTCCGAAATGGCCGCCGGAGCCAGGGAAGCCGGGTATGAGTATATCGTGATCACGGACCATTCACAGGCTGCCGCCTATGCCAATGGACTCAAACCCGATCGACTCCAGGAGCAATGGAAGGAAATCGATCACTGCAATGAAGGCCGTAAAGGATTCAGGGTGCTCAAAGGCATTGAATGCGATATCTTGTCGAGTGGTGAACTGGACTACCATGACCAGCTGTTGTCCCGCTTTGAGGTGGTGATTGCGAGTATTCACTCCGCTTTCCAGATGGATCAGGCCAAAGCCACCGCCCGGTTGATCCGGGCCATTGAAAATCCGCATACCCATATCCTCGGGCATCCGTCAGGCCGCCTTTTCCTCTCCAGGGAGGGTTATCCCCTGGATTACAAAAAGATCATTGACGCCTGCAAGGCCAACCAGGTAGCGATTGAACTCAATGCCAATCCGCAACGCCTGGACCTCGATTATTCCTATATCCCGTATTGTATTGAAAAGGAAGTTTATATTTCCATTAACCCGGATGCGCACAACCGCGGCTCAATCCGGGATGTCGATTATGGGATCACCGCGGCCCGGAAAGGGCTTCTGCCTAGGGAACTCTGCCTGAATGCCATGGAGTCGGAATCGCTATTAAGGTTTTGCAGGAAGGGGTAGAGGGTAGAGGATTGAGGATTGAGGATTGAGGATTGAGGATTGAGGATGGAGGTCAGAGTGACATGCCCACTCGTACCTCATTCCTCAATCCTCAAACGTCATGCCTCATTCATTCGAACCTATGCTGAATTCGTAGTTGTAAAGGTCGCAGCAGGGCTCGCTGAGAATGAGATTCCCTTTGTCGGTGCTGATCTTTTTCTCCTTGATATTGAGGAAAGGATCGGCTTCGGTGGCCGTGCTGGTGATTTTAAAGGTATCGGCAGCAGCATTAAGGGTATAGGTTCCGGAGAAGATTTTTGCTTTGTTTTTCAAAAGGTCAAAACTCCCCTGGTCAAAGTGAATGGCGTCAAAATTGGCCTGATAGCCGTTCCCCGCAATACCACCGGTGATCGCCACCAGATTCCAGGTGCCGGTCAAACCATTAGAGGCTTCCTGATCGGAAGATTTTTCACAAGAAATCCAGGACACCAGTCCCAGGATTAATAGAAGGATGATTGAATTTTTCATAATCAGATAGACGGTGGAAGGATGCGGGAGGTTGGGTATGGCCGGATTTTTTTGGTAAGGGATTATTTACCCGGTAAAGCGCTTGGCCTGGCCTCCGGCTTCCACTGATCCGCATAATCCAGGGCCAGGTGGCAGAGGGTCCGGACCCCGGTTTTCATACCGCGGTCATCCACGTAAAAATCAGGGGTGTGATGGGGAGGGGCTTTGGCCGCGTCCGCACCAAGGGGCATCCCTCCTACAAAAAGGAAAAGCGAGGGCATTTTGAGCGCGTACATAGAAAAATCCTCCGCACCGGTCACCGCCTTGGTAAGATGGACCTGGTGGATGCCGGCCACCCGCTGAATGGTCGGAAGCATCTGGTAGGTGAGGGCAGGATCATTGTAAGTCACCGGGTTGCCAATGGAGATCGTGGTTTCGGCTTCTGCCCCCATGCTTTCGGCGACCTTCGAGACCGTCCGTTTGATTTTTTCATGAATGGCCACTTGCATGTCACGGTCCAGGGTCCGGATGGTGCCCGTCAGTTCTGCTTCTTCCGGGATGATGTTGTTTCGAACCCCGGCGTGAAAAGTGGCCACCGTGACCACGGCGGCCTCCTTGGTCAGTTCGGTCTGCCGGCTGACCACTGTCTGAAGCGCCATCACAATTTGTGCACCAACCACCACCGGATCGATCCCGTCCCATGGGGTTGACCCATGAGTTTGTTTGCCTTTGATTTTTATCCTGAGGACATCGCTGGCCGCCATGGTGCCCCCGGGTTTATAATTGATATGGCCCACTTCGGTAGAACTGTTGATATGCAGGCCAAAAGCGACGTCCACCGCTGGATTCTCCATCAATCCTTCCTTGATCATAAGGCTGGCGCCTCCCTCTTCTCCGGGGGGAGGGCCTTCCTCGGCAGGCTGGAATACCAGTTTGATATTGCCTTTCAGCTGGTCCCGGATGCCGTATAGGATTTTGGCGGCGCCCATAAGCATGGCGGCATGGGTATCATGACCGCAGGCATGCATGACTCCGACCTGCATGCCCAGGTAAAGGTCCCGGTTGGTGGATTTCCAGGGAAGGTCCACGCGCTCGGTGACCGGAAGTCCGTCAATATCCGCACGGAGCAGAATGGTCGGCCCCGGCTTAGCCCCTCTTATCAGCCCGACCACCCCGGTTTTACCAACACCCGTCTGGTGTTCGATGCCCACCGAGGCCAGGTATTTGGCAATGTACTCCGCGGTTTTAAATTCACGGTTGCTCAATTCGGCATGCTGATGCAACCAATGCCTCGCTTCGATGATCTCGTTTTCTATTTCATTAGCCATTTGGTCCACGATTGGACGGAGATCCGTCACGACGGGTGCGGCAGCTTCCTTTTTTACTTTGGCTATTCTTTGAGCGCTCAATGGGTGAAAGTACAGCATGGCCAGTAAGGCGGCGAATATTGGTTTCATGATATGGATTGATTAATATTGGCTAAAATAAGCATAAATGAAAATTCACCCCGTTGCTTTCGGAACCCCGGAATACGACGAGCTGATCAGGCTCCGGTACCGGGTATTGAAAGAACCATTGGGTCTGGATTTCAGTGAAGAAGACCTTTCCAAAGAATTTGAAGATACCCACGTGGCCCTTTATGACGATGCTTACCAATTGCTGGCCTGCCTGGTCCTCAGCCCGGAGACGGGCGGACAGGTCCGGATGCGCCAGGTCGCGGTATTGCCTGAAAAACAAAACTCAGGCTTCGGCCGGGAGCTGGTTGGTTACAGCGAGGATTGGAGCAGGAGGGCCGGTTTTAAGGAAATGGTGCTGCACGCCAGGGAACAGGCGATTCCTTTTTATGAAAAATTGGGTTATAAAAAGGCGGGGAAAAAATTTACAGAAGTGGGACTGGACCACTGGCAGATGAAAAAAAGCCTTTGAGGCCTCAGGCAAGCTGGTATCCCTGGAGTTCTGTTTCCAGGCCCGAAAGGTCATCCTTGATTTTATTGTGAAAGCCGTCCAGCCGGGCAAGTTGTTTTTCTTCATATTGCAGCAAGCCGTCAAAATTGCTGAAGGAACGTTCAATTTTTTGCCTGATGTTTACGATATACTGGTTCAGCCTGGCCTTTACCTCGGAATCGAGGTCGTTCCTTCCCTTGTTGATTTCTTTACGGAAGGAGTCCATAAATTTTCTTTTTTGGAAGAAGGCGAGCGCTCCGGCAAACAAGAATCCAAGACCTGAAAGAATCCCTCCGGTCACATCGAAAATGGTGCCTTTGGCAATGGCGGCCAGGACAATGCCGACGATGCCCATGCCTGTACCTCCGGCAATCTGAGGCGACAGGGATTCCTGGCCGGGGAAGAGGTCTGCTGAACTGAAATTTTCACTCCGGTTCAGAAAAGAAGTAAAGGTTTCCTGCAGTTCCCGGAATACCCCGGCGCGCCGTTCGGCGATCTCGGCAAAGAGTTCATGGCTGTCTTTGAGTACCGTTCTGCTGTTGCGGATCTTCAGGTCAATGATTTTGCCCATTTGCTGGATATTGTCCGCAATGTCTCCGATGCCCCCGGTAAGTTTGTTCTGCAATTCGATCTGCAGGTCTTTTTCCAGGCCGGAAAGGAGGCCGGTCAGCCATTCTTTCACGGATTGGCTTTTGCTGAACACAGAGATCAGCGACCGTTTGACCATGTTGAACATACCCAGGCCCGCTTCCAGCTCTTTTTCTGTTTTTAAAGTGGCCCGGTCATAGGCTGCAAGCAGGTTTTCCGCCAACACCGCCACCTGCTGTTTGGACTTGGCTTCCTGCTCGTCCAGGGTGGTCCGGATGTCATTTCTGAAATTCAGATCGTACAGGAATTGTTCTTTCCGGTCCAGGATGCCCTTATAAATGCGGGAATTGATGTTTTGGGCGGTGGATACATTGTTGTAGAGTTTGATAAATCCGGCTTTACCCTGAAGAATGTTTGCGTTGATGTAATTTCTGAGGAGGGTGAAACCGCTTTGGTCAGTTCTGCCCTCCAGTTCGTCTTTGGCGGAAACGGAAAATATTTTTGCGGAGGGAAGCCCTTTTTTAAAGGCATACTCGGCCAGGCCTTTTTCGTTGACCGCCAGGTCTTCCGGAGACATCAGGTCTTTTTGCTGCAGGACAAAAATTATTTTCTTTCGCCATTCGTCCTTAATAAAGTCAAACAGGTCCCAGGCGGACTGCCGGTATGGGTTTTTGGCTTCAAAGACAAATACGATCAAATCCGAGGAAGGAATAAAACGTTCCGTGATTTCCTGATGATGGGCTACGATGGTATTGGTGCCCGGCGTGTCCACGATGGCAATTTCCTTCAGGATTTCCGCCGGAATAAAATGCCTTTTGAAATAGGGATTGATATGCACTTCCTGTTCCTCCGGGCCATAGACGATTTGCTGGATGGTGTCGGTCATAGGCTGCGGGGCCACCTTGCAGATCTCCCGTCCGGCGCTGAGCAGGGCGTTGATAAAACTGCTCTTACCCGCCTTGACCTCTCCGACTACCACAAACATATAGGGATCCCGGATCCTTGCCCTCAGGGAGGACACCGTTTCCATCAGCTCTTTGTTCTGGATTTCCTGGGTGAGTTCATGCAGGTTTTTAACCGCTTCGTCAATAAGGCTTTGATAAACTTCAATCTTGGGATCAAACTGGAAAACACTCACGATGGCTGTTTTTTAATATAAATATCCAATAAAACGTCCGGATTTTTCAGGGGAGGATATATTTGGGTTCCGGGCCCATGCAGAACAAGAGGTCCAGGATACTGAGATCCGCTAAAAAGCCAAACCGGCCGGCAAATACCTGGTTATAAGGCCTGAGTTTGACCGTTGGACTAATCGTTGACTTAGCCGGGGAACTGAATTCCATATGACAGGCGATGTCCGGATGCCACCTGAAAACGTTGAAAAGCAATGACAGGATTTTCCAATTCAGATCGACCAGGTACTCAGGCCTGGATTCCAGGATGAGGCGGACCGGATCCACGAAATGAAGAAAGAAGGGAGCAGACCGGTAATTGGTTTCCATCGCCTTCAGATGTTGCAAGGGCCAGTCCTCTTCATAAGCAATTTTGACCTTGTAAATTTTCTGGGACTGATGCTTGCCTTTCCTAAGGGGCACGGACAATCGCTGCAAACCCTGGCCGGATGCCAGGTAACAGCGGTTTCGCAGGCTGTTTTTCTGATAGGTTTCCCCGTATGCCAGCCATACCTTTTGGGCCAGCATCATCTGCCGGACAGTGGAAATTCGCGGAAAATATTCGGTGGCCACCAGGGTGGTCGCATCATCCATGGGCAGGCAAGATAGGCATTATTCATTTCGGCCTGGCTTCGCCGAAGCAGGCAGGCGGCAATACCCCGGAGGTGATTAACTTTGTCTTCTCATGAGGAGCAGCGTCATTGCAAGATTGATTATTCTGGGTTCGATAGCCATCCTTTCGACCCTTTTTATTCAATTTTATATCATCCGTCAGCAACAGAACGTGGAGGAAAGGGCCTTTCGGGACAAGGCCATCACAGCCCTGTCCAAAGTGGCGAAGCGGCTGTCGAAAAACGACGACCTGGAAAGTTTTACCAGCCTGATCAAACATCCCCAGTCCAATTATTTCCTGGTCAATATCAACGACCACATCAATGTCAATACCCTGGATTATTATCTCAAAGTGGAATTCCAGAATGTCGGCCTGAAGGAAAATTATGAATTCGGCATCTACGACTGCGACCGGGACAGCATGGTTTATCACAATGCGGTGAGTTATGAAGCAAACCAGAAAAACATCCGTCCGGGTACCAAACTCCCCACGTACAAGGATTATCTCTATTATTTCGGAGTGCGCTTCCCGGACCGCCAGGCCAACCCGTTTTATTCGTATACCTGGGTCAGCCTTGGCCTGTTGATGTTGATTCTGCTGTTTTTTGCCTACAGCCTTTGGATCATTTTGAAACAAAGAACCCTGGCCGAGATGCAAAAGGATTTTATCAACAACCTGACGCACGAATTCAAAACTCCCCTTGCCGCGGTCAATATCTCCTCCGATGTCCTGTTGCAAAACGAAGTCATCCAGGAAAATCCCAGGCTGCGCCAATACGCGCAGATCATCAAGAATCAAAACCAACTCCTGAACACCCAGGTGGAAAGGGTCTTGCAGGTCGCCCGGATGGAAAAAACCAATTTTCAGATCCTGCCTGAACCGGTGAATATCCATGAAATCATCACCGATTTGGTTTCCGGCACAGAGCCCAGGATCAAGGCTAAAAACGGGGAAATCCACGTCCAGTTGAATGCGATGGCCCCGGTCATCAGCGCCGACCGGATCCATTTTATCCACATCATTCAGAACGTGCTCGACAATGCCATAAAATACTCTGAAGACCACCAGCTGAAAATCGAATTGGAAACTTATGACGAGGCGGACAAAATGGTCATCCGTTGTGCCGACCATGGATCCGGCATCCCCAAGGAATACCTTAAAAAAATCTTTTCCAGGTTTTACCGGGTACCCACAGGAAATGTACATAATGTCAAGGGCTTTGGACTGGGCCTGCATTACGTATACCAGATCTGCAAAGCGCATGGCTGGAAAATCAGGATTGAAAGCCAGGTCGGTGTCGGTACAAGTTTGTATATTGAGATACCCAAAGTGATATCATGAACAAATCGAAGATCCTGCTCGCGGAGGATGATGAAACCCTTGCCTTCGTTACGGCCGATAACCTCAATGCCAAGGGTTACCAGGTCATCCTCGTCAACAATGGGGTGGAAGCGATCAAGGCCTTTGAAGCCGAAAAACCGGACCTTTGTATCCTGGATGTCATGATGCCCCTGAAGGATGGTTTTGAGGCCGCCAAAGAAATCAGGGCCAAAAGCAAGGAAGTGCCCATATTGTTCCTCACGGCCAAATCCATGAAAGAAGACCGCATCGAGGGCCTTTCCCTTGGTGCGGACGATTATATTACCAAACCTTTCAGCATCGAAGAACTGGTGCTCCGAATCGAAATCTTCCTGCGCCGGCGCTTTGTGGACCCCAACCGCACCAGCGGGGTCATCACCATCGGCCGATATACCTTCGATCCGGAAAATTATACCATTGAAGGCCCGGAGGGCAAGCAGGGCATGACCCAGCGGGAAGCCGAGTTGCTGTCCTATTTTTTTAAGCACAAAAACCAGTTGAGCAAACGGTCTGAAATCCTGGTCGCCGTATGGGGCAAGGATGATTATTTTCTTGGAAGAAGCATGGATGTTTTTGTCAGCAGGTTGCGCAAGTTTTTTGAAAAGGATCCCTCCATAAAAATTGAAAATGTCCACGGCGTAGGTTACCGTTTTACGGCACCTGAATGAACAAAACCGGCCTTTACCTTTCCAGGCAGGAAACCCGGCACCCGCTCCTCAATCAGCCGCCGGACCCGGACACCGCTTTTATCGTGGTCATTCCGGTATTTAATGAAACGGATCCCGAACCCTGTCTCCAAAGTATCGAAGAAGCGGCCGGTTTTGCCTCCCAGAAGGTGGAGATCCTGATCGTGGTCAACGATACCGACAAATCCCCCGAAACGGCGGTGAGGCAAAACCGGATTAGCCTGGAATCGTTACCGAAGAGATCCGGTGCCTGCCCCCTGTTTGTGCTGGACAGGACCGGACTTCCTCATAAAAAAGGTGGGGTGGGGCCGGCCAGAAAAACAGGCATGGATGAGGCCTGCTTCCGGTTTTTTAAAGCCGGGCGGCCCGGAGGAGTGATCTGCAGCCTCGATGCGGATACCCGGGTGGAGGCCAATTATTTCCTTGTCCTGCGGGATGCCTTCAGGAATACTTCAAAGGCTTGCCTGCTGATCCATTATGAACACGATACGGATAACTTGCCCTCAAAACGACACCTGGAGGCGATTACGGACTACGAGCTGCACCTGCGTTATTATGTCCATGCCCTGAGGTATGCCGGATTCCCGTATGCATTCCAAACCCTGGGTTCCGCTTTCGCCGTGGATGCGGCGGCCTATGCCTCGGAGGGGGGTATGCCCCCAAGGCAAGCCGGGGAGGATTTTTATTTTATTCATAAATTCTCGGTAAAAAACCAGGTGGCTTCAATCGGAGGGACCACCGTCCACCCTTCCTCCCGTTTGTCAGACCGGGTTCCTTTTGGGACCGGCAAAGCCTTGCTTGATCGGATGGATGGGCCACCTGTGGAAATGATGACCTATGCCTTGCGCAATTTTGAAGTGATCCGGGCGCTATTGACCCAATTGGAAGCCTTGTATTTCCAGAAGTCTTTCCGCTCGCTGAACCTGGAAAAAGGATTGATTGAATTTCTGGATACCATTGGATTTGAGGCAAGGGTCTCAGAAATGAAAAAACACAGTCCTTCGTTCAAGACCTTCCGGAACCGGTTTTTCCAGGGCATGAATGCGTTCATGTTGATGAAATGCCTCCATTTTTTACGTGACCGTGATTATGCAAATGAACCCCTGGGCACCGCCTGCCGGCAACTGTTGGACCGGATGGGCTTGGAAGGAATGAAACACGGAAACCACATGGATATGCTGGCCTACCTGCGGCTTAAGGACAAGGTACTCTATATGCCTTCATAATTTTATCATCCGGTAATCCGTCTTTCCCTCAGGTCTGAAGAGGACGTATTTTACCCCGGCAGCTTTCAGCATTTCCTTTGATGCCTGGTCCAGACTGGCCAAACGCGCATTGCTGATCCGGTCGATCTCCTGCAAATTTCCCTGGTATCCGGTGGTGAGGCCGTAGGCTTTTTCCACCCTGCCGGCCCATTCTTCCAGGCAATCCGACCGGTGGGGAATGGCCTTCCAGTCCAGCCAGCAGGGCCTTTCTGCAAAAAATTTAAAGGAGGTAAACCCTGCGGGCACAATAAAAAGATCCCCGGGCTGACTCACCGACTTGGCTTCAAGAGCGGTGCGTATCGATTCGTTAGGGGCCGACCATGGAAAGTACCAGTTCGCAAGCCGGGCCCGGTAAAGGGCAACGACAAGAACTATCAGATACACCAGCATGAGGAAAGGGCTCCCCAGTCGTTTCAGTACATCCCGGAGCAGGGTAAGATCGGATAACCAGGTCCCTATCATCAGCAGGGAGAAAAACTCAAGCCAAATGGTGGATTTGAACCATTGACTTTTTATAGCCAGGTCCGGGTTTGCAGGCAGGGTACAGAGGTAGACCCCACAACCCAGGAGCACCCAAATCCCAAGCCTGAAGATTCTTCGATCCTTCCGGTAAGCAAGTGCCGTCCCTGCGAAAAATATGGGCAGCAGGATGATCGCATTTTTCAATCCGAAATAGGCAGGGTAAAAATGATGCGCATTCCGGAGAGCCATGACCTCCGGAAGGATTTGGGACGGCCCGGTCAAATTTTTTAGAAGGATAAACAAGTAGGGCGCCACTGCTGTAAGCGTGATGATACAATACCTTCCCCATTTTACCGCAGGAAGAAAGGCCGTGCCCAGGATAAAAACCTGGAAACCGGCTACCGGATGGAGCCAGGTGGCCAAAACGGCGCAAAGGGCGGCCTTAAGGTCATCCTGCCGGAAACAAAACCACAGACACCATATCCCGGCTGCTTTGGACAACAAACTGGGGCAAACCATATTATAATACAGTTCGTTGCCTCCCAGATGAACCGGGTAGAGGACTATAAGGAGGACAGATAATAGCAGCCATTGCATCCAGGCCCGGGACAGAAAGTGGGCACTGAACTTCAATAATCCATTAAACAGGAGCACGCTTGCCAAAAAATGAATGATCATAAATAATACGGGCCAGCCGGCAGGAGGGATCAGGGACAGGATCCTGGCAATAAGCCATCGTTCATTGAAGTGTTCCTTCAGGCAGGAAATATAAAAATCACCGGGGTACAGGTCCGGATTCCGGAGGTGCAGGGCATAAGGCATAAAATCACTCTGGTCCCCTGATCCATACTGGTAGCCATGGGCCAGCAGAAGCATGAAATACAGGGCCAGGTATGGTAAATATTTGCCAGTTGCCCCGGTCGGAAATTTCACGCGCTGAATATAGGACATATCTTTGCAAAGATGCTTTCCAGAAAAACCATGTTGGAACTCAACAGGCCCGGCCTCCCGGAGATGCGAGCAGGTGCCAAGATACCGGTCACCGTGGTGCTGGAAAATATACGTTCAGGACTGAATATCGGGTCCGTATTCCGGACGGCGGATGCCTTTAATATGGAAAAAATTTTACTGGCCGGATTCAGCGTGGCCCCTCCCCACAAAGAAATCCTGAAAACGGCCCTGGATGCCACGGAATCGGTTCCCTGGGCCAGGGTGGAAGACCTTGCATCCGCCTTGATGAATCTGAAAGAAAAGGGTTACCATATTTCCGCCGTAGAACAAGTCCATGGCAGCATCCCCCTGGACCAGTTCGACTTTTCAGAAAAACAGCCCCTGGTCCTGGTCTTTGGAAACGAAGTCTCCGGGGTCAGCGAAGCCACCCTTGGCTTGTGTGACAGCGCCATCGAAATACCCCAATCCGGGATCAAACATTCGCTCAATATTGCCGTTTGTGCAGGGATTGTCTTGTGGGAATCGTATGTTCAGTTAAACAGTTTTAAAAACCGGTTATGAAAACCAAGCTCCTTGTCCTGTTCCTCCTGTTTTTATTTTCTCCCGGGATAGCCCAGGACCTCTCTGGCTTAAGGGTATTGTTGTACACTAAAAACGGTAAAGGTTATGTACACGACAATATCCCGCAGGCCATCCGTTGTTTTGACTCTCTTGCGCGAAAACATCGCTTTCAGCTGAAAGCCACTGAAGATCCCGGGGTTTTCACTGCCGAAGAACTAACCAAGACCGACCTGGTCGTTTTTGCCAGTACCAATAATGAAGTCTTTGAAACCAACGCCCAGCGCCTGGCTTTCCGGCAGTATATCGAAGCCGGTGGATTGTTTCTGGGAATTCATTCCGTACTGGGTACCGAACGCAACTGGACCTGGTTCAAACAGTTTCTCGGCGGGACCTTTGCCTGGCATCCGAGATTTCAGCCCTTTGAGGTACTCAACATCCGGCCGGACCATCCCTCCGTGAAGGCCATCCCTGTAAAATGGGTACGGAAGGATGAATGTTATTTTATGAAGGAGTTGTACCCCGGTCCGGAAGTGCTGCTGGTGGCCGATTTGCAGTCGCTGAAACTGGATTCAGCGGAGACCGTCCGCTTTGAGCTCAATAAGGGGGGATTTGCCCGGTATTACCCTTCCGTATGGCAACACCGGTTTGACGGGGGCCTGGCCTGGATTACGGCCCTGGGCCATGACAAATCCGATTATTCCAATCCTGAATTTGTGGGTCATCTCACCCAGGCTATGGGGTACATGAAAAAACAAAGGAGAAAACTCGATTTCTCCCGGGCATACGCAAAAACCCACGATGAACCACTTCTCTTCACCAACCATTGATTACTGACTACTGACTACTGACTACTGACTACTGACTACTGACTACTGACTACTGACCCCTATCCCTTCATATATTTCACCGGACTGTTGGTATTGTAAAAGAAGAAAGACCAGATATCGGCTTGTTCTTCGATGATTTTGGAGGTGGGTTTGCCAGCCCCGTGACCGGCATCGGTTTCAATCCGGATTAGCGTGGGATTTTCTCCTTTGTGCGCTTTTTGAAGGGCGGCGGCGAATTTGAAGGAATGGGCCGGTACGACCCGGTCGTCATGATCGGCTGTGGTGATCAGGGTACTGGGATACCGGGTACCGGCTTTGAGGTTATGCAGGGGGGAATATTTTATCAGGTATTCAAATTGTTCTTTCACGTCGCTGGATCCGTATTCCACGGCCCAGGCGTGGCCGATGGTGAATTTATGGTATCTCAGCATGTCAAGCACTCCTACTGCAGGGAAGGCCACGGCAAAGAGGTCGGGACGCTGGGTCATACAGGCGCCGACCAGCAGCCCTCCATTGGATCCTCCCGCAATGGCCAGTTTTTCCCTGGAAGTATATTTCTCCGCAATGAGGTACTCCGCCGCCGCAATAAAATCATCAAACACGTTTTGTTTTTTCTCCAGCATTCCGGCTTTATGCCATGCCTCGCCAAACTCGCCTCCTCCCCGCAGATTGGGCATGGCAAAGACGCCCCCGTTTTCGAGAAGGATCAGCCGGGAAGCACTGAATGAAGGGGAAAGGCTGATGTTAAAGCCCCCATAAGCATAGAGATAACAGGGATTGTTTCCGTCCAGCACCAGTCCTTTTTTATAAACCAGGAACATGGGTATGGAAGTGCCGTCCTTGCTTTTATACCATACTTGCTTTTGTTCAAAACCGGCAGGGTCAAACTTCAATTCCGGCTGGAAGAAGGGCTTTGATTTTTTCTCTTCCGGCCGGTATTCATAGATGCTTCCCGGATCGGTGAAGGAAGTAAACTGGTAAAAAAGGAGGCTGTCCCCTTCCTTGCCGTCAAATCCATGAGCGCTTCCCAGGCCGGGCAGTTCAATCTCCGTCTTTTGGGAACCATCATATTCAAACTGGTATATTTTGGAAGTGGCATTTTCCAGGTATTCCGCAAAAAGTTTTTTACCCCCCTTGCTCAGGCTGTTCAATAGGTGGGGGGATTCCGGGATGAGGGTTTTCCAGTTGGCCTCTCCGGGCTGGCCAGGGTCGATTCGGATGACTTTTTTATTGGGTGCATGGACATTGGTGACGGCAATGAACTGGCCATCAAGGTGGGTCAGGACATAACTTTCGTTTTCAAAGCCCGGAAACAAGACCTGGAAAGACTTGGTTTTATCGCTCACGGCCCGGAATCGGGTTTCCATTCCACTGGTCCCTTTGGAGGCATAAAGGATCAGGTATTTACCATCCTCGGTCACCTGGACGCTGTGGTTCATGAGAGGTTCGTCCGGGTTTTCATATACTTTGATGTCCCGGTCCTGGCCCGTACCCAGTAAATGATAATAGACAGAATGAAACCGGTTGGCGTCAGACAATTCCATGCCCGGTTTCGGATCCGGGTACCGGCTGTAATAAAAACCCTCATGGTCCCAGTCCGCGCCACTGAACTTCACCCATTTGATCCGGTCAGGGAGTTCGGTATTGGTGGCGATCTCCCTGACTCTTATTTCCTGCCAGTCGGATCCCGCGGCCTGCTGGGAATAGGCCAGGTACCGGTCATCCCGGGAAGCGCCGAGAAGGTTTATGGACACGGTGCCTTTTTCAGACAGTTTATTCGGATCAATGAAGACTTCCTCCCTGCCGGCACGGCCTTTTTGATAATAAATGACCGCCTGGTTCTGAAGGCCGTCATTTTTATAATAAAAATAATAGTCCCCGATTTTCCTCGGAGCGCTCAGTTTGGTATAATTGAACAATTCTTCATACCGTTTCCGGATGTTCTCCCGGAAAGGGATTTTCGACAAATAGTCCTGGGTCACCAGGTTCTGGCTTTTTACCCAGGATTCCACCTCGGTGGCTGTGTCCACCTCAAGCCAGCGGTAAGGATCGTTGACCACTGAGCCGTGGTAATCTTCCAAAAGGTTGGAGGTATCGGTGACCGGATAGACGACCGGAATCGTTTCATTGACCATGGGTGGTTTTGACATTTGATCGGATTTACAATTGCTCATCAGCGATAGCCATACTAAAAAGAGGAGAGGGTGGTAATTCACGACTTTGGTTAATTTGGACCCAAAAATACGTCCCATGGCTTATTTCGATCCTGGTTTTTCAAGCTTCCTTCGCAATTTGAAAAAACACAACGGCCGGGAATGGTTTCTTGAGAACAAAACCGTCTATGAAGAGAAAGTGAAGAAACCATTTGAAGCCCTGGTAGCGGAGCTTATTTACCGGGTACATCAGCTTGAGCCGGGAATGCTCTGTACGGTGAAAGACGCGGTATTCAGGATCAACCGCGATATTCGTTTCAGTAAGGATAAATCACCTTACAAGACCTATGTTTCCGCTGTGATCGCCCACGGAGGCCGGAAGAATTTATCTGAACCGGGTATGTACATCCAGCTGGAGGCGGACCGTTTGTTGATCTTTTGCGGGATATATATGCCGGATAAGAGTCAATTGCAAAAGATAAGGTCTGCCATCCTCCACCAGGGGAAGGAAGTCGGCCAGTTGAAAAGCGATAAAAAGCTGCTGGCTCTTTTCGGATCCATGAAAGGGGAAATCAGCAAGATTTTACCCCCGGAGTTCCGGGAAGCGGCCCGGACGGAACCCTTGCTGGCACACAAACAATTTTATTTTGAATCGACTTACCCTGGGATGGAATACCTGCAGCGCAAAGACCTCGCAGCCTTTATTATGAAACACTATACGGCAGCCAGGCCCTGGTCCTTATTCCTGAAAGAGGCTATTCAAGAGGATTGATTTTGCAATAAAACCGTTTGAAGGGAAACCCCGGAATCTTTAAAATGGCGACCGGCCCATTAACAAATCGTTGGCAATATAGTATTGGACTGCAAAACCCAAGTTCCTAATTTTGTATAGAATTTTAACCCAATTCGATTATCAAAAATTAAAAACAAACACTAATGAAAAAACTATTTTTCCTGTTGGTTGTGGGTTTTGGCTTGATCGCCGCCTGCAAGAATGAAAATAGCGCTGTCCGGGACGAAGCCCGTGCCGCCATTGAAGGTACAGAGGCTGCGGCGACCACCGACCCTAATGCTTCTGCCGCTGCGGCCATTGTGCCCGCCGGCCCAACGACTACTATTCAGTTCATGGAAGAAGAATACAATTTCGGGACCATCAACCAGGGTGAGGTAGTATCCCATACTTTTAAATTTAAGAATACGGGAGCTGAACCGCTGGTCATTACCGATGCCAAAGCCACCTGCGGCTGTACGGTTCCGAAAAAACCGACAGAACCCATCGCCCCGGGCGAAACCGGTGAATTGGTCGTTGAATTCAACAGCGCCGGAAAATCAGGCGCCCAAACCAAACAGGTCACGGTTACTGCCAATACCAATCCTCCCCAGTCTTTCATTCGTATCGTTTCGGATATCAAAGTGAAAGATGCCGCTGCCGGAGCACAATAAGCGGACAACGCTTTAAGATAGAACAACCGGGCTCCGATCGGGGCCCGGCTTCAAAAACAGGACCGATCCCTATACGGGGTTGGTCTTTTGTTTTTTTATCCTTTGGGCCATGGCCCTTTGGTTTCTTACAGGGGCCATTTGGTTCCTTACAGGCAGGCCATGAGACTTAATTAAAGCGGATAACTTAAAGAACGAGTGAAGTCCCTGGCTTCAAAAGACAGAATCTTCAGGCTCTGACCGAAGAAACCTCAGAAAATGAACAGGGGCAAAAGAGAAATGGGCATCAATAAAGATCCGTCCCGGCAAAATGAAAAGCCGCTTCAATGGCTGCATTTTCATCCGAATCCGATCCATGTACGGCGTTTTCTCCAACATTGCGGGCATACAGGGCCCTGAGGGTACCCGGAGCAGCCTTTGCGGGATCGGTAGCTCCGATGAGGGTCCGAAAATCCTCCACGGCATTGTCTTTTTCCAGTATGGCAGCCACGATCGGGCCCGAACTCATGAACTCGACCAATTCACCATAAAACGGCCTGTTTTTGTGGACTTCATAGAACCTGCCCGCAGTATCCCGGGACATCCGGGTAAGTTTTAAGGCGGCGATCCGGAACCCGGCTTCATTGATTTTATGGAGGATTGCGCCGATATGCCCGGATGCCACGGCATCCGGTTTAATCATGGTAAAAGTGCGATTGGTTGCCATCAGATGTTTTTTTGCGCCGCAAAGGTAATCCGCTGTCACTAATATTGTGCTCAATTCGTCAAATTTCCCGATCTTTGCGCCGTTTTTATGGAAGACCTGCCCGGGATAAAGTCTCTGTTTTCTCTGCCTCAAAACGTGGTGATCTTGTCCCACCGGAACCCCGACGGCGATGCCGTCGGCTCAAGCATTGCCTTGCAGCTTTATCTCATCCGCAAAGGACATAAAGTACACGTGATCTTCCCCAGTGAATACCCTGTAAACTTCACCTGGATGCCGCTGGCCGATGAGATCGTCATCTACGATCTGATGCCCGGACGGGCCAAAGAATTGATCCAGGTAGCTTCCGTGATCTGTTGCCTTGATTTTAATTCCCTGGACCGGATCGATAAAATGGGCGATCTGGTGAGGGAAAGCCCCGCCCGGAAGATCATGATTGATCACCACATCGACCCGGAGCCGTTCTGCGATTTTGTGATTTCTGCACCCGAGGCCAGCGCCACCGGAGAGCTGATCTACGACATGATCCTGGCCCTGGACGATCAAAAATACATCTATCCCGACCTGGCCGAGTGCGTGTATACCGGTATCCTCACGGACACGGGCAATTTTTCATACAACATTTCGCCGGCCATCATGAGAAAATCCGCCCATTTGCTGGAATTGGGGGTGGACAACAATAAAATCCAGGAACTGGTCTACAATAACCTTCCTGAAAAACAACTGCGCTTATTGGGGTATTGCCTGTACCACCGGATGGAGTTGCTCCCGGAATACCAGGCCGGGCTGATCTTTCTCAGTAAGGAGGATTACAGCAAATTCTCCATCGTACGGGGCGATACGGAAGGTATTGTCAATTACCTGCTCATGCTCAAATCCGTCAATATTGCAGCCCTGATCACCGATCAGAACGGCATTATCAAGTTTTCTTTCCGGTCCAAGGGAGATATTTCGGTACAAGCCCTTGCCCGCGAAAATTTTAACGGGGGAGGCCATAAAAATGCAAGCGGCGGCTATCAGCATACCAGCCTGAAGGAAGCCATTGAGAAATTCAAGCAGGTCCTTCCAAAGTATGCCCAGCCGGTCTCCTCATTTAATATTTTAAATTAATCATACATGTTGCAAACAATGAGAATCGGCTTTTTGCTGTTTATCGGTACTTTCCTGGCCATCCAGGCCTGCAAGCCCTCCAAACGGCCCACTACTTTATTGGGTTATGAGTATGAAAAGCATATTGACAAAGGCGGAAGGAAACCCAAAGCCGGCGAGCATGCTTATTTCCATGCAATCACCATGGTCGGGGATTCCATTCTCGAAAACACGCACGTCTATCCCTTTGTCCCCAATATGCGCATCGAGGTGGATCCGGACAAGGAGGTGGAAGCGATCATTGACGGACTGAAGGTCATGGGCATCGGAGACAGCATCACCCTTTATATCCCCATGGATTCCCTGCCCTTCGCCCCGGCCCAGTTCCAGAGTTTTAAAGAAATCAAACAGGTGCTTGCCCTCCTGGATATCAAAGATGAAGAGGGATTCAAGCAGGATATGGCCGTCCGGCAACAGTTTTTGCAGAACCTGGCCGACTCCCTGAGGGGGCGTGATTCGGTCACCAGGCTTCAGTTGACGGGCTTCATCACAGACTACCTGGATAACAAATTGACGGATAAATTTCAAAACACGGAAGACGGGGTAAAATATTTGATCCTCCGGGAAGGGGCCGGCGAGCGGCCCACCACGGGTGATATGGTGGAGGTGAACTATGTCGGCTCACTAACCAACCAGTTTGTTTTTGACGCCTCCTTCCCCAAAGGCCAGCCCTATGTATACCGGCTGAATACCGGGCAGGTCATCCAGGGTTGGGATTCGGTGATCTCCCAGTTCAACGAAGGGACGGAAGCCATCGTTTTCATTCCCCCGGCGCTGGCCTACGGGAAAGCAGGGTCCGCTCCAAACATACCTCCGGATTCGGAACTGGTATTCTACATAAATTTGTATAAGATCAGAAGACTGTAACTGTAAAAATTATTTCAATCATGACCATAGAACAATTAAAATCACTAAATGAGCGACTGGCTGCGCTAAGGAGGTTTCTTTGACGTCGGGAAACGTATTCACGACATCGAAGACAAAGAACAACTGACCTTCAACCCCGATTTCTGGAACGATCCCCTGAAAGCACAGGCGGTGCTGAAAGAAATTAAGATCAACAAAAAATGGGTTGAAAACTTCAAAACGATCCAGGACCAGGTCGAAGAGCTTGAAGTTTTGTTTGAATACGCCAAAGAAGGTGCGGTAGAAGAAGCCGAGGTGGAGCTTCATTACCAGAAGTGCCTGGAAATCATGGATGATGCCGAGTTCAGGTCTACGCTCAACCAACCCCAGGACGCCCTGGCTTGTATTCTCGAAATCAATGCCGGCGCCGGCGGCACGGAAAGTTGCGACTGGTCCGACATGCTGCTCCGGATGTACATAATGTGGGCGGAGAAAAACGATTTTAAGGTTTCCCAGCTGTACAAGGTGGACGGAGATGTGGCCGGCATTAAAAGTGCAGGTCTCGAGATTTCCGGCGATTATGCGTATGGGCTGCTTAAAGGGGAAAATGGCGTGCACCGGCTGGTCCGGGTCAGCCCATTCAATGCCCAGGGTAAACGCATGACGTCCTTCGCTTCCGTCTTCGTGCACCCGATGATCGACGAGAGCATAGAGGTGCAACTCAATCCGGCCGACCTGGAATGGGACACCTTCCGGTCCAGTGGGGCGGGCGGCCAGCATGTCAATAAGACGGAATCCGCCGTGCGGGTGCGCCACCTGCCTTCCGGGATTGTGGTAGAATGCCAGCAGGAGCGTTCCCAGCATCAAAACCGCGATAAAGCTATTCAGATGTTAAAATCCAGGCTTTACGAAGCGGAACTGGAAAGGCAACTGGAGGCTAAGGAAAAGGTTGAAAACCAGAAAATGAAAAACGAATGGGGCAGTCAAATCCGTTCTTATGTGCTGGACGACCGGAGGGTCAAGGACCACCGGACCGGGCATACGGAATACAATACCGAAGCGGTGCTCAACGGATCGCTCAATGGCTTCCTGAAAGCGTTCCTGATGTGGGATCAGAACCCGGTAGCCATGGAGGAACAGGCCTGACCTTATGCTTTACAGATTTAAAAATTTAGATCCTCCTTTTTCTGGATATTTATGACCGCAAGATGAGCAACGATCGTTTAAAATCCATTGGAGCCCACCACGACCAGGTCTGGCAGGGTTCCCCCTGGTATGGGTCCTCCGTCCTGAACGGGCTCAAAGGAATTACTCTTCCGGAGGCCTCGGGCAGGATTGCCAGCCAGCATACCATTGCCGAAATCCTTTACCACATGACCCAGTGGAAAAAATTTGTCCTCGAAAAACTGAGAGGGAACACCGCTTTTGACATCCAGGTGGACAGCCATGCAGACTGGATTATCATTAATGACCTGGACGAAGCATCCTGGGAAAATATCAAAAATCAATATCAGCAGGTGACCCGGGACTTGCTCACCGAGATTCCGAATTATCCGGATGAAATCCTGGATGGTCCGGTAAGCGGCAGGAAATATACCTGCCGGGAAATGATGGAAGGGATCACGGAACACGACATCTACCATCTGGGACAGATCATGCTCCTGAAAAAAATCATGCGGGATGAAATTTAAAGAAGCGAAGGCGCTAAATCATGTGGCCGCCTTTCACGATTTGTTTGATGCCCCGGTCCTCTCTGCTCCTTCCATACCCCCTGCGGAACGATGTGCCCTCCGGGTCAAGTTGTTGCAGGAGGAATTAAAAGAATTGCAGGAATCGATCGAACAGAATGACCTGGTCGGCATTGCCGATGCCCTCGGGGACCTGCAATACGTTTTATCCGGAGCGGTCCTTGAATTTGGGCTGGGCGGGGTGTTTGCCGAAATATTTGATGAGATCCAGCGATCCAATATGAGCAAGACCTGCCGCAGCCTGGAAGAAGCTACCCGGACCGCAGCCTGGTTTGAAAATGAAAAAAAAGTTTCCACCCGGATCGTACAGAAGGGGGAGGCCTATATCGTATATCGCCTGCCCGACTATAAGATCCTGAAATCCATCAATTACTCCGAGGCGGATCTGAAACCTTTTATCCAGCCGGATTGATAAATTTAATTTTTTATTAAAGTGGGCCTTATTTAACCCATCACGGCCTATTTTATTTATAAATTTACATTTTTGAGGTTTGATCCACTTGCTTGTCACCAACTTAGCAAGTATCAAGGCCTAGAACATATCCACGCTTTGGTCCCGAAAAGTCGGGACTTTTTTTTTGTTTCTCTGTAATTATGTCTGTATATTCGACTATTCATGACGGATAATACGACATACAAAAGGGGCCGGGGTGCGCAGTTTAACCCCTCCAACCGCTTCAATACCTTCCACCACGACGAACACTGGATCTGTGATTCCAAGACCAGGTTTATCCCGACCGAGGCAAAATCCATTGTCAACAAAGTGGAAAGCCCGGATATACCCATGCCTTTTTCCATGAATCCCTACCAGGGGTGTGAGCATGGTTGTGTTTATTGTTACGCCCGAAACACCCATCCCTATTGGGGTTACAGCGCCGGATTGGATTTTGAGCAAAAGATCCTGGTCAAAAAGGATGCTCCCGCCTTGCTGATGAAATACCTCAGCCGAAAAAACTACCTGCCTCAGCCCATTTTGCTTTCAGGAAACACAGACTGCTACCAGCCGGCCGAGCAGGAATTCAGGCTGACCCGCCAAATCCTGGAAATCTGTCTTCGCTTTCGCCAGCCCCTGAGTCTCATTACCAAGAACAGCCTGATTCTGAGGGATCTGGACCTTCTCAAACCCATGGCCGGCTTGAACCTGGTGCAGGTAATCCTTTCCGTGACGACCCTGGATGAATCCCTGAGGAGCCTTCTCGAACCGAGGACGGCCACTTCATGGAAACGTTTAAAAACCGTGGAATCCCTGAGTCAGCAAGATATCCCCGTTTTTGTGATGATGGCGCCCGTTATTCCAGGACTCACGGATCATGAAATAAATGAGCTCACGGAACAAGCAGCGCTTCACGGCGCCTGGGACTTTTTTTATTCCCTGCTGCGGCTCAACGGGGATGTGGAACCAATTTTTAAAGACTGGCTGGATAAGACCTTTCCGGAAAGGGCCGCCAAAATCCTGAACCGGACTGCGGACTGTCACGGCGGCCAGGTGCAGGATTCAAGATTCAAGGTCCGTATGAAAGGCGAAGGCCATTTTGCAGCGATGGTCCGCGATCAGGTGAGGATAGCCAAAACAAAGCTGGGTTTCCCCAAGCGGAACGCCGGTCCGTTGAATTGCAGCCTTTTTAAGGTGCCCAAAGCCCAGCTTGATCTGTTTGATTAGGAAGGCAGTGGGATCTGGAGGGAGAGCAGGTGTTGCAGGGTTTCGCGATGCCGGATGAGCCGGGCTTCCCCCTGCTGCAGATAGACTTCCGCCGGTCTTGGGCGTGAATTGTAAGAGGAAGCCATCGAATAACAATAAGCGCCTGCATTGGCAAAAGCGAGGATGTCGCCGGGACGGATCTCCGGGATCATCCGGTCAGAGGCGAAAGTATCGGTTTCGCATATGTTCCCTACGACATCATATTTTTCCGGGATGCCCTGGGGGTTGCTGAGGTTTGTGATGGTATGCCAGGCGCCATAAAACATGGGCCGGATGAGGTGGTTGAATCCGCTGTCCACCCCCGCAAAACGGATGCCCCCGTTTTCTTTAACCCAGGTACAGGTCACCAGGAAGGTGCCGGCTTCACTGACCAGGAATTTTCCGGGCTCAAAAATGAGCCGGAGGGGCCGGCCGTAATCCGCACAAAAGCCGGTAAAACGGTCGGTGATCGTTTTACCCAGCTGGGCCATGTCTGTTTTTTTATCCCCTTCAAAATAAGGCACCTTAAAACCGCTGCCCAAGGCGATATAATCGAGGGATTTGAATCGGGGGGCTGCCGAAAGGAGGACTTCGACCGCTTTCATAAACTGGTCCGTTTCCAGGATATCGCTACCGCTGTGGATATGCAATCCGTTGATTTTGAATGGACCGGAGGCTACCAGTCTCAGGACCTCGGCGAGGAGATCCATCCCTATCCCGAATTTCGCCTTGGCATGCCCAGTAGAGGTCTTGTCATAGGCGCCGGCCATGACCGAAGGATTCAATCTTAAGCCGGCCGGAATATCCGGAAACTGACCGAGATACCATTCAAGAACGGGAAGGCTGTCCAGCGTGACCTGTGCCCCCTTTTCCACCGCGAATCGGATCTCGTCAGTCAAAGCAAAACTCGGGGTAAAGCGGATGACGGAAGGATCGAATCCGGCCATCAGGGCGAGTTCGAGTTCCCCCCTGGAAACACAATCCACCCCAAAACCAAGTTTTCGAACCGTATCCAGGATGGCCAGGTTGCTGTTGGCCTTCATGGCGTAACAAAAAAGGGTATCCGGATAGGCCAGGGATTCCTTCAATAGGTGGGCCTGCCTTTGAATGACAGATTCATCATAGACATATAAAGGGCTGCCAAATTGGGATACCAGGCTAATCATGGATGAAAAACTTAAACATTGAACTGCAAGTATAATAAAGAAAGCCAGGATGCGAAACAAAATTTGGTATTGTCGAAGACCGCTTTAAACAAGAGTTTGATACGGCATACCTCTTTATCCTCCGGATTTATTTAGAAGGGTATATAATTTACTATTTAAGAATATATAAAATATTAAAATAAATGTAATATGTATGAAATAGATTAATAAATGATTAAAAAGGCTCAAATTAATAACCAATAAAAAATTGCCTAGACCTCAATATTTAACAATTGCATTATATAAAATTCGGTAATAATTGTTATAATTTTGCACCGTTAATCGACCTCAAGTCTATTAACACCCTTTAACACTAAATAAAATGCGTACTTATGTACTTGCATTGCTGCTGCTGAGCTGCTACAGCCATGCATTAACTGCCCAAAATTGTACAACCACTTATGCGGACAGTTATTCCAACTCCACTAATGTAGACAACGAAAGTCGGTCCACCGGCGCCCCCAACGGCTCTGGTGCTACATTTACTGACGACGATTCACGTTTGACCTGGGATATGGGAGCCGGTCTTCCAACCAATGTTCAGATCTGTATTGTCGCAAGAAAAGGTTCCTCGGGAACGTCCGCAGAATTCAACATTCAGTATGGATCGAACACTTCCAGTTTTACCACTGCGGGATCGGTCTTTGAGATCACCAGCACCAGTTTTGCCAGTTATTGCGTAACCATACCGGTCACTTTCAGATACATCCGGTTGGTAAAAGCAAATAATGATGGAACGGACATGCAGGTGGATGCGGTTGTGGCTACTTACAACTGCTGTTCAGCCCAAGCCGGAAATGATCAGTCGCTTTGCCTTACGGGCTCCAGCGTCACCATGGGAGCTACCCCCCTGGCTGGTGGGTCCTGGACTGTCAGGTCAAGTCCGGCCAACCCCGGCAGTGTCAACATCACTGATCCTTCATCAGCCACGACCTCGATTACGGGGTTTACTTCACCAGGTACCTATGGCTTTATCTGGATCGGTCCGGACTGCTCGGATACCATGTTGGTCACCGCCAGCAACCCACCCAGTACCGCCGTGGACGGCAGCACCACCGCCTGCAACAACAGCACGACGGCCATCAATCTTTTTAGCCTCATCACCGGTGAAAATGCAGGAGGAACCTGGAGCAGGATAAGCGGCTCAGGGGGTACATTCAACGCCGGGGCCGGCACCTATGTGCCCAATGGCGCCAACGCCGGCTCCACCCAGATATTCAGATATATTCAGTCCGCCACTGCTCCCTGCATCAACGATACGAGTTTTGCGACTGTGAATGTTATTGGTTGTTGTTCCGGCAGAATCACCGGGCTCTTATTCAACCGGGTCACGAGCGGGGGCAATGACCTCAGCATTACCAACGGGGGCAGCTACGACCGCAATGTAATAGCGAATAATTATAATTTGGAAGCCACGGTTTCCGGGACTCTCCAGAGTGTCCGGTTCATCATCACCGGCCCTACCGGTTCCACGGTTATTGATAACGACACGCCCTACCGTTCACCGGCTTCAGCCGCCTGGAACCCAAACGCAGGCTCCTATTCTGTCCAGGTCCAGGCCTGGTCAGCCGATAACGCCGGAGGGACCATGTGCCACGATACCACCATTTCCTTCAGTCTTTTTGCCCTAGGAAGCATCAGCGGCCGTGCCTGGCTGGACGCCAACAACAACGGTCAGCAAAATACCAATGAATATTCCATGATGGACATTGAAGTCATTCTCACCCTGCCCGGCGGAGGTACCCAGTCTGCAATCACGGATGAGCAAGGAGAATATTCCTTTACCGGATTGGCGGCCGGAACCTATTCCCTGGAGTTTTTATTGCCCGGAGATAAAGAGGCTACGCTTTCAAATTCCGGAAGCGATGCAACAGACAGCGATATTGACGGCAGTGGTTTGATCAGCAATTTCACTCTGACCGCCGGCCAAAACCGGGATTACGATGCCGGGATGTATGCCATTGATTGCGAGTGTCAGGGAACCAATCTGCTGAATAACCCCAGTTTTGAAAGCACCGGGGGCTGGACCACCCAAAGCGGGAGTTTTAATCCCAGGTACAACAATTATATGATGTGTGGAAGTTATGCCGCCTATTTCCAGGGCAGCTCTTCCAATTCAAGGGTTTACCAAAATGTACAGGGCATTGCTCCGGGCGCAACCGTCACCCTGCATGGATTCGCAGGCACATACGCAGAAGCGGCAAATTGTCCCCCGGTAGTCAGATTGAAGTTTTTCAACGCCCAAAACGGCCTGTTGCAGCAGGATGAGGTGGAGATCTCCAAATTGATCCTGGAACCGGATTTCCTCCAGGAGTTTTTCATTATCGGGACTACTGCGCCCCCCAATACCAGCTATGCCCAGGTAGAAGTGGCCATCACCTGCCATGTCGTCAAGTTGGATGGATTCTGTCTCACGGCGGAGGGTGGCGGAGAACAGCAGTTGCCTATCCAATCCCTGGTATTTAACCCTCTGGAGAAATTGAACGATGAAATCAAATTAAGCTGGACCACCCTGAACGAACTGAACACGGACCGCTTTGAGATATTCAGGAGCATGGACAATATGCAGACCTGGGTAAAGGTCAGCGAAGTTCCGGCCATGGGGCATACCACAGGAGAGCACAATTATGTTTACATGGATAAACTGGACAGGAACCTGGCCAAAATATCCTACCGGATAAACCAAATTGACCTGGACGGAAAGGACCAAGTCACCCCGCACCGGACGATCAATTTAAAATTTGGGCAACTGGCTTTGGAGGGATATCCCAATCCCACCCGTTACCTGTATCGCCTGCAGATCCAGAGCCGGGAAGAGGAAAAACTCAGCCTGGTCCTCCTGGACATTATGGGCCGGCCGGTTCTGCAGGAAAATATCCAGGTTTCCAAAGGATACAACATGAAGGAGATCACGCTTGGATCGCTTCCGGCGGGTACCTACAGACTCCGGGTTTCCGGAAAGACGTCCAGTGAATTGATCACCGTAGTAAAAGTGGAATAACGCTCCGGACCTGGCAATATTCGGGTTCAGGTCCTCATGTATCAAAAAATACCCTACTAAATTTACACTAGGTAGCGGTCAGCTGGCAGTATCCTGGATATTGCCGGCTTTTTTTTTCCCTATTTTTGTACCCTCATGATACTGGTCCGGCCCGAAGCCTTATTTCAACACCTGGAATTCGACAAACTTAATCATTCGGTGGCGGCGCTCTGCCTGATTGAAGACACCCGGAGCAGGTACTTTCCCATGGCGGTCATGACCTCCAAGCAGGCCATTGACCTTGCCTTGGATGAAACCCTCGAATTCAAATCAGCTTATGAAAGGAATAGCCTCCTCCCGGTGCAAGCCTGTCCAAGTATTTCAGAAAGCCTCAAGAGGACGGACATCCAGGATTATGTGTTCGATCTGGAGGCCCTGGTCCATCTCTTCCAGGTGGTTAAAAACCTGGAAGAAATCGCTTTATTTTTCAGGAATCCGGACCAGGTCAAGGCCATGCCCCTCTCAATCCGGCAATTTGAACGGTTGAACTATACCCCGGACCTTTACCGGGAAATGAGGACGATCTTTGACGACTCCGGCCAGATCAGGCCGGATGCGACCCCTGAACTGAAGATCATCAGCCGGGCAATCCGGTCAAAAGAAGAAGAAATCGACCAGGTGTTCCGGTCCCTGCTCAATGAATTCCGCAAACAGGGCTGGTTGAGTGAATCGGGAGAAAGCGTCCGCAACAACAGAAGGGTGGTGGCGGTGCAATCAGAATACAAGCGCAGGATTAAAGGCATCATCCACGATGAATCCACCACGGGCAGGACCACCTTTATTGAGCCGGAACGCATCATCGAAAAAAACAATGAGCTGTTTGACCTGGAAATGGATTATCAAAAGGAGATCTACCGGATCCTCCAGGCCCTGAGCAAATCCTGCCGGCAGCATGCAGATATGTTACGCATGGGATGGGAGATGCTCTTGCATTTCGATTTTATCCGATCCAAAGCAATATTTGCAGTAAACTGCCAGGCATACCGGCCCGAAGTGACCGACCGTCCACAACTCAAAATCAAGGCAGGCAGGCACCCGCTCCTTTTTTTAAAAAATAAAGGCCTGGGCAGGGAAACCGTCCCCTTTGATCTCATCCTGACAGGAGACCACCGGGTGCTCATTCTCAGCGGCCCCAATGCCGGCGGCAAATCCGTGGCCATGAAAGCGGTCGGTTTGATCCAACTTATGGCCCAGTCCGGGATGCTTATCCCGGCCCATGAAGCCAGTGAAATGGGTGTTTTCCACCATTTTCTCGGGGACATCGGGGACCAACAGTCCCTGGAAGACGACCTTTCCACTTACAGTTCCCGCCTGCTGAAAATGAAACAATTCCTGGAGGTGGCGGATGACCGGAGCCTGGTTCTGATCGATGAGTTCGGGTCCGGGACGGATCCCAAACTCGGAGGCGCGATCGCGGAAGCCATTCTCCTGGAATTAAACAAAAGAAAAGTGTACGGGGTCATCACGACCCATTATTCCAACCTTAAAGTCCTGGCTTTTAAAACCAGGGGCCTGCTCAACGGGGCCATGATCTTCGATACGGAACATCTGAAGCCCACGTTTCAGCTCAGGGTGGGCAGGCCGGGGAGTTCCTATGCCTTTGAGGTCGCATCCCGCAGCGGCCTGTCCCCTGCGGTGATTGAACATGCCCGAAAAAGGACCCACGAAGACCAAAAGGAACTGGAGGACCTGCTGATTGAACTCCAGAAGGATAAACTGGTCCTGCAGGAACAGTTGGCCAGTGTGAAAGAGAAAGAATTGAAACTGGATAAGCTGGTCCACAATTACGAGAGGCTCAATGCGGAATTCGAATTAAAAAAGAAAAAATTTAAACTCGAGCAGAAAAACTGGGAATTGCACTCGGAGAAAGCCCTGGCTGATAAAATCGGGAAAACCCTCCGCGAAATAAAGGCGGTTCCTCAGCCCGGACATGGTCAGAAAAAACTGGAAGAGGTTAAACAAAAAATGGAAACCCTCGACCAGGACCTTAAAAAAATGCACACGGAGATCAATAAACTGGAGACGGCACAGGAAAAACCGATGGCCATAGGGTCTTACGTACGCCTCCGGCAAGGGTCGGAAATCGGCCGGATCGTCTCTATCCGCAAAGACCAGGCCCAGGTGGAAATGGGATCTCTGGTCCTGAACCTCCCCCTGAGGGACCTGGTAAAAACCAGGGAGCCCTTAAGCCGCACAGACCGGGAACAGCCCAAAAAGATCCTGGTGGAAGAAAAAAAAGTGGAAGGCTCCCTCGATCTCCGGGGCATGAGCAAATCCCAGGCTATAGAGCTGCTGCAGCATTATCTCGACCGGGCCCTGTTAAGTAACGTCCATGAGTTGAGGATCCTGCACGGTAAAGGCAACGGCATTCTGAGGGACCTGGTCAAATCCCAGGCACGCCAATATAAAGCCATAAAAAAAATCTTTCACCCGCCCAATGAAGCGGGCGGCGAGGGCATCTCCATCCTTCAACTGGAATAAAACAGTGAATGAAATCATACCTGTCACTCATTAAATTTTCCCACACCGTTTTTGCTTTGCCTTTCGCAGCAGTCGGAACGGTCCTGGCCTTTAAGGCCGGATATGCATTGGATTGGCTCCTCGGGCTCAAAATTCTCCTTTGCATGGTGTTTGCGCGGAGCGCGGCCATGGCCTTCAACCGCTGGGCGGATGAACGGTACGACCGGCTTAATCCGCGGACTGCGGGACGTGAAATCCCGGCCGGACGGGTGACTTCCCATGAAGCTTTATGGATGACGCTGATCAGCAGCCTGGCTTTTGTGGTCACGACCTGGTCGATCAATTCCATCTGTTTTTATTTGTCGCCCCTGGCCCTCCTGACCATTCTTGGATACAGTTATACCAAACGATGGACCGCCATTTGCCATCTCATCCTGGGAGGAGGCCTCGCGCTGGCGCCCATTGGCAGTTATCTTGCCGTCACCGGCATCTTTTCCCTGATCCCCCTGCTTTATTCCGGGGTGGTGTTTTACTGGGTCTCCGGTTTTGATATTATTTACGCCTTGCAGGATGAGGAGTTTGACAAGGTCCACCGCCTGCATTCAATACCTGCCCGGTTCGGAAAATCCAAAGCCCTGAAGATCAGCCGGCTCCTGCATTTCATCAGCGCCATGATCCTTTTTTTTGCCAGTTGGCTGATTCATAACCGGTATGAAAGTTCAGGCGTATGGCTTTGGCTGAGCGCCCTGGTTTTTGTATCCATGTTGATATACCAGCAAAACCTTGTGAAGCCGGGAGATCTCAGCAAAATCAATCTCGCTTTCTTTACTACCAATGGCCTGGCCAGCGTGATTTATGGAGTCCTGTTTAGCATGGATTTGTTGTTTTAACCCCATCCCACTTACTAACTTGCCAACTTACTAACTTGCCACCTTACTAACTAACTAACCCTTTCCTTTTAACCAGGACGTAAAACCGTGGAGCGCACCGGCCCGGTGACTGATCCTGTTTTTAATGGAAGAATCCATCTCTGCAAAACTCCGTTCAAAACCGTCCGGCTGGAAAATAGGATCATAACCAAAACCACCGTTCCCATGCTTTTCATGCAGGATAAGACCATGGATCCTGCCTACAAAAAGAAAAAACTCCAGGCCATCGTAGTAGGCAATGAAGGCGATAAAATAAGCCCGGCGGTTGGTGATCCCCTTCATTTCGGAAAGGACTTTCTCCATATTGGCTTCCGGGTCTTTGTTTTTCCCGGCATACCGCGCGCTCTGCACTCCCGGCAGGCCATTCAGCGCTTCCACCACCAGGCCGGTATCCTCTGCGAAGCAGGGCAGTTTAAAGAGTTCAAAACCCTGCCGTGCCTTATGCTTTGCATTGGCCTCAACAGTATCAAAGGGTTCATCCAGGTCTTGTTCATAGCCCATTTCGGCCAAGGTGCGGATCTGAAAAGCATCGCCCAGAATGGCTCGGATTTCTTCCGCTTTCTTTCTGTTTTGGCTTGCGAACAAGAGGGTGGAGGGTGGCATTCTAACCATTGATTTAATACAGACCGTCCGTATCCACTAAAGGTCAGAGCACGATATTGATCATCTTTCCGGTGACCACAATGACTTTTTTAGGCGTTTTCCCTTCCAGCCATTTCTGCACAAAATCGAGTCCGAGGGTCATGCTTTCGAGGGAAGCAGGGTCTGCGTCCGCAGGGTAATCTGCATTTCCTCTCTTTTTGCCATTGATGCAGATCGGATAATTCACCACACTTTCAAACAGGTGTGCCGGGTCAGCCTCCGGATAGCCGGTGAGGTGAATGGATTCGCCATGTCCCAGCCGTTCCCAGAGTTCTTCCGTAAGAAAAGGGGCAAAAGGGGCCATCAGGCGGATGAAGGGGTCCAGGATCTCCCGCTTGTTGCAATGGACCGCTTTAAGTTCGTTAGAGGCAATCATAAAATGGGAAACGCAGGTATTGAATGAGAACCGCTCAATATCCTCGGTCACCCGTTTGATGCATCTATGCAGTATTTTAAGTTCCTCCGCCGTGGCCGGTTCCCCGGACACCTCAAATTTCCCTTCGTTAAAAAACATGGACCATATCCTGCGGACAAATTTTCCTACTCCGTCTATGCTCCGCGTATCCCAGGGTTTGGATTGTTCCAGGGGACCCAGAAACATTTCAAACAAGCGGAAACAATCCGCCCCGTATTCCGCCACCACCTCATCGGGATTGATGACATTGTGCAGGGATTTGGACATTTTGGCCAGTTCTGCCTGGGTGTAAAAACGGCCTTCCGGGGGGAAATTTTCGGAAGTATAAATTCCCTGTTCCGTTTTGAACAGGGCCTCCCCGTAATCCGGCATAAACCGGATGAATTGCCGGATTCCTCCCGCATCCAGGTATGCGTTCATGCTTCCGTAATCCTTTACAAATTCGATAGGCACCGGAAGGGCAATGCAGTCCTTATGATCGTCCGGACCCATCAGCGTACGGGAAACAAATACGTGCCGGCCCCCCTGTTTTTCCTTCAGGAGAAAGGCGGATTCTGAAATGCCCTGGATCTTGCCCTGGTTGAGCAGTTTTTTATAGGGTTCTTTGGTGACCGTATAACCCAGATCGAATAAAAATTTATGCCAGAACCTTGAATAAAGCAAATGCCCTACGGCGTGTTCGGTGCCTCCTACGTAAAGATCCACATCCTGCCAGTACCGGATCGAAGAGGCCGAGGCAAATTCAAGGTCGTTGTGCGGATCCATATAGCGGAGAAAGTACCAGGATGAGCCGGCAAATCCGGGCATGGTGTCGGTTTCCCGGGTATATCCGTTGGGCAGCTTGACCCAGGATTCCAGTTTGGATAAAGGGGCCTTGCCGTTGGAACCCGGACGAAAATCATCCAGGGGTGGCAAGGTCAAGGGTAATTCCTCTACAGGCAGGGTATGCGGTATGCCCTCCGGGTCATAAATGATCGGGAACGGCTCACCCCAATATCTTTGCCTTGAATAATTGGCATCCCGCATTTTATAGTTGATTTGTTTTTTCCCGATGCCCAGGGTTTCGATCCGGGATGAAATCTTATCGATGGCATAGAGTACTTCCAGGCCATTCAGAAAATCGGAATTGATCATTTTGCCCAGTTTGTCTTCGATGGTCGCCCCGGGGTACATGGATTTGTCGATGATCTCAATAATGGGGAGCTCAAACTTTTTGGCAAAGGCCATGTCCCTGGCGTCATCCGCGGGTACGGCCATAATGGCGCCGGTGCCATATTCCTTGAGCACGTATTCGGCAATCCATACCGGGATTCGGACCCCGTTGAACGGGTTTATCGCATAGGCGCCGGTAAACACGCCCGTCACTTCCTTTACCTCAGACATCCGGTCGCGATCCGATCTCGAGTTTACATAACGAAGGTAGTCCGCAACGGCCTGTTCCTGCTCCCCGGTCGTAATCCGCCCCACCAGTTCATGCTCAGGAGCCAGGACCATAAAAGTGGCCCCAAAAATGGTGTCCGCCCGCGTGGTATAAATTTCAAGTTTATCAGGATGACCCTCGAGTTCAAAAAACAACTGGGCCCCTGTGGACCGGCCAATCCAATTGCTTTGCATGATTTTCATGGATTCACTGAATTCCACTTCATGTAAATCCTGCAGCAATCGCTCGGCATAAGCGGTGATGCGCAAAAACCATTGGGTCATGGGTTTTCGTTCCACCGGATGTCCCCCGCGCTCGGACAGCCCGTCCTTGATCTCATCATTGGCCAAAACGGTCCCCAGTGCTTCGCACCAATTGACAAAAGCTTCTTTGCGATAGGCGAGCCGGTAGTTCATGAGGAGATCTGATTTCGTTTTTTCGGAGTAAGACTTCCATTCGCCGGCGCTGAATTGGGGTACCTGGGAATGGGAGGCCTGCACCAGAAGGTTGCCGGATTCAGTGAAGATTTTCTCTAAGTCTCCGATCGGCCGTGCCTTTTCCTGTTCGAGGTCATACCAATGGTGAAAAAGCTGAATAAAGATCCATTGCGTCCATCTGTAAAATGCGGGGTCACTGGTGCTCACCTGCCGGCTCCAGTCATAACTGAAGCCGATATTACCCAGTTGTTCCCGGTACCGGGCGATGTTCCGGGCGGTCGAAACCGCCGGGTGGATGCCCGTCTGGATGGCATATTGTTCCGCCGGCAAACCGAAAGAATCAAAGCCCATCGGGTGCAGGACTTCGAAGCCCCTCATCCTTTTATAGCGTGCAAAAATATCCGAGGCGATATATCCAAGGGGATGGCCCACATGAAGGCCTGATCCCGAGGGATAGGGGAACATGTCCAGTACATAATATTTGGGCCTGGTGCTGGTGTTGGAAACCTTATACGTTTGGTTTTCATCCCAAAACCGTTTCCACTTTGCTTCTATTGCCGCTGAATTAAATTCCATAAAGGCACAAAAGTAAGAAAAGCTCTGTAGTGGTCTTTCAGGATCTTGGCAGGGGGTACATCAAATTTTAGTAATATTAATTTTAGTAACAAGACCTGGAAGCCTGCCTGGCAGCAGACAGGGTTTCGAACCCCTGGAATTCAGCTAAGCTTCCAAGTTTCGTTTGTGGATAATAAAAATTTGCCTCTTATTATACAACCGTCAGCGGGTGGTCTGGATATAAAGCGGGAAAATATGCGGATTCCTGAACGCTGAATGCTGAATGCTGATAGCTGAATGCTGATAGCTGAACGCTGCTTGATCAATTGAGGGTAAACGGCGCAAACAGGATCCCTTTTCTTGCGTCATAGTCCACGCGGATGCCGGCATGGTGCAGGTCGATTTTTTCAGGGTCTTTGCGACCGTCAATGATAAAGACCTTGCAGCCTTGGGCATGCCTGAGTTCGGGATTGTTGTCCTTCCAGCAGTGGGCCAGTTCATAAACCGTGGCGGAATAATTATTCTGCCAGCGGCTGCCAAAAACAATCTCCAGGTAAATGATCCCGTTTTGAAAATCCAAAAGCCTGGATTTTAAACCATAGCCCACCCGGTACAGACAATCGGTCTTGATGATGTGCTTGCGATTGATTTCTTCAATATTCACCACGTCCGGGTATCCTCAGAAATTGTGCCAAATTGAAATTTTAATAATATTTCCCGGGCCGGGGCACCGTAATTTGGTCCCGGATCCGGAACCTCGGGCTTGGTTTTGGAATACCAGAATGTTGAGAAGAAAAATCGACCCACCGGCGGTCATAATACCGGGGACGAATTAAATATTCTCCGCAACCGATCCCGGTGCAATTATAAATCGAAAGGGGATTGAATCAGACAACGAACAGGGGTCTGAGGCGAAAATTTGGAAAGCGGCTCCTTTTTTTATTCACATTTCCTTTTTCTATCTATCTGACAGATTAACAAGTTATTGTATTTATTGAACTATTGAAAAATGTTAAAAAAATATCATACATATTTAAAAATTTAGCATTTCTTTAGAATTTTAATGATCAAATGTTATTTTTGGCCGTCCGATACGTTATATACGGATACTTTGGATGTATTAGCTATAACTCGCAGATTGAAAATTTAAATTTTGATTCTTAATAAATTGTATGAAAAGGGAAAATTTTACTCCAAAACTGAAGAAAGCTTTCAGGTCGTTTCTCTCGGCTGGACTGCTGCTTCTCACCGTTTCTGTGAGCGCCCAGGTTACCGGGGTAGTCACGGACAGGGCTACAGGTGAACCCTTGATCGGGGCTTCGATCCTGATCAAAGGGACTACTACAGGTACCGTCACGGATGTCGACGGATCCTACAGTATTGCTGCAAAAGAAGGGGATGTATTTCAGGTTTCCTACACCGGTTTTACCGCCATTGAGGTGACGGTGGGGGCCACGCCGGTCCTCAATATTGCCCTGGATGAAGGGGTATTGATCGATGAGGTGGTGGTTACCGGGTACACGACGACCAAGAAAAAAGACTTTTCCGGTGCAGTGTCCCTGGTTAAAGCCGCAGAATTGAAAGCGGTTCCTTCGGGTAACGTGGAGCAACAGCTTCAGGGAAGGGTATCCGGGGTCACGGTGGTGACTAATGGCCAGCCCGGAACCACCAATATCATCAGGGTCAGAGGATTTGGAGCCTTAGGGGGTAACCAGCCACTTTATATTGTGGACGGCCAACCGGTAGGTTCCACCGACTTCCTCAATCCGGATGACATTGAGTCGACTACCGTTTTGAAAGATGCCGCTTCCGCTTCCATCTACGGAGCCCGCGCAGCCAACGGGGTGATCGTTTATACCACCAAAAAAGGCTCCAAAAACTCCAGAAAAGTGAATATTACCTACGATGGTTTATTCGGTTTCACCGACCCCAACGTAGCGGGGGCACCCAAAATGCTATCTCCACAGGAGCAAGCGGACTGGACCCATATTGCTTACCGTAATAACGCCGCCGCTACAGGTACGGAAGTTAAGTACAACCATCCTCAATATGGCACTCAGGCCCAGGCTACCCTTCCGGATTACCTCCACGCCAATGGTGCGAACGGAGTTCGGGGTAGCGTGGATGTCGAAGCCATCAAAGCGGCAGCCGCAGCCAATCCCGGGACGGTATTCCTGATCAAACCAAACCTTGCTGGGACCGACTGGTATGATGAAATCACCAGGACTGCCGGCCTCATGCGCCATTCCCTCGGTTTCAGCGGGGGCGGGGAAAACAGTCGTTTTTATGTTTCCTTGGGCGCCCAAAACCAGGACGGGATCCTTCTTGAAAACAAATTCAAAAGGTATTCTCTCCGGGCCAATATGGAATACAACCTCACCAACCGTTTGCGTTTTGGTCAAAACGTCCAGTTTACCTACAGATCAGTAGTTGGACAGGAAGGAGGTTCGGGAGGTATAGGTATCGCCGATGACGAATCTACCGTTTTATCCGCTTACCGGATGCCTTCGGTCATTCCCGTATTTGACGAACTCGGCCAATATGCCAGTACCCGGGCCGCAGGCTTCAACAACCCCAGGAACCCGGTCAGGTCAAGAGTCTTGAATACCCAGAACGACCGGACATTCAATATGAACGGCTTGGGTAATCTTTACCTGGAACTGGATGTCATCAAAGGACTGGTTCTTCGCAGCAGCGTTGGAGGAGATTTTGGTTCCAATTTCTTCAAGAATTACAACTACAGGTATTTGGGTGATTCTGAACCCGAAGCCAGCAACTCTTTCAGTGAAGGAAGCCAGAATAGTTTTGGATGGGTGAATACCAATACCGCAACTTATAATTTTAAAGTCGGCAATCACGGCTTCAGCGTTCTGGCCGGTGCTGAGTTTCTGAATACCGGGAAAGGCCGTTTCATCAATGGTTCCGGTCTGAATCCTTTTTCCACCGACCTGGACTATGTCAATCTAAACGTAGTCCAGAGCCCGACCGTAAACAGCGGTTTGTTCAGTGGAGTTAATTTTGAATCCCTTTTTGGGAAAGTGGATTATAATCTAAATGATAAATATTACATCTCCGCAACGGTAAGGAGGGATGGTTCCTCCCGTTTCGGGATTAACAACAGGTATGGGGTCTTTCCTGCATTCGCAGCCGCCTGGAGGGTGACGGGTGAAGATTTCCTCCGCGCCAATGAAGTCCTGACTGACCTGAAAATCCGTGGTGGATGGGGCCAGATGGGTAATTCCAACAACGTGGATCCGGCTAACCAATATTCACTATATGCTGCAAACCGGGGCAACTCGTTTTATCCCATTGAGGGACAAAACAGCGGGGTGAATGAAGGTTATTACCGTTCCCGTATCGGGAATCCGGACGCCAAATGGGAAACTTCAACCACGATCAACGTTGGATTTGACGCTACCTTGTTCGATGGCAAATGGGAAATTGTCGGGGATCTGTGGAAGAAAAAAACGGATGATCTCCTGTATACCGTACCGCTCCCTGGGGTAGTGGGAAGTTTTGCAGCTGCACCGGCGGTCAATATCGCCAAAATGAACAATTCGGGATTTGACCTCTTGGTGATCAACCGTGGTAAAATCAGCTCCAACTGGAATTACGATGTGAGCTGGACCAGTTCTTTCCTTAAGAATGAAATCACCTACCTTGCTCCCAATGTGACCTTCTTCGGGGGCAATGCATACAGAGGGGTGAGCCCGATCCGGAATGCCGTAGGACAACCCTTATCCTCTTTCTTTGGTTATAAAGTACTGGGTTATTTCAAAGATGCCGCCGATGTGGCCAATTCACCTGCTCAGGTAGGCAAGGGGGTCGGCAGGTTCAAATATGAAGACATCAACGGTGATGGCAAAATTGATCCCACTGACCGTACCTTTATCGGAAATCCGGTTCCTAAATACACCGGAGGTCTGGTATTCAATGCCTCCTGGAAAAACCTGACTATTGGTACTTATTTGTACACCTCCCTCGGCAATAAGATCTTTAACTTCTCCAAATGGTTTACCGACTTCTTTGGTTCTTTTGAAGGCTCTGGTAAGGGAGAAAGGGCTAAAGAATCCTGGACCCCAGCATTAGGGGACAAAGCCAAAGCACCCATTTGGGAAAGCGCCTCCAACGTCAGCACCAATGCCGGAGAAAACTCCTGGTATGTGGAAGACGGTTCTTATCTGAGAATGCAATACCTGTCCATCGGATATGCCCTCCCCACCAGCCTGATCAAACCCTTGGGACTTTCCAAAGTGAATTTGACCCTGGCCGGCACCAATATTTTCACCATCACCAAATACCAGGGATTGGATCCGGGTGTTGGTGGCGATGTGGATACCAATTTCGGGGTAGATGTAGGCAACTATCCGGTAACCCGTGGTATGACCCTGGGAATTAACGTTGGATTTTAAAATATTCTAAAAGACTTTTAAACAATTATATAATGAAGACAGATTTTAATTGGAGGAAAGTAAGCCTGTCGCTGACCGCGATGCTCCTGTTTACTTTCGCCTGCAAGGATAATTTTCTGGAGGTTCCGCCTACAGGCTCCCTGGGGAATGCCCAATTGGCCACTAAGGCTGGGGTAGAAGGAGCCTTGATCGGAGCTTATTCCATGCTGAACAGCAAAGGATATACACAGGTGGCCGCGCCCAACAATTGGGTTTTCGGCAGTATACTCGGGGGTGAAGCCAATAAAGGAACCGATCCCGGTGATTTCAGTTCCATCAACCCTATTCAACGTTATGAAACGGAACCTACTTCAGGGGATGTCAACGGGACCTGGTTGGCCAAATATGAAGGCATCTCACGATGCAACGCCGTTCTCAGGCTGGCCGCCCAGGCAACCGATATCTCTGCGGCCGATTTGAAACGCATTCAGGGTGAAACCCGCTTTTTAAGAGGCCATTATTATTTTGAACTCAAGAAAATATTCAACAGTGTTCCTTATATCGATGAGACGGTGGATTATGGAACCGGAATAGAAGCCGTACCCAACAGCCCCAATTTCTGGGATAAGATCGAAGCCGATTTCAAATTTGCCTACGACAACCTGCCTGAAACTCATTCTCAGGCCGGCCGCGCCAATAAATGGGCCGCGGGCTCTTACCTGGGAAAAGCTTATTTGTTCCAGAAGAAATGGAATGATGCCAAAGCCATTTTTGACGCGGTGATTGCCAACGGCAAAACCACCAATGGTAAAAAATATGGTTTGGTGGCCAATTATGCCCAAATCTTCAATGCAGCCAACGATAACCATGAAGAATCGGTATTTGCTGTACAAAGTTCCAACAATTCAGGAAGTGTCAATAATTCTAACCATTTTGACGTTCTGAACTATCCCTACAATACCGGTACTGACGGCCCTGGAAACTGCTGCGGATTTTTCCAACCGAGTTTTGAATTGGCCAATTCCTTCCGTACAGATGCCAATGGCCTGCCTCTTTTGGATGGTTCTTACAACAGTGCAGCCAATGCTTTGAAACACGATTATAACATCGAGTCTTCTGCCCCGTTCACTCCCGATGCCGGAAATCTGGATCCCAGGTTGGATCATTCGGTTGGCCGGAGGAGCATCCCGTATTTGGATTGGATTGCCCACCCGGGTAAAAACTGGATTCGCTCCCAGGCTTATGCGGGACCATATTCCAATAAGAAGTATGTTTATTACAAAACACAGGAAAATACGCTGACCGATGGTTCCGGATGGACCCGGGGATATGCCACCATGAACTACACCATCATCCGTTTTGCTGATGTATTGCTTATGGCAGCAGAAGCCGAAGCAGAAGGTGGAAGTCTGGAAAAGGCCCGCGAATATGTAAATCTGGTTCGCGCCCGTGCAGCCAATCCGGCTTCCTGGGTTAAAAAACCGGACGGATCCAATGCGGCTAATTATGTGATCGGCCTGTACAATACCCCCTGGACGGACAAGGCGGCGGCTTTGAACGCCATCCGCTTTGAGCGTAAACTCGAATTATCCGGCGAAGGCCATCGTTTCTTTGACCTGGTTCGCTGGGGTATAGCTAAGACTGAATTGAACAAATACCTGGCTAATGAGGCGGTGCTTTTGGTTACCATGTTTGGGGGCGCTACCTTCAGGGATGGAAGGGAATTTCTTCCTATTCCGCAAACCCAAATTGATATCCAGGGCAGCGATGTCCTGACTCAGAATCCAAGCTATTGATAGGATTAGTAGGATTAGTAGGATTAGTAGGATTAGTAGGATTAGTAGGATTTTAATTAGTCATTAATACAAGTAAAAGGGCCATCGGCTTAAAACCGGTGGCCTTTTTTTTTGAGCTTCTTTCCGATTATATTCTGAGGAGATCGATGCTTTAGCTGGTATTTTTAGGCTTTCTTTAAATTACCCATACCTGGGGATTCGTAGATTTGTAACGATTATGAAATGGATACCATTTGGCCTGGCAGGCTTCCTGATGTTCCTGGCCTGCAGGACCCGAACCGACCTTTTTACACCCATCCGGCCCGAATCATCGGGTCTCACTTTTGTCAACGAGATTACGGAATACGATACCTTCAATATCCTCAACACCGAGTTTATTTACAATGGGGCAGGGGTGGCCATAGGGGACCTCAACGGGGATGGCCTGGAAGACCTCTATTTTGCGGGTAACCAGGTGGGTAACCGGTGTTACCTGAATCTTGGAAATCTTAAATTTAAGGACATTACGGAAGCCGCCGGGGTGCAGAAGAGGGAGGGCCAATGGTCGTCCGGGGTAAATATACTTGATGTCAACGCTGATGGGAAACAGGATATTTATGTATGCAATACCCTGATCCGGAATAAAGACCAGCGGAAAAATTTATTGTTCATCAATCAGGGAAACCAGGGCGAAATCCCGGTATTCAAAGAGAGCGCGGAGGAATATGGCCTGGATGACACCTCCCATGCTTCCCATGCCCAATGGCTGGACTACGACCGGGATGGGGATCTGGACCTCTTCATAGGGACTAATTTTATCGACAGGCCCCGGCCGGGTACCTTCGTGAAAGACGTCCACAACGATTGTGCCCTCAATTGCGACAAACTCTATCGAAATGACCCGGATCCGGTTTCGGGTCATCCTCGCTTCACCGAAATATCTCATGAAGCGGGCCTGAATTTACATGGATACAGCCACAGCAGTCTTATTTATGATTTTAATGAGGATGGATGGCCGGATATTTATGTGGCAAACGATTACCTCAGTGACGACCTGATTTATATCAATAACCGGGACGGGACTTTCTCCAATCGCCTGGCGGATATATTCAGGCACCTGGCCTCTTCCGCCATGGGCAGCGACCTGGGGGATATCAACAACGACGGCCGGATGGAAGTGGTTACCGCTGAAATGCTGCCGAATACCAATCTCCGGAAAAAAACCCTGCTGGGTCCCACCAATTATTCGTATTACCTGTATATCCAGGAGTATGGCTATCAATACCAGTTTACCCGGAATGTCCTGCAACTCAACAATGGCCTGGTTCCGGAAACGGGATTGCCTTCTTTCAGCGAAATTGGCTTCCTGAGCGGGGTGCATGAAACGGAGTGGAGTTGGGCTCCCCTGTTCGCCGACTTTGACCGGGATGGGTATGAGGACCTGTTCATCACCAATGGTTTTCCGAAAGACGTCACCGATCACGATTTTGGGGAATACCGGGCGGAGGCCAGTAACCTGGTCAGCGATATGGATCTGCAAAGCCTGATCCCGATCGTAAAAATCCCGAATTTTTTATTCAGGAATAAAGGGGATCTCCGTTTTGAAGACATCACTGGAGCCAGCGGCTTGTCCATCAGGTCCTTTTCAAACGGGGCTGCCTATGCCGACCTCGATCTGGACGGGGACCTGGATCTGGTGGTCCATAACATCGATGATCCACCCTTTCTTTTTAAAAACCAGACGGAAGAACTGGACCGAAAAACCAATACCACCCATTTTCTTCAGGTCCGGTTAAAGGGTCCGGCCTCAAATCCTGATGCGATCGGTGCGAAGGTGAACGTATATACCGGGAAGGGCATGCAAAGCAGGCTGGTCTTAAGCGGCAGGGGTTATCTTTCACAACCATCCCGAACCTTATATTTTGGCCTGGGAGAAGCCACCCTCGTTGACTCGATCTCTATCGAATGGCCGGATGGAAGCCGGCAAATCGCCGGCAATATCCAGGCTGACCAATTCCTTACCTATGGTTTTGAGGGGCAGCCCTTTTCAGGCCAGTTGGCTCCTTCCCCGGAAGGGCTTTTCAGTATGGAAAAACCGGCCTCTCTTGGACTGGATTACAAACACGAGGAAAAGGATTTTATTGATTTTAATATCCAGAAAACGGTGCCCCATAAAATGTCCCAATTCGGAACTCCTCTTGCCGTCGGAGATCTCAACGGCGATGGACTCGATGATCTTATCCTGGGAGGCAGCGCCAATCACCAGGAGATGGTGTATTTACAGGACGGATCCGGGAAATTCAACAAAAAGGCGCTTCAAAGCAAAAAGGAATCGGATGCGGATGCAGAGGATGCCTCTTTGGTTTTGTTCGATGCGGACGGGGATACCGACCTGGACCTTGTGATTGCCAGGGGCTCCTATGAAAACCTGATGTCTGATGCATCCGTATTCCAGGTCCTGTTATTGATCAATGACGGGAAGGGCAATTTTTCACCGGATACCCTGGCGATCCCTAAAACGGCCAGGACCTGCGCTTCGGTGGCAAGGGCAGCCGATATTGACCAGGACGGAGACCTGGACCTTTTTATCGGTGGAAGGGTATTGCCGGGATATTATCCGAAGGCGGATAAAAGTTTTATACTGCTCAACGAAGCGGCCGGCGGAAAAGCCCGGTTTAGCCTTGCCCCCGATGCCTGGAATGCAGGACTTGGCCAGGCAGGCATAGTCAACGATGCCCTCTGGTCTGACTATGACAATGACGGACGGCCGGATCTTTTGTTGGCCACGGAATGGGGGCCGGTGACCATATACAGGAATGACGGTAAAAGTCTTTCCCGGCTGAGTGCACCGGCGTTGGACCGGCACATGGGTTGGTGGACCGGCCTGCTGGCCGGGGATTTTGACAACGACGGAGATATGGACTATGTGGCAGGCAATTACGGAAAAAATATTTATTTCACTTGCTCTGCCAATGAACCCATGACGATCTATGCCAAGGATTTTGATTCCAATGGCAGCCTCGATCCTTTCATTTCCTGTTATTGGCGGGATACCCTGGGGGTTAAACGGGAGTATTTTTATCACGGAAGGGACGATATGATCAAACAGTTGATTCTGATCCGCAGGAAATTCCAGACGTATACCTCTTTTGGCCTGGCCACCGTAAACCAGGTTTTTACACCCAAGGAGCTGGAAGGGGCTATGATCCTCAAAGCCAACAATATGAATTCTGTCCTCCTGGTCAATGATGGGAAAGGGGACTTCAGGGTTGACACCCTTCCTGTGGAAGCGCAGTTTGCCCCGTTGTATGGTATGGTGGCCCAGGATATCAATGGAGATGAATTCCTCGACCTTGTACTCACCGGCAATGACTATGGGATCGAACTTACCCAGGGACGGGCGGATGCCATGCAGGGCCTGGTACTGATCAACGATACCCATGGAGGATTTAAATCACTGCCCTTTCAGGAAAGCGGCATTTATATCCCCGGGGACAGCAAAGCCCTGGTCCGGTTGAGCATGGGAGCAGGGGGAAGGCTCATCGCCATGCGAAACCTGGACTCCCTGGCTGTTGCGGCTTTCAAGGCGCCGGGCATGACCTTTACCTTCCAACCCGGAGAATATTCCGGTATGATGGAGTTTTCCTCAGGAGCCAGGAGGAAAATCGAGTGGGGTGCCGGCGCCGCAGTCAATGGACAGTCTTCTTCCAAACAGGTTTCAGGTCCCGGTGTTTCGCGGATCACCCTTTACCATATGAAGTCTAAATCGGAAAGAGTGATCACCCCGGCCTCCCTGCACTAAACAGGAAACTGGCTTCATTTGAATCCTCATGACTTTTATAATTCAACAGGCCATTCAATTCAAAGGCAGGGTAGCCATCCGGGAAGGGATCAAAGCGTTTACCTATGATGAACTGATTCTTAGAGCGGGCAAGGTCGCCACCTTTCTTTTAAGAGGGAAAGACGACCTTGGAAGCGCCCGCATTGCCTATATGGTCAATCCTGGTATTGCTTATGTCGCTGTGCAATGGGGGATATGGCAGGCCGGCGGCGTTGCCGTACCTTTAAGCCTGAACCATCCCGAAGAGGCCGTCCGTTATTATCTCCGGGACAGTGGCGCGGAGGTGGTCATTTGTTCTCCGGAATATGTAAAGTCGCTTCAGCCCCTTGCATCCGGTATGCAGCTCAACCTGACGGATACGGAAAAGGTATTGGAAGATCAGGATCTGAAGCCGTTCTTTCCGCGGATTGAAGGCCAGAGGGACGCGATGATCCTTTATACCAGCGGAACAACGGATAAACCCAAGGGAGTCGTATCCACCCATGCCAACATTCGTTCCCAGATTACCACCCTGGTTGAAGCCTGGGAATGGAGCAGCGAGGACCAGATCATCAGTTTTCTTCCCTTGCATCATGTTCACGGGATTATTAATGTAGTGGGATGCGCCTTATGGAGCGGGGCTTGCGTCCATTTTATGCCCGAATTTGATCCATCCGGGGTTTTTCATTTGATCCTGGAAGAAAACCTGACCTTGTTTATGGCTGTGCCTACCATATATTACAAACTGATCCAATATTTCAACCGTTTGGATCCGGAGGCTAAACAAAAACTCAGGGATCGGTTTGGCCGTTTCAGGCTGATGGTATCGGGTTCCGCGGCTTTGCCGGTTTCCGTGCTGGATCAATGGAAAGTCATTACGGGACATACCTTGCTGGAACGTTATGGCATGACGGAAATCGGTATGGCGATCAGCAACCCCCTTCACGGGGCCCGGAAAGCCGGCTATGTGGGCATGCCCTTGCCCGGAGTGGGAGTGCGCCTGATGGATGAAGAGGGCAAGCCGGTCCGGGAAGGCCAGCCAGGAGAGATTCAAATCAAGGGGCCCAACGTTTTTAAAGAATATTGGCAAAAACCCGCAGCCTCCAGGGAATCCTTTACCTCAGACGGATGGTTCAGGACAGGAGATATTGCACTTGTTGAACATGGGTATTTCCGGATTTTGGGAAGAAATTCGGTGGATATTATTAAGTCCGGAGGTTATAAAATTTCCGCTCTGGAAATCGAAGAAGCCTTGAGGGCTATCGAGGGCGTAAAAGATACCGCGGTGGTGGGGATAGCCGATGAAGAATGGGGAGAGCTTATTGCAGCCGCCATTCAATCCCCGCATCTTGGTGAAGAGGATATCCCTGCCATCAAAGAAAGCCTGTTGAAGAAATTGCCGGGATATAAAATGCCCCGGTTGTACCGATTCGTTGCAGAATTGCCTCGGAATGCGATGGGCAAGGTGGTGAAACAGGAAGTAAAAACTATATTTACCGCATGACCATTTACGGTGTTGCTTTGCTGGCCTTTTGTTACCTGGCCGGCCTGTGGATGGGAGAAGGCCTGGCCAGCCTGATGAAAGTAAAATCCAATGTGGGTGGGGTAGGGTTTGGAATGATCCTCCTGATCCTCTTTCAAAGCTGGCCGCTTACCAAAAAATGGTTGGTCCGGGAGGTTCCGTCCGGGATCTCTTTCTGGAGCAGGATGTATATACCTGTTGTCGTGGCCATGTCTGCCATTCAAAATGCAAGAATGGCCTTTTCGAGTGGATACCTGGCTGTCCTGGCAGGTATACTACCCACTGCATTTTGTTTTATCCTTATCCCCTTTTTGGCTTCACGATTCAATACCTCCCGGTGATCCCGCAAATCCTGATAAAAAACGGCCTGATCACAGCCTTTCTCTCCGTCGGGATCCTGATTTTGATTGCTGAACTCATTTCAAAGAAGGTTTTCAGGAACAAGATTCCCACCGTGGCCTTGGCTATTTTTATGGCCCTTATGGCTGCTTTTATAGCGGGAGGGCCCAATGGTGCAGCCGATATCCCCATAATGTCCGAACTTGCGCTTTTGGGGGGTACCATGCTTCGTGATTTTACCGTAGTGGCCACGGCGATGAATGCAAGCCTGGATGAAATCCGGAAAGCAGGCTGGTTGGGTTTTGTATCGATCTTCCTGGGCCTCATCCTTACTTTTTTCTCCGGCGCGGCCTGTGCCTTATTGTTTGGATACCGGGATGCGGTAAGCCTGGCTACGATCGGCGCCGGGGCTTGCACCTTTATCGTTGGACCGGTGACCGGCACTGCATTGGGGGCGAGTTCTGAAGTGATCGCGATCAGCATCGCCGCCGGGGTGGTCAAGTCCATTGCGGTGACCATCGGTACCCCCTTGGTGGCTAAATGGATCGGATTGAACAATCCTCAGACAGCCATGATCTACGGGGGAATGCTTGGTACCACCTCGGGCGTAGCTGCAGGCCTGGCGGCCACCGACCCCAGGCTGGTGCCCTATGGAGCCCTGACCGCGACTTTTTATACCGGTATGGGTTGCCTGCTCTGTCCTTCGTTGTTTTTCCTGGTGCTGAATCTCTATTTTTAATTCGTGATGAAAGGAATATTTACTACCGTTTTATTGATCCTGTCTCTGGCAGCAGGCTTCTCCTGTAAGGTAACCACGGAGGGAAAGCATGAAAAACCGATGTGGATCTATATCCTGGCCGGTCAATCGAATATGGCCGGCAGGGGCTTGATCGAAGCCGAGGACACGGTGAGCCATCCGGGAGTGCTTTACCTGGATTCGACAAACCAATGGGCCCTGGCTCGGGAGCCGCTCCACTACTATGAACCGGCCAGGACCGGGCTGGACTGCGGCCTGTCTTTTGCAAAGGAAATGCTCCTGCTTAACCAGGCCAGCATCCGGATTGGGCTTATTCCCTGTGCCGTTGGGGGCAGTTCGGCGGAACATTGGTTATATGACTCCCTGTACCGGGGAGTGCGGTTATATACCAATTTTGAACGGAAGGTGGATATTGCCAAAAAGGATGGTGAAATAAAAGGCATCCTCTGGCACCAGGGTGAATCCAATGCCAATGCAGCTGCCCTTTCATCCTATTCCATGATTTTGGACAGCCTCTTCCTGAAAATGAGGCAGACCTGCGGTCATGCGGATCTGCCTATCCTCATGGGCGAACTGGCCCGATTTTTATCCTGGAATCAATTCCACGGTTTTCATATTCCGGTCAATGAGCTCCTTTTGAAAAAAACCAGGGAGTCCCCTCACTTATTCCTGGTTTCTTCTGAAGGCCTTGAAAGCAAAGGAGACAGTATTCATTTTAATTCCGCTTCGCTGCGTGAACTGGGCAGGCGGTATGCAAGGGCGCTCATGCAACAATGATTTCGACTATTGTCGGGATTCAAGTAATTTTACCGCGACATGGAACGTGGCCGCATCATCCTCAAGTCTCCCCGGTTCAACCTTACTCTGCAGCGCCTGGCCCATCAACTGATTGAAAATTACAATCACTTTGAAAATACCTGCCTCGTTGGAATCCAACCCAGGGGAGTAGAATTGTCAGACCGGATTTATACCCTGATCACCGAGATCAATCCCGGACATAAGGCCAGGTATGGAAAACTCGACATCACCTTTTACAGGGATGATTTCAGATTGCGTAAAGCGCTGAAAGCCAATGAGACCGAAATGGATTTTGTGGTGGAAGACCAACGGGTGGTGCTCATCGACGATGTCCTGTACACCGGGCGCACCATCCAGGCGGCGCTCACAGCCCTGAACCATTTCGGCCGTCCCAAGGAGGTGGAATTGCTGGTGCTGATTGACCGCCGGTTCAACCGGGAGGTCCCCGTTTCCGCCGATTATATTGGATACACCGTCGATGCGGTGGACGAAGCGCATGTAGTGGTGGATTGGGACCCCGATCCGGATAAAAATGAAGTCAGATTGTACAAGAAAAAACAGGAGGACTGATCCATGGGTGAACAGGCGCAATTCAGTACAAAACACCTCATCGGGATCAAGTATGTGACCACAAAAGATATCGAGTTGATATTCCACACCGCCGACGAGTTCAAGGAAGTCATCAACCGGCCCATCAAGCGGGTTCCTACCCTGAGGGACGTGACCATTGCCAATATCTTTTTCGAGAATTCCACCCGGACCCGGATTTCTTTTGAACTGGCTGAAAAGAGGCTCTCGGCGGACGTGATCAATTTTTCGGCTTCCTCCTCTTCCGTCAGCAAAGGCGAAACCCTCCTGGATACGGTCAACAATATTCTCTCCATGAAAGTGGATATGGTCGTCATCAGGCATCCGGCTGCCGGCGTGCCGGTATACCTTGCCAACAGGGTCAGCGCGAATATCATAAATGCCGGGGACGGCACCCATGAACATCCCACCCAGGCTCTTCTCGATGCCTATAGCCTGATTGAAAAACTGGGCCCTTTGAGTGGCAAAAAGATCGCCATCATCGGGGACATTCTTCATTCCAGGGTAGCGCTGAGTAATATTTTTTGCCTGAACAAACTGGGCGCCAGGGTCCGGGTCTGCGGCCCGCCTACCCTTATCCCAAAACATATTGCTTCGCTTGGCGTGGAGGTCAGCCACGATGTGGAATCCACCCTGAGATGGTGTGATGCCGCCAACGTGCTCCGGATCCAACTGGAAAGACAGGAGATTCCATACCTGCCCTCCCTCAGAGAATATGCTCAGTATTATGGAATCAATGCCGCCATGCTGGACCGTATAGACAAACCCATACTCCTGATGCACCCGGGACCCATAAACCGTGGAGTGGAATTATCTTCCGATGCGGCGGATTCGAAGCAGTCCATCATCCTTCAACAGGTGGAAAACGGGGTGGCCATCCGCATGGCCGTCCTCTACCTGTTGGCGAACAGAAATTAATTTTAAAGTAAAAAATAAACCAAATGGAAGTACAAGATTTCAGAAAGGAAGTGGTCGATAAGAGTTATGAAGTGCCGGTGGTGGTGGATTTCTGGGCACCCTGGTGCGGCCCTTGCCGGGCACTGGGCCCCGTAATCGAAAGCCTGGCCCAGGAAGCCAACGGCACCTGGGTACTGGCCAAATTGAATACAGATCAGCACCAGGATATCGCCCAGGCTTTGAATATCATGAGCATTCCGGCAGTAAAAATGATCTACCAGGGCAAGATCATCGGGGAGTTTGTTGGTGCACTGCCGAAACCACAGGTCCAGGCCTGGCTGGCCAAACATTTACCGGATATGGATGCCCTTGCCGGACAGGAAGGCGGGACGGAAGGGGAGGAGGAAGCCGGGATGAAATTGCCGGACCCCGATGAAATCCTTGATAAAATCACCCAGGTCCCGGACCCCGAATTTGTAATGTACCTGGATGAATACCTGGGCCAAAACCCGGATTCGGACAAGGCCAAAGTATACCTGGCTTCTCACCTGGTCTTCTCCGACCCGGCTGAAGCAGAGGCCCTCACCCAGCATATCAAAGAAGGAAATCCCTTGTTTGACCGGGTGCAGGATGTGCGAACGCTGGCTACTTTCTTTGTTCATCAGTTTGACGACAGCAAGCCGGGCAAATTATTGACCGAAGCGCGCGACCTGATCGATCACAGCCAGCCCGAAAAAGGAATGGAAAAAATCATTGAATCCCTGCAAACCGATAAATCCTACATGGATGAAACCGCCCGGAAAAGCGGGATCGCCTTGTTTCATATTTATGGGAAAAACCACCCGGTAACCAAAAGCCTGCGGAAATATTTTGACATGGCTATCTATTGATGGGACTGGATGGAATCAGGGCATATTGCCTGGACAAACCCGGGGTGACCGAAAGCCTGCCTTTCGGGCCCGATGCCCTGGTGTTTAAAGCCGGCAAAAAGATTTTTGCGATCCTTGCCCTGAGTTCCGAAAGGCCATGGGTAAACCTGAAGTGCGAACCGGATTATGCGCTTGAATTAAGGGAAGGCCATCCTGAGATCATTGCCGGGTACCATATGAACAAGAGGCATTGGAACACCATTTACCTGGACGGATTCCTGAAAAGCGATTTGCTGAAAAAACTGATCGATCTATCGTACGAGCTGGTCCTCCACCCGCGCAGAGGGAAAAAGGAAGCCTCCGGTGAAAACTGATTTTCTTATTGTTGGACAAGGCCTGGCCGGCACCCTCACCGGTCACGCCCTGGAAAGGATGGGTGCCTCGGTGGTTATCATGGGCCTTGAAAAGCCCCATGCCGCCTCCTCTCTGGCTGCCGGCATCATTCACCCGGTCAGTGGCCGGAAGTTCGTTAAAGCCTGGCTTTATGATCAACTCATTGCCCAATGCCATGAAACCTATGAAGAAATTGAACGGAATCTGGGGGTGCCCCTGTTCCGGAAACTGGATATGCATTTGTATATCTCTTCAGTAAAAGAGGAAAATGATTTGCTGAGCCAGGCCCGGCGGTATTCATATGATGACTTGTTGCGACCCCTTGCGGTCAAAGACCGGGATATGCAGAATTCCCGCAGGGGGTATGCCATCAACGCTTTTCAATTGGATATCCAGGGGCTCCTCGGCTATTCGGCGAATCGCTGGAAAGCAAAGCAAAGGTATTTACCGGAGCACATGGAGTATCCGGCCTTGAGCCGTGAAGGGGATTCCTGGAGATATAAAGATGTAGTGGCAGGCCAGGTTATCTTTTGCGAAGGCGTCTGGTGCAGGGGCAATCCATGGTTTAGTCACCTTCCGGTGATTCCCAACAAAGGCCAGGTTTTGACTTTGGATCCCGCCGGGTTTCAAAACATCGACTACCTGGTAAAATCCGGCCTCCTACTCACCAGATGGAAAGAGGTGATTTGGGCCGGAGCCACGTATGAATGGGATTTTGACTACCCGGGTCCGGATTCTTACGGTTGGAATTACCTGTACCGCAGATTGGAAAATTTGCTCAGTCAACCTTATCGGGTGAGATCCCATATGGCAGGCCTGAGACCAACCGTTCCGGACCGTAAACCAATACTCGCCGAACATGCCGAATTGCCAGGGTTGTGGGCAGTCAATGGATTTGGCACCAAAGGTTCTTCCCTGGGCCCTTATGTGACCCGCCACCTTGCGGATCTTTTGAATGGCAGGGAAAAAATCAACCGGTTCAGTCCTTCCCGGTTCAAAGAATGATTATCTTAGTTACTAAATTCAGGCGAAGATGATACGTAAAATCCTAATCGGTTTATTGTTTGTTTTAGTGGTGATCCAGTTTATCCGCCCGGCTAAAAACCAGGGGAACGATCAATCCAAACACATCAACACGCTTTATCCGATGCCTGATGATGTAAAACAGATCCTGGCTCTGGCTTGCGATGATTGTCACAGCAACAATACCCGGTATCCCTGGTACAACAACTTTCAACCCATTGCCTGGTGGCTGGCCGATCATGTCAAAGATGGGAAAAGACATCTTAATTTTTCCGAACTGGCCGGCAGGAGGACCGCCTTGCAGTATCATAAAATGGAGGAAGTGGTCGAGATGGTGGATGAAGGAGAAATGCCGTTGAAATCATACACCCTTACCCATGGAGACGCCAAACTGAGTACGGACCAACGGAAAAAAATCATAGCCTGGGCCCAGTCTGTGATGGATGCCATGAAGATGAAATACCCGGCGGACAGCCTGGTCATGCCTGAAAGGCCTTCAGGCCCTCCTCCCGGTAATTAATGCGAGGAGCATTTCCTGCTCCCTGTTTCCGCTATGTGATGGCTTGTTAATCACGAGTTAATCCCCATTTAAAGGCTAACTTTAGCCTTTGAACATGCATCTCTTCAATTACAATCTGCCTCCATATGAGACTACAATTTGCCGGATGGGTTACTGCTGTTTTATTTCTGCTCCATCTCCAATGCGCCAGTTCTAAAAATAAACAGGACACCATGGCCCTGCGATCCGATTACAAAACTTTATGGAGACAAATTGATTCCCTGGAAAAAGAAGGCCTGCCGGAATCCGCCAGGACAAAAACCCTGCTGGTTTATGAAAAGGCGAAGAAGGAAAACGAGGAGATCAATGCCATAAAATCCCTGATCTATCTTGCAAAATACAGCGCCGGACTCGAGGAATCCGGGCTCCTGGCAGCGATCCATCTGATAGAATCTGATTTGGATTTGGGAAGCCGGACCGGTCAATCCATCAAACATTCCCTGCTCGCCGAACTCTACCAGGGTTATTTCAGGTCCAATATCTGGGTCATCCGGGACCGTACCCCGGTTCTTTCAGATACCCTGGACGCCGGTTCTCCGGAGACCTGGTCTGCCGTTGACTTTTTAAATAAAATAAGAAAACACCATCTGCAGGCTATGGAGCACCCCGGCCTCAAAAACGTACCGGTTTCAAATTACCTGGGCTTGCTGACCGAAGGGGAAGAGAGTGATTCACTCAGGCCGTTCTTGTATGATATTCTGGCCCACCGGGCGCTTGATTATTTTATGCAGGGGATGTCTGATTTAGACCTGGCCGGCGACGAGTACCGCTTTGATGATCCCCGGCTATTCGGTCCAACCTCCCAGTTTTTAGAGATTAATCCGCAATACCGGCAGGAAGACCCCGTGTTTTACGTTCAGGTCATCCATTTGTTCCAGACCCTGGAGGAATTCCACCAAAAGGATTCAAATCCTGCGGCATACCTGGATGTCGTGCAGAAGCGGATCCAATATGTATATGAACACTTTTCAGGGGAAGGGAAAGACGCCTTGTACGAAACCAACCTGGACCAGTGGATGGCTCTTTATCCTCAGCATCAGGGAATTTTCTACCTTTTAAAAGCCAATCTATACATTCAATGGGGCAACCGGTACGAACCTTTTGGTGAAGACAGTGTGTACCGCCGCTGGCTGACCGAAGCAAGGTCCATTTTGGAACAAGTCATTGCAAAATATCCGGGCAGCAGGGAAGCCATTCAGGCGGGAAATCAAATCAAAGCTTTGGTCCAAGCACAGGTCCAGGGCCAGGTGGAACAAGTGAATGTCCCCGGCCAGCCCTTCCGGTTGTTTGTCCAGTACCGCAATACGCCAAGGATTCATGGCCGTGTAATAAAAGTGCCGGACACCCTTAGGAAAAAGCTCCAAGAAGACCGGCGGCCGGAGAATATTCAACTGCTGCTGCAGGCGTCCCCGCTTCAAAACTTTCAGCAGGCCTTGCCTTCCGTAGAAGACCTCCAGGAACACCGGACCGAATTAAAAATCGATGCCCTGCCACCGGGAATGTATGGTATTCTGCTCAGCAACCATGCCGACTTTCAGATAGGAAAGGGCGTCATCGCTCTGATGTACACCCATGTATCCAACCTTGCATATCTGCATGAAGCGGGGTATCAGGCCAGGCTTACGGTGGGCAGGGATTTTACCAAAACCCTCTTTATCGTGGACCGGACCCACGGAACACCACAGGAGGGGGTCCAGGCTGTTTTTTATGAGCAGTCTTATAACGACAATCGGCGCACCCAGGAATGGAAAGAAGTACAAAGATTGGTGTCGGATAAATCGGGAGCCGTCAGCCCGGCGCTGCCAACCAACAAAAACTATTCCGTGGCTTTGATCAAAGGGAAAGACAGCCTTTGGCTCCAGGATGGTTTTCCTCATTTTTCCTATGATCAGAGCGGATTGAAGGAAAGGGAAGACGCTTTGTTGTTCCTGGACCGTTCCCTGTACCGGCCGGGGCAATTGCTTTATTTTAAAGGACTGGCCCTGATCCGGGATGCGGAAGACCAGCCACGGATCCAAAAAAACCGCAAGGTCACCGTGAGCCTCCAGGATGCCAACGGACAGTTAGTCAGCAAACAAGTGTTTGTATCCAGTGATTTTGGTTCCTTCCACGGTTCATTTGTTTTGCCGGCGGGTGGACTGAGTGGTTCAATGAGCCTGGTTACCAACTTAAATCAGGCCTCGGTAAATTTCCAGGTAGAAGAATATAAACGTCCCCGTTTTGAGCTGACCTTTGATACCGCCGCGACCCTTTACCGGCTCAATGAACCGGTGTTGGTGCGGGGACATGCCCGGAATTTTGCGGGCAATGCCGTGGATAATGCTATGGTCAGATATACGGTTACCCGCGAACGATGGATCAGGCCCTTGCCCTGGTGGTCCTGGAAGATCTACTTTCCTCAAAGGTCCAATCCGGTGATCATTGCAAAAGGGGAGGCTCAGACCGATGTTTCAGGGCAGTTCCAGGTCCCTTTTATCGCCCTCCCGGAAGCCAATATGGGAACTGACCAGGACCAAAGTTTTATTTTTTCCGTTCAGGTGGATATCACGGATTTTAATGGGGAAACAAGATCCGGCACCACCAGCATGCGCATCGGGAAGAAAAACCTGGTATTGCAGTCTGAGCTCGGCACCTACCTGCCTGCAGATAAGTCCGGGTCCTTTGAGATCAAGGCGACCGATCTCAATGATATACCCGTCCAGGCCTCAGGGACCTGGACCTTGGACCAACTGCAACAGCCCACAACCCGGTATCGAAAGCGGTATTGGCCGCGGCCGGATCAGCAAGTCATTACTGAATCCGAATACAGGACATGGTTTCCCTCTGACCTGTATTGGAATGAAGATGATCTCACCACCTGGCCATCGTCCAAACGGATCCAGTCCTCCTCCTTTCAGACGGGTCAGGCATCCCGTTTGAATCAGACCCTTGAACCGGGGGCCTACAAACTGGTCGCCCTGGCCAGAGACCGTTACCAGCAGGAAACAGAATGGGTGCATTATTTCTGGGTCTATGACCTCGCAGATAAAAATCTCCCTTCCTGGAAGGCCCTTCAGATGCTTCAGGATTCAACAGCGCTGGAGCCGGGCCAGGTCTTGAATTACCACATCCAGTTTCAAAAAAATCCTCAACACGTATTATTTACGCACAGCCGGGAATCGGATGCCCGCTGGATAACCCTGGACAGCCTGACGACGGAAACGGTCAGTATCGGGGAAGCCGACCGGGGAAAAATTTTTTACCTGAGGGGCTATGCGGTCCGTGACAACCGGTTCTATGTGGAACAATTGCAGTACCACATTCCCTGGTCCGATAAAATCCTAAGGATAGAGACCCGGAGTTTCAGGGACCAACTGCTTCCGGGGCAAAAAGAAACCTGGTCGCTAAATATTTCCGGGCAGGCCAAAGATAAATTCCTGGCCGAAGTGGTGGCTTCGATGTACGATCAGTCCCTGGATGAATATTATCCTCATGGATGGAATACCGGATTGTTTTATCCGCGCGATATCCAGGGCAGACCTTATTCCGCCCCTTCTTTTACCGGGGTGCCCTCCGAAACGGTTTCCATGGAGCCTTTGGATGCTGAAGAACTCAAACCTATCCGATACCGCAACCTGGATTGGTTTGGCTTCGAATTGGGATATTATTCTTTTTTCAGGAGCCGGGCCATGGGCATTGAGACAAAAGTCCTGCAGAACGATGCTATGGTCCCCGAGGCCGCTCAGGCGGCAGAATCCAAAAAAGAAGGACCGGTCCCTCCGGGATCCACAGAGCCGTCGCAAGCACCCCAGGCCAATGCCATAGTCACCCCAAGGAAAAACCTGAATGAGACGGTATTTTTTTATCCCGATATCCTGACCGATCAGGAGGGAAATTTCAGCCTTCGATTCACCATGAACGAGGCTTTGACAAAATGGAAGCTGATGATCTTCGGCCATACCCGGGACCTGAAATCAGGCTACCTGGAGAAGAGCATTACCACGAAGAAGGATTTGATGGTATTTCCCAACGCCCCCCGGTTTGTAAGGCAGGGTGATGTTTTAATTCTGCCGGCTAAAATCAGCAATCAATCCGGAAAGGCCATCCAGGGCCGTGCACGGCTTGAACTCTTTGACCCCATCACCGGAAATGATCTCCGGAATGCATTCGGTCTCAGTCCCGCGGAGATAGCTTTCGAAGCGGCTCCGGCCCAATCGGCGTCCGTTGGCTGGACGATTAAGGTCCCCGGAGCATACCTCGGCATGCTGGGCTACAGGGTATGGGCCGAATCGGGCACCTATACGGACGGGGAAGAAAATATCCTGCCGGTGCTTTCCAACCGGATGCTGGTGACCGAAACCCTTCCGGTCCAGGTGGAGGCAAACCAATCCAAATCCTTTTCCTTCGATGCTTTGAGGGCATCCGCCTCCGGAACCCTCCGGCATCACGCCTATACCCTGGAAATGACTACCAATCCCGCCTGGTATGCCATCCAGGCCCTTCCTTACCTTATGGAATATCCGTACGACTGCTCAGAGCAGGTGGTCAACAGGATGTATGCCAACCTGCTTGGGGCAAAAATCATGAATTCCAACCCGGCCATCCGCAGCATCTTTGAGGCCTGGGCCGCGAAGGATGTGCTGAAAAGCCCTTTGCAAAAGAATGAAGAACTGAAAAATGCGGTCCTTGCGGAAACGCCCTGGGTAAAAGACGCCTTGTCTGAACAGGAGCAGCAAAAACTGATCGCCCTGTTTTTTGATTCAAACCGGTTGCAGGCCGAAAAAGATAAAGGGATCAGAATATTGCAGGAGCGTCAATTGTCCAATGGAGGCTTTCCCTGGTTTACGGGCAGGGATGACTGGTACATTTCCCAATACATCCTTGAGATTTTAGGGCAAATGAAAGCAGCGGGACTCCTTGATTCATCCCTGGATGAAATGCTCAGCCGCCTGATCCGGTACTGTGATGAGGAGCTTCAGCGGTATTATGAGGAACAAAAGCGTCTGGCCGGGAAAAATGAAGTGGGCCTTTCTCCGATAGCCGTGCACTATCTCTATGCCCGTTCCCTCTTTAAGGAAACGGCGATACCGTCAGGTACCCAGTCAGCTTTCGGGTACTTCCTTAAATCCGCGGAAAATCAATGGCTCAAACAAAACCTGGGTAGCCAGGCAATGATCGCCCTGGCCAGTCATCGCTGGACCCCAAAGGGCATTGTTCCCGGGAAAATCATAGCCTCCCTCAAAGAAAGGGCCCAGCACCATGCAGAACTCGGCATGTACTGGAAATTTGATGCCGGTTACCGTTGGTTTGAGTTGCCGATCGAAACCCAGGTCCTGCTGATTGAAGCCTTCGACCGGATTGCTAACGACAGGGCTTCTGTCGAAAAGATGAAACTGTGGTTACTCAAGAACAAGCAGACGAACCACTGGCCCAGCACCAAATCGACCGCGGCGGCAGTGAATGCCTTGGTTCATTTTGGCAATGACTGGATCCCGGAGACCCGGGTACCGGAAATTTCTATCGGCGGCGAACCAATCAAACCGGGCCCAGACCAGGTGATCCCGGGAGTCGGTTATTTCAAGATCATCAAAACCGCTGAACAGGTCAAACCTTCCATGGCGGCGTTACAGATCAAAAATGAGAACAATCATATCGTTTGGGGTTCCGCCTACTGGCAATATTTTGAGGACCTGGATAAAATCAAAACGACCGGCAAACTTCCGCTTCAAATGAATAAATCCTTATATCTAGAAGCAACCGAAGGCAGTAAAAAAGTGCTCAAACCCTTTGAACAATTATCACCGGGTGACAAGGTATTGGTCCGTATTGAACTCAAAGCGGACCGGCCGATGGATTATGTGCATTTAAAGGATATGCGCGCCTCCGGCTTTGAACCGGTCGGGGTGATCAGTGAGTACAAGTACCAGGGTGGCTTGTTTTATTTTGAAAGTACCAAAGACCTCGCCACGCATTTTTTCTTTGACCACATCAGCCCCGGGACCTACGTCCTGGAATATGCCCTCCGGGTGAGCCAGAAAGGGGATTTTTCCAATGGCATATCCAGCATCCAATGCCTGTATGCTCCGGAATTCAGTTCCCACAGTGCGGGTACGCGGGTCGTGGTCAGGTAACCAAAGTGCAAAGAATACCATCCGGGCTTAAGCCTGTTTTGGCAAGGAGTTCCTCCTGAGTACCATTTCATACAGCCCGGTACTGATCAGCATCATCAGCATCATGTACTGACTGTCTTCCAGGGGGATGGTCCCCATGCGGATTCCCAGGTTTTCAGTATTGTTGTACCAGACTACAGGTTCTTCGGTGAATCCTCCGGTAAGTACTCCGTTGACCAGGGAAAAGGGTATTAAGCTGACCGCATAACCCAGGAGGAATTTGCTCCAGGGGAAGGCTTTAAAAAATAGGAGGACGAGGAAGAGCCCCACCGCATTCAAAGCCAGGGCGGTGAAGGTATAGAGCCGGTCCGTGTGGAGGACGGCGACCACGAGATTGACTATTGCAATAAGGGCAAACAGGGTTTTTGCGGTTTTGCCCCAGGCCGGCCTGGGGGCCAGGTGGTGGAGGGATTCATAAATAAACAGGCAGGCGTAGCCAATCAGAATAAAAAACAGGAATTCTTCCAGCGGCAATCCATATGCTTTAATCCCGGTGATGTACCGGTCATTGAATCCCCATACACCTGACTTGGTAAACGCATAGTCCCAGACCAGGAAAAACAGGGCCATGGCCCCAAGCCCGGCGGCAATGGCTTTCCAACGGCCGATGAAATGAATCCATTTTTTTTCGAAAGAAAACAAAAAGGGGATGGAAAACGAAGCGAGGTCCAGGAACAGATATAAATACTTTTCCAATCCGGTGGTTTATTTTTCGGTCTTAAAATTAGGATCTCATCAGGATCTGTCCTTAATTATCGGCCGGGTCAGGAGATCAAAGGGACTTCCATGAGCAGGAATTCAGCGGGGCCGGTAGAGGAGATTTTCACCACGTCCGTGCCGCTAATGCCCAAGCCATCCCTTTCATGGTAGGTCTGGCCATTCAGGATGAGGTCTCCGCTTAGAATAAAAAGATATACCCCGTTGCCCTTTTTTTTCAAGGAATACTCTTGGGTAAAAGCCTTATCAAAACGGCCAAGGTGGAACCAGGCTTGCTGATGGATCCAGACGCCTGCATCCCCGGCATCGGGTGAAAGAACCTGGGTGAGCCGATTGTTCATCGATGCGGGATCCAGGGTGACCTGATCGTACCTGGGGATTACATTTCTTTTGTCGGGCAGGACCCAGATCTGAAGGAATTTGACCGGAAGGTCTTTGTTTTTATTGTATTCGCTGTGATGGATGCCGGTCCCGGCGCTCATCACCTGGATGTCCCCGCTGCGGATGACGGTTTGATTGCCCATGCTGTCCTTGTGCTCGAGGTCGCCGGAAAGCGGGATGGAAATGATCTCCATATTGTCGTGATGGTGCATGCCAAAGCCTTTTCCTCCGGCAACGGTATCGTCGTTGATGACCCGGAGCGCTCCAAAATGGACCCGTTCGGGATCGTAATAGTGGCCAAAACTGAAAGTATGTTTGCTTTGAAGCCATCCGAAATCGACCTGGCCCCTGGTATCCGCTCGGTGAACAGTGATTTGCATCGTTTCCAATTTAAATAAAAATAAACAGTTCCGGACGGATTTGGTTCAACGGCTGTCCGGGGGAATTGCCGGGATCAGGGGCTGATTCCGGAGGTTTAGTCGAACAAAATTGGCCCGGAGGCTTTGGCGGCTCGATATTTGCCTTAAATTAGAAATATGACCGAGCATGATCTTTCAGAAAAGGCCCAGCGCGACAAGGAAGTGGATTCCGTAATCCGCAATCACCTGGTGTGGTCGATGGGCGCGGGATTCATACCCGTTCCCGTCGCCGATTTTTTCGCGGTGAGCGCCATTCAGCTGGATATGGTGCGGCAACTTTGCCGGGTATACGATATTGAATTCAAGGAAACGGAAGGCAAGGCCATCATCAGCAGCATCACCTCCTCCGGCCTGGCCAGGCTGGCCGCCCGGACCGTAGTCAAGTTCATACCCGGGGCCGGAAGTTTCATCGGCGGCATGGCCGTAGCAGTACTCTCCGGCGCTTCGACCTATGCGCTCGGGCAGGCCTTTCGCAAGCATTTTGAGACCGGCGGCACCTTCCTGGATTTCGACCTTTCCCGGTTGAAGAAGATCTACGACGAAATGTTTGAGAAAGGAAAGGATGTGGCCGAACAGATCCGGAAGGAAGAAAAACAAACGGGTGAACACATGATCCAGGTCAGCCACGGCGCCACGGCCGGCATCATCGATAAACTTTCGGAACTGGGTAAGATGAAGGACCAGGGCCTGATCACGGAAGATGAATTCCTGAAAATGAAAGAAAAGCTCCTGTCCGAAATTTAAACCTTCGAAGCCGCTGCTTCTTTAAAATATTTCAGGGGTACCCAAAGCATTCCGAAACATTCCCCGTCTTCCTTCCCCAGGTGCTTGTGGTGCACCTTATGGGCTTTGCGTATCGCCCGGAAATAAATCCAATTGCTGTTTCTGAACCACTTAAACCTTTGATGGATGAATACGTCGTGGACCAGGAAATAACAAATGCCGTAGATCAGGATGCCCAGGCCGATATAAGTAAAAAAAGGATAGGGGCTGAGCAGGCCCGCAACGAAAGACAAAAAGCTGGGGATCGCAAAGACCAGGAAAAACCGGTCGTTGGTCTCGAAAAAGGAATGTTGCCGGGCTTTGGGATCGTGGTGGTCCCGGTGCCAGGACCACAACAGGCCATGCATCAGGTAGCGGTGCGCAGACCAGGCGACGAATTCCATGGCGCAAAAAGTGGCGATCGTGATCAATACATTGGCCATCATTTGAATTTTAATTTAAGAACTTCTTCCCGGTAAGCAAAGATAGCGTCAATCCGGCTCCCGATCACGAATTGGTCAAGCAATTCCCCCAGCCAACCATAGCCCAGGCCATAGGTCAGGCGGTCCGTCATCCGGACGCCCGCCGGGATCTCCTGGAAATGATGCTCATGATGCCAGAGCGCGAAAGGACCCGATCTTTGTTCATCGATAAAATAATTCATCGGCTTGCAATGGGTGATCTCCGTAGTCCATCTCATGGAAAGGCCCAGGAGGGGGGAGACGGTATAATGGATCATCATGCCCTCGTACATCTCCCTGCCCTGGATATCCGTTAAAATCCGGAAGTTCATAAAGTCGGGGGTAATGGCCTGAAGGTTTTCCGGCCTTGAAAAAAAGGACCAGGCCGGTTCGAGCCTGACCGGAAGATCTTGTTGCCAGGTTTTGGTATAAACTTTCATTTTATCCCCTGCCATTTAATTCTCAAGCCGGCGTAGAGCAAGAGCAAAAATTTCAGAACATTATTGATCCTGATCCTGGATTGAAAAAGCCGGGACGAGGGGGTCCTGGCTATGCGGATCAGGAGGGCGCGATAATAGACATAGGCCGCATATACCCCTGTTCTGCAGGTGCCCGGAAGCTGGACAATACCTTCCCGGCCTGCCTTGAAGTCACTTTTGATCTCTGAGATGATCTGCTCCTTGATTTCCTCAGAAAAGGCTTGCCCCTCCTTCCAGTGAGGAAAATAATGCCTCCCGAGTCCGGACTGGTCCGACTGGATGTCGCGCAGAAAATTGACTTTCTGAAAAGCGGCGCCTAAACGCTGGGCATGGGGAGCGAGGCGGGCATACAGGGTCTTGTCCCCTTCGCAGAATACGTGCAGGCACATCAGGCCTACGACTTCCGCGGAACCTAGGATGTATTCTTCATAGGATTCCCGCGTATGGCTTTTCTGATCCAGGTCCATTTTCATGGAATGCAGAAAAGCTTCGATCAGGGTACGATCAATGTGATAGAGGTTTACGGTTCGCTGAAATTGATGCAATATGGGATTCAGGCTGATCTTTTTTTCCAGGGCTTCTTCAGTCTGTGCCACAAACTGGTCAAGCAGTTCTTTTTTATCGTAATCGTGAAAGGTGTCCACGATCTCGTCTGCCAGACGGACAAAACCGTAGAGAGCATAAATATGCGGCCTCACGGTCGGGTGTAACAACCGGATGCCGATAGAAAATGAAGTGCTGTATGCCTGCGTCACCAGTTTGCTGCAGGACTGACTGACCTGATCAAATAATTCCCTGCTCATGGTTTGGTTATTTGATGAATATATTTGGCTACAATTTCTCCACTGATGATGGAAGGGGGCAGGCCCGGACCCGGCACCGTAAGCTGTCCACAGTAAAACAAGTTCGGCAATTTTTTACTTCTGATCTTCGGGCGGAACGGACCGGTCTGCAACAGGGTATTGGCCAGGCCATAGGCGTTGCCCTTGAGCGAATGGTATTCGTCGATGAAATCAGCCTGGGCATAGGATTTCTGGTAAACCAGGTGCTTGCGGGCATCGATCCCGGTGTGATGAGTCAGCCGCTGCAGAATAAGGTCAAGGTACCTCTGGCGGACCTTCTCATTATCTTTAAGTTCAACGGAGACCGGGATCAGGGCCACAAGGTTGTGATGCCCGGCCGGGGCGCAACGGGCATCCGTAAGACTGCTTGAATTGGTATAGAACAAGGGATCTGCCGGCCATCCGGGACGGTCATAGATCTCACGGGCGTGCTGGTCAAAATCAGCGTCAAAAAACAGGCTGTGGTGTTCCAGTTGGTCTATCCTGCGGTCAAAGCCTAGAAAATACAGCAGGGCCGAAGGGGCCATGGTTCTTGAATTCCAGTAGGACTGCGGATATGACCTGTCCTTTTCCTGCAGCAGGCTGGTTTCCGTATGATGGTAATCCGCCCCCGAAACGATATAATCAAAGTCCTGGTCAAAACCGCCGCGGGTGACCAGTTTCATTCTTTTATCAGGTAATGCGCGGATGGACAATACTTCCTGGTTGAATAAAAACCGGACGCCCTGGTCCTTCCCGGTTTGAAAAAAGGCCTTGGAAACTTCATACATGCCTCCGGAAGGATACCAGCTGCCCAGCACTAGGTCGGCATAATTCATCATGCTGTAGAGGGCAGGGGTGGCGGAAGGTTTTGCGCCGAGGAATAGGACAGGAAATTCCAGCAACTGCCGGAGGTAGGGATTTTTGAAATAATGGGCAATGTGCCCGGCAACGGAAGAAAATAAATCAAGTTTTAACGATTGCCTGAACAGGTCAAAACTGAGATATTCAGTGAGGCTCAGGGATGGAAGGTAAACAAACCGGCCCATGCCCGTATCGTATTTTTTTTTGGCTTCAGCGAGAAATCGGTTCAGCTGAAGGCCGGCGCCCCGCTCCAGGGATTCAAACAAGCCGGTGAGTTCTTCCAGCCGGGCCGGCATGCTTATGGGTTCACGGTCTTTCCAGAATACTTTGTACGAAGGGTCCAGCCGGATGAGCTCATAATAATCGGATGCCGATTTGTTAAATTGTTGAAAAAACCTTTCAAAAATATCGGGCATCCAGTAAAAACTCGGGCCTTTATCAAACTTAAAACCGGCTTCCTCGAGGAGGGATGCCCTGCCTCCCGGTCCCTGGTTTTTTTCCAATAAAGTAACGCTAAAGCCCTGCTTGGCCAATAAGGCAGCCGCAGACATTCCGGCAAAGCCCGCCCCGATCACAGCAATGGTTTTTTGCACTCAACTGAAAGGATATTCAAACAAAATTGTTCATTCCGGAACAATTTTTTTTAAAATTCCGTATCCCCGGTATAGTTGAAAGGGGTGATCTGCAACAATTCCTCTTTGATGTGCAGGGGCACCGGCAATTGGGCGATGAATTCCCTGAAGTCCGATTCTGAAATTTCATCCCTGCCCCGGGTTAATTCTTTGAGCAGTTCGTAGGACCCTTTTATTCCTTCCCGGCGCAAAACGGTTTGAATGCCTTCCGCAACCACCACCCAGCTTTTACCAAGTGCATCATGGAGGGCAAGGTTGTTAGCTTCTATCTTGGTCAATCCCTTGAGGATGGATTTGAAGGCGATGGTCGTATGGGCGAGGGGCACCCCCAGGTTTCTCAGAACCGTGCTGTCGGTGAGGTCCCGCTGCAGGCGGGATATGGGCAATTTGCCGGCCAGATGGGTGAAAAGGGCATTGGCGATACCCAGGTTGCCCTCGGCATTCTCAAAATCTATCGGATTTACTTTATGCGGCATGGCGGAAGAACCCACTTCATCCCGGATCACTTTCTGGCTGAGATAGTTCATGGAGATATACATCCAGAGGTCCCTGCAGAAATCCAGCAGGATGGTATTGATCCGGCACCAGGCATGGCAGTATGCGGCGAGGTAATCATAAGGCTCGATCTGGGTGGTCCATCGGATCCGGTCCAGGCCAAGACCTGACACAAAATGATCTGCAAACCCGTGCCAGTCGATCCCGGGAAAACTGACCTGGTGGGCGTTAAAATTACCTGTGGCGCCGCCAAATTTGGCCGTTACCGGGATATCCCTGAGCAAGGCAAACTGCCCCCTGAGCCTCTCCACAAATACTTTGATCTCTTTGCCCAGGGTAGTCGGACTAGCCGGCTGGCCATGGGTATGGGCCAGCATGGCCTGGTCCTTCCACTGGTGTGCTTTTCCATCCATGGCCCGGATCACTTCCTCAGCGAGGGGGAATAAAAACTCCTGGTTGCTCCGGTGGAGGGCGAAGGGTTGGGCCGTATTGTTGATGTCCTGGGAGGTAAGGCCGAAATGAATGAATTCGGAATAAGGCTCAAGCGGGCTGTTTTTGATTTTTTCCCGGAGATAATATTCGACGGCCTTGACGTCGTGATTCGTCACCTTTTCAATCTCCTTGATCCGGAGTGCTTCGGTCTCATTGAAGCGGGCGAAGAGGTCAGAAAGCAAGTCCAGGTGTTTTTCAGCTCCTGCCAAGGGAGGCAATCCAAGTCCGGTCAAAGCACGGAAATATTCGATTTCAATATATACCCTGTTTTTGATGAGGGCGTATTCTGAAAAATATTCCCCCAGGGGAGCGCACAAAGAATGGTACCTGCCGTCAATCGGGGATAGGGCTGTAATCATGACAGGCCGAAATTAGTGAATTCGGCGCCAATATCATTTGGCGCTGTTCTTAAAATAGCTGTAGGTTTCCAGTTGGGATCGGATGGAAATGGAGGAACCGTTGCGCCGGTAAGGATTGGTGTTTTGGTGCGCGAGGTCGCGGGCCTTTACATTGTCTTTCCATTGCAGATAAAGCAGATGTTTGATCTGCTCCCGGATTTTAGGATCGTAGACGGGGAATGCGGTCTCAATGCGGAAACTGAGGTTTCTCTCCATCCAGTCGGCCGAGGAGCAATAGATTTTTTCCCTGCCTCCATGGTGAAATAAAAAGATCCGGGCATGTTCCAGGTACCGGTCCACAATGCTGATTGCTTCTATGTTTTCACTGAGTTTTTTCTTAGAGGGCTGGATGCAACAAATGCCGCGTATGATCAGTTTTACTTTCACCCCGGCCCGGCTGCATTGATAGAGATGCCGGATGATGTCCTTGTCCTCCAGGCTGTTGAGTTTGATGATGATCTCGGCTGGTTTCCCGGCTTTGGCCTGGGAGATTTCAAAATCAAGCAGGTTGGACAATTCTTCCCGCAGATTGTTTTTACCGACCAACAGGTGCTTGAACGGGGCGGTGGGTATCTGGCCGGACTCGAGGTAATCAAATATCTTTTTCACCTCATGGGTGAGCCGGCCATCCGCGGTAAACAAACCCAGATCGGAATAAACCAGCGCGGTATCTTCATTGAAATTGCCCGTACTCAGGTAGGCATATTGTTTGGCTTTTTTATTTTCCATACGCCGGATCCAGGCAATCTTGCTATGGACCTTTAGCTCAGGGAAACTGTATTTGACAAGGACTCCGGCTTTTTCCAGCTTTTCGCCCCATCTCAGGTTGGCTTCTTCATCAAAGCGCGCCTTGACCTCGATGAAGACGGAGACTTTTTTCCCTTCCCGCGCAGCATCGATGAGCGCCTCCATGATCCTGGATTCCCTGGCCACGCGGTATTGCACCACTTTGATATGGGTGACCGCGCTGTCCTTGGATGCTTCCTCAAAGAACCGGATCACCGACTCGTATTTGTGGTAAGGAACATGGATCATATGGTCCCGTTTCCGGATCTCGCTGAAAAGGTCTTCGGATTCTTCCAGGGCGGGGTAGGGAAGCTGGGGTAGGGCCGGTTCCTTCAGGTATTTTTTTCCAAAGTCGGGCAATTTGAAAAAGTCAAAATTATTGTGATATTTTCCCTCCGGGATCACATCCACGTCATGCATGTCAAAGGTCTTTTTCAGCAGGTTGAGCATGGTCCCCGGCATGTTGCGGTCATAGACCAGCCTGGAGGCCGGCCCCACATTTCTTTTTGCCAGGCTTTTTTTGATTTTGGCTACCAGGTCGCCCTGGGTCTCATCGTCGATGTACAGTTCGGAATCCCGGGTCAGTTTTATGGAATAACTGTCTTTTAGGATAAAGCCTGGAAAAATATATTTTACACAGAGCCGGACCACATCATCGAGGATCATCACCTGGTGCTCCCCTTTTTTGGTTTCGGGGAGGATGACGAACCGCGGTAACTGGTCGGAAGGCACGCGCACGATGGCAAAATGATCTTTCTTTTTATTTTTTGAGCGGTCCAGCAAATGGAGATACAGATAGAGGGCCCCGCTGTTCAGGAAAGGTTTGATCTTGCTGTCCACCAGGAGGATGGGTTGAACGAAGGCCTGCAGGCTCTCTTTAAAATAATTGTCTACAAAATCCAGTTGCTCAGCATTCAGCATCTCCGGATTCAGGATATGAATACCATTAAACCGGAGTTCCGGCAGCAATTGTTTGTTAAAAAGGGTGGTGAGTTCCTGCTGGTGTTGGTTGACTACCTTCATGATCGACTTGATCAGCCGCTCAGGATCGAAGGAAAGCGCTTTGCGCGTACCCCTTCCCACCCGCAGCAGGTTCATGATCTGGGCCACCCGGACCCGGAAAAATTCTTCCAGGTTGGAAGAATAAATAGCCATAAACTTCAAACGATCCAAAAGAGGAACGGTCGGGTCTTTCGCTTCCTGGAGCACACGGTGGTTGAAGGACAACCAGCTAAGATCCCGTTCTATCAGGGGAAGGTTTGAGGGCTTCATGTTTATTGCAGTGGCTACAAAGTAAACGTACCGCTTCGATATTCCAAACTGCGGTATGGGAATAGCCCCACTTTTTTACCTTTGCCGAAATTAAAAAAATATGAAGCGCGATAAAATCGTTGCCGGCAACTGGAAGATGAACCTGGGACTCGACGAAGGGATGGAACTGGTCGAAAAACTGGCCAAAGCGTACACCCATCACGAACCCCGGATGGTGGTCATTCCACCCTTTCTGCATGCCCTGGCTGTGCAGAATTACCTTCAATCCGTCCATTCGCCCATCGAAGTGGGTGTGCAAAATTGCCACCAGGAAACCAAGGGTGCCTTCACCGGAGAAATCTCTGCGTCCATGATCCGTTCCTGCAGGATTCCTTTCGTGGTTCTCGGGCACTCCGAACGCAGGCAATATTTCGCCGAAACGGATGCTCTTCTGGCTCAAAAAGTAAAAGCGGCCCTCGGCCAGGGCCTGATCCCCATTTATTGTGTGGGTGAGCCCCTGACGGTCAGGGAAGGATCAGGTCAAAATGATTTTGTAGCCCACCAACTGGAAAAAGGCTTATTTCACCTTAGTCCGGAACAGTTTAAAGAAGTGGTGATCGCCTATGAACCCATCTGGGCCATTGGTACCGGGGTCACGGCAAGCCCTGAACAGGCCCAGGACATGCATGCCTTCATCCGCCATCGAATAGCCATTCATTACAGCGAGGCAGTCGCAGCCGCTACACGGATACTCTATGGAGGAAGCGTAAAAGGGTCCAACGCCAGAGACCTGTTTGTACAGCCTGACGTGGACGGGGCCCTCGTAGGGGGGGCTTCCCTCGACGCCGATGACTTTCTCCGCATCGCCTCTTCGATTTGACGGAAAACCGGATTCTTCCTGAACGATACGACCCTCCGGGCAGATCCGTAAACTTCCGGTCTTCTGCCGGCCGTTTCATTAGTTCTGGCTGACATTAGGCACGCGGAAAATATTTTACATTTTATTTGGTCAAATCTTCCTTTTGCTTATATTTGAGCCGAAAACATATTTCACTTTTTTTTAATATGAAAACGGTTTCGGAACGATTTGCGGAGTGTATTGAACTGTTGAAGACCAAGGGAAAGATCAATTCCTTCCGTCAGTTTTCCTTATCCATCGATTATCTTCCGGAAACGCTGGCCCAGATCATCAATGACCGGAAAGAGCCCGGGCAGGAAGTCTTGAAAAAAGCCAGTGAAATCTACGATCTGAACCTTACCTACCTGCTTACCGGCAAGGGATCAATATTTAATATGGAAGACTATCCCAGGCATGAACTCAGGATCCTCACGGTGGTGACCGATGCGCACAATGAAGAGCGGATCGTTCATGTCCCGGTACCTGCCCAAGCCGGTTACGTGAGTGACCTGGCTGATCCTGTTTTTTATAGTGAATTGCCTACATATTCCCTTCCTGACTTCAGGTATAGCCAGGGTACCCATCGGTCTTTTGATGTCTCCGGCAAAAGCATGGAGCCTGTCCTGGAAGAAGGGGACAAGGTGGTATGCAGCTATCTCGAACCCAGCCAATGGATGCAGGGCATCAAGGATGACCAGGTTTATGTGATCGTGACCTGGACCGATGTAGTGGTAAAGCGTGTAAAAAATCTTCTCCGGCAACAACAAGCACTTTGTTTGCAATCCGACAATCCCGGCTATCAATCCTATATGCTGGCTGCGGCAGACATTCGTGAAGTCTGGTATGTGAGGGCAAGGATCAGCGCGTTTTGCCATGTCCCTTATGCCAATCCGCTTGCTCCGGCGGTTGCCTCCCTCCAGGAAACGGTCAGGGAACAGCAGGAAATGATCCGGTTTTTAAAACAAACCATCGAAAAAATTGAAAAAGTCTGAATAAATCCTCCTCATTTGTACGATGAAGTCCATCAAGATAACCGGAACGGTTGAGTATATTGATCTGGGTACCGGATTTTGGGCCATCATCACCCCGGATGGCAAAAAATACAGACCCATTCATATGCCCGACCAGTTGAAAACAAAGGGCAGGCAGGTGAGCTGCCGGGTAGTGCCGGCGGAGGAGGACCTGTCCATTTTTATGTGGGGCACTCCGGTCAGGATCACCGTGTTTGAAACCTGAAACCTTTCCGGATTTTTAAAGGCTCAAGCCCGGGGACGAATCATTTTGTGCTGCCCCCCCCCTCGTCCCGCCTATAATACTTTTCCGATCAAGGCCTTTAATTTTTAAATTGTGACATGGCTCTGTGTGCAGCTAGGCTTTTCCTTTCCTTAACCGGTTTGTTTTTAATCAAATTCCTGCCGGCTCAAATGACCCTTCTGGTACCTGACCGGGTATTTGACGGAGAGCGCATGCATGAGGGCTGGAAAGTTCTGGTCAGGGAGGACAAGATCCTGGAGGCGGGCCCTGTCATAGATTGGCATCCTGGCCGGATGGATACGGTAAACCTGCCCGGAATAACCCTCCTGCCGGGCCTGATTGAAGGACATGCCCACATCCTGCTGCATCCCTATAATGAAACCAGTTGGAATGACCAGGTACTCCGGGAATCCCTGGCGGAACGGGTCTTGAGAGCTTCAAATCATTTATTTGCTAGTTTAAGCAAAGGCTTTACCACCCTCCGGGATTTGGGTACGGAAGGTGCAGATTATGCCGATGTGGGAATTAAACAAGCCTTAGGCAAACAGGTCATCTCCGGACCCGATTTGCTGGTGGCCGGTAGGGCCATTGTGGCTTCCGGGAGCTATGGACCGAAGGGTTTTGTTTTTAAACCCCCGCAAGGAGCGGAAGAGGCAGATGCCTTCGATCTGGTCCGGGTGGTCCGTAATCAGATCGGCCAGGGGGCTGATTTAATAAAGATTTATGCCGATTACCGCTGGGGCCCATTTGGGCAAGCCATGCCTTCTTTTTCGCAGGAAGAGATTCGGACCATTGTGGAAACGGCCAAGAGCAGCGGCAGGGTAGTGGTGGCCCATGCCACAACAAAAGAAGGGATGCGCAGGGCGGTCCTGGGAGGAGTAAGCACCATTGAGCATGGCGACGAGGGGGACTTGGAAATATTCAGATTGATGAAAGAACACCGGGTTTCCTATTGTCCGACCCTGGCGGCCGGTGAAGCCATATTGCAATACGCCGGATGGAAAAAAGATACAGACCCTTTGCCCGATAAGATCCTGAAAAAGCGCCAAAGTTTCCGCGAAGCCCTATCCGCAGGGGTCCATATACTTTTCGGAGGGGATGTCGGGGTTTTTCCGCACGGAGACAATGCCCGGGAACTGATCCTGATGGGAGAATACGGGATGGATCCGGAAGCGGTACTGCGCAGCGCCACCTCAGGGAATGCCGATGCCCTGGGTCTTAAAAACCGGGGCCGGATTCAACATGGCCTCCTCGCCGACCTCGTCGGCATCCGGGGCAATCCCATAGAAAATTTACAGGATATTTATCATGTTGATTTTGTGCTGAAAAACGGCAAGAGGGTAGTTAAGAGCCACTGACTTTTTGGCAGTAATCCAATCATTCAACTGACATTTCCCTCAATTTTATTGGATTAAATCACCTGTTTTGGCAAAAATTGGCCTTGGCATATCTATTGATTAATGAGTTTCAGATTAATAAAGTCAAATAAAAATGGGAAAAATAATAGGAATCGACTTGGGTACCACGAACTCGTGCGTATCCGTCATTGAAGGAAATGAACCCACTGTCATAGCCAATGATGAAGGAAGGAGGACGACCCCTTCCATCGTTGCTTTTATGGACAATGGGGAACGCAAAGTGGGAGACCCTGCAAAAAGACAGGCCATCACCAATCCAAAACGCACCATATCCTCCATCAAACGCTTCATGGGAAGGAGGTTTGCCGAGGTTACCGAAGAAACCAAACGTCTATCCTACCTGGTAAAACGGGGGGACAACGATACCGTGAGGGTGGAAATCGACGGCAGGGCTTATACTCCCCAGGAGATATCGGCCATCGTACTTCAGAAAATGAAAAAAACGGCCGAGGATTTCCTGGGCCAGGAAGTAACCGAAGCCGTGATCACCGTTCCGGCATATTTTAATGATTCTCAGCGCCAGGCCACCAAAGAGGCCGGGGAGATCGCGGGCCTCAAGGTAAAAAGGATCATCAATGAACCGACCGCTGCCGCCCTGGCGTATGGTCTGGATAAAAAACACAAAGACATGACCATTGCCGTTTACGACCTGGGCGGTGGGACCTTTGATATTTCCATTCTGGACCTGGGTGACGGCGTATTTGAAGTCAAGTCCACCAATGGGGATACCCACCTTGGTGGGGATGATTTTGATGCGGTGATCATTGACTGGCTGGCCGAAGAGTTTAAAAAACAGGAAGCCATTGATCTTCGCAAGGATCCCATGGCCCTGCAAAGGCTTAAAGATGCTGCGGAAAGGGCAAAGATTGAATTGTCCTCCTCGATGGAAACCTCCATCACCCTGCCTTATGTAACAGCGGTAGATGGGGTGCCAAAACACCTGGATGTCAAACTCAGCCGTGCAAAATTCGAACAGTTGGTGGATCATCTCGTAGCACGGACCATCAAGCCTTGCGAACAGGCTCTTAAAGACGCCGGCCTGTCAAAAAATGAAATTGATGAAGTGATTTTGGTCGGTGGCAGCACCCGCATCCCCAAAATTCAACAGGCGGTGGAAGACTTTTTTGGTAAAAAACCCAGCAAAGGCGTCAACCCGGACGAGGTGGTTGCCATAGGCGCCGCCATCCAGGGCGGGGTGTTGACCGGGGAAGTCAAGGATGTATTGCTGCTTGATGTCACCCCCCTGTCCATGGGCATTGAAACCATGGGTGGAGTTTTTGACACGGTCATTGAAGGAAATACCACCATTCCTTCCAAAAAATCAAAAGTGTATTCCACTGCGGCCGATAATCAGCCTTCCGTTGAAATCCACATCCTCCAGGGTGAACGGGCCATGGCCAAAGACAACAGGACCGTAGGACGGTTTATCCTCGACGGGATACCTCCTGCTCCGCGAGGCGTGCCCCAGATCGAAGTGATTTTCGATATGGATGCCAACGGCATTCTCAATGTAACGGCAAAAGACAAAGGCACCGGAAAGGAACAGAAAGTAAGGATCGAAGCCTCCACCGGCCTTTCCAAGGATGAGATTGAACGGATGAAACGGGAGGCGGAAGCCAATGCAGACGCCGACAAGAATGCCAAAGAGACGATTGAGAAAATCAATATGGCGGATTCCCTCATCTTCCAGACTGAAAAACAGCTCAAAGAGTACGGCGACAAGCTGTCCGCCATGAACAAGGCGAATATTGAAGGGGCCCTCCTGGAACTCAAGGAAGCCCACAAAGCCAAGGACGTGGCCAGCATTGAAAAGGCAACGGAAAAACTTAACAATGTTTGGCAAGCCGCCAGCCAGGAACTTTACCAGGCACAGCAGCAGGCCGGAGCCGGGGCGGATACGGCCGGTTCGGCGGGAGGAAGCCAGCAAACGGGTTCTGCCAATGGGGACAACGTGACCGATGTAGAGTTTGAAGAAGTGGCCGATAAAAAATAATTATTCGGCTTCCAGCGACATGCAGGGACCTCGATCTTCGGGGTCCCTTTTTTGTTTGTATGCGTTCCATTTCTCCCTTCGGCGGAGCGCATTATTTGGGGAACATCCCTGATCCTCCGGAACCTAGCCTAATCTGATTAGATAAACGGTGTACAGGATATAAGCGGCCAGCATTAAAAACGATTTCCACCGGTCCAGTTTATGCTTCCGGAAGACGAAGAGGAAAACCATAAGGGCCACTGTTCCCGCAATCAGGACATAAATATCCTTGTTCATTTCGGCATTGTAAGGAATGGGATGTACAAGTCCGGTAAATCCCAGGATAAAAAGGATATTAAAGATATTTGAACCGATGACGTTGCCAATTGCGATATCATCGTGTTTGTGATATGCGGCGACCGCAGAAGTCGCCAGTTCCGGGAGAGAAGTCCCTGCAGCCAGAATCGTGAGGCCAATCAGTTTTTCACTCCACCCGTAATATTGGGCGATTTTAACCGAGCTGTTCACAACCATTTTCCCGCCTCCGATTAAAAAGGCCAGGCCACCGAGGATCATGAGTATGGCAATTCCCGTACTGTATAAATGGTATCCGTCTTCGATGTTTTTATCTTTTGCTTCCTTCATGCTTAAATAAACATAATAAAGGAAACCACAGAAAAACACCAGGAAAACCAGTGAATCTATTCTGGATAATATATTCATTCCGCCTTGGCTCCAGCCGTGCCACGAATCATTGACCACGAGCCAGAGCAGGATGGCTGCACCCAGGGATATCGGAATTTCCTTGTTGACGGTGTTGCGGTGAACGGCCAGGGGGTATATCAGGCCTGAAACACCCAGGATAAACAGCAGATTGAAACTGTTGCTCCCTATGACATTACCAAAGGAAGCGTCATTCTTCCCATCCAAAGCAGCCAACATACTCACGGTAAACTCGGGCATCGAGGTCCCGAAGGCAACCACGGTTAGTCCAATGGCCAGGTTGGATATTCCCTTCCGTTTTGCTGCAGACGAGGCACCCTTTACCAAAAGATGAGCCCCCAGAATGAGTATGGCAAAGCCAATAAGACAGAGAAAAATGCTCAAAATCATGGGACAAATATAATTTTCCCATCCGCCCCTCCATCCGGTTTCAAAGGAGAAAATTATTAATACCCTCCTTTCCCAGGGCCCCGGTAAATATGGAAAGTAGGTGCCAGAGTGCCGGGCGCTGAGAGAATGGGAGGATGGGGTAATGGGGGAGGGGGAACCTCCAACTGTTCGTACCCAGAGAAACAGGGATCGCCAGGGCGGAATGAGGAAGTGCCAGACTATAAAATAAATCTATAGCCCAAAATAGCTTCAGAAACATGCCGGGACTTCAATAATTTTAGGGCCCTATAATTTTTGGAACAAGTATGGATAAAGCCAGATTACAGGAAGAGCTCAATTTTCATCATTACGCCATGATCAGGCCTTCCCCGGTCCATGGCATTGGGGTATTTGCGGTCAGGCCCATACCCAAAGGTTGCCGTTCCATGTTTTCCAAGGAGCCCGGAGAATGGGTCCGTCTTTCTTTTGAGGAAGTGGCCGCCCTCCCGGAAGCTTCAAGGTATATGATTGAAACCTATTGCCTGTTTGACGAACAGGATTATTTTGTTCCTGCAGGAGGGTTTAAAACCATGGACATCGCCTTGTATCTCAATCATTCCGATGAGCCCAATATCCAATCCATTGATGAGGGGGCGGAGTTTGAGGCCCTGCGGGACATCCAGCCCGGGGAGGAACTGTTTATTGACTATGGTACGATCGTGAATTCCGAAGAATAGGTCAATCCATATACCACCTTCCGCTGCCTGGATCAATAGGCCACACCCAGTTTCTTCAGATGGGTAAAGTGGGAATGGATGGCATGGATGACGGTCGGAAATTCATTATAGGCTATATTGAATTCCCTGCAGGTTTGTTTGACGATCTTGCTGATTTCAGGATAATGCACATGGCTGATCCTGGGAAAGAGGTGATGTTCGATCTGGTAATTCAAACCGCCCCAAAACCAACTATGCCATTTTTGTTTGGTGGCAAAATTGGCGGTGGTATTGATCTGATGGATGGCCCAGTCGTTTTCAATGACAAAAGGTTCTCCCTGGGGCTCGACAAATGCTGCTTCTTCATGCACATGGGCCAACTGGAAGACGATCGCGATCAGAATGCCTGTAATAAATACCAGCATGCCATAACCCAGCAGGGTTTTAAGCAGCCCGACCTGCCAGACCGGGAGGATGAAGAAAGTGACGGCATAGGCGAACTTGGTCAACCAAAAAGTGAGATGTTCCCTTAAATTCATGGGTGGCAGCGCCGTATGGTCAGTCACTTTGCGGCTGAAATATTTTTTGAAGTCATTGAAAAAAATCCACATCAGGTAAGTAAAACCATAGAGGATCAAGCCGTAAATATGCTGAAAGCGGTGGAACCAGTATCTTTTTTGGGAAGTATTGACCCTCAGGAAGGGTTTGATATCAATGTCTTCGTCCATGCCTTCGATGTTGGTAAAGGAATGGTGGGCAATATTGTGTTTGTGTTTCCACATGAAGGAGGACCCGCCCAGTACATTCAGGGAATAGGCCATAACATTATTCAGCCAGCTTATATTGGAATAACTTCCATGGGCGCCGTCGTGCATGACGTTGAAGCCCACCGCGGCCACCAGGACCCCAAGGATCCCGCACAGCAGGAGGCCCAGGAGGATGGAATGCGGGGTAAAGAAGACCAGCCACAAATAAGTGCCGATCAGACCCGCCGAAAGCAGGGCGGTTTTAATGTATAATTTGTAATTCCCGGTCTGGGGGATGCCTTTTTCTTCAAAATACTGGTTTACCCTCTTTCTGAGAACAGGGAAAAATTGCGTGTTGTTACTGATAAATTTGATGGCAGCCATATGGAATGGAATAGCTTGATTTGAAGTTTAACAAAAAATGCTTCACAACAGGAGGTGCAAAATTAAGGTTATTTCAGCTTTGAAACCGCCTCTTTAATACGCCGTACTGCCTCGCGGATCTGGTCTTCACTCGCCGCGTAGGAAATCCGGAAACAATGGTCATCCCCGAAGGCGGAGCCACCGACGGTGGCGACATGGGCCTGGTTGAGTAAAAAGAGGGAAAAATCGTCCGAATTGTGGATGGTGGTCACCCCGTCGCTTTTACCGAAGTAAGCGCTGATATCGGGAAAAATATAAAAGGCCCCGGTTGGAAAATTACACTTAAAGCCGGGAATTTCCTTGAGGAGGGATATTATGAGATCCCTCCGGCGCCTGAAGGCCATGGTCATTTCCTGGGTAGGCCTGAGGTCCGAATTTAGTGCTGCCACCCCTGCTTTTTGGGCAATGGAATTCGCTCCGGAGGTCATCTGGCCCTGGATTTTAACACAGGCATCCGCAATGAACTGGGGCGCCGCCATGTACCCCAGCCTCCAGCCGGTCATGGCAAAGGCCTTGGAGAAACCATTGACTACAATGGTGCGGTCCTTGACTTCGGGGAAAGAGGCAATGCTGATGTGTTTGCCCGTGAAATTGATATGTTCATAGATCTCATCGGACATGATATAGAGGTTTTCATGCCGGGCTACGACTTCTGCGATGGCTTTGAGTTCATCCTCGTTGAACACCGAACCGGTGGGGTTGCAGGGGCTGGAGAACATAATCAGTTTGGTCCGGTCCGAAATCGCTGCTTCCACCCGGGAAGCGGGTACTTTAAAATCTTCCTCCACTCCTGCAGACAAGACCACGGCTTCCCCTCCGCACATTTTTACGATGTCTGAGTAGGAGACCCAGTAGGGAGACAGGATGATCACTTCATCCCCTGGGTTGATCATGGCCAGGCATAAATTGGCGATATCCTGCTTCGCCCCGTTGGATACTACGATCTGGCTGGGCTTGAAATCCAAACCGTTTTCCCTTTTCAGTTTCGCGCAAATCGCTTCCCGGAGGTCGAGGTTACCTGCAACGGCAGTGTATTTAGTATGTCCGGCTTCCATGGCTTTAAGGGCGGCATCTTTGATGTGTTGGGGGGTGTCGAAATCCGGCTCTCCCAGGCTGAGGGTGATCACATCGATGCCCTGTTCCTTCATTTTCCGGGCCATACCGGCCATTTGAAGGGTGGCGGATTCGGTCATGGACATTACCCGGTCGCTTAAGACGGATTCAATCGCAGTTGAAGACATATAATTTTTAAAGTTGAATCACAAAATTAATAATATATTGAAAAGTAATTCAGTCATCCTGCCTGTTCATTACAATATTTAAAAAATCACCATTTCAAAGGCTACGCATGAAATCATGAAAAAAGAATTATTGGAAAGGCTGAACCGGATGAAAGTTGAAGCCCTGGCCGGGGGTGGTGAATCCCGCATTCGACAGCAACATGAAAAAGGCAAACTCACCGCCAGGGAAAGGATCGATTTGCTGCTCGACCCTCATTCTTTTGAGGAAATTGGCATGCTGGTGACCCACCGGAACACGGATTTTGACATGCAAAATGCGCTTTACCCCGGTGATGGGGTCATCACGGGCTACGGACTCATTCACGGGCGCTTGGTTTATGTTTTTGCCCAGGATTTTACCGTTTTTGGAGGTTCCTTGTCTGAAACCCATGCCCGGAAAATCTGTGTCCTCATGGACATGGCCCTTCAAAACAAGGCTCCCATGATCGGTTTGAATGATTCCGGGGGTGCCAGGATCCAGGAGGGGGTAGACTCGCTGGCCGGTTACGCGGAGGTCTTTTACAGGAATACCCTTGCCTCCGGGGTCATTCCACAGATTTCGGCCATCCTTGGTCCCTGTGCGGGCGGGGCCGTGTATTCACCGGCCATCACTGATTTTATTCTGATGACGGACCATACTTCCTATATGTTTGTTACCGGGCCGAATGTGGTGAAAACGGTGACGAATGAATCCGTCACCAGCGAATCCCTGGGCGGTGCGCTGAGCCATGCGGGGAAATCCGGGGTCTCGCATCTCACGGCAGCCAACGACATGGAATGCCTTGAAATGATCAAAAAACTTTTGTTTTACCTTCCCTCCCATCATGAAGCGCCCAGCCCGCAATATCCATTCGACCTGGGGGATGAGTACCGGCCCGCACTGGACGGTGTCTTGCCCGAATCCAACCATTTGCCATATGACATCAAGACGGTCATTCGCGAAGTCGTTGACCGGGATTCGTTTTTTGAGATCCACGAACTTTTTGCTCAGAATGTGGTCGTGGGATTTGCCACCCTGGCCGGAAAATCGATTGGTATCGTTGCCAATCAGCCCCAGGTCCTGGCCGGGGTCCTCGATGTAAACGCTTCAAGAAAGGCCGCCCGGTTCGTCCGCTTTTGCGATTCATTCAATATACCTCTCATCGTACTGGTGGATGTTCCCGGATTTTTACCCGGAACGGATCAGGAATGGAACGGCATCATCGTACATGGGGCGAAGTTGTTGTATGCTTTCAGCGAAGCCACGGTGCCCAGGCTTACGGTGATCGTAAGAAAGGCCTACGGGGGAGCCTATGACGTGATGAATTCAAAACACATTGGGGCTGATTTCAGCTTTGCCTGGCCGGGGGCAGAAATCGCAGTCATGGGGGCCAGGGGCGCCAGCGAAATCATATTTAAGAAAGAGATCGAATCTGCCGCAGACCCCGTCGCCAAAGTACTGGAAAAAGAAAAAGAGTATGCTGAGACCTTTTTGCATCCATACCGGGCGGCGGCCCGGGGTTATGTGGATGAGGTGATCCTTCCTTCGGAGACCCGGCGAAAACTCATTAAAGCATTGGCCAGCCTATCGAAAAAGGCAGTGGCCAGGCCTTCGAAAAAACACGGGAACATCCCCCTTTAATCCCTTATTGGATTGACCCCCTGATCCTGGATCCGCCCCATTCAGATGCAAAAAAAGTTTAATATGACCTTTATTTTTTCCAATTTTGCCGCATGCGAATTCATGTAATAGCCATGGGTGGAGCGGTCATGCATAACCTGAGCATTGCCCTTCACCTGGCGGGACACCAGGTCAGTGGATCAGACGATGAAATTTATAATCCCGCCAAAGACCGGCTCCAGGCCCATGGCCTCCTGCCCGCACCAGGATGGGATCCGGACAAATTGGATGCTGGGGTTGAACTGGTGATCCTCGGCATGCATGCAAAAAAAGACAATCCTGAGCTGGCAAAAGCCCAGGAGCTGAAGTTGCGGATTCTGTCTTACCCGGAATTTATAGCCCTGCATGCTACGAACAAAAGAAGGGTGGTAGTCGCCGGAAGCCACGGCAAGACCACGACCACAGCCATGATCATGCATGTGCTCAGGCATCTGGGGACTGCATTTGACTACCTGATCGGAGCGCCCCTGGAAGGATTTGATCATATGATCCGTTTGTCGGATGCCCCCCTGATGGTGATCGAAGGGGATGAATATCTCAGCTCACCCATAGATCCTGTCCCTAAAATCATCCATTACAGGCCTCACTTCACCGTCATTACCGGCATTGCCTGGGACCATATCAATGTTTTCCCAACAAAGAATGACTATCTGGAGGTATTCAGAAATTATTTGTCTCAGCTTCCGGAACAAGCCATCGTTTGGTATTACCAGGGAGATGAAGACTTATGCCGCGTCGTGGAAGCCTGCCCACGGACGGACCTGGCCTTCCTTCCTTATCAAACCCCTTACCATGAAATCAGGGAAGGCTTGTCCATCCTTGTCCGGGATGGGAAGGAATACCCGATGCAGGTCTTTGGCCAGCACAATATGCAGAATGCCGAGGCGGCGCTGCAGGTTTGCCTGGCCTTGGGTTGTCGTGAAACGGATGTGCTTTCCGCTCTGACCTCTTTCCGGGGTGCGGCAAAACGGCTCCAGGCTCTTTACGCCTCCGGGCAAACCAGGATTTACCTTGATTTTGCACATGCCCCGTCAAAAGTAAGGGCGACGGTCCAGGCTATTCGCACCCAATACCCGGACAGCCGGTTGGTCGCAATCCTGGAACTCCACACCTTCAGCAGCCTGAACAAAAACTTTTTATCCCAATACCGGAATACCCTGGATCCGGCGGATGAGGCGGTGATTTTTTACAACAAGCACACCCTTGAAATCAAGCGTATGCCCGACCTCGATCCGGAGGAGATAAAATCCCAATTTGACCGTCCGGATTTGTTTATTTTTACTGAAAACGCGCAGCTGGAAAACTACCTGAATACCTTAACGAAAACGCAGGCCGTCATTTTACTGATGAGCAGCGGCACTTTCAATGGAGTGGATATCAAAAGCTGGGCGCAAAAGGAATAAATAACAAGATCTATGAACAAATTATTTCTGGGATTATTGCTTTTTACGGCCGTGCAGCTGGCCCATGGCCAGGCGACCATCGGCAAGATCCATATTGTAAAACCCGCCGGTGAAATGCTTATCGATCCCCAGGCACCCATTGAGGTGCTTGCTGACGGCTTTGACTGGTCAGAAGGCCCCTTATGGTGGAAGGAAGAAAACGCCGTTTTATTCAGCGATGTGCCGGCCAATACGGTTTACATCTGGAGGCCGAACGGGGAAGGCGCCCTGCCTTATATTAAACCCAGCGGCTATACCGGGGTTGGAAAATACAGCAGGGAACCCGGCAGCAACGGACTTACCCGTGATCTGAATGGAAACCTCCTGCTCTGTGAACATGGGGACCGGAGGATCTCTTACCTGCCTCTCAATAAGCCGGGTGGGAAACGCACCCTCACGGATAACCACAACGGCAAACGGTACAATTCGCCAAATGACGTCATCGTCGATTCAAAAGGGAGGGTATATTTTACCGACCCCCCTTATGGTCTGCCCAATCAGGACAAAGACGCCAGCAGGGAAACGGAGGCATTTGGGGTTTACCTGGTTGACCAGGGAAAAACGAGCCTCGTAGTCAATGACCTGGTGAGGCCCAATGGGCTGGCTTTGTCTCCGGACGAAAAATTTTTATACGTCGGACAATCGGACGGGGCCAAACCCCACATCATGAAATACCCCGTGATGGCCAACGGGCTTTTAGGAAAAGGAACGCTTTTCTTTGACTGCAGCGACCTGGCGAAACAAGGATTGAGGGGTGCGCCGGATGGCATGAAAGTGGATGACCAGGGCAACGTGTGGAGTACGGGCCCGGGCGGGGTATTGGTGATTTCCCCCAAGGGCGACCTGCTGGCCCGGATAGAAACCGGACAAGCCACCGCCAATTGTGCCTGGGGGGATGACGGCAGCACCTTATACATGACGGCCGACCGTTACTTGTGCCGGGTAAAAACCAAGGTGAAAGGGGTCCCTTTCAGGTAGGTTTTACTTTTTCCGGGCCATCTCGGCCGCGATCCATTCATTGCGTCTGTCGTTTAATTTAAACGCATCAAGTTCCGGCAAGACCGCATCGGAAAGGCAGAGTTGTTGAAGTCGTTTCAGGTCGCCGGACCAGGAGTTGCCGTCATAAAATTCCACGGATTTAAAATCCCGGGTCTTATACAAGGATTTTTCAAGGTAGCCGTTACCCAGGTAGATGTGTTCCTTGCCCAGTTCACGGGCGATATGGATGCATTTCCACATCAGCCATTTTCCAAGGGGTTTGTTTTGATCCAGGAATCGGGTATCATAGAAGGAAAACCAATAATGAAACTGGCGGTCGGTGACCACCGCGAGGACATATCCGATGATCACCCCGGCTGAGGTAAAGGGAAGAATATGCGTGAGGTACCTGCGCCCCAGGATATAGCGGATCCGCTGCAATGGCATCTTGTCCTCTCCGATCCTTTCTTCGCTGTATTTTCGGGCGAATTCAACAAATTGTTCGATCCGTTCATAGGACTCGACCGGGATCATTTCGAAGGTGATGCCCAGGGATTCCATTTTCCGGTTGACCCTGCGGTTTTCGCTGGAATCTTTGAAATCCGCAAGACGGACCCGGATCCCCCTGGATTTGTAAAATAAATCGTATTTGAGTCCAAGGTCTCCGGTGTAGGGGAGAAAGCCCTGGTCATAAATATCATCCAGTTCCGACCTTTCTTCACAGACACAATAGATTGTATACCCGAAGGTATAGGTATTGTAATCGTGGCGGTATTCTGATAAGAAAGTTTTCATGCATTCAGCCCCAAGCCAACCGGTCAGGAATAGGCCAGTTCACGGTATTGTTCGATGTCGGCGATTTCTTTGGGGATAGGGTCTCCCAGGACCTGGGCCCGGTCAGGTGTGACCAGGACATTATCTTCGATCCGGATGCCGCCAAACGGGAGGTTTCGTTCGATCCGGTCGTAATTGACCAAGCCGGGATAAGAATGGTTCTTTTTCCACAAAGCGACCAGTTCAGGTATAAAATAGATCCCCGGTTCAACCGTCAGGACCATCCCTGCTTTCAGCGTTTTGGCCATACGCAGGGACCGCAGCCCAAACTGCGTGCTCCTTTCCAGACCGGATTCATAACCGGTGTACTTTTCGCCAAGGTTTTCCATATCGTGCACGTCCAGACCCAGGGCATGGCCCAATCCGTGGGGAAAAAATAAGGCATGCACCCCTTCAGCGACCAGGTCATCGGGATTTCCATTCAGAAAACCAAGATCTTTCAATCCACCGGCAATGATCCTGGCCGCCTGAAGATGTACATCGAGGTATCGGATGCCTTCCCTGATCGCTGCGGTGGAAGAGGACAGCGTCTGCAGGACAAGGGAGTAAATATCCTTTTGGAGTGGGGTAAAATGCCTGCTCACCGGTATGGTCCGGGTGATGTCCCCCGCATAATGCATGGACGATTCAGATCCAAAATCACCAAGGAGCAGTTGCCCATGTTCGAGGATATTGTGATAGGCGTGATTGTGGAGGGTCTGTCCGTTTACGGTGAGGATGATGGGATATGCGATATCCAGGTCATGTTTGAGACATTCTGCCCTTACCCGGGCCATGACTTCCGCCTCGGTCATCCCTGCGCACGCGGACTTCATCATGGTGATATGCATCTGGCGGCTGATGTTTATGGCATCGCTCAGTTCTTTGATTTCCGGTTCTTCCTTGATTTCACGCAGGCTCACCACTGCTTCGATGAGGGGTATGGATGCATTCCCGGAGATGGCCTCGGCCCCGGTATCCAGTAATGCAGCCAGTCGAAAGGCCTGGTCTCCCCGGTATACCGGAAGGTAGTGGATCCTGATGTTTCGTTCGATCAGGTTGGAGATCCAGTTTTTTGCCTCCGCCAGGGTAATGACCCGGTCAAGGCCGGCATGTTCCGAAAGTTCATGCAGGGATTCCACGGGCCCGGTCCAGACCACATCGTCCATGGTGCTTTCATCACCGGCCAAAATGGATTCCCCGCTTTGACTGTCAATGAACAGGAATAATCCGGGCCTGTCTATGCCGCAGAAATATAAGAAAGAACTGTCCTGCCGGTACGGATAGGTATTGTCCCGGTAATTCATTCCGGCTGCTTCATTGGAGGGGAACACGATCAAACCATCCTGCAGGGCCTGGGCCAGCTTGTTTCTGCGGGTATGATAAAGGGAAGGTTCGAAAAACCGTTGCTTCATGATGAACAGGTTGAGGGGATTAAAAGTCAAATTTGTTAATGGGGTCCATGGGAAACAAAAATAAAACTATTCCTAGGATTCAAAGGGAGGAAGGGAGTCCCGCAGCCGCGGGAGGATGAAATGGAGGAAGGGAGGAAGGGAGGTACCTTACTCAGCCTCAACCTCAACCTCAGTCTTAACCTTAACCTCACCCTCAGCCTCAACCTCAACCTCACCCTCAGCCTCAACCTCAGCCTCAACCTCAACCTCAACCTTAACCTTAACCTCAATCATCCTTACCTTTGACCCATCCAAACATCCGGTTATGAGTGTTTTTCTGCGAATCATTAAAATCGTTTTAATTGCGGCTCTTGTCGTCCTCAACGAAAATAAAGACCAGTTGTTGAAATCGCTTGGGATCACTTCATACCTGGTCGGGGCCATTATCGGGTTTTTGCTGTTTTTCCTGATCGCGGAGCTGGTCAAGGACTTATTGTTATACCTGTACCGGAACCGGAAAAAAATGAAACCCCGCCAAACGGACAATGTGACCTACGGATTGGAAAACATCTATATCCTTTTCCTTGCCGGAGCCTTGTTCTATTCGGTATTGTACATGTTCAAACTCAAACCGAGGGAGTTTTTCACGGGATTTACCCTGATTTCGGCCGCGACAGCCATCGTGATGAAGGATTATGTATCCAATATCATCAGCGGGATGATCCTGGCATTTTCCGATAAACTTAAGATCGGAGACTATGTCCGGATCGGCAGGCATACCGGCGAAATCCTGAATTTTTCCTTGTCCATGATCACCATGCGGAATGACGACGATGAACTGGTGTACCTGCCGATCAATCTCGTATTCACCACGGACTTTATCAATTATTCACCCGGACAGGAGGACTTTATCACCGTCCCCTTTGAGATTAACCACAAAATGCGGGTCCCTTTTGAGGAACTGCAAAAGCGGATCGCAGAGAACCTGGCCCCATTTCATCCCAACATTCAACCGGGAAGCGGGCAACTGCGGGTGGCGGCCAACAACCAGGAAACCACCAGCTTCAAATATCAATATGTGCTCAAAACCCCGGACATCCTCCTGGCCCGAAGGATAAAAGAAACCATATTGAAAACGGTATTTGATTCCACCTCTTTACCCAAGGCGGTATAAAAACAAAGCCCCTCCGAAGAGGGGCTTTCAGGGTTAAACATCTTGCCTTTTGATGATTCCCAATTTTCGTCTTGAGGTTTTTATATTCTATTCTGTTACGAAATTAAATACTTTATTCAATTGTTCAAATTTTATACCATTATTTATAAAAAAAAGCCGTCTGTCGGAGACAAACGGCTTTCAACATTTATTTAGAGTAAGTCTTAGGCGTCACCAAATTTTTTGACCAGCCAAATCACGAAAGCCACGGTTCCGAAAAGCCAGGCCAAGCTTGCCAATACCCCGAGGAATCCTCCTCCCAAAAATCCACCTCCGGTGACTACGGCCGCTGCAATAATCCAAAGCACCAAACCTGCTCCCCAGCCAAACACTCCAAACCACAGCCATTTGTTTACCGGGTCTTTAAAATCAATCGCCTTCTTGGCCATGTTTTTTGCCAGGTATTTCTGTACCAGGGCAACCCTCTTCTGGGCCCTTACCTGTTTCTTCTCCAATTTTTGAATTGCCTTTGCTTCTGACCGGGTCATCCCATGTCCGGTTGCCAGTTCAATAGGCAGGGCAACACCATTGCCGGCCACGGTATTTTTTACCGAATTGATGGCAAATCCAACCTGAACAAACAAGGCCACTACAACAGTCGCTACAAGATTCCTGATTTTCATATTAACTTTTATTTAGGTTTTCCAAGCACGAAGATAGGCAAGAATCGCGGATATTATGGCTAATGCCTTTTGTTAAATTTTTAATTCTTAATCAATTTTAAGATTCCGGTTGACCAGGCCAGGATAAAAGCCAGGCCACCCATGGGCGTGATGGGTCCAAGCCAGGACGGAACCCCCGGCACCGTTTTAAAGGCCAGGAGATAAAGGGAACCGGAAAAAAGGACGATACCCGCCAGGGCCAGAACCTGGCCATACCGGGCAAGCCGGTCTCCCGGTTTCCAGACCCCCAGCAGGGCAGCCAGGAAAGTGTGGTAAAAATGATAGCGGTTTGCCGTATTAAAAGTTTGGGTGCCGGCTTCATCAAGGTAGGGGCTCAGCGCGTGCGCGCCAAAGGCGCCCAGCAGGACAGCCAGGGCCCCGGAAATAAAAATGAGCATCATTATTCTTCGATCTGCCATTGGATTGGTGTTTTATTGGATTGCAGGAGCAGCCGGTTTGCCGTGGAAAAATGGTGATTCCCGTGAAAGGCACCCCCAGCCAGAGGGGAAGGGTGTGCGGCTTCCAGGACATGATGGCGCCGCTGGTCTATCAGGTTTTTTTTATTCCTGGCAAAATTGCCCCAGAGCAGGAAGACCAGGCCATTTTTTTGTTCCGATAAAATACGGATGACCGCATCGGTAAAGGTTTGCCAACCCGCATGCTGATGAGATCCGGCCTTCGACTGTTCCACGGTAAGAATAGCGTTGAGGAGAAAAACCCCCTGGGAGGCCCATGCGCTCAGATCACCGTGCCGGGGCATCTTGACCTGAAGGTCCCTCTCGATTTCTTTGTAAATGTTCTTCAGGGATGCCGGAAGGGGAATGCCTTTGGGGACCGAAAAACTCAAGCCCATGGCCTGCCCCGGACCATGATACGGATCCTGGCCCAGGATCACCACTTTGACCTGATCGAAGGTGCAGTGGTTAAAGGCATTAAAGATCTTGGGACCCGGCGGGTAAATCACCTTCCCAGCCTCTTTTTCGCTTTTGATAAAGTCCCGGATGGCCTGAAAATAGGGCTTATCAAACTCTTCCTGCAAGACTGCCTTCCAGGATGCGTCGATCTTTACATCGGTTGCCATCTGTTTTTCGGTCGTTTAAACAGTTCAAAAATAATTCAATCACGACCGGGAGGGCCGGTGAGCGGGTATTTTTTCCAGATCATGGTGGAAAACAAACGATATATCGTTTGCAATTCCTCCTGTTTTAATTTTTTCAACAGGGACAGGTGTTGGTCGATCACGGTTTTGTCATGCCGGCGGGCCGGGCCGGTTTGCGCCTGTGCCGGCTTCATGGTTTTCAATTTTGCCAGGGTTTCTTCTATCAGAGGGTAAAAGGACCGGAGATCCAGCCCCTGGCTTTGCAGGTAATCATCGGTGAGGGTATAGATATAATTCGTAAAATTATTGACCAGGACAGCGGCGAGGTGCAATTTCAACCTTGCGCTGTCCTGGATGACCCGGACTTCCTGGCTGAGTTGATGGGCCAGGTGGGACAGGAGGGCTTCGGTGCTTCTATTGGAAGCGGTGATAAAAAGAGGAATCCCGCTGAAATTTATTTTCTTTTGTTTGCTGAACGTCTGGAGCGGATATAAAACCCCATAATTGTTGTACAGGGATTTGAACAAGGTGGATGGTTTGCTCCCGGAGGTGTGGATGACCGCCGCATCGGGCGGAATAAAACCTGTCAATTCTCCCGCCAGGGATCCAATCGAATCATCGGAGACGCAAAGGATATATAAGTTTGCCCTGCTGTCCAATTCGTGGAGCCTGTGGGTGAATGCACAATTGGATCTTACTCCCAAAGCCCTGGCCTGCTTCGGGGACCGGGTCCATATCTGGACCAGCGGATAGCCCGGCAACCCCGACAAGGCCTTGCTGAGATGATAGGCAAGATTTCCCCCGCCCAGTAGAACAATTCGGAGTGCCGGTATTTTCAAATTAAAGGCATTGCATTTACCGGTTGATCCATCTCCGGACACCGCTCAGTAAAACACCACCCAGCATGAGAAAGGAACCCAGCCAAAACAGGTTGATTCCAGGAAATAAAATGGACTGTATGACGATCATGTCATTCCGGGGCGCATTTTCCGCCAGTTCCAACTGGATCTTGTTTTCAACACTTTCATACAACCGGATGAGCACGCTCTCTTTCTGCGGATCAATTTTTATACAGGACACTTTCAGGGCCTGATCCAGAATATAATCCGGTACGAGGAAGACCTGGTTGTCGCGGATCACAAACAAAGGTTCGGCCAAACGCACAGCACCGTCGGGACTGCTTATTTCGAGCCGGGTCGCTACCGCCACATCATTCGGCCTGGACGCGTACCTGGAGGGTGCAGGATCTTTATCAAAACCCAAAAAACGAAGCTGGTAACCACGGATCTTTCCCGATTGGTTTTCTTTCAGTTCAAGGTCATCTCCCTCCAGGCTGGACGGATAAAAGTTCTCCAGGCTGAGCGGACTGATCCGGACTTTGAGGGCAAGGTCATTTTGGGTTTGCGGAAGACTGAAATAATAATTTTCCCTGGAAACAATGACCGATTGCAGGAGATAAGAGCCGGTATCGTTAAGCCGGTGAAATTGTACGCTGGCCCGGAGTACCTGGTCACCGGGTTCGGCTTTATACTCCGGAACCCGGGCGCTGTCGTCAACGGACAGCAAAACTCCATATCCGCCTGAAAAAAAGAGGGTGTCGCCGACCGCCACAAGGTGTGGAATGTACCGGAGGCTGTCTTCAATCTTTGCTGCCGCTTCCCGGTTCATCATGGCGGGAGGAAGCCAATTGACGAAGGTGTACAGATCCTTCAGCAATCCCCTGTATATGGATGGATTGGAGGACGGAGGCTGAGCTTCATTGCGATTGTAGATCAGGGTGGGGGAAACATTGATTTTTTTGATCACCCTGCCCGATTCGTCCTTGTGGTCAAAACGGATCTGGAACTGCCGGTTAAAAGGATCCAGCAAGGTATCGGACATCCAGGTGACCTCATAATCCTTGATGGGCATGGGGGCTCCCTTGATCAGGGCCAGGTTTCGCATGTAATCCTCCGTGCTGAACCCTTCGAGCAGGTCGGATTGGGCGAATAAATTGCTGGAGATGATTTGTTTGTTCAGACCGGTGGCCAGGATACCCAGGAGCATCATTCCAAATCCGAAATGGGCCAGCGCTGAACCTGCCAGTTTAAGTTTGCCCCTCAGGAAGGTAAAAAGATAAGCGAGGTTGCTCACCAGGGCAAAAATACCGGCAAACTGAAGGACCAGGTGTTGCCAGGAAGGCTCGTTCAACAAACGCATAGTGAGCAGGAACAGTCCTGCCGTGATCGCCAGGCTGCTCCCCATCAATTTTAAAAACCTGGGTTTATATTCGGCCCAGCGGGTTTCCTTAAAACGGAGAAACTCGGCGGAACCGCTGATCAGCCCTACCAGGACGCCGATCCAAAGTTGGAATTTATTATGGTGGCTGATCGGATCCACGATCACACTGCCCAAATATTCCGGCGAAATGGCCTTAATGATTTTATTGAACACGGGCAAGGAGGTAGCCCCGGTAATGAGGATGGCAGAAAAAAGCAGGACCATGGCCCCGATAAACATCCAGTATTCCCGGCTGTATATTTTTTCTTCTTCTGAGTTACTGGCCACCAGCTTTCGTTTGGTCAGGTACTGGTATGCACTTAAAAAAGTAAATACCACGATCATCAGGATCAGCTGCCACTCCAGCCCCATATCCGTGAAGGCATGCGCGCTGGTATCCCCCAGCACCCCGCTCCGGGTAAGATAGGTCGAATAGAGCACCAGGATGAAAGCAAGGGCGTAATAGATATAGGTGGTACCGACCGCCCTCCCGGTACTCCGGGCGATCATATTGGTATGCAGCCCGGCCAGGAGCATGATCCAGGGTACCAGGGACATGTTTTCAACCGGGTCCCAGGCCCAGTATCCCCCAAAACTCAAAGCCTCATAAGCCCAGGCACCGCCCATCAGAATGCCCAAACCCAGGATAAATACTGCAAACAGGGCCCATTCCTGCGCCGGCTTAAGCCAGGCTTTCGGTTCGTTTTTCCACCAGCCGGCGAAGGCGAAAAGAAAAGGAACGATCGTGCTTGAAAAGCCAAGGAACAGGGTGGGGGGATGGATGGTCATCCAGTAATTCTGAAGCAGGGGATTCAGGCCGTTGCCTTTGAGCAGGCTGACGTAATTGGGATTTTCAAAAATAGGGGCGGTAAAGGTTTCCCTCACCAGCAGACTTGGGCTGGAGCCCAGTTTTACCAGATGTTCCCCCCATCCGATGTGGATGCCAAGCAGCATGGAAAACAGCAGGACCTGGAGCGTAGCGAAGAGGGCCATCACCGGGGCTTCCCACGGCCCGCTTTTGCGGATCAGGATAAATCCAAGGATGACATTCCAGAACATCCAGAGCAGGAAACTGCCTTCCTGGCCTTCCCAGAAGGCCGCAAAAATATATTTAAAAGGGAGGTCGTCGGAGATGTGATGCCGCACATACTCATATTCATAATAATGATTGAGCATGGCAAAGAAGATCAGAAAGATGGTGGCGAAGACCATCAGGCCTTGCAGGTAAAAAGCCATCCGCCCGTATTTCATCCAGGGACTGGCCGGATTCCGGACTGATTTGGAATATGCGATGATGGCATTGAGGCTTGCCAGGAAGCCTATGATGACCGATGCATGAAGGACATGGCCAATCCAGCGATGCTCTCCTAAATATTCAATGGGGGGCATCGGCTAGATTTGTTTTTTCATGTAGATTTCCTCGTCTTTGTATTTGGAAGGGCATTTCAGCAGTACTTCGTTGGCTACGAATTCATCCCCTTTCATTTCCCCGGTGACCACGATCTGTTCCGACCGGTCGAAATCCTGGGGTTTTCCCTGAAGCAGGATTACTTTCTTTTCAGCGCCTTTGGGATCCCGAAGGTAAAATGAAAAATAGTTTGGGTTTTCTGCCGGATTGTAATACATCTCCTTATCCTTGGCAAGGGTGCCCGCGACCTTGACCCGGTGCTGGTTTTCGGTCGCCTCTGCAAAGGTGGCATAGGTACTCACATCCCTGGAAAGGGAAAAGAATAAGGCCATGCCCGTAATCAATACCAAGGCCGCGATGATATGAAGTTTATTCATGGTTCAATGATGGACAAAAGTACACGAAGTCGGCTGCAAAATCAAATAAAGTGAAGGTCGGAAGCTTACAAATCGGAAAGTTTATTATTTTTTTCCCGCCTATATATAAAATGCAGGAAATGTGGCTATTATTTTGTAATTTAGCAAGCATATCCAATCCAAATATGCGCTGGAGAAAATTCGACGGCCAGATCATCGAAGTCCCTATCCTGGAAGCGGTTGAAAAAACGCTGGTCAGGGAATCTGAAGCCGGTAACCGGCTGAAAGTCTGCATAGGTACCGACTCCGAGGTCAGGCAGGACGGCATTGAATATGCCACGGTGATTGTATTCCTGAGGGAAAAAAAGGGCGGTTTCATGTTTATCTGCAATCAGCACCGGCCCAGGATCATGAGTGTCAAGGAAAGAATGATCACGGAGGTATCCATGTCGGTCGAAATCGCCTATCACCTCTGCGACCTCCTGGACCGGTACGGAGTGGGGCTGGAAGTCCACGCCGATATCAATACCGATCCTCATTTCAAATCCAATGAGGCCCTGAAAGAAGCCATGGGTTATATCCTGGGGATGGGATTTGTTTTTAAAGCTAAACCGGACGCCTTTGCCAGCAGCTATTGTGCTGATAAAGTAGTTTAACCAATTAAATTTAAGTTATTGAGGATCAGGCTATAATCATATATGACCTGATAAGAAAGTGCCGAAGGTGGGACTCGAACCCACACATCCTCACGGACACACGCCCCTGAAACGTGCGTGTCTACCAATTTCACCACTTCGGCTTAGTATTTCAATAAAAAGGGACTTCACCGTCGCGAAAGTCCCTGGCCGATTCAGTACCGAAGAAGGGAATCGAACCCCCACAACATTGCTGTTACTGGATTTTGAGTCCAGCGCGTCTACCAGTTCCGCCACTTCGGCAAGAAATCCTGATCCACCGGCCAGTCTTTTAAGGCCGCTGATCTGCCGCAAATTTATTCAAATTCTCCCGTAAACGCAAAATATATCTGCGCTTAAAGTAGTATTCCTTCAGGGATTCCAGTTCTGCCCCGGAGGCCTTGTCAAAATCAAAATGGAGGATCAGCGGATCGATCTCCGCGCGGATGGAATTTTCTGCCGCTTCGAGTTGCAGATCTGCCTTTACCGGATCTTCCAGGATAAGATCATGGATATCCATCATTTCCATCAAAAATTCCTGGGAAAGTCCTGATTGGTCTCCTTCTCCTTCCCCGGTCAGCCCTTTTAATTCCAGGATGTATTTAAAAAGCAGGTCGGGGTTGGAAAGCGTCCGGTAGGCCTTGTTGTTAAAAGCGCTCCATTCTTCCGCTTCCTCCTTTTCCAGTTCCGGTTTTAAAACGAAATGGTCCGGATGATGTTTTCTGCTGGCTTCCAGAAACTTTTTTTTAAGAAGTTCCGGGTCCGGGGCAAGGCTGGGACTCAGTCCGTAAAATTCAAAATAGTTCATTTCTTAAGGAAACGGAACACATCAAGGCCATTGGCGTAGATCATCAGGGCTATCAGTAAAATAAAACCTACCAGGGTAGCTTTTTCTATGAATTTGTCGCTGAGCTTTTTTCCGGTCACCAGTTCAAATAGCAGAAAGACCACATGTCCTCCGTCCAGGCCGGGAATGGGAAGAAGATTCATAAAACCGAGAATCAGGGAAAGGATGGCGGTAATGCGGATAAAATCCTCCCAGCTCCAGGTATCCGGAAAGAGGCTGGTGATGCTGGCGAAACCGCCCAGGCTTTCGGAAGCTTTGATCTTACCTTTGAACATCTGGCCGAAAGCTTTGATCTGATCACTCAGGAAGCCAAGCCCCTTATTTATTCCTGCCGGAATGGATTCCATGAACCCGTATTTCTTCCTTTCCACGGAAAGGACGGGAAGGGTGTATGCCCCAATCGTGCCTTCCGCGGAAGTTTTAAAAGTGAAAGGCAATTCCTGCCCTCCCCGCTTGATCACCAGGGTGACGGAGCTGTCCTTTAATTGCCGCAAGGTTTTGGTCAGGTCATTGATAAACATAGGGGTGCCGTTGAGGGAGACGATTTCATCTCCGACTGCCAGGCCCGCGGCTTGGGCCGGGGAGGACTCAGAAAACCGGTCGATTTTGACCGGGACCCGGGGTCCGATCAGGGTGGAGTTCTTGTTTTTATTGCTGGACAAGTCGTGTATAAATCGGTCTTCCATGGGAAGGTCAATGACCTGTCCGTCGCGTTCCACAGTTATTGTTTTAGCCCCATTGATGACCACCTCCCGCCGGAGCATGCGATGATCAAAGATGTCAAAGTCGACGGCGCCTACCTTAAGGATTTTATCCCCGTCTTTCAGTCCGATCACGCGGCCCAGGGAATCGGTAAAAATGCCGTTTGGTACGGAACGGGAGGGAAGGTATTCTTCACCCCAGATCCCCAATACCAGGGCGAAAAGCAGGAAACCCGCGATAAAATTAACCGTCACTCCCCCGAGCATGATGATCAGCCTTTGCCAGGCCGGTTTGGAGCGGAATTCCCAGGGCTTTGGTTCTTCTTTAAGTTTTTCCGTATCAAAACTTTCATCCACCATGCCTGCGATTTTCACATAGCCTCCGAGGGGCAGCCATCCGATCCCGTATTCGGTATCCCCTTTTTTGGTTCTGAACAGGGAAAACCAGGGATCAAAAAAGAGGTAAAATTTTTCCACCCTGGTTTTAAACCATTTGGCCGGGAAAAAATGTCCGCACTCGTGAATGATGACCAAAAAGGAAAGGCTCAGGATGAGCTGGATGATCATGATGGGGATACCGGTCATTTAAGATTATTTGTTATGCAAAAGGTGCAAAAGTACAACCTCTTGCATCCACTAACAAACTGCCGTCCGCCTTGGTTCTGTCTTAAGGTTTTCTTGACCAAAAGCGGCAAGGTTGAATTTTGTATTTTGCCCTGTGCATTATTTTTTTGGAAATGCAGGGCCGGGGAGCATCGCGGACCTTTCTCCCGAAGAAGCCCGCCATGCTTTTGTCCTCCGGCTCAAGCCCGGTGAAAAAGTCGGTTTGCTGGATGGAAAGGGTACGGTATGCCTGGGCGAAGTGATCTTCAGCGGCCCCAAAGGCGCCCAGGTCCTGGTCCGCGAAGTCAGGAATCAACAGGCGCCAAAGCCGCATATTCACCTGGCCGTTGCTCCCGTGAAACAATCGGAACGAATGGAATGGCTGGTCGAAAAAATCACGGAGATCGGGGTCTCCGAAATCAGCCCGCTGATCTGCGACCACAGCGAACGGTTTCACTTCCGCCCTGACCGGCTTGAGAAAATAGCCCATGCCGCAGTGAAGCAGAGCGGGAGACCCTGGCAGGTCCTGCTTCATCAACCCGTCCGGTTTGAGGCTTTTATGAGCCAGGACTTCCGGGGCGCCCAATTGATCGGAAATCAAAATGGCAGGCCCCTCAAAGGCCTTTTTGGGGAAGCGCGGCCTGACGAGATCACCTTATGCATTGGTCCTGAAGGCGATTTTTCAGAGCATGAACTCGCCCTGGCAGATAAAAAAGGGTTTATTAAAATTTCATTCGGGGATGTGCGTCTGAGGACAGAGACGGCAGCCTTGGTCATAGCAGGGATACTGACCGGTGGATAAACCCCGTGATCAAATGCGGGCTTCATGGTCTTGTGCCCCATCTGTCACCGTCCTGCAAATTGTCATACACCCGGTGTTTACTGCGTATATATTTGTATTAAAATTGACCATGAAGATCCGTGCATATTCTGTTTTAGTATTTCTTCTGACTCTTCTGTTTTTCTCCAGTGCTTTCCGTTTTAGCCAGGCACCGACCTTAAAACTGGCCTTGCTGAAATACAACGGAGGAGGGGATTGGTATGCCAATCCCACTTCATTGCCAAACCTGGCCCGGTTCTGCAACCAGGCTTTGGGTACCAATCTGGATGACGACTATGCTACGGTGGAAGTAGGAAGCGCGGACCTTTTTAATCATCCCTTTGTACACATGACCGGGCACGGCAATGTGGTGTTCAATGATGCGGAATCCGAAAATCTCCGCAACTACCTGCTTGCCGGAGGATTCCTCCATATTGATGACAATTACGGGATGGACCCTTTTATCCGGCCGGCGATGAAAAAAGTATTTCCTGAATTGTCCTTCATCGAGCTGCCCTTTGAACACGAGATCTATCACCAGAAATTTTCTTTCAAAAACGGACTGCCGAAAATCCATAAACACGATGACCGCTCCCCCCAGGGTTTTGGGCTTTTTTGGGAAGGCCGCCTGATCTGCTTTTATTCTTACGAATGCGACCTGGGCGACGGCTGGGAGGACCAGGAAGTGCATAAGGACCCTGAAGAAACAAGATTGCATGCCTTGCAAATGGGGGCCAACCTGGTGCAGTATGCTTTTAATGAATCGAAGTAGGGAGAAAAGGAGAAAGGGAGAAAGGGAGGAAGGGATTTACTCCCAATGGAAGATGTGGTTGTTCTTGCGGATATATCGGGTGATATTCAGCCAGAAGGCCAGGATAAAGTAGACGATAACCGGGGAACCCAGCGTAAAAAAACTGAGATAAATAAAATGCAGGCGGATCTTGGTATTGTCTATGCCAAGCCGCTGTCCCAGGTAGGTACAGACCCCGAAGACTGATCTTTCAATAAAAGATTTGAACATGAGTGGGCTAATCTGATGTAAATTTGCGCCTTTAAGTTACGGACAAAATGAATAAAGAAAAAGAGATCAAGCAGGAAATAAATATTGAGCTGAGCGAAGAGATCGCCGAAGGCATTTATTCAAACCTCGCTATCATATCCCATTCCCACAGCGAGTTTGTGATCGATTTTGTCAGATTGATGCCCAATCTGCCAAAAGCAAAAGTCAAGTCCAGAATAGTACTCACTCCGCAGCATGCCAAAAGACTGATGATGGCCCTCGGTGACAACATAAAAAAATACGAAAATCAGTTTGGCGAAGTTGGAGACGACAGCGATTTTCCGGGACTGCCTCCCATGAATTTTAATACGCCTACTGCACAGGCCTGACCTTATATCCACTGATTTTATCCATATCATTGATCCTCAATGGACTGGAAAGCCGTCTTAGAAAATGAAGTATCCCTGGACCCTGAGGATTGGGAAGGAGCCAAGGCCCGGGGCCGGCAAATGCTGGACGACCTGGTGGAATATCTGAGACACATCGGGGACGAACCGGTCTGGAGGCAGCCGCCCCGTGAAATGAAGGATTTTTTACACCACACCCTGCAGGATTCCGGCCAGGATCCCGATCTGCTGTATGCCCAGTTTAAAAAGTATATCCTCCCTTATCCCAAAGGCAATATTCATCCGAGGTTCTGGTCCTGGGTACAGGGCACCGGCAGCCTGACCGCAGTCTATGCAGACATGCTGGCTTCCGCCATGAACTCAAACCTGGCCATCGGGGACCATGCCGCCATGTATGTGGAGCAGCAAGTGCTTGATTGGTGCAAGTCCATGCTGGCTTATCCCAAAGAAGCCAGCGGGATTATACTCAGCGGGGGCTCCATGGCCAACATCACCGGATTGACGATTGCCCGCAACGCATCGGACGAGAGGATACGTTCGGAAGGGGTGGGCATTTCCGGCAAACCACTGGTTTTTTATGCTTCGGAAGAAACACACAGTTGTCAGCAGAAGGCGGCCGAGGTCCTGGGCATTGGTTCCAAAGGGTTGAGGAAAATCCCCGTGGACGACCAATACCGGATGAGGATAGACCTGCTTGAAAAACAAATCGAAGCGGATTTAAAAAAGGATTGCCTGCCCTTTTGTATCGTGGCCAATGTCGGCACCGTCAATACCGGAGCCATTGATCCCCTGGAAGAAATCCGGCAAATCTGTCATCACCATAAGATCTGGTTCCATGTAGATGGGGCTTTCGGGGCGCTCGCCAAATTATTGCCCGAATACCAGGATTCGCTGAAAGCAATGGAACAGGCCGACAGCCTTGCTTTTGACCTTCATAAATGGATGTATCTGCCTTATGAAATCGGTTGTTTGCTGGTAAAAGACAGGCAAAAGCACCGGGATGCCTTTGCCCTTCAGCCCCATTACCTGAGCAGCCATGAACGAGGGTTGCCGGCCGGTCCGGATCCCGTGGGCAATTACGGATTGGAACTCTCGCGGGGATTTAAAGCCCTGAAAGCTTGGTTTTGTTTCCAGGAATACGGATTGGATAAATACCGGCAAATCATCAGGCAGAATATAGCCCAGTGCCTTTACCTGGCCGACTTGGTCCGGAATTCGGATTTCCTTGAACTGTTGGCGCCGGTGCCATTGAATATTGTTTGTTTCCGATTTAAAGTCCCGGGCATGGACGAGGAGGCACTGAACCGGCTCAATAAGGAGATCCTGATGCGCCTCCATGAAGAGGCGGTGGCCACGCCTTCCTACACCATTTTAAAGGGCAGATATGCCATTCGGGTAGCCAATGTAAACCACCGAAGCAAGAAACATGATTTTGACGCCCTGGTGGAAGGGGTGGTCCGTATCGGGCGGGAACTGATGGCCGCTATCAAACCCGGCTGACAAGATTCCTGTTCAGACCGTTTTGTCCAGGCTTTTTCGCATGGAAGGCCAGGAAGATTTATCTGAAGCCACCAGCCCGGAAACAAATTCACCCATCGCCGAACAGGTGATGATCGTCCTTGGCGCCATATCCATGGTACCCAGGCCTTCATTGATGAGAAAATCAACGGCTTCACGGATCAACCCGGCCTCCGCGGTCAAATCAAAAAAATCGAGCATCATGGCCACGGACAGGATGGAAGCAATGGGGTTGGCGAGGTTTCTGCCCGCCGCCTGGGGATATGAACCATGGATAGGTTCAAAGAGGCCCTGGTTTTCATTAAGGGAGGCGGAAGGCAAAAGCCCGATGGTGCCAACAACCACGCTGGCTTCATCTGAGAGGATATCCCCAAACATGTTCTCGGTCAGGATGACGTCAAATTGCCTTGGATTGAGCACCAGCTGCATGGCGGCGTGGTCAATAAGCATGAGTTCCAGCTCTACATCGGGATAGTCTGATTTGTGCAGGTTTTGTACCGTGGACCGCCACAGTTTTCCTGTTTCAAGCACGTTGGCCTTGTCCACCAGCGTAAGCTTTTTTTTCCTCAGCCGGGCTTGCCGGAAGGCCAGGTGGCTTATTCTTTCTATTTCCTCCTGGTGATAATAACATTCATCAATGGCCCAGCGTCCTTCTTCGTCTTTCTGTTTTTTCCCGAAATAAAGGCCGGCAGTCAGTTCCCGGAAAAGGATCAGGTTGATGGAATGCACCTGTTCCTCCTTAAGGGGTGAGAGGGCAGCCAGTTTACGGTAGCTTTTGATGGGCCGGATATTGGCGAAAAAACCCATCGATTTGCGAAGGTCCAGCAATCCCTGTTCCGGTTTGAAGACCGTCCCGGGATCTTTGTCATACCTGGGATCGCCGATAGCTCCAAAAAGGACGGCATCGGCCTTTTGGCAGAGTTCCAGGGTAGCGGGAGGAAGGGGCTCAAGACCCTGGGCCATGGCCGCCGCGCCGATGGGAGCCTCCGTACATTCAAACCGGTGCTGGAATTTATTTTCTATGACTTTAAGAACTTTTAAGGACTGTGCGATGACTTCCGGTCCGATCCCGTCGCCAGGTAAAACGGCAATGGTTTTATTCATAGTCTAAAAATGAGGATTGTCAGGGATAAAACCCCTGGGCGGAATGATTATATTTTTTAATGAAACCGGTTGCGGATATCCATGGATAGGCTGCCCGCTCAAACCACGGCTTTGTGTTTTTTTACAATGTGTTCATCGTAGAGCCGGAGCAGGTCCTCCGCTACGATTTCTTTCTTCTGGTCGGCCAGTTCCAGGAAATTTTTATAAAGGATATCGAGCTGTTCTTTTCCCAGTTCGATGTCCAGGTTGCGGTAGCGGTAGGCGAGGGCGGCCCTGCCGCTTCGCGCGGTAAGGATGATGGCGGATTCATTGACCCCGACTTCATGGGGGTCGATGATCTCGTAATTTTCCCGGTGTTTGATCACTCCGTCCTGGTGGATCCCGGAGGAATGGGCAAAGGCGTTGGCCCCGACGATGGCTTTGTTGGGTTGTACCGGAATACCCATCCGGTCGGAGACCATGTGGCTCATTTCGGTGAGCATTTTGCTATGGATGTTCGTGAAGAAGCCGAGGTGTTTGCGCTGCTTGATGATCATCACCACCTCTTCCAGGGAGGTATTGCCCGCCCTTTCGCCGATGCCGTTGATGGTGCATTCGATCTGGCGGGCCCCGTTGCGAATGGCCGCGATGGAATTGGCCGTAGCCAGCCCCAGGTCATTATGGCAATGCGAAGAGAGTATGGCTTTGTCTATTCCTTTGACATTTTCCTTAAGGTACCGGATCTTGTCCCCATATTCATCGGGGAGACAGTACCCGGTGGTGTCCGGTATATTGAGTACCGTGGCGCCGGCTTTAACGACTTCGGTACATACCTTGGCCAGAAATTCATTTTCGGTACGCCCGGCATCCTCCGCGTAGAACTCCACATCGTAAACAAATTTTTTAGCCAGCCTGACCGCGGCCACCGCCCGCTCTATGATCTTTTCGGGGGTGCTGTTGAATTTATATTTGATATGTACATCCGAAGTGCCGATGCCGGTATGGATTCGCGGACTCCGGGCCGGCTGCAGCGCTTCCGCGGCCGTGATGATGTCTTTTTCCACGCTCCGGGATAAACCGCAGACGGTGGAATGTTTGATGATTTCCGCGATCTGGTATACGCTTTGGAAATCCCCGGGGCTGGAAATCGGGAATCCGGCTTCGATCACGTCCACTCCAAGGGATTCCAGGGCTTCCGCCAATTCCAACTTCTGCTGGGTATTGAGTTTGCAGCCGGGGACCTGTTCCCCGTCCCGAAGCGTGGTATCGAATATTTGTATTTTTTCGGCCATGAATAAATTACTGATATTTGTCCTGTGGTCGCATTTCTGCAAAAGACAGTTAAAATTATTGCAAATATTACGGACGGACAAATTGCAGTTTACAACAGCTACGACCGGACTTCAGGCCATGAAGGGATAAACTCTTGATTATTAGGTTTTAAAATCGATTTGTACTACAATGCCCAAACAACCGACCGACTTCCTTCTGCAATTGATAAAGTCCATGTCCAAGCCAGAAAAGAGGCATTTTAAACTGTTTGTGCAGCGCAATCCTTCCAATACGGATTCCCTGTTTCTCCGCTTATTCAGTCATATGGAGAAACAAAGGGCCTATGATGAAAAGAGCATCCTCCACCAGATCCCGGAAATTAAAAAACAACAACTTCCAAACCTCAAAGCCCACCTTTACAAACAATTGCTGGTCAGTCTGCGCCTCATGCACCGGGGAGAAAATGAGGATATCGACGTCCGGGAAAAAATAGACTATGCGCGGGTGCTGTACAACAAAGGGCTGTACCGGCAGGCCCTGGACATGCTGGACAAAGCCAAGGAAAAATGCGGCACCTTTCAGTTGCATTCCCTCCGGATGGAAATCCTGGATTTTGAAAAGTTGATTGAGTCCCAGTACATTACCCGTAGCATCGCATCCCGGGCGGAGCAGTTGTCCGCGGAGTCCCAGTATACGGCCGGAGAAATCGCACGCATCCAGCAATATTCAAACCTGTCGCTCCAATTGTACAGTCTGTACCTCAAGGTGGGATATGTGCGCAACTCCAAGGATCATTTTTTCGTCCGTGAATTTTTCCAGGCCCACTTGCCGGTAAACCGGGAGCAGGACCTGGGTTTTTATGAAAAGGTCTATCTGTACCAGTCTTATGTATGGTATTACCACATGCTCCTGGATTTTAAAATGTATTACCGCTATTCCCAGAAATGGGTGGAATTGTTTGACCATCATCCCTTGCTGGCCGCCATGGAACGCCCCCTTTTCCTTAAAGCCCGGCACAACCAGCTGAATGCCCTCTTCCTGCTCCAGCGGCACGACAAGTTCATGGAAGCGCTTCACAAGCTCATGACGGAACTTAAAAAACAACCGGCCAGAAATGACAATGAAAAGAGCCTTGAATTCATATATACCTATACCCATCGCATCAACCAGCATTATCTTGAAGGGACCTTTCAGCAGGGATTGCCGCTGGTCCATGAAATCATGCATCATATCAAGGCGGACACCCATCACCTCGATTTCCACCGCGTCATTCTCTTTTATTATAAGATCGCCGCGCTTTATTTTGGCAGCGGGGACAACAGCCGGGCCATCGATTATCTCAACCTGATTGTCAACGAATCCCCGGACTTCCGGGGGGATATCCAATGTTATGCGCGCATCCTGAGGTTGATCGCCTACTATGAAATGGGGGATAATTACCTGATCGAATACCAGGTGAAATCGATCTACCGGTTTTTGACCAAGATGGACGACCTGCACGCCGTTCAAAAGGAAATCCTGAGCTTTATCCGGAAATTACCCAGGGTCCACCAGGCCGATCTCAGGCGGGAATTCAGGAAACTGCTGGATAAATTCATCCGCCTGCGCGCCGATCCTTACGAAACCCGTTCCTTCCTCTACCTCGATATCATTTCCTGGCTTGAATCAAAGATCCAGGGCGTACCGGTGCAACAGGTCATCCGAGAAAAATTTCTCCGTAAATACAAATAACCAATGGCCCGCAATCATTCCCGGTTGCCGTTTTTCCAGTCAAAGGAAGCCAGGTAGGCCAGGATCAGCCCTCCAAAAAGCAGGATCAGTTTTAACAACAAAGGAAAAATCCAGGGCAGCCGGTCGATCCAGGCCAGGTAAGAAAATTCCAGTCCCAGGAGGGAAAGCAGCAGGGTAAGAAATCCAAAAAGGAAGCAGAGGAAGGCTCCCGTCAATATCCATTGTCTTTTATTCAAAGCTTCAGAGATTGGGGCAAAAATACAGGTATTGACGCACAAAGGCTCCGGGGTCTTTCCCTTTCCTTCATCCGTATGCGTCCAAACTCAGCGCCAGGCGCCTACGATGGCTCCAGCCAGAGCCAGAAGCAACACCTGGTAAGCCGCGTCGATCAGCCACAATTTGAAACTTTTGCGCTGGTACAGGTAGTTTATCGCGGTTGAAGTAGCCACAAACACAAGACCGGTCACCAAGCCCATTTGCAGGCCTTTCATGGCATTCATCGCAGCATCCCCCTGAAAAAACATCGCCAGGCCGGCCGACATGATGATCATCATGACCGCACTGGTTCCGAAAATCAGGGGCATGTTTGCATTTTTGAGATTTTCTTCAGTCAGCCCGGATTCTTTTTGCCAGGCCTTTCCGAAAAGGACAGGGCTGTACCACAATGCCCCGAGCGCCCAGGCTGCAATGCCGGCCACCAGGACCGCCAGCCAATTCATCCCGTTCGATTCCATAATTTAGAAAAATTGTTTTAAGTGAATGGAGTTTAAAAGGGGGAATCCCGGTCGTTTGTTCAACCCGATAAATTTAACCATTCCCCAATGGATTTCCAGTATAATCAAAACGGTATTTATTGCCTGGTCGAAATGCCGGTTGAGAATTTTCGCCGATCTTTAGGCCTGAAAATGGTCAAGCTTATAGAATGTCCGCGGGATGCCATGCAGGGCCTTAAAACCTTTATACCCACGGAAAAAAAAATAGCGTACATCAATCAGCTGATGAGGGTGGGCTTTGACACCATTGATTTCGGGAGTTTTGTTTCACACAAGGCGGTGCCTCAGATGGCAGATACCCATGAAGTGATCCGTCGGCTGGAGCCTGAAGGCAAGTCCAAATTGCTTGCCATCGTTGCCAACCTCAGGGGGGCGGAGGATGCCTGCCGGTACGAGGGGATCCGGTATGTGGGATATCCCTTCTCGATCTCGGAGACTTTCCAGAGGAGGAATACCAACAGTACCATTGCGGAATCCCTGGAAACCGTGAAGGAGATCCAGGATTTATGCGCCCACCACGGCAAACAGCTGGTGATCTATATTTCCATGGGCTTTGGGAATCCTTACGGCGACCCCTGGAACGTGCACATTGCGCAATACTGGGTGGATGAGCTGGCTGAACTCGGGATCCGGATCATTTCCTTGTCCGATACCATTGGAGTGTCAACGCCCGATTCCATTCATTACCTCTTTTCCAATCTTATTCCTCCTTATCCGGATGTGGAGTTTGGGGCTCATCTGCATACCATGCCCCGGAGCTGGAGGGAAAAAGTGGAAGCGGCCTGGAATGGGGGGTGTAAACGTTTCGACGGCGCACTGAAAGGGATGGGGGGTTGCCCGATGGCCAAAGACGATCTCACCGGCAATATGCCCACCGAACGAATGCTCTCCTTTTTTAAAGAAACGGTCCCTGATCTTTCCATTGACTGGACGGAGCTGGACAAAGCGATGGCTATGGCTGATACGCTTTTCTATTCCTGATGCCGCAGAAATTCAAGGATGTACTGGTCTTCCATGGATTTCAATTCCTGCAGCAACTTGCCAGCCGGATCCCAACACTCGGTACTGGAAAATACATGTTCATCAATCTGACTGACCGGCCGGATTTTTTTGGTGGTAGAGGTCAGGAACACGGATTTACAATGCAGCACCTCCTGCAGGGACAGGGGACGGATCTCCACCGGCATATAGGTTTTGGCAAGGCGGATGACATGGTCCCGGGTCACTCCGCCAAGGATTTTTTCAGAGGGGGTAATGAGGATATTATCGTAGGTTACCGCGAACAGATTCGCCCTGGAGGTTTCAGAAACCCATCCATCGTGAACGTATAACAAATCGTGAAAGCCGGCTGCTTTGCTTTCTTTCCAGTGCAGGAGGGGCACGAGGTAATTCAATGATTTTACACCGGGCGTTTCCCGGACATAATCAATGGTCTTTAAGCGGAAAGGATGGATGTCTCCTTCTTCGGTCACCGGGAAGATCAGATCGCCGGCAAGGATCATCAGGCGGTTTGGGCCATCGGGGTCAAAGCCGTTGGAAGAAATGCCGCCGGTGAGGACCACTTTCATACTTCCGGTGATCATTTTATTTTTAGCGATCAGCTCAATAATATGCTTTCGAAGTTCTTTTATTCCATAGGGGCAGACCAGGTCCACCTGTCTGGCGGAATTTAAAAAACGAGCGAGGTGTTCATTCAGGAACATGGGGACGCCCTGTTTGACATTAAAAAAATCAAACACTCCGTACCCGCGAAGCAATCCGAGATCAAAAACCGGAATGAGGGCCTGGGAATCAGGAATGATCTCTCCTCCTATAAAGTGGTATTTCATTTTATTCGTGATTGGGTAGCTTTAATTGACCTGATTGAGTCCGATAATAATGATATGCGGCTGCAGCCGCTGCAAGATATTTATCCTCCAGGTCAGGCGGGTATAATATTTCATTCAGATGCTGGTCGAGAAAACCGGTGGACAAGTCGCCGGCCAGCACCGCGGGATGTTCCAAAACCCGGATGCCAAAGGGAATGGAGGTTTCGATACCCTCTATGATAAACTGTTGAAGCGCTTCCTTCAGCCGTTCCATGCAGGAAAAACGGTCTTGGTCCGAGGCAATCAGTTTGGCGATCATGGGATCATAATACACTTCCACCTCACTGCCCTGGCCGTATCCCGAATCAATCCGGATCTGCGGCAGGGTGGGGGCCAGGTATTTTGTGATTTGCCCGGTTGAAGGCATAAATCCCTGCGCAGGATCTTCCGCGTAAATACGCCATTGCATGGCATGCCCGACTGAACGGATTTCTTCCTGGGTAAAGGGCAGGGACCTTCCCAAAGCGATATCGAGCTGAAGGTCCACCAGGTCCAGCCCGGTGAGCATTTCGGTGACCGTATGTTCGACCTGGAGGCGGGTATTCATTTCAAGGAAATAATAATTTTCTTCCGCATCCACGATAAACTCCACCGTGCCCGTATTGGTATAACCGCAGGCCTGCGCCAGGCGGACCGCATCCCTCCGCAGCGCCTCCCGGGTGGTGCTTGAAATAAAAACGCAAGGGGACTCTTCCATCAGTTTCTGGTGCCGCCGCTGGAGGCTGCATTCGCGCTCCGGAAAAGCAATGCAACGACCGGAAAGGTCAGCCATGATCTGGACTTCAACATGCCTTGGATTTTCAATATATTTTTCAAGGAATATGCTGTCGTCCGCAAAAGAAGCTTTGGATTCAGCCCTGGCACGGCTGATGGCTTCGACGATTTGGGACAGATCCTTCACCACCCGCATGCCCTTGCCTCCACCGCCTGCAGCCGCCTTGATCATCAGTGGAACGCCGATATGCCTGGCCATGGCAATTCCTTCCCCGTCGTCGCGGATCGGCCGGTGATAGCCGGGGACCAGCGGAATGCCGAGTTGTTCTGCGATCTGTTTTGCGGCAATCTTACTTCCCAGTTTTTGCATGGCCTCAACCCCTGGCCCAATGAAGACCAGTCCTGCGGACTCCACGGCGCTCACAAATTCACTTTTTTCACTCAGAAAGCCGTAGCCCGGATGGATAAAACCGGCGCCTGATTTTTTAGCAGCCTCCAGGATGGATGGAATATTCAGGTAACTGTCTTTGGCCGGTGCAGGCCCGATGCAATAAGCCTCGTCTGCATGGGCCAGATGCAGGCTGTGCCGGTCCGCTTCGGAATAGACGGCTACGCATTTCCAGCCTTTTTTTCTGGCTGTACGGAAAATACGGATGGCAATCTCCCCCCGGTTGGCTACCAGCAATTTTGGCATAAGCGGTTAAAATACAATATCTTTCCTTTCTATTCACCTCTGCTATGGATTCCAAAAAAATATTTGACCCGCCCCCGGAATGGATATCCTCGTGCAATATGACCGCCTATATCAGCTGGCTAAAAAAAAACAAAAAGCTGGACTTTTCGGACTACGAGTCCCTATGGAAATGGTCAGTGGACCGGGTCGAGGATTTTTGGTCCAGTATTCTGGAATATTTCCAGGTGCAGTATACCGGCAGTTTTGAGCAGGTGCTTTCCTCCCGAAAAATGCCCGGCGCCAAGTGGTTTGAAGGGATAAAACTCAACTATGCAGCACACCTGACCCGTAAGGTAGAACTGGAAGCTTCCGCCCTGATCGCCTGCAACGAATCGGGACAGATCCGTCCTTATACCTGGCAAAGGGTCCTGCGGGAGGCTGGGGCAGTGCAAAGGGCATTTAACCGGCATGGACTTCGGCCCGGCGACCGGGTGGCCGCTTACCTGCCCAATATCCCCGAGGCCTCCATCTCCTTGCTGGCCATCGTGGCCAGCGGCCTGGTTTGGTCCTCCTGTTCCCCGGAGTTTGGCAGTGCCAGTGTCATTGACCGGATGAGCCAGATACAGCCCAGGGTATTGATTGCCGTGGATCATTACCGTTATTCGGGAAAAACGTTCGACCGCAGGGCGGAGCTGGAAGCCATCGTGAATGGCATCCCCAGCCTGGAATTAGTGATCCTGGTGGATCCGTTGCCTGGGGGAAGCGGAGAACTTCGAGGGTTGCCTGTCATACCCTGGACAGCTGTTGCAGGGGAGGAAGGGGAGTTCCCTGAATATGTCGAAGTACCTTTTGATCATCCGATGTGGATCCTGTATTCTTCGGGCACCACCGGGCTTCCGAAGGCCATCACCCATTCCCAGGGCGGGATGTTGCTGGAACATCTCAAATACATTCATTTTCACAACGATGTTCGGAAAGGCGAACTGTTTTACTGGTATTCCACCACAGGTTGGATGATGTGGAATTACCTTCATACCTCTTGGCTGGCCGGTGCGGTCCCGGTGCTGTATGACGGCCATCCTGCCCATCCCGGATTCGCCAGATTGTGGGACCTGGCCAGGGACCTTGGCATCCATCATTTTGGAACCAGCGCTCCATTCATCCACAGTTGCATGAAAGAGGGCTTGGTTTTGCCGGAATTACCACTACTCCGGAGCATCAGCAGCACCGGGTCTCCGCTGAGTCCGGAAGCCTACGACTGGTTGTACCGGGAGATAGGACATCCCCTGTATTTATGGTCCATGAGCGGGGGTACGGATGTATGCACCGCCTTTGTGGGGGGTTGCCCCATATCCCCGGTTTATGAAGGCGAAATCCAGTGCCGAGCCCTGGGCTGTGACCTTCGCGTTTACGATGAACAAGGACAGGAATTAAACAATGAGGTCGGGGAATTGGTCATTGTCCAACCCATGCCCTGCATGCCGGTTTATTTTTGGAACGATCCGGATGGCCATAAATACCACGAAGCTTATTTCGAAGTATTCCCGGGGGTCTGGAGGCATGGAGACTGGATTCAATTGACCTCAACAGGGGGCTTGGTCATTTCGGGACGTTCGGATACCACCTTAAACCGTCTTGGGGTCCGGATCGGGACGGCTGAAATTTATGCCGCCGTCCAGCAACTGGAGCAGGTGGAGGATAGCCTGATCATCCATATTGACCTGAAATCGGGGGAAGCCTACATGCCCCTCTTTGTCAAGTTAAAGCACGGGCAGTTGGAGGATCATTTATTGAGTGAAATCCGGGCAACCATCAGGCATCATTGTTCACCCCGTCATGTCCCGGATGCAATCATCCAGGTCAAAGACATCCCCTACACCCTCAGCGGAAAAAAAATGGAAAATGCGGTGAAGAAAATTTTTCAAGGGAAGGAGTTGTCCCTGGTCGCTTCACCCGGAGCCATGCGGAACCCGGACAGCCTGGAAGAATACCAGGAGATCAGGAATTCACTGGACTTAAGGTCCTAAAAGATCCCGATGATCAAGAAGGCCAGGAAGCGGTGTTTTTAAATCAAACCGGAAGTCCCTATATTGAAGGAGACTATGACCAGGCGGCCTCAAATACTGACCATCGAATCCCTGGAAAAATTTGAGCGGGTGATCAACCGGGACTTCCGGCCCTATGACATCAATATGATGGTCATGCCCGGTACCCTGGAGGACAAGCATAAAAACTGTGCCTCCATTCCGGCCCTGCGAAGACAGTTTAACCTGATCTATCTGCTTCTCGGAGGTGAACACGATGTCCGGCTCGGGGCAGAACATACCCGTCTCCGGGACCACGACCTGGTCATCGTGCCTGAAAACACCGTTTACGCCAGCGACCATATCCGTCATTGCACCGGGTTTTGCATCCATTTTAAAACTGAATTTCTCCAGACCCTGCTGCAGCGTCCTTTATCGGAAGAGTTCCCGTATTTCCGCATGGATGCCCATCATATTCTCGGCCTCAGCCCGGCCGAAAGCAAGATCATCAGGCAATCTTTTGAAAACATCATCTCGGAATATCAGCGGTTTTCCCCCGAGAAGGAATATATTCTTCGCAACCTGATCCTGATCCTTCTACTGCGGGTGCGTGAAATTTACCGGACCCATACCAAAACCATCCGTCAAAATACCAGCCGCCCGGAGCAACTGTCCACCCGGTTCAAACAGCTGGTTGAAAAACACTTCAGGACGGAGCGCACCGTGAGCGAGTATGCCGCCCGGTTGGGTGTGACCTCCGGGCATTTATCGGACGTGGTAAAGAAGACCACCGGAAGGTCGCCCCGTGAAGTGATCCAGGATATGCTTTTCCTAGAATCAAAGGTGCTGCTTGCCGCAACGGACAAGACCCTGTCCGAGATTTCCGGGGAGTTGAACTTCCGGGACCTGGCGCATTTCTCCCATTTTATTAAAAAAAAGACGGGTCATTTTCCCCAGGCCTTCCGTAAGCAACTGTCTGTCTGAATGAAAAGAAAACGGGCCAGGGTCTCCATCCGTTAATTCCTGTTTTTATACAAAGAATGCCGAAGTTCCTACAAGTCCGTCAGGTGTTGCCTTGATCAACTTTGTATCATTCATTCATTCTTAAAAAATCATAAATCATGAAATTAAAAATTATGCTGTTGGCCATGATCGCCACCCTCTTCATGGCTGCACGGATGCATCACGCCGGAGTTGCTAAAGCCGAACACAAGATGTTCGCCAAACCGGATGAAGTAAGGACCTTTCCGCTTGGTAAACTGGAACTTGTGAAACTGGGTGGTGCCATGATCGGCAGGGCGACCTTTCAGCCCGGATGGAAGTGGTCTGCTTCCTTAAAAGAATCATCAGGAACCAAAAGCTGTGAAGCGCCGCATTACCAATATCACGTGAGCGGGGTCTTGCGCATCCTGATGGACGACGGAACGACCTTTGATTGCAAGGCCGGTGATGTGTCCTCCCTGCCCAGCGGACACGATGCCTGGGTAGTGGGTAATGAACCCGTAGTGGTGATTGATTTCCAGGGTATGGTGGATTATGCCAAAATGAAATCCGAATGAGGCGCCCGTTTCCGAACGGATGAATGGAGAAGCTGTCTGTCCGGATAACTTCTCTTTCCTTTTGAACCTTAAAACGCTCCCCAAAGGATGCGTATGCTCCAGATGACGACTATGGTTCCAAGGAGAATAAATGCGGTCTTCCGGGGAATCTTGCCAATCAACAGGGCGGCCAGGGGAGCAGCAAGCAGACCGCCGATGATCAAACCAAGGATGGTCTTCCAATGGCTGAGACCAAGCAGGGAAAAGAAAGTCAATGCGCTGGCCATGGTTACAAAAAACTCCGTGAGGCTTACCGAGCCGATGACGTACTTGACGGTCCGGCCACGACTCACCAGGGTGCTGGTAACCAGGGGACCCCAGCCCCCGCCCCCAAAAGAGTCGAGGAAACCTCCAAAACCTGCAAGGGTCCGGTAAAACTTGAATTTCCTTTTTGGGCGAGGAGGCTGAAAGGCGTTGATAAAAAATTTGATCCCCAAAAACAGGGTGTAGGTGGCCAGCAATGGCCTTAACCATCCGAAGCCTGAATTCCCAAAAAACACTAGGAGGAGTGCGCCCAGGATGGCCCCGATGACCCCCGGGACGACCAGCGCCTTAAACAATTTCATGTTTACATTCCCAAACCTGTAATGGCTGTAACCCGATGCCCCGCTGGCAAATATTTCCGCGGTGTGGATGCTCCCGCTGATGGCAGCCGGGCTGATGCCCGAAGACAACAATACGATGGCGCTGGTGACCCCATATCCCATTCCCAGAGAACCGTCCACCAACTGTGCGAGGAAACCGGCCAGCACCATGATATAAAAGCTCCGGTCCAGGCTGACCACCCAGTCCGCGCCTCTTCCGGAGAGTTCGCGCAGGTTGATTTCTGAAAATAAAAAATAGCCGATCAACATGGATGCAAAAACCAGGAGGGAGATGCTCGCCATTTTTTTCCACCTCCGGGCCGCCTTGTCATTCTTATTCTCAACCCAGATCCGGGTGATCTCATTCAGGGTTTGGGTTTTGTATTCAAAATCGCCTTTTAAGGATTTGCGGATGGTATTCAGATTCAGGATGATTTCATCCAGGCTGTCCGGTAAGGCCGATTTGAGCATTTCTTTTATCCGCTTAGCTGCCGTAGGCGACATGCCGTTGGTGGATATGGCCAGTTTGAGCTGGCCCTTCTGGACAATGCTCGAAAGATAAAAATCACAGAGTTCGGGCGTGTCGGCCGTATTGACCAGTACTTTTTTTTGCCGGGCTAAATCCCGGATGTGGCGATGCAGGTCAGGTTGATCGGTAGTCAGAAAGGCCAGATCCCTGCCGTCCAGGTCGGAGTCCTCAAAGGGCCGGTTGATCAATGTACAATTGGTTTTTTGTGCCGTGAGCGTTTTGACGGCATCCAGGATCCTCGGGGCCACCAGGGTGATCCGGGCGCTGGGTGAATTACTCAGGATGGAATGCAGCTTTTCCAAGGCGACATTGCCGCCGCCCACCACCAATATATTCAGGTCGTCCAGTTTCAGGAAAACCGGGTACAATACATTCCGTTCAATCTGCTTCGTTACCGCCATGGCTTCCGCAGGACATTGCGATCAACCCTAGAAGGACGATCCGGTAAATAGAATGATTTTGCTTGATTCATCCGGCAGGCCAATTAAAAATCATAATTTTCAATCCAGGATTTTGCAAAGGGTGCGGCGTAGGATATAATGATATCAGCTCCGCTTCGTTGCAGGGCCGCCCAGACTTCCAGGTGAGCCTTAGCCCGGTCGACCACACCCTGTGCTGCCATCAGTTCGACCGAGGCATATTCCCCGCTCACATGATATGCGGCAATGGGGAGGTTTGTCTTTTGCTTCACAGACCAAATGACGTCCGTATAGAGCGCAGCCGGTTTCACCATCAGGATATCGGCCCCTTCGGCTTCATCGCGTAAGGCACATTGAACGGCGTCCCGGCTACTTAACGGGGATAACTGATAGGATTTCCGGTCTTTAATGCCAAGGCTTTGATCCGGTGCGGAATGACAGGCGTCCCGGAACGGACCATACCATTGCGAACTGAATTTGGCCGAATAGCTCATGATGGTTACCTGCTCCAAAGCGAAGGCATTCAACTGCTGCCGGATATGGCCCACCCGTCCATCCATCATATCGCTGGGGGCCACACAGTCTGCCCCGGCTTTCGCCAACAGGTAGGCATATTCACCCAGGACCTTTACGGATTCATGATTCAGGACCTGGTCCCCTTTTTCATTGAGTATCCCGCAATGGCCATGATCGGTATAACTGCAAAGGCAAATATCCGTTGCCAGCCAGATCCCGTCCCCAAACGATTGTTTTAATTCAGCCACCAGGTCCGCGGCAAAGGAAAAATCAAAATGGTCTTTTCGTTTTTTTGCGGGAATCGGGAACAGGAGGAATTTATTTATTCCGGAAGCCAGGGTGGAGGAGATGGCTTCGAACACGGTCTCCCGGGTTTCGGAACAGATTCCGTTCATATGTTCAATCTCCCGCCGGGCGGTGAGGGATTCATCCACAAAGAGGGGGTAAATAAAATTCCGGTGGCTGATCCTGAATGGATTTACCAATTCCCGGATCCGTTTACCCAATCTCAGGCGGCGATGATGGATTGAATATAATTTTTCTTCCATTGATTAAATGAATCTAAGCTTGGAAACAGAATGGGATGAATACCGGATTTTTTCAACCCTTCTGCCGTGCGGCCGGGTAAGCAGGCGTGGATAAGATCCTTTCCTGCCAGGTCTTTGACCTCGTCAAAATGGGCGAAACAATTCCAGAAGATCAACCGGGCCTCTTTGAGTTTGTATTTATCGATCAGACTCGATTCGTACCGGGCTTCATAGGTGCCCAGGGCATTCCATCCGCGGGCTTTCCATCGATTTGTGGATTCGGCATTGGTAAGAATGAGGATTTCTTCCCGGCGGATCCCAACTGCGGGAGAGTCAAAAAGGCCGGTGAGCGATTCCAGTCCAAAAGAATCGGCACAGCCTTCCACCCAAAATCCTTTTTGGGCGAGCACATACCAGGTGCCGGTCCCTGCCGCCCAAATCCTTCCTTGCTCTAAGGCTTGTTGATTGGTAAAGCCGTCCAGGGCATGCCGGTGCGCGATAAAATATACAAGGCTTGAAGGCGATCCATCCTGAACAGGGACGGGCTTGCGAAAGGCCTTGAATCCCAGTTCATCTGAAGTGATGATCGACGCAGGATCCAATGGAAATACAGGGGACGCAATACCATACCAGTCTCTAAAGGTCCTTCCTTTCTCATCCAGGCCTGCTGCATAGATCCATTTTTCAGAAGCGGCCCGCAGGGTGGTGACCCCAAACCGCTGGAGGCAACCGCTGCCGTATTGCCTTGCAGCGTATTTTTCATCGGAACAATCCGCATGCAGGACCGGATCCATGATGCGTTGCAAGACCTGTCGTGCGAGGACGTTGTCCGGGCATGCCTCCGCCACAATAGCCCCCTGACAGGGAGCGGGCACACATTCAATAAGCGGCAGGATCATCCATTTTTTGTCCTGGAGCAGAACCTGCATTTCCTTACGGGTTCCTTCATCCCTCAGCATCCGGTTGATGCCTGCCAGGGCCAGTATGATGCCGTCGTAGCTGTCCGTGCCAAGTTTCCGGAGCCGGCTGTCCACATTGCCCCGGATGGGGAGGCACTCAATCTTTATTTCAGGGCCGGTCCGTGGCAGGGCTTTTGATAAAAATTGCTCTGCCATCAATTGGCGCCTGAATGAACAGGTGCCGATCCGGACAGGCAGTCCCTGGCGCAACCTTTCTCCGACATCCCCGTTGAAAATGGCTATATCCCGGGTCTCCTCGCGGTCAATGACCGCAAAACGGTTTGATCCGAAAAAGTGATCGCCGCTCAGGTCCTTCAGGGAGTGCACCGCGATATCAGCCCTTCCTGCCTGTAAATCGTCCGCGAATACCCGGGTGAAAAAATCAACGCCTTCCTGGGTATCGAGGGGAATGTCGCTCAACTGATCACCCAGACTGTCTTTATATTTTGTTTCAACCCTGAGCCTGGGGAAAGCGTCTTGAATTTTATTCTTAGCGATATCGATTTGCAATCGGGACAATTTGGATCCTCTTCCCGTCAGCACGATCGTCCGGTCCAGGACCTGGTCCAGGGCTTCGGTCAACCGGAGAATATGCTCTTCCGTATGCCTGGGTGTGATGGTCAGGCGCAGACAGGCTGCTCCTTTGGGCACCGTTGGAAAATTGATCGGCTGAAGATAGTGGCCAAAAGAATGCAAAAGGGTTTCACTGCGCTGTTTGCAGAGATCTTCCGGGCCGATTCGGATATGGGTGATATGGCTCTGGTTTCCGGAATAAGGGATGGCATGATGGTCAAGATGTGATCTCAGGAGGTGCACATTTTCAAAAAAGGCCAGCCTGATCTCCGGGTGTTCCCGGATATACCGGATGCTGGCAGCGGCTGCCGCGCACAGGGCCGGGGGCAGGGAGGTTGTAAAAATAAATCCCGGTCCAAAGCTCCGGATCAAATCCACCCATAGGGCGGAAGCGGCAATATATCCGCCAAAAACTCCGACCGCCTTGGAAAGGGTCCCGTTGATAAAATCAATTTCCGCCCGGGCGCCCAGTTCTTCCGAAAGCCCTGAACCTTCGGGCCCATAGAGGCCTGCCGCATGCACTTCATCGATGTAGGTGAGGGACTGATATTTTTTTGCCAGGGCGACGATTTCGGCGACCGGGGCGATCGTGCCCGACATGCTGTAGACCGATTCGAACACCAGCAAGCGCGGTGCCGCCGGCGGCAGGGCCCGGAGGATTTCCTCCAGGTGGTTTAAATCATTGTGCCTGAAAATGTATTTTTTATTTGGCACTGCACGCATTCCTTCAATCAGGGAGGCATGGTTTTCTTCGTCCGAAATAAAAACAAGGTCCGGCAAGAGCCTGCCCAGGGTGGTCATGGTGGTTTGATTGGCCTGATAGGCACCATTAAACAGCAGTGCGGCTTCTTTCCCATTCCAGGAAGCCAGTTCCTGCTCAAGTTCCTGGTGGAGGCGGGTGGTTCCGGCAATATTGCGCGTGCCTCCGCTGCCGGCACCTGCCAGCGCGATGTTTTTATGCATGACCTTCAGCACAGCTTCCTGTGTGCTCATGGCCAGGTAATCATTGCCGCACCAATTAATGGCTGATTTGGTCTGTCCTGAAGAGTCCGTAAAGTCGAATTGTGGATAGGTTTCCGCACGCTTTTCAATGCCCAAAAAATACCGGTAAGCGCCCTCCAATTTCAGGCCCTGCAATGTGTTTTCGGCCCAGCCCTGGTAATCAAAGGGGGCTAAAGGATCGGAAAGATGGGAAGGGTTCACAGGCATGGCTCTTATCTGGTGGTGACCAGTTCCGGGTTTTGGTGAATGAAGTCCCCAAAAGATTGGTATTTCTTTTTGGCCGCTGCATATTTTTTAAAGAGTGGATCCAGGATGCTTATAATCTCCTCCTCATTCACCTGCTCGTATTTTTTTTCATTCAGTCTTTCACCAAGGCGGTCGCCGCCAAGATGCAGGTTGTAACGACCGTAGGAGGTGCCGATCAAACCGATTTCCGCCAGGTAGGGGCGCCCGCAACCGTTTGGACAACCGGTCATGCGGATGGATATCGGATCATTTTCGAGTTTATATTTTTTCAGGAGGGGCTCCAGTTTGCTGATGAGGGTGGGGAGGTACCGTTGGCCTTCAGCCAGTGCCAGGGGGCAGGTATTCAGAGCTACACAGGCTATGGCATTCTGACGCATGGGGATGGCTTCATCCGTATGTTTGATGAGGTCGTATTTTTCCAGGATTTGTTCGATCGCTTTCTTGTCGGAGGGGTGGATATCGCTGAGGATGACTTTCTGATTGGCGGTAAACCTGAAATTGGTTTTTCCAGTCTGAGCCGCCTCATATAAAGCGGTTTTTATGGCCCGGTTTTCATCCGCAATCCTTCCGTTCTCGACGAAGAGGGTATAATACCAGTTGCCTTCATGATTCTGATGCCAGCCGAAGTAGTCCGTACGTTCAGAGAAGGAAAAGGGCTTCGCGGGCTCGAATTCAAATCCGCATCTTTTTTCCACTTCCGACTTGAACGCGTCCAGACCCATGCGGTCGATGGTATATTTCAGCCGGGCTTGCTTGCGGTCGCTGCGGTTGCCAAAATCCCGTTGTACCGTGATGATCTCATAGACGGCCTTCAGGATCTTTTCTTCGGAGGCCACAAAGCCTATGACCGTGGCCAGCCTGGGATAGGTGTCCGCATTGCCATGGGTCGTCCCCAGTCCCCCGCCGATGGCCACGTTGAATCCCAGGAGTTTGTCCCCATCGAGGATGGCGATCAGGCCGATATCGTTGGCAAACACATCGACGTCGTTGTTGGGCGGGATGCAGATTGCGATTTTAAATTTCCGGGGCAGATACCGGTCCTGGTACAGGGGGTCGATCTCCTCTTCTTTATTCGTAAGCGCTTCACGGTCGAGCCAGATCTCATAATAGGCATTGGTCCTGGGAAGGGCGAGGGTGCTGATTTTATCGGCATAGGCAAAAACTTCTTCGTGCGCCCGGCTTTGTTTGGGGTGGGCGCTGCAGATCACATTGCGGTTGACGTCCCCGCAAGCCGCGATGCTGTCCAGCCTTTGGGTGGCAAAAGCCTTCAAGGTAGGTTTGAGGTGAGATTTTAAAATGCCGTGAAGCTGTATGGTTTGACGGGTGGTGATTTTGATCACGCCGGTGCTGTGTTCTCCTGCAATGTGATGCAGGGCCACCCATTGGGAGGGGTTTAAAAAACCGCCTGGAAGCCGGAGGCGGATCATATAGGAATACAACCATTCCAGTTTTTTCTGGGCCCGGCTTTCGCGGAGGTCCCGGTCATCCTGCTGGTACATGCCGTGATGTTTGATCAGGGACTGGTCTTCTTCCCGAAGGGCGCCGGTGAGCTGGTCCTGAAGGCTCTCCGCCAGGCTGCCGCGCAGGCCGTCGCTTTTCATTTTTATTTTTTCTACCTGGCTCAGGTTGGGTTCACCGGTTTTTGGATTGCTCATGATTGTCGGTTTATGGGTTTATCAATAAACATCGGCCTTGTATTGTCCGGATTCTTTGATCTCATTCCACCAGGCCTCCGATTCGGGAGCGCTTTTCCCGCTGTGGGTGTAAATAATGTCGATCCAGGCTTTCTCGACATCCTCGCTCATCGGGCTTCGCGTCCCGCTGACAAATACATGGGCCCCGCCCCTGAGCCATTCGTAAAGTTCTTCTCCTTTTTCGCGCATGCGGTGCTGGACATACTGTTTTTCTTTCTGGTCCCGGGACCAGGCCAGATCAACCTGGTGAAGGATGCCGGTGCTGGCATACTGCTGAATCTCGGTCTGGTAATAAAAATCGGAGACAAAATGTTGTTCGCCAAAAATGAGCCAGTTCCTTCCTGAAGCGCCTGAGGCGTCGCGGTCCTCAATAAAAGCCCGCATGGGGGCAATGCCTGTACCGGGGCCGATCAGGATGACGTCTGTATCCGGGGAAGGGAGGCGGAAGGATTTGTTTTTATGGATATAGAATTCAACCGGGGTTCCTTCGTACAGTTCGTTCAGTTGTTCACTGCAAAGTCCAAACCGGTTTTCACCTTGGGCCTCGAAGGAATTTTTGCCGACCAGGATGTGTATTTCGAATTCACGGGCCTGGGGGGATGAACAGATGGAATACAGCCTGGGCAATTGTTCGGTGAGGTGAGCGGTGAATTCTATAAACTGCCTGCTGTTCCGAACCGGATATATTTTCAATAAATCCAGCAGGTCCATCCTCACTTTGGGGATTTCATGACCGGTCAGGTCCGCGTATTTCTGCACCTGGGATTCTTTCAGATGACAGATGTTGAAGGTTTGGGTAAGCAGGTTGGAAAGGGTATAAGCAGATCCTTTATAGGGGACGCTCAGGTTGGAATCCACCTGCAACAGGGATAAAATTTCATCCACAGTGGACTTCCTGTTTTTGGGAATCACCCCGAGCGCATCGCCGGGTTCATAGAGTACCGGTTCAAGGGTACGGATCTCCAGGTGGTGCGTTTCCTTGGAGGAAGTATGTCCGTTGAGGTTGATATTGGTTTTGATGACCCCGGAGTACCATTTTTTCGTGTGGGGCGCTTTTTTCGGTGGGACAGGGGGGGCCGGGGCAGCCGAGGGGAAGGAATTCAGGTAAAGCTGAAACCAATTGTTTGCTTCCTCCTGGTAATCGATATCGCATTTTTGGAGCGGAAAGACCGAGGTGGCCCCCAATGCCAAAAGCCGGTTGTGTACCTCTTCGCCGGCTTTGCAAAAAAGCGGATAGGACGAATCGCCCAGGGCCAGTAAGGCAAACTCAAGATTGGGGTATTGGGTGCCGGTTTCCATGAGGTGGTCATAGAATTTTTTTGCCGCAGGAGGGGGATCTCCGTCGCCATGGGTGCTCATGATGATGCAGAGTTGTTTTTCCTGGGCCAGGTCTTCAGGCTTATAAGCGTCCATGCCGCTGACTTTGACTTTGCCGCCTTGTTTCTTGGCAAGGGCGGTGAATTCAAGGGCTAGTTTTTTCGAATTGCCGGTATCGGTCCCATAAAGGATTGTAAACTTTTTGGATGGCTGGGCCGGCTCCGCAACGGAAGGGCCTGCGGAGGAGATGAGTCCTGCAATATAGCCGTTGATCCAGATCAGTTCTTCCTTGGTCGTCTTTTCGATAAAATCGTTTAAGGTTCGTAGCCTTCCTTCAGATAACATGCAAAAAATTATTTAAGGTTGGGGGATTGGATTCGGGCTTGGTGATTTCCTTTCCGGTGGAGGAAGGGGTGGAGCCAGGCTGAATATGGTTCAGGATTCTGCCGATCAGGACCAGGGTCGGCGAAGCGAAGGACTGGTTTGCCGTTTCAGTCAGAAACCGCCCCAGGGGATAGACCGCGCTGTTTTGATTTTCAAGGGTCGCTCTTTCAATCAGGGCGAGTGGCATTTCCGGATCGGCGCCGGCCTCCAACAATCCGTTGATCAGGGATGGCAGGTTTTCAATGGACATATAAAAGGCCAGGGTTTCCGGAGATTTGGCCCAGGCATTAAATTCACCGGGGCCCGGCTCTTGTCCGGCTGACAGGCTTAGGATCCGGAGGCCGGGAGACAGGTTTCTGGCGGTCAGGGGTATGCCCAGACTGGCCGCGGCCCCTGAAGCCGCGGTAATGCCCGGGATGATCTCATAGGAAATCGAGTGGTTTTGTAGAGTTTGTATCTCATCAAAAGCATTGCTGTACACCGATACATCCCCTCCTTTGAGCCGCAATACTTTTTTGCCGGCTAGAGCATATTCTGTCAGGAGCCTGTTGATCTCATGCTGGGGAAAGGAATTTCCCGAATATCCCTGCTTTCCCACATACAGGATACTGGCCTGGCCGGAAGCATATTTTTTTAATATTTCGGGGTTTACCAGCCGGTCCACCAGGATGACCTCCGCGGTTTTAAGGGCTTCGGCCAGCTTGACGGTAATGAGGTCCGGATCCCCTGGGCCTGCCCCGGCAAGAATTATTTTTGGAATGGGTTTGTCCATGGTTTTAATGGGTTGAATCCACGGCCTGGGGATGTAAAAAGAGGACGGCTGCCACGGTGCGGTTGCTGGTCTCATCGATCAGGATTGCGCTGCCGGTGGCTTTGGATTGTTCGTAGGTATCATAAGCCAGTGGTCCCGCCGTCTGAAGGCGGATGTGGGCCACCTGGTTGAGTTCCAGTTTTTCAATCCCGGTTTCGTGATCCAGGGTATTGACATTAATCCGGTATGCAATTTCCCGGACCGCGGTCTTGATCAGTCTGCTGTGCTGTTGAAGCAGGTATTTATTGCCGGTGACCAGGGGTTTTTCATCCATCCAGCAGATGACCGCCTCGTGGCTTTTAGTGACCAATGGTTCTTCGCCCGCTCTTACGATGAGATCGCCCCGGCCGATATCCAGATCATCTTCAAGATGGATCACCGCAGGGTGACCGGGTTCTGCCTGTTCCACCTCTTTGCCATGATGTTCGAGTTTGGCGATTCTGCTGGCCAGGCCCTGGGGCAGGACCCTGACCGCATCCCCTTTTTTAAAGGCCTCACCGGATACCTGGCCGGCATAGCCCCGGTAATCGTGTAAATCATCGGTCTGCGGACGGAGGACGAATTGAACCTGAAACCGGGATTGTTCCAGGGTATCCCCGCGCCGGATTTCTATTTCTTCGAGCAGGGGCAGCAGGGCGGGGCCCTCGTACCAGGGCATGTTTGAGGAATGATTCACCACGTTGTCTCCGCCCAGGGCAGATATGGGAATAAAGTGTACGTCAGGAAGCCCAAGGCGTGAAGCCACCTCCTGGTAATCCCGGATGATTTCGAGGTAACGGTTTTCCGAATAGTCCACCAGGTCCATTTTATTGATCGTGACCACGATATGCGGGATCTTCAGGAGGGAGGCAATGATGGAATGCCGGCGGGTTTGTTCTATGACCCCCTGCCTCGCATCGATGAGGAGGATCATGAGTTCGGAATTGGATGCACCGGTGACCATGTTCCGCGTATACTGGATATGGCCCGGGGCATCGGCTATGATAAATTTTCTCCGCGGACTGGAAAAGTAACGGTAGGCCACATCAATGGTGATCCCCTGTTCCCTTTCCGCACGGAGCCCGTCGGTGAGCAAGGCCAGATCGATCTGGGTGGTTTTCCTTGTTTTGGAGATCTTTTCAAGTTGTTCGATCTGGTCTATCCAGATGTTTTTGCTGTCATAGAGCAGGCGGCCGATGAGGGTGCTTTTACCGTCATCCACACTGCCCGCCGTGATCAATCTGAGTAATTCCATACTTGCTGTGGATTGGTCGGGTTTCTAAAAATAACCGTTGATTTTACGGTCTTCCATGGCGGCTTCGGTCTGTTTGTCGTCGATGCGGGTTTCACCCCGTTCCGAAATCCGGCTGGAAAGGATCTCTTCGATCACTTCATTGAGCGTCTTAGCCTGGGACTCGACGGCCGCGGTACAGGTCATGTCTCCCACGGTGCGGTACCTTACTTTTTTGATCAGACGGGTATCCGATTCTTCCAGGGTAATGAAAGGGGAGACGGCGATGAGCTGACCCTCGTGGGAAATCACTTCGCGTTCGTGGCTGAAATAGATGGTCGGCAGGGGTATGTTTTCCTGCCGGATATAATTCCAGACATCAATTTCGGTCCAGTTGCTGATCGGGAAGACCCGGACATTTTCTCCCTTATGGATCCGTCCGTTGAAGATATTCCACAATTCAGGCCTTTGAAGTTTGGGATTCCATTGGCCAAATTCATCGCGGACCGAGAAGATCCTTTCTTTGGCCCGGGCCTTTTCTTCATCCCTGCGGGCGCCTCCAAGACAGGCGTCAAATTTAAATTCTTCGATCGTATCGAGAAGGGTGTGGGTCTGCAACCAGTTGCGGCTGGCAAACTTGCCCCTGGGTTCGGTGAGGTTTTTTTCGCGGATGGTATCTTCCACTTTGCGGACGATCAGGCGCGACCGGGTGCGGGCAGCCAGGGCATCCCGGTAGTCGAGGGCTTCCTGAAAATTGTGCCCGGTATCAATATGTACCAGGGGAAAGGGTATGGGCGCAGGGCTAAAGGCCTTGATCGCCAGGTAGACCATGGTGATGGAATCTTTGCCCCCGCTGAACAGGAGGGCCGGCCTTTCAAACTGGGCAGCCGTTTCCCGCATGATGTAAATGCTTTCAGCTTCCAGTTCTTTGAGATGATCGATACGGTAGTCGCTCATGTTATGGATGGTTTGGACGGATCGGCATGGACATGCAAACCGCATTCTTTATTTTTATTTGTTTCCCACCACCAGCGTCCCGCACGGAAATCCTCCCCGGGCCGGATCGCGCGGGTGCAGGGTGCACAACCGATGGATACGAATCCTTTGTCGTGAAGCGGGTTGTAGGGAATTTGGTTTTCCGCGATGCAGGCTTTTACCTGTTCATGGGTCCAGTGGAGCAGGGGATGGTATTTGATGATCCGGTTGGCTTCATCCCATTCCACCGGGGTCATATCGTTCCGGTCCGGGGAATGGGCTGCCCGGATCCCGGTGATCCAGAGCGCCTGGCCCTGCAGCGCCTTTTTAAGGGGTTCCACCTTCCGGATATGACAGCAGGTTTTCCGGTTTTCCACCGATTCGTAAAATGAATTGGGTCCGCGGCTTTCGATAAAGGCCTGCAGTGCCGTTGCATCGGGGTGAAAGGAGCGGATGGGCAGTTTATACCTCTCGAGGGTCCTGGACCAGGTGGAATAGGTTTCCGGGAACAGGCGCCCGGTGTCCAGGGTAAAGGTGCTGGCCGGGTGGTCTATTTCATTGAGATAATGAAAAATGATCTGATCCTCTTCGCTGAAGCTGGTCGAAAAGACCGCCCGTCCGCTGAAGGTCCGGCAAGCCAGTTGAAGGGCTAGCCGGAGGTCTTCCTGGCCGGAGAGCAGGCCGGTGAGCGATTCGATCTGTTTAGGGTTAGCTTCCATGTTTATTTCTAAATGTACTCTTTAAGCCGGCTCTGGCTATATTTTTTTTACCGTCCTTATTGATTTTTGGAATGAATGAGGGAAATGAAGAAGGCGGTTGCAATCAACGGCAACAACAGCAACAACAACACCCGTGAGCGTGCTTGAATAAATCGTCGTGCCGTATCCTTCTCATTATTTGATTTAACGCGAAACAAAGATAATACCAAAAATAAACCGGCCCGAAGAAATTCACCAGCCCTTGTCTTTTCTAAAAAGTTAAGAAGGTATTAATATTCTCTACCAAATCGCTAGACTTTGCCGGGTTATTGACTTCCTGGCCCTCCGGGAACCCAGGGCCGACTTCCAAAATATTCCTTTTTAAATTGACCCGGGTACCGGGTATATCCATAGCTTTACCAAAGAAAATAAAACCAGCCTTCCATGAATCCATCCATCCGGTTATTGCTCCTCGCCGGCGCCCCCTTCTTCCTTTTATATTGTAAGCAGGGCCCTTCCCCGGAGACCAGCCAGGAGTCCCTGGGAACGGTATTGCGGTCCTACACCCAGGGGATCATTTCATCGAAGTCCCCTTTGCGTTATGTGTTTACCCAGGATATGGTGGAGCAAGAAGAGGTCGGCAGCCCGGTTGCGGAAGGCATGGTCAAAATCATCCCTGCCGCACCGGGAAAGGCCTATTGGGAATCCAGGAATACCCTGATCTATAAACCGGCCGGTCCGCTCAAACCAGGTACCCGGTATGAAATAAAAATTGACCTGAAATCCATTCTGCCCCGGGGCATGCAGGGACCGGAGATGCTGAGTTACAGCGTCAGGACCCGTGAACACAGTTTTGCCGTGGCAAAGCCAATGCTTCAACCTGCTTCCGGGGAACTTAATTTCTATACACTTACCGGCACCCTGAGCACTTCCGATTTTATGGAACCCGGCCTGGTTGAAAAATTACTCATGGCCAGCCAGGACCGGCAAGCCCTGCGTGCAAGCTGGCAGCACGATACCTTTTCCAATGTCAGCACTTTTACATTTCATGACATCAAAAGGATCAAGGATTCCAGGCTTGAGTTGAACTGGAGCGGGGCCCCGGCGGATATCTCCAAAAAAGGGAAATACGAGATCCGGATCCCGGCACCGGGAGAATTTATGATCCTTGATGTTTTTTTTGAAAAAAGCCCTGAATCCCGGATCGTCATTTCTTTTTCTGATCCCCTCCTCGCTAACCAGAACCTGACCGGACTGATCTATCTGAAAAACCAGGCCGGCCCTCTGCGAACCATGACCGAAGGCCATAAGATTTATGCATACCTACCTCGGGGTTTGAAAGGGGAGCAAACCGTCCTGATTTCCCCGGGTATCCAGGATTCAGGCCGCAAAAAATTGCAGGAAAGTTCGGAATGGGAGATCCAGATCCCGGCCACAGATCCTGCGGTCCGGTTTACGGGTCGCGGTACCATCATTCCTCAACACGATGAGGTCATCCTGCCATTTGAAGCGGTCGGTCTGAAAGCCATCGATCTGGAAGTATTTAAAATCTTTGATCAGAATATCCTTCAATTTCTCCAGGTTAATCAACTGGAAGACGAACAAGAATTATACCGGGTGGGGAAACTGATCCGCCAGTCCAGGATCGATCTGGCAACTGTAAATCCCCGTGCCGACCCTGAAAACTGGTCCCATTATGCTCTTGATCTGCAACCCCTGCTGGAAGCGGACCCCAACGCCATCTACCAGGTCCGGATTGGATTCCAGCCTTCTTATACTCACCTCAATTGCATGGCGGGCTTCGAGGATAAGCCCGGCCCGGACCCCGGAGATGAACTGATCAGCTTTTATGAAGATAATTTTTACGGGCCCGAAGGATACTATGAAGGATACGAATGGGAAGACCGCAACGATCCCTGCAAAGCGGCCTACTACAATAACGAACATTTCATCTCCAAAAATGTCCTGATTTCCAACCTGGGCATCATTGGTAAAAAATCGGATAAACACCTCTTCGCAGCCGTTACGGACCTGCGCACCGCGGAAGCCCTGGCAGGCTGCAGCATTGAAGTATATAACTTTACTTTGGAAAAAATCGCCCAGTGGACCACGGATCAGAACGGCCTGGTGAACCAGTTGCTGACCGAACCACCCTATGCCCTGGTAGCCACCTTTCAGGGCCAGAAAGGCTACCTTAGAATGGCTGACGGGCACAATCTTTCCATGAGCGCTTTTGAAGTGGACGGAGAGGATGTAAAAAAGGGCCTCAAAGGATTGGTGTTTTGCGAAAGGGGGGTGTGGAGGCCAGGGGACAGCATCCACTTCAGTTTTTTACTCAATCAGAAAGAGCACCTCCTCCCGGAAGGCCATCCGGTATCCCTTCAGGTATTTGATGCGCAGAACCGTAAAGTCATCCAGAAAATTTCCAGCGACCACATCCAGGGTTTTTATTCTTTTCCTTTTAAAACCGAACAGGATGCCATCACGGGCAATTGGCGCGCGGTGGTTAAAGCCGGCGGAGTGGAATTCAACAAAATCCTTAAAATTGAAAGTATAAAACCCAACCGGCTGAAGATCAATTGGGATGTGGGAGAAGAAATCACACCCAGTCAACAGACCGCCGTTTTGAAGGCCCAGTGGCTCACCGGCCTCAAGGCAAGCGGATTAAAAGCAATGGTCACCACTCAATGGAGGCCCTCCTCCGGCTCCTGGCCTGCATACAAAGAATTCGTGTTCCAGGACCCGGCCAGGATCAGCAATGAAAACCCGGTGATCACCCTTTTCGACGGTCCCCTGGATGAGGAGGGCGGTACATCCATCCCGCTTGGAATTTCCAAAGATTTTAAACCGGCGGGCAGGATGAATCTCCAGTTTAAAATTGAAGTTTCTGAACCGGGAGGCGATTTCAGCACCTTCACGCATTCCGCCCTTTATCATCCATACCTTCAATATGCCGGGATCAGGCTGCCGCAGGATCCCTGGGGTTACCGGACCCTGGATAAAGGCAAATCCTCCACCATTCAGTTTGTTTCCGTTGATCCGGCCGGCAAAGCCCAGGCGGGAAGGAAACTGACTGTGGGGCTCTATCAGATGGACTGGCGCTGGTGGTGGGAAGAGTATGGGGGATCGTATGCCGCCTACAACAGCAGCGACCATTTGAAAGCCATACAAAAAACAAACCTCACGACCAACGCCAACGGATTGGCCGAATGGAAGGTGACCGTCAATCAATGGGGAAGGTATCTCATCCGGGTTTGTGATCCGGTCTCCGGCCATTGCAGTGGAGATTTCGCTTACGCCGGCTGGCCGGAAGATGAATCCAGGAGTTTTGATATGGCCACCCTGCTCCGGTTGCAGGCCTCAAAAGAAAAATACCTGGCGGATGAAGAGGTAGAGATCAACATCCCCGCCCCTCTGGGCTCCCGGATGCTGATCACCATTGAAAACGGCAGCCAGGTTTTGGAATCCCATTGGGCCAATGCGGATAAAAGCCCGTTTATCTTCCGGTTTAAACCAAAACCGGAGATGTCCCCGGCCGTTTACGTACAGGTATCCCTTTTGCAGCAACATGGGGATTCCGGAAATGACCTGCCTATGCGGATGTATGGGGTGATCCCGGTCTATTTTGACCATCCTTCAACGCTCCTGAAGCCGGTCATCAACTCTTCCGCCTCTTTGCGTCCGGACCGGAACGAAAGCATTGAAGTTTCAGAGACGGAAGGACGGCCCATGGCCTATACCCTTGATATCGTGGATGAAGGGCTCCTGGACCTCACCAACCACAAAACCCCGGATCCCCACGGTCATTTTTTTGCGAAAGAAGCGCTGGGGGTGCGCACCTGGGATATCTACGATCAGGTGCTCGGCGCCTTTGGGGGAAGGATTGAGAGCATTCTAAGCATTGGCGGGGATGAAGGCGGCGCGAAACTGAATGACTCCAAGGTCGTCAGCAGGTTCAAATCTCCCGTGATCCATTTGGGGCCGTTTCAACTTAAAAAAGGGGAGAAGAAAAAACACAACATTAATATAGATAACTACATCGGCTCAGTAAGGGTCATGGTGGTGGCCGCGGCAGAAGGGGCATACGGCAAGGCAGAGAAAACCTTGCCGGTGATCAGTCCGCTTATGATTCTCCCCACCTTACCCAGGATTTTAAGTACGGGAGAACAGGTGACCCTGCCCGTCAACCTGTTTACCTCGAAAGACATTACCCAGCCCATCACCCTTACGGCTCAAGACAAAAACAAACGGCTCAAATGGGACGATCCCTCGAAGACCCTGCCTGCCGGAGGGGAAGGGGAGCGCCTGGAATACTTTTCATTCAACACGGATGGCCGAACCGGTGAGACCACGATCCGGATCGAGGCAAAATCCGGAAAAGAATCCGCCAAACAGGACATCGAAATTGAAATCCGTAATCCCAATCCCATGGTTTCAACGGTGATGAATGAAGTGATTGAACCCGGACAATCGAAGACTCTTGCCTTCCAGGCGCAGGATGCGGTCACTACTCAAAAGGCGAGCCTTGAAATAGCCACCCTCCAACCGGTATCCCTGGGCAAACATCTGGACTACCTGGTCCGCTACCCTTACGGTTGCGCGGAACAAATCATTTCTGCCGCCTTCCCCCAATTATACCTGGATCAATATGTCACCCTGAATGAAAATCAAAGCCGGGAACTGAAAATAAATATTGAAAGCGCGATCACTTCCCTTTCAAGATTCAGTCTCCAGGATGGTTCATTCAGCCTGTGGCCCGGGCAGGCTTATGCCAGTGATCCCTGGGTAACCAGTTATGCCGGTCATTTCCTCACTGAAGCGGAGAAAAAAGGCTATGCGGTTCCCCAATATTTGATGAGCAACTGGAAAGCACACCAGAAAAAACTGGCCGGGCTATGGGATCCTGCCCAGAAAGCCTTTTATAAGGCCAATCATGGCCTGGACCAGGCGTACCGTTTGTATACCCTGGCCCTTTCCGGCACCCCGGATCTCGGAGCGATGAACCGGCTCAAGGAATACAAAGAACTGGGCAATAACGCCCGGTGGAGGCTGGCCGCAGCTTATGCGGTGGCCGGGCAAACCGAAGCGGCCAGGACCCTTGTGCAGATTCCCTTCGTAGCAGAAGAGTATTCGGAATCCGGATTTACCTACGGCAGTGCCCTCCGCGACCTGGCCATGGCCCTCGAGACCTGGCTGGAAATCGGAGACCGTACCAAAGCCGCCTCCATGGCCCTGGACCTGAACAAACAACTCAACCTGGAAAAACCCTGGAATACCCAATCCCTGGCCTATGCCCTTCAGGCCCTGGGTAAATTTCATACGGGGGCTGCTTCGGACGGAACCACCTGGAGTTTCAAATACAGCTATGATGGAGGAGCCAAGTCGAATATACACTCAAGGAATGCTTCCATCCTGATCGACCCAATCCGCGATGGCAAAATGCCAGGTTCCGTAACGATCGAAAATACCTCTACGCAGCCGATCTATCTGCAGTCGGTCCAGGTGGGTCAGCCGGAGCAGGCCCCCGAACGCCCGATCTCCAATAACCTGACGATGAATGTACGTTACCGGTCGCCCGAGAGGCAAGCCATCGATCCCGGCCAACTGAAGAAGGGGGATCTCATCCTGGTGGAACTTACCGTGACCCATACCGGTTCCAGGCCAAGACCATTTGCCCATCTGGCTCTGAATCATATCCTGCCCTCCGGCTGGGAGATCATCAATCAAAGACTTAGCGGAATGACGGCCGGTGGACAGGAATTCGATTACCAGGACATCCGGGATGACCGCGTGTTTACTTTTTTCCAACTTGAGCCCGGCAAGTCCAAGACCTTTACCCTGGAGGCCAGGGCCACCTATGAAGGCCGTTTCCATCTTCCGGCCATCGTCTGCGAGGAAATGTACGACGCTTCGGTGTATGCACAGGTCCCTGGGAGGACCGTGGAAGTTCTTCCAAAGTAAAGAGAGGATTTGGGGACGGCTTTTCGGTTCCGGGTTTGTAACGCCTGAAGGAACTGAAGTAAACGCAAAGAGCGAGTTATTCCAGAATTATCCCAATCCTTTTGACCAGCGTACGTTGATCGGTTTCCGGCTGGCCAAAGAGGGCAGGGGTACCCTGAGCATCCATGACGTGACCGGCAGGACCCTCCGCTCCATAGAAAAGGATTGGACCAAAGGATATCATGAGGTCCGGTTTGACCGTAAGGAGATCGGGGCGACGGGAGTCCTGTACTATCGTTTTGAATCAGGCTTCTTTACGGATAGTAAGAAAATGGTAGTCCTGGAGTAGATCCCAGTAGCGGCGAATTCAGTCGCCATATTTGAGTACTTTCCGGTAGCGGCGACCTCAGTCGCTACCACAGAGTTATTCTCCGTATCTGCGTCTTCAGTCGCCATGTTGAGCATTCTACATAGTGGCGAATTCAGTGGCCCCTGTGGAGCAGAAATACCCCGGAACGTCGCATTCAGTCACCCATACAGAGTGGTATTTCATAAATATGGACTTAGCGCACAGTCGTTCTTCATAATAGCGGAGAATTACGCGATACATAGTCAAAGTCGTTGAGAATTAGCTGATATAATATTTTTAACTTAATTTTTTTATTTCAAGGGGGCTTGTTATCTTCAACTTACCAAACCTTTACACATGATCATTCGCCTGACCAACTTTGTCAGGAGGCCTTTTATTTCTGTCCGCCTTCTGAGTTTGATTTTGACCGGTTATTTCACTTTTAAAGTCCTTTCAAAACCGGACTTGATTTCCAATCCTCCACTTCAACTTTCTCCATATTCCTTTGAAGAAGCCCCGACCCTCCTGAATGCAGGGATGGGAGGAGATACCATCACGGATGTCAGAGTGGAAGGAGATGACATTGAACAAGGAGCTTGTAACCTAGCGGCCCCATGGCTGATGGCTGGCAACACGACGGCCAGTGATGATGCTTATGCTACAAATTCTCGTGTATTGGCGATAGGGTCGGCCGTTTCCAACTGCCTGGATCTTCAATTCCTTGGATTTTCCATTCCTTCCGGAGCTGAAATATTAGGGATCACTGTCACGGTAGAAAGAAGTGCAAACGTCAGGACGGCTACCAACAATGTCACGGACAATAAAATTACCCTGATCCGGGGTGCAAGCAACACCGAAGCTCAAAATAAGGCCTTATCCATTACCTGGTCAACCACCGATTCCACCATTACCTATGGAAGCAGCTCTGATTCTTGGGCATACCCGTCCTGGACCCCGGCGGATATTAATTCGCCCTTATTTGGTGTCCGCATTCAAAATAACCGGAACAGGGCTTCTGGCACTATCACAGCAAGGGTTGACTATGTATCGATTGCAGTGACCTATGTCACTCCGAAAAAAAGTAGTGTTGCCTCCACGGTGGGGTTCGGATGCCCTTCGAGCGATGGTTCAGCCAGCTGGACGGGAGCCACCGCTGCTAATCTGGCATCCGATGATGGTTTGATCGTTTTAGTCCCCAGTATTTATACAGGATATGCCACGGTTACTAATAATATTGGAGATGCAGTCGATACCTCAGCCTGCCTGGACCTCACGGATTTTGGTTTTTGCATTTGTCCCAACGCCATTATTGACAGTATTACCGTTGAGGTTGACCGGGCAAGGGGATTTGATATTTTACAGCAGGTTGTTGGTCAAGATACGGTCACCGATGTTAAAATTGCTTTATTACAACCTGGCGGAGCGGAGTCAGCCAATAAGGCAAATACCGCCACCAACTGGCCCGGCTCGACGGCAAGCGTAGTTAACTTGATAACCTATTTTACGGGTGATCAACGGGTTTCTTATGGAGGGGACAACTGGGGAGTCAACTGGACCCCGGCCATGATCAATGACCCTGGTTTCGGGGTCCGCATACAGGTAAGGCTGGCGGATAATGCACCCATTCTCCCGCCCTTGGCTTCAGCTCGTATTGATGAGGTCCTGGTAAAAATTCATTGCTCCTTCCCGAGGAAAATATATGTTGATCAGACGGCTACCGGGGCAAATACCGGCTTATCCTGGGAGGATGCTTTTACCGACCTGCAAGTTGCGCTCAATGCCTGCTTTGTGGACACCATCTGTGTGGCTGCCGGCACTTATTATCCTGCTGTCACAGGAAGGGATACCTCTTTCAACATTCCGGATTCAGCGGTAGTCATGGGGGGATTCCCTGCCGGCGGGAATGGGGAACGTGATCCCTGGTGCTATAAAACCATTTTAAGCGGAGAGATCCAGCAGGATGATGATTCGACGAACAACAGTTATCATGTCGTCACGACGCATAATGTGAGCGATGCAACGGTAGTGGACGGATTTTGCATTCAGGATGGATATGCATCGGCACCGCCGAATGAATACAACCGGTATGGGGGAGGCTGGTTTAATTTTGCCACGGCTCCGGATTCGTCCAATCCAACCATTCTGAATTGTACGATCACAGGAAATGCTGCTTTGAGGGGAGGGGGAATGGCTAATTTCGGTGATATGGGACCAACTTTACCCACTTTAATCAACTGTATAATCAGTGATAATGAAGCCTCCCGCGGAGGGGGTATGTTTAATTATGGGCTAAATTATGAAAGCAGTCCTACCCTGATCAACTGTATTCTGAGCGGTAACCTGGCGACCGATTTCGGAGGTGCAATGTATAATGACGCGGAAGGAAATGGTGATGATAATACAGCGACATCCCACCCTATGGTCATCAACAGCACTTTCAACGGCAACCAGGCAAGACAAGGGGGAGCCACATTCAATAATGGAGCCAGCGGTGGGGATCTCAATCTTTTCATCCGGAATTCTGCTTTCTGGAATAATATTGCCACCCAGCCCAATCGGGGTCCGGTATTTTGGATTCAGGACGGAACCTTGGATATCGATTACAGCCTGATTCAGGGTGGAGGCGGCCCTCCGGGGGACCTTACCCATTCCTCTATCACGCGTGATAATGGGGGTAATACCTTTACCATTATGACTGGACCGAATCTTAAATTTGGAAGCGAAGGCTTTGATCCTTTGTTCTTTAATGCACCTCTCGGAAATACAGCACCAACCCCGGTAGGAAATTTCCGTTTTCCATATAATTCTCCATTAGTGAATATGGGGAATAATGCTGATAACCCGTATCCTACTGACATTGCCTGGCTGCCCCGGATCGCCCAGGGAACCATCGATATCGGCCCCTATGAAGCTTATTTAAATTGCCTCAATGATACCATATATGTCAATGCGGATGGGACGGTACCGGTGCTGCCGCTGGATTCCGTACTCCTGGGTGAACTGCCGGATGGCACAACGTTTTTAGTCAATGGAATTGAGACCACAGGCGACATCGTTTTGGACTGCGAACAGCTCGGTAAAAACAATCTCCTGCTGGAAATTGTGCGCAATTGTCTGGTGGACAGTTGTACCAAAATGGTATGGGTGCTCGATACCTTTACCAAGGACCTGGTCTGCAATGACCTGGTGAATGTTTCGCTGGGTACCAGTTGCATGAAAGTGATCGACCCGGATGACGTCCTGGAAGATGTGCTGGGTTGCCGCAATTATTGGGATATCCAGTTGATTTATCCTTTTGGTACGGCAAGATATCCGGAGGCCGATAAAGTAGACCTGAGCCATATCGGTTATACCCTGGTCTACAATGCATATGAAGTATCTACCGGCAACAAATGCTGGGGCTATATCCATGTGGAGGACAAGCAGCCGCCCCAGCTGAATTGTTCGGTGGATACGATTACCTGTTACGAACTGCCTGACCTCCCCTTGTTGGCGGAGGGAGAAGACAGCTGCTCCGGGGTGGAAGTAAAAATCGTTTCGGACCATTGGACAGAATATGGTTGCGACGAAGACCCGGTCTTGTCGGGTTATGTGGTGCGGACGATCCAGGGTTCGGACAAATGGGGCAATTTCGCACGTTGCACGGATACGATCTTTATCCGCAAGACGAGCCTGGACAGCCTGGTCTGCCCGGAACTGATCGAACTGCCCTGCGAGATCACCCATCAATTGTATGGATCCAAATCCGAACTCAAGACCCCCTTCACGGTCGACAAGTCCAAAGTATCTCCGGAATACCTGCTTTCATTGCAGAAAGCCAACTGGGAATTAAAAGCAGGGGGTAGAGGAGCTATCCTTGATCCTGCGATCATAGTGGTGCCCCAGATCGAAGGGAAGAATATATATCCGGCAGCGGGAGGCAGCTGCAAGATCACGGCGATATACAAGGATACCGATCTGGATGTCTGCGGAGCGGGCTTCAAGGTGTACCGCAATTGGATCGTGACGGACTGGTGCACGCTGGAAGAGGAAGAATGCGAACAATACATCAAGGTCATCGATACGACCGGCCCCAGGATGCTAAAGAGCCTGGCGACGATCTATAAAAATACCAATGCCCACGAATGTGTGGCAGGTGTAGTGGTTCCGGCCCTGGTAGCAGGTACCGATTATAAAGACTGCAGCGGGGTGAAACAATCCTATAGAATCACTTACGAGGATAAGAGCCACCCGGGTAAAGTCATTGTATTGGCGGGTGACCTCCCGTCCAAGACCCTGTACTTACCGCAGGGGGAACATATGGTTCAGATCTTCCTGGTGGATGACTGTTATAACCGGACGGAAACCAGTAGGTTGATCGTGATTAAAGACATCACGCCTCCGACCCCGGTATGCGACGAGGTGACCCAGGTAACCGTGGACCCGGAAGGCTGCTGGGCGAAGGTGAAAGCCAAAGACCTGGACAACGGAAGCCGGGACAATTGTTGTGAAGTCCTGCATTTTGCAGTGGCCCACATGGACAGCGTGACCTATTGGAGAAATTACTGGAGGGATTCCCTGGAAGCCCGCTGCGGCAGCTACAAATATGAGAAAGACAAGGAATTTTATGAATTCCAGATCGAAAGATGGATCAACGCCTACGTGTTTAAGGATGAGATCAAATTTGATGATTGCGGTCCCAACCAGGTGGTATTGAGGGTGTATGAAGCCTGCGGAGTACCAATATACGATCCGCATGTATGGCCCTGCACGGAACATCAGTGGTTCTGGTACAATACCGACCAGCGCTACCGGATCGAGCACAACTGGAATTTTTTCCACAAGGACGGCAAAAAGGACTGCAACTACCGGTATAAAATTGAATGTCAGAAGGAGCATCAGCAAAGAGGGCGGGAGATCTGTGAATTTGGAAATAACACATACCCCAAAGAGGGCGGTTTATGTTACGCTCAATACGAAGGAGCGGTGGAGAACCTGAATGCATTCTGCGAAAGTGACTTTTATTTTGAAGAAACGGTGATGCTGACCGGCGGGACGGCGAATCCCCCCGGAAGTTATTGTTCCCACAGATTATACAGCGACTGCATGGTGCAGGTGCTGGTGGACGACAAACAGGCTCCTGAAGTACACCATCTGGAGGACATTACGGTCTATTGCGACGATGCTCCCTACTACGCGGGTTATCCCAAAGACTGCTCCACGGGCAAGAAAAACGGGATCTGGCCGGGCTATCTGAAGGACAGTGAGGGCACGATCCACGGCTATTATGGAGGCTTGGGATACTATGATGAGGAGGAGCATGGATCGGACTGCGGGCATTATGACCACCAGAACAACTGGGCTCCGAAATATTGTCGGGAATGGCTGTACCTGGATTCATTTGACACTTCAGGTCAAATAGATCCTAAATCTTATTTTGACACTTACGTGCTTTTTGATAAGAACCGACCTCAGCGGGAATTGAAGAAAAACGAGTTTTCGATTACGGAAAATTGCACGCTGAATGACGCCACGCTGACCTGGACGGACGAAGGGGACATCAATTCCTGCGGGGAAGGATGGATCCAGCGGACCTGGACCATCCGGGATAAGTGTGATAATGTAGTGGTAGCCAAACAAAAAGTATTGGTAAAACACCGCAGTGATTTTGAAGTGGTCTTCCCGGAAGACAAGGTGGTGGAATGTGATTTCCTGAATTCCACGGAACCGGAGGATACGGGTGAGCCTGAGGTGACGGATGATGAATGTGAACAGGTCGGTATACGGTATAAGGATGAAATCTTTACCATAGAAGGGGACGCTTGTTATAAGATTGTACGGACCTGGACCCTGATCGACTGGTGCATTTATGATCCGGGAAGGCAAGAAAGGTATCCTGAGGTGATCGTAGACGATAGACTTCGGGCCGATACGGGTAACCGGGAATGCGTGTACCGGAACCTGAAAGACAATAACGACGGGTATATGCAATACATCCAGATCATCAAGGTGGTGGACAAGGTGGCCCCGATCGTGAATACGCGGGATACAATCGTATGCGTTTATAATGAAGATTGTTCAGCTGATGTGATCATTCCCTTAAGTGCATCGGACAATTGCGCTGACCCCTCCAACATCCGTTTCCGAGTTCAAATCGATATCGATGCAAGCGAGGATGCCTATAATGGGCGGCTGTATGATGCAAACAGTATTGATCAGGGGGGCACCCGGTATGAAACCGAATTTATATTCCTGTCGGGCACGCCGGGCAAACACCTGGTGCATATTATCGGTATAGACAATTGCGGCAATGCCGATACTTCGACCTTCCGTTTTGAACTGAGGGATTGCAAGCGGCCGACGCCATACTGTTATCGGGGTCTAGCCACGGTGATCATGCCCAGTACGGGTACGGTGACGGTGTGGGCGAAGGACCTGGATGCGGGTAGCGGGGACAATTGTACGGAGTATGACAATCTGGTATTCAGTTTTTCATCGGATATTACACAAACCAGCCGGGTATTCACCTGTGCTGATCTGCCGGACGGCAGATCGCGGACGGTCCCGGTGGAGATCTGGGTGACGGACGAAGCCGGAAACCAGGATCATTGCAGTACTTATATCCTGTTGCAGGACAATACCGGCAACGTCTGCCCGGATGTAGCGGGCCTAAATGTTCAGATCGCCGGAAGTGTTCAAACGGAAGGGAAGGAGCCGGTGGAATTTGTCACGATGAATATCAATGGGGGAGGCCTGCAATTGAATTATGAAACCGGGGTGCAAGGGACCTACCACTTTGAAGCTTTACCGTCCAAATCGGATTATACGATACGGGCAAAGAGGAAAGATCGGCCGATGAACGGGGTGAGCACCCTGGACCTGATTCTGATCCAGAAACACATCCTGGGCACGGAACCCCTGGATTCACCCTACAAGATCATCGCCGCGGATGCGGACGATGACAAGCAGGTGACGGCCATCGACCTGGTGGAACTGAGAAAACTGATATTATCTACCTACGAAGAGTTGCCGAATGCCGATAGCTGGAAGTTTGTGCCGAAGACCCAGCAGTTCAGCGATCCAAAGAATCCCTGGGACTTCAAGACCTGGATGGAAATGAAGGAGGTGGAGAAAGATTATATGCAGGAAGACTGGATCGGGATCAAGACGGGTGATGTTAATGCAAGCGCGGCCCCCCATAGCCTTATGGGTACTGAAGTGAGGGGAAATAACCCAGGTTTGATCTTTGATGTGGTAGACCAGCAATTTATTGCCGGTGAACTGGTAATTGTAGAATTCCGCTCCCCTAATTTCCGAGGGATCAGTGGATTCCAGGGTACGGTGGAGGTGGAAGGTGGTCGGTGGGTGGTGGATGGCAGCCGCACCCCAAAGACTGGTGCATTGCCCATGAGCGATCAAAACTTTGGAAACCGAAAAGCTGCCGAAGGCTTGATCACAATGAGCTGGAATTCAAATACGGGTGTGGATATCCCGGACCAGGAGGTATTATTCACCCTGACCTTCAAAGCCGGACAGAACGGGCGGCTGAGCGAAGCGCTGCGGATGGGATCACAAGTCACTATCGCAGAGTCTTACGAAGGCAAGGGTGAAGTGAGTAACCTCGGCATCCGGTTTGTAACGCCTGAAGGGAATGAAGTAAATGCAAGGAGCGAATTATACCAGAATTATCCCAATCCTTTTGACCAGCGAACGGTGATCGGCCTGCGGCTGGCGAAAGAGGGGAAGGGTACGCTGAGTATTTACGATGTGACCGGAAGGATCATCCGTTCTATAGAAAGAGACTGGACCAAAGGATATCACGAGGTCTGGTTTGACCGTAAGGAGATCGGGGCGACGGGAGTCCTGTACTACCGTTTTGAATCGGGATTCTTTACGGACAGCAAGAAAATGGTGATTGTTGAGTAATTGTAGCGGCCAGTTTTAACTGGCCTGTCTGTACAGGCCCCCGTTGCGGCCAGTTTCAACTGGCCGGTGTGTACAAGATAAGTACTCCGTATCAGCCAGTTTTAACTGTCTTATTTAAGACGTAATCCGGTCAAACACCTCCTTCATGCCTTCCTGAGCCTTTTTTGAGATCAGGCTGATGTTATTCAATAAGCCGATTTCGTAGGAAGGATGGGGGCGCGGGTCAATATAATAGGTACGGCATGAAGTGGGAAGGTAGCCGATCAGGCCCGCGGCCGGATAAACCTGTAGCGAAGTCCCTACAATGATGCAGATATCCGCGGATTCGAATTCCGGTACAGCGAGCGCCAGCAGGGGTACGGACTCCCCAAACCAGACGATGTGGGGCCTCAATTGAAATCCTTTTTCGCAAAGGTCTCCCAGCAGGATGTCCCCCGGGCAATCGTAGACCAGATGGGAATATCGTTCGCTCCTCATTTTCTTTAATTCTCCGTGGAGGTGGATGACCTGGGAACTGCCGGCCCTTTCATGAAGATCGTCCACGTTTTGCGTGACGATGCTTACTTTAAAATGTTTTTCCAATTCTGCCAGCAGGCGGTGGGCCAGGTTGGGCAAGGCTTTTGAAAGTTGTTGCCTTCTTTCATTATAAAATTGAAGGACCAGGGAGGGGTTTCGCTCCCAGGCATCCGGTGTAGCGACTTCTTCCACGCGATGACCTTCCCATAAACCATCGGCATCGCGGAAGGTCTTGAGGCCACTTTCAGCAGACACGCCTGCCCCGGTCAGTACCACCAGTTTTTTCATGCTGCCCGCAAGTCCTTGAAAGCTTCTCCCAACCGTTTGATGATGTCTGAGGCCACCAGGGATTCTCCTCCCTGTTTTTTCAGGGCCAGGTCCCCGGCTGCACCATGAATATAAGTGCCAAGGATCGCCGCCTGGGTGGAATCATAACCCTGTGCCACCAGGCCCGTCAGCAGGCCGGTGAGCACATCGCCGCTTCCGGCGGTAGCCATCCCCGGATTACCTGAAGGGTTGAAAAAAATGGTCCCTTCCGGATTGGCAACAGAACTGAAGGCTCCTTTCAGAATGATGGTCACCTGGTATTGTTTTGCTTTTTCGGACAATAAGGATAAACGCTCAAAACAGTTTATGCTTTTTCCAAAGAGCCGCTCAAATTCTTTGAGATGCGGGGTAAGGATGGATCCCGGATTCAGTTTTCCGAGCAAGTCCTTTGATTTGCTGATCAGGTTGAGTGCGTCGGCATCGATGACCATGCGGCCGTCGTATTCATCGAACAACTGGCTGAGGACCCGCGCTGTGGAATCCTTCTGATCAAGTCCGCAGCCCAGGCCGATCGCCGCATATTTATCCAGGTCTTTAGGCAGGGTTGACCAATAATAATTGTGTTCATCCACCGAAGCCATGGCTTCAGGTACGGCCATCTGGATGATGGCATAGAGGGCCCCCGGAATATGATTGGTGACCAATCCCACGCCGCTCCGGAGGCAGGCTTTGGCCGCGAGGATCGCCGCTCCCCCTTTTCCATGTGAACCGTTGATCAGGAGGGCATGTCCAAACAATCCTTTATGGGAAAACTTTTTCCGGGTGGTCAGGAAACCTTTCAACATTTTTTTCTCAACGAGGTAATGTTTTACCGTGGTCTTCAGATAATAGCTGTGACTGAGCCCGATATCCACGATCTCCCAGCTGCCGGTGTATTCCTCATACTCTGGTAGCAACATAGCCATTTTGGGAGTCTGGAAAGTAATGGTATGGCTTGCGCGGATCGCCAGCTCCGTATGTTGATCCGTAAACATGCCTGAAGGAAGGTCGACGGAAACGACGGTCTTATGGAGGCTGTTCAGCCAGTAAATCAGGTCCTCAAAATTTCCATCCAGTGGCCGGTTCAGCCCCGTGCCAAGAAGCGCATCGATGATGAGGTCGTCTTCTCCAAGGATAGGGGGTTCCTTCATATCCACAGAATAGACCGGAACCTGGCCAAAGCCAGGCAGCCGCTTGAGCATTATTTCGTAATCCGGACTTTTGGGCAGGCCCCAGTCGGCCAGCCAGACCTTGACTTCATAACCCTGGGTATTGAGCATGCGTGCGATAGCCAAACCATCCCCCCCGTTATTGCCCGGACCGCAGAAGACCGCGATAGGCCTTGACCGGTCGTAATGTTCCATAAACTTCTTTGTGAAGGCGGAGGAGGCTCTTTCCATAAGTTCGATGGAAGGGATGCCTTCCTCCTCGAGCGTCGTTTTGTCCCATTCCCTGATCTGGGCGCCTGAAAATAATTTCATGTGATGCCGGTTTGATCCAAAATAATAAAGTTACCGGACTAATCCTGCCCGCAACAGGATTATTATCACCCGGCCTGCATAATCCGGTAGGCCATGGGGTAAAGATTATTGATGCGGCCCGGGAGACTTTTTATCCAACCCAGGCTAATTCCTTCGTAACGGATGAGATGGTAACCGGGGTCCAGGCCCTGCCTGGGTAAAGGATCCTTTCTCAGGTACTGGAGCGCTTCCGCTTTTTCCACATTTAAGGAGATTACCGTCCCGGGGCAATCCAGGCTCTGAGCCCAGCCGTGGGCAGGCACAAAATCCTTGTTCTTCAATTGGCCCAGGGCCGTACCCGCCTGGACCAAACGAAGCCGGCCAATGAATTGATCCAGGGCATCCGCCATCGCGGAGGGAAAAACAAAATATTGGTCCCGGTGAAGAAAACATTTCAATCCGGAACCGGATGGAATAAACCTTTGTGATTCCCGCGGAGGATTTACCCATTCCACTCCGGTTGGAGCAGTTGTGGGAACCGGTCCCTGGCTGCCGGTCCCTTTTCTCAGTGCACCGACAAAAAATCCTTCGCCGTTCATTAAATGCGGGTAGGCCTGGTAACCGGTGACCCCGTTTTCTTCCAGGCGGACTAATGGGAAATCATCCCATTCCTTCAGAGGGATGGATTCAAATCCCAGGCCTCCAAGCATGTGGAGTTGTTCCATGTTTTCAGCCGGATTAAACGTGCAGGTGGAATAGAGGAGTATTCCGCCCGGTTTAAGTGCGGGAAGAATATCCCTTAGGATCCTTTTCTGCCTAAGGCTGCATTGGAGGGCCAGGTCCGGTGTCCATTCCTTTCGGCTGGAATGGTCTTTTCTGAACAAACCTTCTCCTGAACAGGGCGCATCCACGAGAATGAGATCGAACATGCCGGGAAAAGCCTGAAATTGAATGGGATCGGATTGGCTGATCAGGGCATTGGCATATCCCCACTTGATGAGGTTGTGCTGAAGGCCGCTGATCCTGCCGGCAATAGTTTCGTTCGCCAGGAGCAAGCCGCGCCCGTTCAAGGCGCTGAGGATCGCCGTGCTTTTACCACCGGGCGATGCGCAAAGGTCGAGGACCAGAGGCTGATCGTAGCTCTCCAGGAGTCTTTTTACCAATGGGCCGACCAACATGGAACTGGGCTCCTGGACATAATAGGCTCCTCCATGAAACGAGGGATCCAAAGTGAATTTGATCCTCTCCCGGAGATAATACCCGTGATCTTCCCAGGGAATATTTAGATCCAGGGGAAACTCATAATGGCCGGCCAACTTCAGAGGATGGAGCCGGACCGCCGGGGGTGAGATTTTTTCAACGGCATCCAGGAAAGAAGAATATGAGGTACCCAGCTGATCTTGCATCCTTTTGAGAAATGCATCGGGCAGGGGATAAGGGGTGCTGGGCTTCATCCAAATTTACTTCCGGTGGAGCGCATACAGAGATCCTCCTTTACTGAATTTACGATCCACCTTTGCGGTGGTAGCCGGATCGGCTTCGAGGACCGGGGCATGGTGGGGTTTGATCCGGGCGTCAATAATGAGCGGTCCCCGGCAACCCCAATGCTTAAACGAAGTGAATGAGCCGATTCCGTACATGTCGTGGGAGGGATTGGACCGGGTAAAGGTCACCCACGTGAAATTATCCCAATTGGACGCAGTAAAAGCGGAGTCATCACAAAGTACGATCAGGGCGATTCCCCTCCAATTGTCGGGTTCCTGGCTGGCGGTCCATTGATCCAGGGCCTGGCTTTCCTTTGAATGGTCCGTGAAGCGGGTACCTTCAACACAGACAATACCGGCCTGGATCAAGACCGGACGCATAAACCCGGGTGGGAAAACCAGGTGCTCCGGCAAGCGTTCCGACAGGTCCCGGATCACCGGGCCGCAACAGGCGACCATGACCTTAGATCCCGCATTCCAGCCTTCTCCTGAATAATCGAGGGTGTCGATCGTGGTGTTGGTGATAAAATGAAGGTCGCGATCAAAGCGAATCCGGCGAAGAATATAATCAAAAAAACCGGGCAGGTCATAGAGGTCAAGCTTTTCCCGTTCCACCGGCGCCGCGATGAACAGATATTTAGCCAGTGAGGTTTGCCCCGAGCCGAGGATGCGTGACCCGATGGTCAGGATTTCTTCCGGCCTGGGTTCACGGAAGGGCATGTAGCGCTCTTTTCCGGTGGCCAGCAGGAGGGGATGGACCCCGGCTACATCCACTGCGTGAAGCCCGGTGAGGCCCGGAAACTCTCGGGGAATCAGTTCTTTAACAATTTCATGGATGAGGAATCCAAAAAAGGAATCTTCCTGGGGAGGGCGTCCAACGACCGTAAAATGCCAGAGGGCATCCTTACGGTGGTAAACTTTGTCCACCTTCATCACCGGAAAATCATGGGTCAGGGAATAATATCCCAGGTGGTCCCCAAACGGGCCTTCCGGTTTTTTCAGGCTTTTGTCGATGGTGCCCGTAATGACAAAGTCCGCCTGGTCTGAAAGCACATAACCGTCTTTCAGGAACCAGGAAAACCGTTTACGGTTGAGCAAGCCGGCGAAAGTGAGTTCTGACATGTCCTCGGGCAAAGGAAAGATAGCGGAGAGGCTGTGGGAAGGCGGGCCGCCTATAAACACGCTTACCCGGAATGGTTCGTCGCTCTCCAGGTACATTTTATGATGGATCCCTATGCCCCGGTGCAGCTGATAATGCAAACCGATTTCCTGGTCGGGGAGATAGGCGTTTCCACCAAGCTGGATCCGGTACATCCCGAGGTTGGACTGGAGCAGGTCGCGGGAGCCCGGCGGCAGGCTCAGTACCTGGGGAAGCAGGACAAAAGGCCCTCCGTCCATGGGCCAGCATCGGATCTGAGGCAAGTCTGAGATGCTACAGGTATTCACCATACTCCGGCTGAACCTGATTTTCCTGGGCAAGGCAAAGCGGGCTTTCAAAACGGCCGGCAGGTAGGAAAATGGTTTTTTTAGGATCAGTCCCGGGTCGTTTTTAAGCCTGCCCAACGCCTTGAGGTCTTCCAGGCTGTTTCTAAATAAATAGAGGACCCGGTCCCTGGTGCCATAAAGATTTGAAACGGCGGGAAACCGGCAACCTTTTATTTTTTCGAATAAAAGGGCGGGGCCCCCGGAATCAAATACACGGCGATGGATCTCCGCCATTTCCAGGTCGGGGTCCACTTCCTCTTTCACCCTGAACAATTGCCCTTGTCGTTCAAGGTCTTCCACACAGGCTTTTAAACTGGAGTACACCAAACAAAGGTATCATGCGGGATGTGGAGAAAAAAGGGAGGCCGATATTTTATCCACGCATGGCATCAAATCAAGGACCGGAGGGTTACCGTGGTTTTGTATTCGGTGGCATTTCTGAAATACTGGATCCTGACTTTTTTGCCGGGTTTCCGAGCCAGGGAATGGATGATCTGTTCCAGGGAAAGTATGTTGGTGGAAAGGAATCCGATACGTTTGATGATGTCCCCTTTTTTGAGGCCTGCTTCGTCGGCCGGGCTTCCGGGGATCACCGAATTCACGATGTATTGTTTCAGTTCATGCCCGGTAGCCAGGATTTCCATTCCGCTGCGGTCGACCAGAAATTCTTTGCTGAGGTCTTTGATCGGGCTCAGGTACATGAGGTTTTTGTTGTAATCGATATAAATGTCAAATCGGCTGAGCAGCTGATTCCCCAGCAATCCGTCGCGAGTAAACCGGGTTTCCTCGGCTCCCGCGGGGATCAGGGTCGAATCCAGTTGCTGAAAACTGGTTACGATGTTGGGGAATTTAAACTTTTCTAATTGGAGTTCCGTGATCTTGCCGATATGACCCTCAAGGTAACCACCCAGGCCCTTGCCCAGGCGTCCGGGTATGGCTTTCTCAGGGGGGGCAAAATCGGGATTGGCATTGGTGTATAGCAACAGGGGGAGGCCGGCGCCGGAGTCCACCAGCAATTTAACAGGTATCTTTTTGTTTTGTATTTCGACCTGGCCGGTTACATAGAGTTTTCCGTTGATGATCTCCACGGGAACCTTGGTGTATTTCCGTGAATTATAGCGGAAAACGCTGGGTTGAATAAAGGACAGGATCCGCTTACGGTAATCGATGTGCTGTATATACCCCTTAAAAAAGGAAGAGCTCATGATGCCGTCCACATACAATCCCGTCACCTCATCCAGATGGAAAAAATCCTGTTCCAGGACCAGGATGTCCTGGGAATAGGAAACCGTCGGACTCAGACCGAAGGAAACCCCCCGGGCAATCAGGGCATACATTTCTTCCGACTGATCCGCCCCGATCAGCCGGATCCTGCGGTCGTATTTGAGTCCGAGGATATCCGCATACTCCCGTTTAAAAAGCAGGGCATGCTCAGCTCCTGTATCGAAAATAAAATTGAGGGGGAAGGAGCGGTTGAACAAAGACTTGACCAGGATAAAATTATTCTCAAACTGGAAGGGGATGTCGATTTGTTTTGGCCTCCCGATGACCTGGAAGCGGTTTAAAACAGATTGAGCCTCAATGCTGGAGTTTAAAAACACCAAAAAAACAATTGCCAGCATTCCTGGCAATTTCACGCGCAGTAGCATATACGTTCAAATTTATGGTATTATCTGAACGTCCGGCCGGGATTTCTTGTGATCGGGATCCTGGACAAGTAACCCTGCCAGGGCTTGTCCGTTGAAACAAAAAAGCCAGTCCGGGGGGAGACTGGCTTTCATTGAATAAATCCAACATTTATTTGCGGGTGACGAAAACCTCCACGCGGCGGTTCATCGCTTTCCCTTCTTCCGTATTGTTGTCCCCGATTGGGCTGGCTTGTCCCATCCCGAGGGTTTCAATGCGCCTGCCGGCAATGCCTTTGCCAACCAGATAGGCCTTGACGGATTTGGCCCGGGCGTCGGACAATTTTTTATTCATAGCCGCATCCCCCACATTATCGGTATGCCCGACCACCCGGATGTTTACCCCGGAATAAGCCGTCATTACACTGGCCAGTTCATCCAATTGGGTACCGGACTCCATGGTGAGGGAATCGGAACCGGTTTTAAAATGGACCCCGTCGAAAGTAAAGGCCATTTTGGGATCGACCTTTGCAAGGCTGTCCGCAAAGAAGGATACGAATTTGTCCGTGAAACTACCTTTTTTGGTATTCAGGGATATGCCTCCGGGCAGCGTATAAACAGATCTGGAAGCGGCAATGCTGTCCGCAATCCGTTTTTGTTCGGCTGCGGCGGCCTCGGCGGCGAGTTTGGCGCTGTCAACCATTTCGGTGGGCGTGGTCTCCATTTGACGGTCGCAGCCTTTGCGTCCGAAGAAATAAATGACCGCGAGCAACAGCAGGATGGGCAAGGCCCATTTGAGCAAGTTACTGCTTCCGGTTGTTGAGGATGGGCCTGCGGGCATTTTTGGAGCTCCGCCACCGGCATTGGTTGCCAGGCCCAGCAGACCGGTCAGGGCTCCGGGGATCCCCTTGGAAATGAATTCACGCTGGCCGCCCAGCAGGTTTTTCAAACCCATGGCATCCAGGGCTTTTTCTTTTACAAATTTGCCCACAAACCCCATGAGGAGCGGAGCTGCCATTTTGAGCAGGGAGGATGAAGTCCCTGTTTTTACCCCGGAAACATTCGATATGACGTCCACGATCGAACCGAGTTTATCGCCCACTAAAAACTTGAGGATCCCTCCCCCGGAACCCAGGAGGGAATCGGTGGCCTGGCCTCCTGAAAACAAACCTCCCAGTGAATTCAGTACGCTGCCGTCTATATTGTTAGTTTTAATAAAATCAAGGATCCCCCTTGAACCGGATTCCGTGGATGCTTTGCCTACAAGGCTGCCAAGAAGAGTTGGGAAAATCGAACCCACCGCTTTCCCGGTGTTGACTTCGGTTTCGCCCAGGAATTTGCTGGCCTGGCCGACCAATTCTCCCCCCACCTGGCTTTGCAACAACTCCAATAGATTAATAGCCATAGATCATTTGTTTAAATAGGTTTAAGTAAATATTATTAATATGGGTAAAAATCTTGCCGGAATCGGGTACAAGGGGTTCTTGTAAAACGTCTTACAAAGATAGCACCGCGAATGTCCTTGAAGGATTTAATTTTGTGAACAAATTGTAAATTTTAATACATGTTTAAGTGGGGTATAATTGGACTGGGCAGGATCGCCAACAAATTCGCCAAAGAATTGAAAGAAACCGGGGTGGGGGAACTGGCCGCGGTGGGCTCCAGAGATATCACTAAGGCGGAGGCTTTCGCCAAAGAATACGGGGCGGCGAGAGCCTTTGGCAGTTATGAGGAACTGGTTGGTCACGGAGGCCTGGATGCCGTATACGTTGCGACCCCGCATCATTTGCACGCTTATTGCACTTCAAAATGCCTGGAGGCCGGTCTGCCCGTATTATGCGAAAAACCCTTTACCATCAACAAACATGAATTGACCGGGCTGATCCATCAGGCAAGGGTCCATCAGGTTTTTCTGATGGAGGCGATGTGGACCCGCTTTCTTCCCCATATCCTTTACCTGAAGTCATTGCACGATTCCGGCAGGTTGGGGAGGCTCCTCCACCTCAGGGCCGATTTTGCCTTTAAAGGGAAGGAAAGAGCCTCGGCGCAAGGGGTCAGCCGTCTGGTGGTAAATGAACTTGGAGGCGGATCCCTGCTTGATATCGGAGTGTATCCGGTCTTTCTGGCGCAGCTTTTATTAGGGGTGCCTGCGGTGATCCAGGCGGAAGCTACCATATTGAATGAGATCGATGAGACCTGCCAGGTCATCCTCAAGGACGCGGAAGGCATCACCGCCTACCTGGAATCCAGCATTCTCTGGGAGTCGGACACTTCGGCTCAGCTATTTTATGAAAAAGGATCGGTGCTTTTGCCCAGGCGATGGCATGAAAGAGGAGAAATGATCATCAAACCCGAAAACGGCGAAGCGGAAATTAAAAACTGGGACTACCCAAACCGTGGTTTCTACTATCAGATAAAAGAAGTCCAGGATTGTGTGCAAGCCGGAAAATTGGAAAGCGACCTCATGCCGCTGCATTTTTCGCTGCAAATCATGGATACCCTGGACCGTATCCGGACACTCATCGGTTTGAAATACCCCGCAGACCTGATGAAATGAAAATCCTGCTCGCCCTGAACAGTTTCAAAGGTTCCTGCTCTTCCCTTGAAGCAAATAACGCCCTCCGGAAAGGCCTTGCCGGTACTCTGAACCCCGATTCCCTGACCACCTTCCCCCTGTGTGACGGAGGGGACGGCTCGGTCCTGGCACTGGCCCACCATCTGCATCTGAAGCCGGTTTGGATCACCGCATCGGATGCCCTGGGCCATGAACTTAAAGCACCCTATTTGTTTGAACAGGAATCCTCTACAGCCTACATCGAAATGGCGGCCGCTTCAGGCCTGGCCGTGCTCAACGGACGGGAAAAAAACATCTGGATCTCCAACACGATGGGAACCGGCGAACTGGTTCAGCATGCCTTAAAACGAAAAGCCAGGAGGGTCATACTCATGGTTGGGGGGAGCGCAACCAATGACGCAGGCCTGGGGATCATGCACCGCCTCGGCATCCGGTTCCTGGATAAAAAGGGGAGGGTGTTGGACCCGGTACCTGCCAACCTCATCCAGATCCATGCCGTGGATACCCGGATGGAGATGGAAGGCAGCCGCACCATTGAGATCTGGACCGATGTGACCAATCCTTTTTATGGCCCGGAAGGGGCGGTTGAGGTTTACGGGCCGCAAAAAGGTGCCGGACCTCCCATTCGGAAAAAGCTGGAAAAGGGGATGATTCATTTTGCCCGGGTAATACACAATCAGTTCGGTACTGACCTTCAAAAGGTAAAAGGGAGTGGGGCGGCAGGCGGGATCGGGGGCGGCATGCACGGGATCATGGGCTGCACCATACACCATGGAACTTCACGGATATTTGAACTGCTCCGGTTCCGGGAAAAAGTGCAGGCGCATGACCTGGTGATTACCGGGGAAGGAGCGCTGGATTTCCAGTCCCGGTTCGGTAAACTGGTGCATGGGGTACTGAAAACCGCGGGAAAATGCGGAAAACCGGTGATCGGGCTTTGCGGAAGTCTTCAAATGAACACGGCGCAAAATCGCAAAATGGGTTTTAGTGCCGCATTTTCAATTGTAAGGGGTCCAGAAGATCTGGAAACGGCTATTAAAATGGGCAAAGAAAATCTGGAGGCTTTTGGTGCCAACCTGGCTGCCTTGATCCGGGTGGTCTATTCTTCTTCATCCAGGAGGGAGTGAACCTCCTTTTCAATGGTCCTCAGCCTGGACTGGCAATATTGGATCAGTTCCTGGGCCCTTTTTACCTGGGAGGCCAGTTTGTCGATGGAGGTGTTCTCGTTCTGAAGTTCTGCAATGATCTCGTCCAGCGCTCTTTTGGCTTCTTCAAAACTCCCTTTGTCCTTCCTGGTTTTCGACATACCCGGTAAATGTAAAACTTATTATTTAACCGTGCTCCGGATGCTGCCTCCGGAAAGCCTGGTTTCGATGAGGTCCCCGCTTTCCGCCTGGTCCGGACTTTTCAACAGCACTCCGTCCTTGAAGGTCATACTGTATCCCCGCTTCAGCAGGAGTTCAGGATCCATCAATGCTGTTCTCTGCTGCAGGTTGTGGAGTTCGGCCTGCTTTTCCCGGAGGAGTTGCAGGGTATACATTTTTAAATCCTTTTTGGCCGCTGCCATAAAGTAGTTTTCATTGCCCACCCGGCGCAGGCTGATATCCTTAATCATCTGGCTTTGCCGCCTCAGCCTGGACTGAAACGATTCGATGATATCCAGGGCGGATTTTTGAAGGATCCGGTATCCGGCATACAGCTGGGTTTCGAATTTGAAGTTGTGCTCCAGGACAAAATGAGCGACCGCAGTGGGGGTCTTGAGGCTGGTATGCGCCACCAGGTCTGCCACGGCCTGATCGGTTTCATGGCCAATGCCTGTAATCACCGGGTATTCGAGATTTGCGATAGCCACACAGAGCTGCAGGCTGTCGAAAGCGGCCAGGTCCAGCCGGGATCCGCCGCCCCGGATGATGATGACCGCGTCATAAGGCTGTCGCGCCTGCCTGATTTCCTGGAAAGCAGCCAGGATCTCCTTTTCCACATTCCTTCCCTGCATGGCCGCGGAATAGAGTTCACATTCGAAGGCAAAACCGTAGTCATTGGCCTGGAGGTGCTGGATAAAATCTTGAAAGCCCGCAGCCTTTTCCGATGAAATGACCGCCAGCCTTTGAAGTACCGGCGGCAGGGCATGGCCTTTGTTTTTATCCATCAGTCCCAGGGCTCCCAATTGTTGAAGAATTTCCCTTCTTTTCAATTCAAGCTGCCCAATCGTAAAGGTGGTGTCTATGTCTTCAACACTTAATTTCAGTCCATAACGTTCATTGAATTCGACTCTTACTTTAAGCAATGTTTGTATTCCCTTCTGTAAGAGCTGGTTAAGATTAGGACCTGTTTTTTGTTCTATAAAGCGCAGGTTTCGATACCAGATCGCCGCGCTGGCCTGGGCGATGATTTCATCCGTATCCCCCTTTTTTTCGATGAGTTCGAGATAACAATGGCCCCTGGAAAAACTTACCTGGTTGATTTCTGCCCGGATCCAGAGTGGTTCGGTAAAATTAAGGGCGATGACCTGCCTGACGTATTCATTTAATTCGAATAAAGAGATCCTGGTCAAGCCGGTGGGTATAAATTATTTTTCCAACAATGCTTCCCTGACCAGTTCTGCCGCGTCTTTCAGCAGGATGGCGGACCTCACCCGCAGGCCAGACTGGTCGATGATATCCTTGGCCAGCTCTGCGTTGGTGCCCTGGAGCCGGACGATGATCGGCACCTTGATCTCTCCAATGTTTTTGTAAGCGTCTACCACCCCTTGGGCCACCCGGTCACAGCGCACGATGCCCCCGAAGATATTGATGAGTATGGCTTTCACAGCCGGGTCTTTCAGGATAATCCGGAACGCCTGTTCCACGCGGGCGGCGTCGGCGGTGCCCCCCACATCCAGGAAATTGGCAGGTTGGCCGCCGGAGAGTTTGATGATGTCCATGGTGGCCATGGCCAGGCCGGCGCCATTGACCATGCATCCCACGTTGCCATCGAGGCTCACGTAGTTGAGGTTATAGGCTTTTGCTTCGACTTCTGCGGGATCTTCTTCATCCGTATCGCGCATGGCTTCCAGGTCGCTGTGGCGGAACAGGGCGTTGTCATCCAGGGAAACCTTGCAATCCACCGCGAGGATATTGCCGTATCCGTCTTTCAGGCAGGGATTGATTTCGAACAAAGTGGCATCGGACTCGGTAAAGGCCTTGTAGAGATTGGTCACGAAACGGACCATGTTTTTAAAACTCTCCCCGCTCAGGCCAAGCTTGAAGGCGATGTTCCGGGCCTGGAAAGCCTGGAATCCGGCCAGGGGATGCACATATTCCTTGTGGACCAGGTGGGGTGTTTTTTCAGCCACGGCTTCAATATCCATACCCCCTTCCGTGGAATAGATGATCACATTGGCTTTTTTTTCCCGGTCCGTGAGGATGGAGACGTAATATTCCTTGCAGGATTCAAAATCCGGTTTGAATGAATCTTCCGTCACCAGGATTTTACGGACCAGTTTTCCAGGGCCGTTCATCCCTCCCGGCGTCTGGGGAGTTTTGAGCATCATACCAAGGATCTGGGGTGCCGTTTGGGCGGCCTGCTCCCGGGATTTGACCAGTTTGACGCCACCGCCTTTGCCCCGGCCACCGGCATGAATCTGGGCTTTGATGACCGCTACCGGCGACTTTGAAGATTCTACCACCTGGTCATAAGCTTTTATGGCTTCTTCTGGTGTGGTGGCAAGAAATCCCTCCTGGACCGGTATGCCAAACTTTTTAAGTAATTCCTTTCCCTGATATTCGTGCAGATTCATAAGTTCAGATAATGATGCCGCGAAATTACTTATTATTGAAGGATTAATCACATTCCATGCAGGTACAAACCACAAAAATGGTCCATAGCAAATGGATGATGTTCTGGTATTTTTTACTCCATCTTCCGGGCGCCTTTTTCTTTGGACTGAAGGTGGTCTCTCTTACGGAAGAGCGGGCACAGGTGAATATCCCGTACAGGTGGTCCACCAAAAACCCTTTTAAATCCATCTATTTTGCGGCACTGGCCGCCGCGGCGGAATTGTCCACCGGCATTATCGCACTGACCTCCCTGGATCCGTCGCGGATATCCATGCTGGTGACGCGGGTGGAGGGGCAGTTTTTGAAAAAGGCAAAAGGCCCTGTTTTATTTGAATGCAACCAGGTCCAGGATATGCGGAAAACCGCAGCGATTGCCCTGGAACAGGATGCCGGGGTAAAAATTATTATGAACTCCACCGGGAGGAACCGGGAGGGGGAGGTGGTCGCAATTTTCTCGTTTGAATGGTCCTTGCGGAAAAAACAGGCTGGTTGAACCCGGTCGCTTAAAAAACGGTCAACCGCCGGCTCGCCAGCCCGCCCCTGCTGCTTAATACAAAAGCATAGACCCCCGGGCGAAGACCTGAAATATCCAGCCCTTTGCTGGAAGCGCCTGCCGTGAATTTCTGATCCGGTACCTGCAAGACCAGGCGGCCATTCAGATCGAATATGGATATGGAGCCGGAAAATCCGGTGTGGTTGTCCAAATAGACGTTGAGCAGTTGTTGATTGGCGACTGGATTGGGATAAATGGATAAACTCTTGACCTCCGGGATATCCCGCACGCTGGTGAGGGCGCCCGCCTTAAAAGAAAAGCGGGGAGGGTCAGGGTAACAGGTCGAATAGTCATTAAAAGGGATAACCCTCCAATAATAGGTGCGGTTGAGTACGAGGCCGGTAATTTTTTGTTTGGTCTCTTTGGTGATAAACGTCTGGACAAAAACCTCGAAGGTCGGTACGATATCGTATTGAACCAGGTATGAAGCAGCTCCGGCCACCGCTTCCCATTCCAGCAGGACGCTGTCCGCGCTGGCCGTGGCTGATTTATCGGCCGGCTTGAGCAATTTTACCGCCTGGTTGATTGGAGTGACCTCGGAGGGCGAAGTCCCCCGGATATCGCGGCGCGAGGTGCTGTTGTAGCTGGACAGGATCGCTGCTTTTTGTTGCGGGGTGAAGAGGTATTTGCTGCAGCCGAAAAAATAATTCATCATGTTGTTGGTCTGGGGCGAGACCAGCTTCCCGTTGGGGTCCATGGCTTTTAAAGAATAAGAACAGGTATTGGCCCCGAAATTATAGTCTGCCGGGGTATCACAAAATCCATCACCCACATTTTTCGGACCACAATTGGAGCTGTCCGCATATTCATTGATGGTGATGCCGTCGGGTGCAAATTTCTGGACGGGATTGCCGTGTTTGACCGGGTCCCAGGCTTCGGAATCCCAGCCATGAAAGGTATGCGGGAGGCTCAGGTAATGGCCTACTTCGTGTGCCGCCACCCGGACATCTCCCATGTAGTCTTTCTGGATCACGATAAAGTCGTTATTGGATCCGGCCGGTCCGATATAATAACCCGCCACGCCATCGAGGATTTTATGCGTAATGAATATATTGACGGCCTTGGGATCTTTGTTGAGCTGCATTTGCAGGGTTCCCCCGGAAGACCTTGGCGTTTCGGTAATGGTGCTGTTGTTGAGCGTCTTGATCTCCTTGATGTAAAATTGCAATTCCATGTCCGCATAGGCGGTATTCAACTGGCAAAGCATGCGCAGGGCATTGAGGACGGGCATCTGGCCGGAACCGTCGTTGTAGGCGACCAGGAATATTTTGACCGGAATATAGCTGATGGCCCCACGCTGAAACTGGAAGTTTTTGAATTCTTCCCGGTTTTTAAGCATCACCTGCTTGATTTCCTCGAGATTTTCCGTACCGCATAAAAAAGGTTTGTCCTCCTGGGCTTTCACTGCACTAAAAAACAACAAACTTCCTGCGATCAGAAACCATCTCATATAGCCTACAAAATTAACAGAAAATATTCATCCCCCGGTGTACAAAGATGAGGGATATCTTTTGCCGATTGGCCGCATCCGCTTACCTTTGATCTCCATAAATAAATATTAAATAAAAGTATAATATGAGTAAAGTGACCGTTATCGGCGCCGGAAATGTGGGTGCTACCTGTGCCAATGTCCTCGCCCACCAGGATATCGTCAATGAAATCGTCATGCTGGATATCGCCGGAGACCTGGCCAAGGGGAAGGCCCTGGATACCTGGCAGCAGGCCCCGATCGATGATTACAGCACTCGGGTTATCGGGACCTCCGACTATGCCGATACCGCAGGTTCAGACATCGTGATCCTTACCGCCGGCGTGCCCCGGAAACCGGGCATGAGCAGGGATGACCTGATCACCATCAATGCCAAGATCGTAAGCGGGGTGACCAAATCCATCCTTGAACATTCCAAAGACCCCATCCTGATCGTGGTTTCAAACCCCCTCGATGTCATGACTTATGCAGCCCAGAAAACCTCAGGCCTGCCCACTGCCAAAGTGATTGGCATGGCCGGCATTCTGGACACGGCCAGGTACAGGGCTTTCCTGGCGGATGCGCTCCAGGTGTCCCCGAAAGACATCCAGGCCGTATTGCTCGGGGGGCACGGGGATACCATGGTTCCGCTTCCCAGGTATACGACCGTCAGCGGAATACCGGTCACCGAGCTGATCGACACCGAGACCCTTAATAAAATCATGGAAAGGACAAAAGTCGGGGGTGGAGAACTGGTAAAACTCATGGGCACCTCCGCATGGTATGCTCCGGGTGCCGCCGCCGCGCAAATGGCCACCGCGATCCTCAAGGATGAAAACCGGATTTTCCCCTGTTGTATTAAAATGGAGGGCCAGCACGGCCTCCGGGACGTGTATGTGGGAGTACCGGTAAAACTGGGCGCGGGCGGCGTGAAACAGGTCATCGAACTCAAATTGAACGAAGATGAAATGGCCTTGCTCAATGCTTCCGCCCAAGCCGTGAAGTCCGTGATGGACGCTTATGACGCCCTCGGGCTCTGATTTTTAACTTTTGGTTAGCAAACCCCCTTCTTTAATCAGCGTTATCTTCAGCATGCGGCTGAAAGGGACCTGCTCGATCTTGTTTGTAGCTTTATGCTCATTCATTGGGTTAAACGGCCATGCCCAGTCGGGAAACCTTTCAGGAACCGATTTACTCCGGATCCAGAATTATGAAGACACCATTGCCGTCTGGGCGAGGGGAGTCCTGAATGCCGAAATCGAGGACGAGCGGATCTATGCCTGCCACCAGATGATACCCACCCTGGCGAAGGCGCTCAAGGTCGACCATTCCTTCCAATACAAATTTCCCCGATTGGAAAATGTAGCCATCACTTATCCGAGTGACAGCAGTTTTCGCATTTTCAGCTGGCAATTGAAAGTGAACGAGGCAGATTACCGTTATTTCGGCGCTCTCCAGTGGAACAGTCCCTCCCTCAAACTCACTTCCTTTGCCGACCGCTCCCATGAACTTGCTGATCCGGAATCGGTGTCGCTGCCCGCGGACAGATGGTATGGACTGGTCTATTACAATATGGTTCCCTTCGAAATGGCCGATAAATCCAGGGCCTGGCTGCTTTTTGGTTATGACGGCCATTCGGTCTATGAGCGTAGAAAAGTCATCGATGTCCTTCATTTCAGGGAAGGCAAACCCGTCTTCGGGGCCCCGGTGTTCCGGATGGGTAAAAACGAAATCCGCCACCGCATCATCTATCAGTACAGCGCCGACGCCGCCGTCCGGGTCAATTACGATGAAAATGAAAAAATGATCATTTGCGACCATCTTATGGAACAGCCGGGAAACTTGCCAGGGCAGGGCAGGACCAGGGTCCCCGAAGGATCTTACGAAGGTTTCCGGCTGGATAAGGGGATTTGGAAATACGTCGAGGAGGTCTTTCCTTCCGGGAATGCGGAAAACCAAAGGGCTTTAAGATCAAAGAAAAATTAACAGACAGCTATCAGCGACCAGCGATCAGCAATCAGCGATCAGCGATAAGCAATCAGATTTCGGTTGTCAGTGATCAGTTATCAGACATCAGCGATCAGATCTCTGTTTGAGTATTCAAACTCCTCACCTTCCAGACTAAATCCACATATATTATTGCATTTATTACATAAAATGCTGAATTGCAATATGATAAAACGTAATATAGCCTTAATCCGGTATTAACATTGGCTTAATACAGCCCGTCTACTTTTGCTGCACAAACAAAGAGTAGACATGAAACAAACGTTTTTTACCCTGTTGATTCTCGTTTCGGGTTTTATCCGGTTGAATGCACAAAACGGGACCATCCAGGGAATTATTACCGACCAGAAATTATCCGAGCCCCTGATTGGAGCCACGGTCAAGGTGATCGGGACCGAATTGGGATCGGCGACGGATATCGAAGGATTCTTTTCGATAGACCATGTACCTGCAGGAGAGTACACCCTTCAGATATCCTACGTTTCATTCCGTACGGAAAATCTTGCGGGGGTAAAGGTGGAAGCCGGCAGGATCACACAGATTAATCTGGACCTGGTGGAGGAAACCGAAACCTTGCAGGAAGTGGTGGTCACCGGGGATAAAGTGCGGAACAGTGAAGTGGCCATCCTCTCCGAGATTAAAGCCTCCATGCAGGTAGTCAGTGGAATCTCCGAACAGCAGATCAAAAAATCCATGGACGGTAATGCAGCCCAAATTGTGCGGAGGGTGCCGGGCATCACCATTGTCGGGGACCGGTTTATCAATATCCGCGGTCTGAATTCAAGGTACAACAACGTGATGCTGCACAATGCCTTCACCCCTTCCATGGAAACGGATATCAAATCGTTTTCGTTTGATATCATCCCGGCCGGGCAGATCGAGCGCATGCTGGTGTTTAAAAGCCCTTCCGCCGATCTTCCGGGTGAATTTGCCGGAGGTTTGGTCAAAATTTTTACCAAAGGAATTCCCAGCAAATCCGGCCTCAGTGTCGAATATGCGGCCGGCTTCAGGCAGGGAACCACTTTCAACGATTTTTATCAACCCCAGCTTGGAAAAAACTATTGGACCGGTTTCAATTCCGGGACTTTTGACCTTCCGAAAAATTTCCCCGCCTCGGTCAATGAGGTCATCAATAACCCCATCCAGCTGGAACTCGCCGGAAAGTCCCTCAAAAACAACTGGGTGGCCACCCCGACTGTCGCGGTGCCTGACCAAAAAATCAACCTGACCAATAACCTGAGGACGGTGTTCGGCGGGGTCCAGGTCGGAAACATCACTTCCGTTACCTACCAGGATTCCAAAACCCAATTCGGGATAAACCGCGGGGATTACAATGAACAGGCCAATGGCATTGAATCCCGGATCTTCTCCTATGATGATGCCCAGTACAACCGGAATATCCGGATCGGGGTACTTCACAACTGGGCCGCAAAATGGGACAACCATCAGATCGAATGGAAAAACCTTTTCAATCAGAACAGCACCGGAAGTTATGTTTACCGTTCAGGGAAAAACTTTGAATCCAACTACATTCCCAATAACCATTCCTTTGACCAGGTCTATAAGAACATCCTTTCCAGTCAACTGGTGGGAACCCATCAATTCCTGCAGGACGAATCCCTGAACTTGGAATGGACCTTTGGGTATAACCGGGCCACCCGGAATCAACCCGATTACCGGAGATACCGGTCCGATTTTGACGAATCATCGGGCACCTCAAGCTTATACGTTCCGTTTGGCGCGGCTCAGGCCTTTTTCCTCGGCCGGTTTTCCTCGGAGATGCTTGAAAAAACTTATTCCGGAAACCTGGCCGTTTCGAAAAAAATAAACGATCTGGAAATCAAAGCCGGGGGCGCCCTGGAGGATAAAAACCGGACTTTCGACGCCCGGAACCTGGGATATGTCCGGGGAAGCGCTTTTGACTTCAACAATGATCTGATCAATGGGGATATCACCGAACTGTTCAACAATATCAATAACCGGACCGGCGTCAAAATCGACGAGCAGACCAATCCCAGCGATTCCTACCGTTCCTCAAATAAATTATATGCCGGTTTTGTCCATGTCCTGACTCCACTTGGCAAAAAGCTTTCCTTTTCCGGTGGGCTCCGCCTTGAGCACAATACCCAAAACCTGGAGAGCGCCCTGATCGGGGGGACCCCGGTGGCACTCCATTATCCAATAACCAAATGGCTTCCCTCCGCGACCATGTCCTATTATTTCAGCCAAAAATCCATTCTGAAAGCATCGTATGGGATGAGCCTTAACCGCCCGGAATTCAGGGAACTGGCGCCTTTTGCCTATTATGATTTTGACTACAATTACGTGTACAAGGGTTCCCCGTTAAAAACCGCGGTGGTCCAGAATTTCGACACCCGTTTTGAATATTATCCGACTCCCTTTGAGGTTTTCAATGTGGCCCTGTTTTACAAGAAGTTCAAAGACCCGATCGAATCCCTGGTGGTCCCGGGTTCGGGCTCGGGGGGGGCAAAGACCTTCACCTTTGCCAATGCCGAAAGCAGCGTGAATTATGGCGTCGAGGTGGAATTAAAGAAGTCCTTATCGAACCTAACGCCATCCCGGTTCCTGGGGCGATTCAGCACCGTGTTTAACGCAACCCTGATCCATTCAGCGGTCCGCCTGGGTGATGGCATCAGCGAAGGCCAGTCCGACCAGCGTCCTCTTCAGGGCCAGTCTCCCTTTATCGTGAATGCCGCCTTGAACTACCTTGACGCCGATCAAGGACTGCAGGTAAATGTCCTCTACAACGTGATCGGCAAGAGGATTTTTGCCGTTGGATTCCAGGGTTATCCCGACCTCTACGAAATGCCCCGGAATGTGCTGGACTTGATGATTTCCAAGGAACTGGGCTCCAGGATAATATTAAAAGCCGGCGTATCGGACCTCTTGAATCAACCGGCGCGCATCCTCCAGGATGGCAACCAGGACAAAAAATGGGATCCGTCCAGGGACCAGATTATTCAACAATATGCTCCCGGCCGTCTGGTACAGGCCGGCCTGACTTATCAGATTTATTAAACCAAAAGGTATAAATGTAATTATTATGAAGATCCAAACTAAACCACTGCTTACCCTTTCATCCCTCTTGCTGCTGGGGGCCTGGATGTTGATCCAGACCTCCTGTAAAAAGGAGGATGAAGTATTTCCGGCACCCGTTGTGACCCCCGGAACCGCTGCTTCCGGATTAGCCGGAACCGTTGTAAACATAACCGTGAGCCTGCAATCTGAAAGGGGCTTAAAAACCCTTCAGGTGCTGAAAAACGGAGCAGACTTTGACTATAAAACCTATTCCGAAGGGACCAAAACCGATCAGTACAGCAAAACCTATACGATCGAAGCCCTGCCTTCGGGTACGAACATCAACTTCACCTTCGTGGTGTCGGACTACGACGACCAGGTCACAGTCGGCGGGCCCCAGGTCATTACCGTATCGGCACTTCCTGTAAAACCCATCGTGGATGTCAGCGGGATCCTGGAAGGTAACGTCAGCTGGACCAAGGACAAGGTTTACCGGCTCAAAGGTTTTGTCCGGGTAGGGGAAGATCTGACCAAAGACGGAAATCCCACTAAAACCGGCGTACTCACCATCCAGGCCGGTACCGTGATCATTGGTGAACGGGCCACCAAAGGCACGATGATCGTGCACCGCGGGAGCAGGATTATTGCTGAAGGCACTGCAGCCGAACCAATCATCTTCACTTCAGAACGGGCGATCGGCGAACGTGAACCCGGAGACTGGGGAGGACTGGTCCTTTGCGGGAAAGCCAAGAACAATTTGCCAGGGGGTACCGGTGAACTGGAAGGCCAATATGGAGCTTTCCATGGCGGCAATGACGATGAGGACAATTCCGGTGTCCTGAAATATGTCCGGATTGAATATGCCGGCATTCCCATCAATCCCAACCAGGAGGTGAATTCACTGACGATGGGATCGGTCGGCCGGGGCACCAAAATAGAATACGTGCAATGCTCCTATGGGTTGGATGACGCCTTCGAATGGTTTGGCGGCACGGTGAACGCCAAATACCTGGTTGCCTATCGGGGCCTGGATGATGATTTCGACGTCGACAACGGGTATTCCGGGAATGTACAATTTGCCATTGGCCTGAGAGGAGCCACCCAGGCCGATCAATCCGGCTCCAATGGATTTGAAGTGGACAATGATGGAAGCGGCAGCGCCGCGATGCCTTTCACCGCGCCCTATTTTTCCAACGTCAGCATTATTGGCCCCAAAGCCGAGGTGGCGACTTCCATCAGCCCTCAATTCCAGAACGGAATGCACCTGCGCAGAAATACCAAAATCAAAATATATAACACGGTCGTCACCGGGTACCCGAATGGGATATACATTGATGGTTCCACCACCCAGGCCAACGCTGCCAACGGGGAACTCCAATTGAAGAATGTGGTGGTTGCCGGACTGGATGGATGGGGTGATAACGGATTTGGAAACGGGACCAACCATAACCCCCGTGGTTATGCCATCCGTGACCTGAATACCGCCAATCCTCCTGCGGATATCAAGATCGGCGATAAAAAACCATCGGAATGGTTTGCGGGGATTGAAGGGAATAAGATCCTGTTGAAAAGGAGCCAGACCGGCCTCCAGGCGGATATTTTCACCGCCAAGCCTACTTTGGTGCTCACCACCGGCCTGAGCGACGGACTGGAGAAGGGAGGAAGCAATACGGGTCTGCCCGCCTTTTTTGAGAATGTCGATTATATAGGCGCTTTAAAATCCACCAACTGGACCAATGGCTGGTCTGAATTTAATCCCAGTGCCAAGGATTATATGAAATAGGCCTGCCTGCTGATGGCTGACTGCTGAATACTATTATCTGAACTGTTTGTTTCACACTTATATAGTGGAGGGTCTCCTGGTCGGGGAGGCCCTTTTTTGTTGAATTGTAGAATTGTTGAATTGCTGAATTGTCAGGCTGATAAACTGTTAACTGACTACTGACTACTAACTATTGACTACTGATTATACAAACTCACATCCCCCGTTTTTACGATTTCCAGCTGTATGCCGTTACTGCCCAGGGACTTAATATCTTCAAGCGGGATGGCTTGGGAAAGATTCCGGATCAGGTTGCGGTGGTTGATCCAGGTGACCTGGGAGGATGGAGCGGTGAGTTTGTCCTGGAGGCCAAGGATGAGTTTTCGAAGTTCCACCAGGTCGACGACATTGATTTCCCCGTTGAGGTCGGCATCGGCCGCGATCACTTGTTTGTAATCGCCAAAAGGTTTTACTCCGAGGATATGTTTTTGAATCAGGATCAGGTCTATGGTGGAGACGGAAGTAATGTAATCGAGCGGGTATTCCACTTCCATGCGGATGTCGTTGGTCGTTCTTGCCGTATCGATCGCCTGAAACTTAAAACTGCCCTGGATGTCCGTTCTGAACGTATAAGATTTTTTGTTCCAGCTGAGTTTCAGGGTCACCAGCCCGAGCGTTGAACTACCCAGGCTTAGCTTTCCATGAAGGTTGAGGGTATCCCTTTTGATCCCGGTAGAGGGATTGTTTCCCTCTCCCCCGGAACCCGAACCGGGAACGGTGGGCACCCTCAGGGCCCTGGCGAGGGCAGTGTCCAGCCTGACTGTCGTTGCATCTGCGTGTTGTCCCCTCGGATCAAAGGTGACGCCGCCCGTAGGATCAATGATTATAAAAGTGGGCGTGCCCAGGAAAGAGCCATAAGAATTGTCCGAATACAGGGCTGCCGCCTGAACGCTGCCTCCTTCGCTGCTCACGGAAGGAAAATTGAGGTTATATCTTGTCTTATAACCCTGGACCGCGGCATTGTTGTCCCAGGATTTGTTGCTGAGTTCAATGAATTCAACGCGTTTGCTGCCGCTGCCGTATTTTTTGTAGAGCGCTGAAATATTGGGAGCGATCTCGTTACAGGGCGGGCAATCCACAAAAAAGATCTGGACCATCACCACCTTGCCCTTGTTGAGGTAGTCCTTGTACAACTCAATGGTTTTGAGGTCCGTGGTGGTGACTTTAAAGTCCTTTGCCTTCTTCTGGCCAAAGCAGGGCAGAAAGCAGATGGCTGTAAACCAAATAATCAAACAGATTTTCATACTTGCCTGAATCACAAGTACTAAAGCTAACACAGATCGTGCCAAAAGTCAAGAGGAAGGGATCAGGTGCGGTTGCTGACGGCCACCCGGATGGTTTTAACAATATCCCCGTTGACCGAAAGCCGAAGAAAATAAGTGCCTTTTTCCAACTGGTCTGCGCTGAACCGGATATTCTGATTGCCCTGGGGGAGGGATTCGCGCAAGATTTCCCTGACTTCCGCACCAAGGATATTGAGCAGGCTTACCCGCACCTGGGCCGGCTGTGCCAATTTAAATTCCAGAGTGGCCAGGCTCGCGACCGGGTTGGGATAGACCTTTAGGGAGGTGTAAATCACCTCAAAAGACTTGTGCTGGTTTAAATCGGATTTGGACTGTGCCCGGGACAGGCCGCATATTAAAAATAAAACCAGTGTCAGACTCCACTTCATGGGAAAAATATCGATGAATCAAAAATATAACCAAAGGCTTCAGGCAGGTATGAACGATATCTTAAAGGCGGTTAATTTTGCGTTAAATCGGCTGCCGACATACTAAAAACGACGATTATGGATACGAAGATCATTGGACCATGGCTGTGCCCTTAGAAAAACAGGTCATTCTCGAGGACTGGGGCCTCGTGCCCTACCGGGAAGCTTGGGAGAGGCAGACGGCCCTGCATCAATCCATCATTCAAAAAAAAACCGGGCCCCTGAAACAGAAAGAGACCGGGCCGTTTTACCTCATCTTTTGCCAGCACCCGCCGGTGTTTACCCTGGGACGGTCTGGAAAAGAACAAAATCTTTTGATCAATGAAGAGCTCCTGGGGAATAAGGGCATTGAATTTTACCGGATCAACCGGGGAGGGGATATTACCTATCATGGCCCGGGTCAGTGGGTGGTTTACCCGATCCTCGACATGGAATGGTTTTACACCGACGTCCACCGCTATGTCCGCAGCCTCGAAAACATCGTGATGCTTACACTGGCTGAGTATGGCCTTGAGGCTTTCCGAAACCCAAAATACACCGGGGTTTGGCTTAACTCCAGGCATGGCGGCCTGCCTAAAAAAATATGTGCTATCGGGGTCCACATGAGCCGTTGGGTGACCCTGCATGGCCTGGCCTTCAATATCCTTGCCGATCTGACGCCCTTTGATTACATAGTGCCCTGCGGGATCCGCGATCCGGACAAAGGAGTGACTTCCCTCCATCTCGAAACCAACCGTCCCCCGGATCTCACGCAGGTCAAGGCCCGGCTCTGCTATCATTTCGAACAGGAATTTCAATGCGCCTTGGTATGACCGGGTGGCTCCATCCATTTTAAAACTCAGTATGAATAAGTCAAAAAAAGTCTCGGAATCAAAATCGGTCATGACCGAAATGATCATGCCCAACGATACCAATGCCCTGGGCAATGCGATGGGCGGTAATCTCATGCGGTGGATGGATATCGCGGCCGCCATCTGCGCCAACCGGCATGCAGAGACCTATTGCGTAACCTTGTCCGTGGATCATCTTTCCTTCCGGAAACCGATTCCCCTGGGCCATGTCATCACCCTTGAGGCCTGCATTACCCGGGCTTTCAACACTTCCATGGAAATTTATGTGCAGGTTTTCACCAGCGATTCCCGCCGCAGGGATGCCGAATTGTCCACGCACGCCTTTTTTACCTTTGTGGCCCTCGATGCGGATACCCATGTGCCGGTGCAGGCTCCGGAACTCATCCCCGAGACCGAACTGGAAAAACAATTGTACGAAGGAGCGATGTTGCGCCGTGAAATGCGATTGCTGCTCAGCGGAAGACTCGATGGCAAAAACGCGAGGGTACTGAAAGAAGTCATTGAAGGAAAGAAAATCTTCTTTTAACTGTTCCCTCACCCTGACTACTGACTCTTGACTACTGACTCTTGACTATTGACTACTAATTTTTAATTCATCCGGATCATGCGCTGGCCCGGCCCCCTGCCGTTCCGCTGAAATTCCTTCATTCGTTCCTCCATCAGGGCCTTGAATTGGGTTCCGCTGATTTTTTCCCCCTTCACCGGCGCTTTAAGGTCACCAAGGTCGGCCGACGGATCGATACGGGTGGCTGAATAGACCGTTTCGCCTTCATTGATATCGAGGAGAAGGATCATGCCAGGCAAGCCCCCATAAGTATCCGGGCCGAAAGGACTGAAGATATCCTGGGTAAACCAGGCGGTGACGCGGGTGCGAATCCACTGGGTATCGCGTTTTGTTTCCGTTTCCAGGGTGGCTTTCAGGCAGGGGTATCCCAGGATTTCTTTTGACTCCATTCCGAGTTTCCAGGGTGCAATCCTGAGGGTGTCTTCGACCAAATATTTTTTCTCAAAAAGGCTGCGCTGGGCAAGTTGATATTCGGCATCGTGGTTTCGGTAAATAATGGTTTCAGGCCGGCGGAACCGCATGATCATCCCTCCGTTTCCCGGGCCGCTCATCGGGGCATCCTCTTCTTCCTCCAGGGGCCGAAACAGGGATTCATTTTCTTTAAAAAGCAATTCATGAAGTGTGGTCTGGAATTCGGGCATCCTGCTCTTCAAATCTTCGTTCTCCGCTGGGATCCTCCGGTGCAGGTTTATTTTTTGTTCAAAGGTTATAAGGCCTTGGTTGCCCTGGCCAAAGGCAGGGGACACAAGCAGGAAAGCCATCCAGGTTAAAAGTGATTTCATGGGCCGGTATGTACAACTAAGTTAAGCAGTATCCTCAAAGGGGAAAAAATCAATTCAATTAAATCAGCCGTTTTAATTGGGGCCGGAAAGGAGGAAAGCGTCATAGCCGCCTTTCATGAGATACACTTTTTTGAACCCCATATTCTCCATCTTTTGTATACAAAGGACGCTGCGTCCCTCCTGCTGGCAATAGATATAGTAGGTTTTCGATTTATCCAGCCGCCCCAATTGCAGATCGATGTCGTCTTCCAGGTAATTGATCATCACTGCACCGGGGATAAAACCATCCTCAAATTCGGGAGGTGTACGAAGGTCAATAAGCATGGCCTGGCCGGCGGGTTCTTTGCGGTAGGCCTCCAGGAAGTCCTGAACATTCAATGTCCTGGAATCCTTTTTACCTGGCGGCGCAGACCCGGAAACAGACGGTTTGCATGCGGCGGACCAGGTGAAAAAAATCAGAAAAAGCAACCTCCATGCCATCAGGAAGCCTTTTGTTTGGCAAGTCGGATATGTGCAAGGTGGTGTCTGCAATGCCAGGCATAAAGGCAAGTGGCTTCATCCAGGTTGACCACCCTGTTTTTTTCAGGATGGAAATAGCCTTTGTGAAAATCCTTGGGGGTCATGCGGTCGAGCAGGTGGCACCAGCGGTCATGAAGGGCTGTCAGCAGGTTGAGGGAAATAACGGGGGGGAGATCCTTGCCATCGGGCAATTCGGCCCACAATCCTTCCAGGTATGGTTTGATGGTTGGGTGTTCCTCGGTGAGGGAAAGCTTAAACCGGATAAAACTGTTCATATGGCTGTCCGCCACATGGTGGACCACCTGGCTGATGGTCCATCCCCCTGGCCGGTAGGTCCTGAGCAGGTCAGCGGGGGAGAGCCCCTCCAATTCTTTGGCGAGCAGGCCGGGAAAATCGCGAATATCCTGTATCCAGGCTTTGAGGTGATGCGGGGATACAAAATCCGGTTTATGAAACTTGCCCACCGGAAATTTTAATGCTTCGAGGTCGGTCATCCGATATATTATTAAAACACAAATATAAATTTCTTTTCGACGGACAGCATTACATTTAGGCAGATAAGCATTTACCGATGAAACTGACCTATTACGGACATTCCTGCTTCAGCGTGAAGATCAAACAAAAAATCCTGCTCTTCGACCCTTTTATAACCGGCAACGAACTTGCCGGGCATATCGATATTTCAAAGATAACCGCGGACTATATCCTGCTCAGCCACGGGCACAGTGATCACACGGCCGATGCGGTGGCCATTGCGCAGGCCACCCTTGCCACCGTGGTCGGGGCCTTTGAGGTGGCCATGTGGATGCGCGACCAGGGAGTGACCCAATTTCACCCCATGAATACCGGGGGCAAGTGGACCTTTGATTTCGGAACCGTCAAATGCACCCACGCGGTCCACTCCTCTTCCATGCCGGATGGCTCTTATGGGGGCAGCCCGATGGGTTTTATTATAACCGCAGAGGAGGGAACCTTTTATTACAGCGGCGACACCGCCCTTTGCCTCGACATGCAATGGTTCAGGTCCTCCGGGCCTTTCCGGTTTGTCATCCTTCCCATCGGCGATAATTTTACTATGGGTGTGGAAGATGCTGTTCAGGCCGCAAAATGGTTGGGCGCTGAAAAGGTGGTCGGGGTCCATTACGATACCTTCGGTTATATCAAAATCGACAAAGGGGCCGCGGTGGCCGCTTTCCAAAAGGAAGGCATTGATCTGTTGCTGCCGGGGATAGGGGAGAGTATTGAGCTTTGAGCTGTGAACAGAGTAAAAAACCTTTCCTCACTACCGATTACTGGCAACCGATTTGACCATTGACCATTGACTATTGACTATTGACTATTGACTATTGATATCCCTGTAACCTTTTATCTTTGCCATCCGTTTTAAATGAGATTTGAAAGAAGATGTCCGATATTCCAATGAAAAAAATTAAACCGATGATCCTCCTGGCCGTGACCTTCATTTTCGGAGGGATCCTTGAAAGCCAGGCTCAGACGGAGATACCCAAGGCCGTCAATGAATTGCTCGTCAAACATACCTGTTTCACCTGTCATAAGGCCGACGTCAAACTCATCGGCCCATCCTGGATGGAGATCGCCTCCAAAGGGCTTAAAAAGGCGGAATTAGTCCAGGCGGTCTACGCTCCCGACCAGTCCCGCTGGCCCGGCTATCCACCGATGATGCCGATGCCGCAGGTGCCCAAAAAGGATGTAGAGAAGATTGCGGATTGGCTTGTAAAACTGAAGAAGTAGGTTAGTTGGCAAGTTAGTAAGTTAGTAAGTTAGCAAGTTGTAATTCCTGACTTACTAACTTGCTAACTGTCAACTAGCTAACTAAATTATTCCTTCAACAACTGCTCAACGCTGTTGGCCGAAACCGAATGGTAATTGGGCCTCGCCCGGTTGAAGATCCTTCGCGCGGTTTCAATCTGGCCTGTAGCTTTAAAAGCCTTGTAAAGAGGCATGAGATACTTTCTGCGCCCGATATGGACCAAAAAGTCCTCGATGCGCTCCAGAATTTCGGGGGAATAGCCACCCCGGATGGCCTTTTCAAACCAGATGTCCAGGATCTCTCCATTCCCGCTTTCTGAAAAACGGTAGGCCTGATCCATTTTTTTGAGCTGGGCAGGATGGACCGTATCCGGGACCTGAGCAATGAAATGGACCCATTCATGGCTGGACCAGCCGGAGGTGAGGAGGGTATCCCAATGCTGGCTGGCAGCCATCTGGCGGTAGGCCTGTTCCACTTTGTCAAAACGGTCAGATACCGGGGCCGGGCAATTTGCAGGGATGCCGGGGTGGTAAATCCATTCCTCCGCATTGATCTGGAGGCTGTCCAAAGGCAGATGGCGTTTCATATATTCCAGCAGCCTTTCCGAATTCATGGTTTGAAAGGCATGTTCACTGAAATACTTTTTTAGAAATTCGTCAAACCTGGATCTTCCGATTTTTTCTTCAAGCAGGCGAATGAAAAAATAACCCTTTTCGTAAGCGATGCTGTTCATTCCGTCATCGGGATTCCTGCCCTTCAGGTCAAGGTGCAGGTGGCTGTCTTTGCTTTGAGGCCCGATTTCCAGGACCAGCCTGTGCAATTCAGCCAAAGCGAGGGAAGCCAGCATTTCCGAATATTCCCTTCCATACAGCGCTTCCATGATCCTTCTTTCGAAATAAGTGGTGAACCCCTCGTTGATCCAGAAATCATTCCAGTCTGCATTGGTCACCAGGTTGCCGCTCCAGCTGTGGGCAAGTTCATGGGCCACCAGTGAAACCAGGGATCTGTCCCCTGCGATCACCGTAGGTGTGGCAAAGGTTAGCCGCGGATTCTCCATTCCTCCGAAGGGGAAACTGGGGGGGAGCACCAGGAGATCATATCGCTCCCAGGCATAGGGTCCGTACAGTTGTTCGGCGGCGGCGATCATGGCCTCCGTGTCCCCAAACTCCCAGGCGGCTTTCTCCAGGACGGATGGCTCGGCGTACACTCCGCTGCGGGCTCCGGTGGCTTTGAAAGCAAGGTCACCCACTGCGAGGGCCATGAGATAGGCAGGAACCGGCTGCAACATGGTGAACCGGTATATGCCGTCCGGATTTTTGACCTGTACATTTCTTGCACTCATCACGGCCATCAGTTCTTTGGGAACCCGGATGGTCGCCTGGTAAGTGAAGCGAATGCCGGGGCTGTCCTGAATGGGGATCCAGGTCCGGGTCAGGATAGCCTGGCCCTGGGAAAACAGGAAGGGATATTGGTGGCCGGAGGTCTGCTGCGGGCTGAGCCACTGCAGGGCATCGGCATCGGGCCTGGTTTGATAGAAAATGGATACCGTTTTGGAGCCTGGTTTTACCGGAATCACCAATGCCTGTCCCAGGATGGGGTCTTCGGTTCCCAATTTGAAATCCGCCTTTTCTCCGTCGACCAGGACCGTGAATATTTCCGGGCCCCGCAGGTCGAGCACAATATAATCCGCTCCATTGGTTTCAATCTGATAGGTCCCACTGCCCTTCAGGACCCGGTTTTCAAAATCGGCTTCCAGGTCCAGTATGAGTTGTTTGATCACCGCGTCTTCGGCATAACTGTGAATGTCTTTTCTGATCATGGGAGTGGATTTATCGTCCTGTACGGTTTTACAGGCCTGGGCCGCAAAAAGGAAAATCAGGAAACAGAGGGATTTATTCATATTGCTACAAAACTAAAGGGTACCTCTAAATACCCTGAATGAGTTTGAAAATTAGCTATTTTGAATTTAGACAAGGCGAATCGAAGGAGCATAGCGGGGCTCTCTGTGACTGAGATTCAACGCAGTATAAATTCAAAAGAGCAATTTAGGTTTTTTAATATAAAAAACCGATTAAACCATGAGGGGTTTTTAGAGGTACCCTAAAGGTATTGCCTGAGTGTTCCCCGGATCACTCTTCGTAATTCATATCCTTGTGATAGGTCTCCTGCAATAAAAAGAGGGCGATCAGGGCAATGAAGACGGAGGCCGAAGCCAACAGGACTCCTCCGGAAATGATCCCCATGCCGGGCCTCAAAGCCGCAAAGGCGGTGGTGAGGATGACCGCGGTACCCCGGACAAAATTGGGAATGGTGGTGGCCACCGTAGCGCGGATATTGGTCCCGAATAATTCGGCGGCCTGAATGATAAATAAAGTCCAGTAACCGTTGAAGAAGCCCAGCACCAGGATGAGTCCGTAAAACTGAAATTCAGTCTTGACCGGGAGCAACATATAAGCCAGCATGGTCAGGAAAGATCCGATCATAAAGATCCCTATGCCGATTTTCCGGCTTTGAAAATACTGGCTCACCAGCCCGCTCACCATATTTCCGAAGGCCTGGCCCCCGAAGAGGAGCATGACGGCCTTGCCCGCATTGATCCCGCTGAGCCCATGGGCGTTTCCGAATTCAGGTGAAAAAGTCATCAGCACGCCGACTACAAACCACATTGGGATACCCACCAGGATGCCCATTACATATTTAAGCAACCTTTTGCCATTGGTCAAAATCATCAGCAGGTCTCCCCGGGCCACTTTTTTTTCTTTAAGCTTGATAAACAGCCCGGACTCAAAAACCCGGATCCGGAGGACCAGCAGGACCAGCCCCATGCCGCCCCCGACAAAATAGGAGGTGCGCCATTCAAACAGGTCCGCGACCAGGAAAGCGAGGATGCCGCCCAGCACTCCCATGGTGGAAACGATCACGGCCCCGTAACTCCTCAAGCGCTGAGGCAGCAATTCCGCCACCAGGGTAATTCCGGCGCCCAGTTCCCCGGCCAGTCCGATGCCTGCGATAAACCGCAGGGCCTGGTATTGGGGCACCGTCTGTACCAGGCCGTTGACCAGATTGGCTATGGAATACATCAGGATGGATCCGAACAATACAGAAAGCCGGCCTTTTTTATCCCCCATGATGCCCCAGAGGATGCCTCCAATGAGCAAGCCGATAAGCTGCCAGTTGAGGATGCTGACCCCGATGGGAAGCAGCTGATCCTGGCTTACCCCCAGGTCGGTGAGGCTGGGTACCCGCACTACACTGAATAAAAAGAGATCGTACATGTCCACGAGATAACCCAGGGCCGCAACGAGGACCGGCATGCGCAGGAGATTCCTCCAGGTCGAATGGTTATGCTGCATGAGCCTCAGATTTTTTCGCTGAGCTCAAAAGGGGCACGGTATTTCCGGGACAACATTTGATTGGCTTCGGCATCATCGATAAATTTTTCATTCTTAGGATCAAATTTTAACGACCGGTCCAGGCGGTATGAAATATTGGCCAGGTGGGAAATGCCGGCCGAGACATGCCCGGTTTCAATAGGGCCGTTGAGTTTGGATTTATCCCGGCTTCGAACGGCCTCGATAAAGTTTAAATAATGGTCGCCCCCGGCTTTGCGGCTGGGCCCGGGTTCCCGCTTCTGCCCTAAGAAGGTTTTATAGTCATCGTACCAGTTGACGGTCATATAGCCTTTATCGCCATAAAATATATTGCCTACTTCCAGTTCATCTTCGCGGTTGGTCATCCAGGGCCTGACTTCAAACTGGATGAGTTTGCCCGCTTTGGGATACTTAAAGGTGGCGGACAGGACTTCAGGGGTTTCCTTACAATCCTTCCAAAGAAACTTGCCCCCGGTGCAGGAAACCTCATCAGGGAAACCTACATCCAGTCCCCAGGTGCACAGGTCGATTTCATGGGCTCCCTGGTTGCCGATGTCGCCGTTGCCATAATCCCAAAACCAGTGCCAGTTGTAATGCACATAGTTTTCACTGAAAGGGCGCTCCGCCGCGGGCCCCTGCCATAAGTTCCAATCCAGGCCTTCGGGGACGGGACTGTTGCCCTTGTCACCGATATCCGGCCGCCATTTAAAGACGACTCCCCTGGCCATGTAAACATTGCCGATGAGCCCGTTGCGCAAATGTTGGATGGCTTCCTGGATGGCGGCGGAACTCCTGAGTTGAATGCCGTTCTGGACGATCCGCTGATATTTCTCGGCCGCCCGGATCATGATCCTGCCCTCATTAAAATCATGGGAAGCGGGTTTCTCCACATAGACGTCTTTGCCGGCCTGGCAGGCCCAAACCGTAGCCAGGGCATGCCAGTGATTGGGCGTCGCGATACTGACCGCGTCGATGTCCTTATCGTCAAAGAGGGTCCTCATGTCCTGGGCGATCTTTGGTTTTTTGCCGTATTTTTTTTCAAAATCGGCTGCTGTGGACTGGAGGACCTTTTTGTCCACATCACAGAGCCCGGCCACCTCCACATTGGCCAGTTTCATGAAATTGCTGATATGGTCCTTGCCGCGGCTGTTGAAACCGATCACCGCCACCCGGACGCGTTCGTTGGCTCCGAAAGCACGGGCCGGTATAATGGTGGGCATAGTCAAAGCAAGGGCTCCGGGGAGGACCGACTTAAGGACCTCGCGTCGCTTGATTTTTTTCATGGCAGTTGGATTTATTTAATAAAAACCGAATTTACAATCTTAACAGGGTCAGTCCACCGTCCACCATAAATATTTGGCCGGTGGAGTAGGGGAAATGCCCGGAAGTGATGGCCGCCACCGCCTTGCCCACATCTTCGGGGGTACCCCACCTGGGCTGCAAGGTCAGTCCGCCAGCAATCAGTTTATCATACTTTTCGGTCACCCCGGCGGTCATATCGGATTTGATGATACCCGGCCGGACTTCATAAACCGGGATATTGTATTCACTCATCCGGACGGCAAACAACTGGGCCAGCATCGCGAGGCCGGCTTTTGAAAGGCAATATTCTCCCCGGTTCACGGAAGCCACGGTTGCGGAGATGGAGCCTACTATAATAATCTGTGCTTCATAAGTTGGGTCCAGGCTTTTTTGTTCCACCATCCAGTTGGCCACAGCCTGGGTCAGGAAATAGGGGCCTTTGAGATTGGTGTCCATCACGTGGTCATAGCTTTCCCGGCTTGTTTTCAGTAGGTCATTTCTTTCCCTGGGCGCTACCCCGGCATTATTGACCAGGATGTGTAAACGCCCGAAATGCTCTTTGATCCTGGCGAGGATGGACTTGCGGTCTTCCTCCGAGGCGATATCACCCTGACAGTAGATCACTTCTTTACCGTTGGCCCGGAGCTGCTCCAGGACTTCCTGTACTTCCGGTTCAGGCCTGACGCCATTGATGGCCAGGTTAAAACCCTGCCTGGAAAGCGCGACTGCGATCCCCAAACCTATACCGCGGCTACCTCCGGTGATCAGTGCTGTTTTAGACATGATTTGTGATTGTTGAATTGCTGAATTGTCGAATTGTAAAATTGTTTTGTGATTACAGTTTTATTCACTACTGACTACTGACCACTGACCACTGACCACCAATCACTACCCACCACCCACCTCCAAATCTTCCACCTCCACCCACCTTCTTTTTTCCCAGCTTTCCAGGCCCTTCTCTGCCAACTGGACCCCCTTTGCCCCTTCGAGAAGGGTCCAGGGGAAAGGTTCATCTTTTACGACGTGCTTCAGGAAGAGTTCCCATTGGATTTTAAAAGCATTGTCATAATTTTCCTGGTCCGGTACCCGGCTCCATCCCTCGAAAAAGCGGATGGGTTGTTCAATATCGGGGTTCCATACGGGTTTTGGGGTATTGCCATAGTGTTGGGTATAACATTCCCGAAGGCCTGCCACGGCGGAGCCTTTTGAGCCGTCGACCTGGATGGTCAGGAGGTCATCCCGCCGCACGCGGGTAGCCCAGGAGGAATTAAAATGCGCCACAATCCCCCCTTCCAGGAGGAAGGTGGCATAGGCGGCATCGTCCGCGGTGCAGGCATAAGCCTTGCCGTTTTCATCGATCCGCTCGGGGATATGGGTGGCGCCCAGGCAGGAGACGGATTGGACCTTGCCGAAAAGATTGTCCAGGACATACCTCCAGTGGCAGAGCATGTCGACGATGATGCCTCCGTCGTCTTCTTTGCGGTAATTCCAGGAGGGTCGCTGTGCCGGTATGGTATGGCCTTCAAACACCCAGTAGCCGAATTCTCCCTTGACCGATAATATTCTTCCAAAAAAATCATTCTGAATCAGTCTTTTCAGTTTAGTAAGGCCCGGCAGCCAGAGTTTATCCTGGACTACGCCGTTTTTTAAGCCGGCATCGGTACATAACCTGTAAAGTTCCATGGCTTCCTGCGTACTCACCGCGCAAGGCTTTTCACAGTATATGTGTTTGCCGGCACGGACCGCTTTACGCACCGCTGCCGCCCGCCGGCCCGTCGTCTGGGCATCGAAATAGATGATGTTGTGTTCATCCGACAAAGCCAGGTCCAGGTCGGTGGTAAAACGGTCCACCCCCGAACGGTTGCAGAGCTGGCCGAGTTTATTTTCGTCCCTCCCAACCAGGATGGGGTCGGGGATGATCACTTCATCCGCACCCGTTTTCACCCCCCCCTGTTTGATGATTTCGGCAATCGAACGCATCAGATGCTGATTGGTGCCCATCCTTCCGGTTACGCCGTTCATGATGATCCCTATCTTATGTTGTTTCATATTCTGTTTGCTTGTTAGGTTAACAGTTCAAATAAGCTTCTTTTATCTCTGAAAGAAAGCGGTGCTGGTCCATGGCCCAATACCGGTTTGAAAAGATCTCCACTTCGATAAAACCATTAAAACCTGCAGCTTCAATCCAGGTGCGGATCAAGGGCAGGTCGATGCAGCCTTCCCCCATCAGTCCCCGGTCGTTGAGCAGGTCCTCCGGATTTGTTTTCCAGTCGCAGATGTGGAAAGCGAACAACTTATTCATCCGCCCGCATTTTTTTATTTCCGTTTCCAGATCGGGATCCCACCAAAGGTGATACACATCCACAGCCACTCCCACCCAGGGCGAATCAATGGCTGCTGCCATTTCATTAGCCTGGGCCAGGGTATTTATGGCGGAACGGTCGGCCGCGTACATCGGGTGAAGCGGTTCGATGGCCAGTTTTACGCCAGCCTCCCGCGCATAGGGAAGGATTTCCTGTATTCCATCCCGGATTTGTTTCCGGGACTCTTGCAGTGGTTGTCCCGGATCGGCTCCGCAGACCAGCACGATCATAGGGGCTCCGAGGGCATGGGCTTCATCAATCGCCTTTCGGTTATCCTCGAGGGCCAGGCTTCTCTTTACCGCATCAATGGATGGGAAAAAACCTCCCCGGCAAAGGGAGACGATCTGCAGCCCACGGTCCCGGATCATCCGGCCGGTAGCCATGAGGGCCTTTCCCTCCAGTGCATTTCTCCATACCGTGATGCCTTTGACGCCGGCATCTGAAAAATTTCCACAGGCTTCTTCAATACTCCAGGGTTTAGTCGTGATGGTATGGATGCAAAGCCTTGAATAATCCGTCAGCCTGCTCATCTCAGTCTTTTTTAACGGCCTTGAAAAAGGCGTAATAAGGTTCCTGGCGGAGAAGTTTTTGAACGTATAAGGCGACTTCGCGGATATGGTAATCGCCCCACATGCTCGATTCTCCGCAAGGTATTTTACTTCCCGCCGGGACATAGTCCCAACCGTTCGGACGGTGATAGATGGAATGCAGGAGCAAGCCCTGGTGTCCGGCATCTAAGCTCAGATAAGGCTGGTCCAGCAGGGTATTCAATACGGTCAGGCCGGCCTGCCAATAATGGGTACCCAGCTCCTCATCGCCTTTACCGGTGAGGTAGAGGCCAAAACGCAGGAGCCCCTGACATCCAATAGCGGCAGCAGAACTGTCCACCGGTTCATGATCGTTATACGGCTCGGCCGGCCGGGAGAGATAATCACCCATTTTTACAAGCCCCGGCGCTCCGGTGTCCCAGTAGGGTATACCGTCGGTCGTGGTATTCTGGATATAAAAATCACAGGTGGCGCGGGCGGCTTTCAGGATCATGGCTTCAATCAGTTCTCTCTCCCCTGCAATCAAAATTTCATCGGAGGATAATTCTTTGAGCAATTCAAGCTGTTCGGAGAAACCGCACATCGCCCAGGCCAGTCCGCGGGTCCAGGTAGTGAATCCCGAAAACCCCTGTTGTGAGTTGGGACAGCGGTAATTCCCGTCCCGCGTATTAAAAATACATTCATGGGCGGTGCGACCCCAGGTGTCGTAACTGTCACGTCCCTGGCCATAAAACACGGAATAGTCCGCCGTTGCCCGGATATGCTGGAAAGCCCGGTCCAGTAAACTGATCCGGATATCGTTTTCAGCCTGGAGTTCATGCCCCAACAGGTGGCTGAGGATCAGGGCCCGGCAGGAACGAAGGGTATCCACAAAAAGGGAATGGGGCCCGTTGAAAGAGTGTATGAATCCGCCGTTTTTGATCTTAGTCCACCGGCTGGCCTGGACCGCCCCGGATATTTTAAGGGCCAGTTCATAAAAATTTTTTTCCCATTCATTGTACGGCGTTTTGCCTTCCTGCATCAGGCGGAGGAGGTTGCCGTAGGTGCTTACATTGTTGAATCCGTGATCATGCACGCCTACATGGCTGATATGCGGGGCCATGAATCCGAGCGTACGGTCCCTGCCGATGTTGTGAAACCAATCTTCTCCCGTGGCATCGTATTGGAGAAGTGCCGACCCAAACTGGAAGCCTTGGGTCCACTCGGTCCATCCCCGGGTGGTATATTTTCCGGCCGCGGTGAACACGGGAGACCCTTTGGAGGGGTCGTATTCCTTTTCAAGGGCCCTGATTTTTCCACCGGAAAGGTCCCAGAAAGCGGATATTTTGGCCTTGAGGTCGTTTAAGGTGAGTTCCTGATTTATTCTTAGCATACAAAGAATCCTGGTTATTAAAAAAGCAGTTAAAACTAAAATAAAATACAGGAGTGAAGGTAATATCCCGGCGAGTCAAAAAACGGTAAGGTTACCGGAAAGGCAAAATTTCAAAAACTGACCTAAGGATGGTTTGTGCTCAATTAGAGATTAAAACAATTCTCAGACCAGGCTATTCGTTAGAAATGGATGAAACGCTGCGTGCAAATCCATCCTTTTTGGTTTTGTTTAAGTTTTATCCTGTTCTTTTCCTGCAAAGAGAAGAATAAAATTCCATCGCTTGAGTCCATCGGTTTAATCAATTTAAAGAGAGGGGAGGTCACGTGGTGCGGCCCGCCGGATGGCCGGTTTGGTACCGTTGAGTTTGAAACCTCCTGTTCCGTTGGTGGAGGTAAAGATTTTAACCTGGCTATGGCTTTATTGCATTCCTTTGAATACGATGAAGCAGAAAAGGTCTTTGCCAAAATAATTGATCAATCCCCGGATTGCGCCATGGCCTATTGGGGAGTGGCCATGAGCAATTACCATCCCCTCTGGGCCCCGCCCTCCGAAGCGGAGTTGGAAAAAGGCTCCAGGGCTCTTGCCGTTGCAAGGGGCTTGGAGCGAATTCCCAGGCGGGAATCGGATTACCTCGAAGCGCTTTCCTTGTTTTATGAAGATTGGCAAAATACGGATCATCGTACCAGGAGTATGCGTTTTGAGAAGGCAATGGAAAAACTCTATTACACCTGGCCCGACGATATAGAGGCGGCCATTTATTATTCCCTGGCCCTCGTGGCCGCGGCGGATCCTGCAGACAAAACCTTTACCAGGCAAAAGAAAGCCCACTCCATTTTAACCTCCCTTTATCCCAATGAACCGGATCATCCCGGCATTGTGCATTATATCATTCACAGTTGCGATTATCCTGAGCTGGCCGAACTGGCCCTGCCTGCGGCGAGGAAATATATGTCCATAGCACCCTCCTCCGCCCATGCCTTGCACATGCCGTCGCATATTTTCACGAGGCTGGGGCTTTGGGACGAATGTATCCAATCCAATCTCGTGTCTGCAGCTTCTGCAAAATGTTATGCAGAGAACGCCGGATTAAAAGGCCATTGGGATGAGGAACTTCATGCCATGGACTACCTCGTGTATGCCTACCTGCAAAAAGGGGAAAATGACCTGGCCCGGCAGCAATTGGAATACCTGAACACCATCCACGAGGTGAGCCCAACGAACTTTAAGGTTGCTTATGCCTTCGCAGCCATTCCTTCTCGCTTTGTGCTTGAAAACAGGCTCTGGAACGAAGCCGCCACCTTGCAGCTCCCGAAGATCAATTTTTTATGGCAGGATTACCCCTGGCAAACCGCGATCGTCCATTTTACGCGGCTCCTTGGTAATGTCCACCTTGGCCACCTGGATTCTGCCCGGTTGGAACTGGCTGCTTTAGAAAAAATTTACGATGCCCTCATGGCTAAAAAAGAAACATATAATGCCAACCAGGTACTGATCCAGATAAACAGCGCCAAAGCCTGGATACAGCTGCAAGAAGGCAAAAACTCCGAAGCCCTGAGACTGATGGATATGGCCGCCCAAATGGAGGATAATACTGAAAAACACCCGGTCACGCCCGGGGAGGTGATCCCGGCAAGGGAATTACTAGGGGACATGTTGCTTCAAGTAAATCAACCCGGCAAAGCGCTTGAGGCTTATGAAATCAATTTAAAAAGGCATCCAAACCGGTTCAACAGCCTTTATGGGGCTGGCCTGGCCGCAGCAAAATCCAATAACCCGGAAAAAGCACAATCATTCTATGACCTGCTGACTTCGGTAGCCAATCCAAACCGATCTGAACGACCGGAGCTGGAAAAAGCCAGGTCGTTTTTAAAAAGGTCTGATATAAAGTAAAATAGACCATCTGAGATTAGCCGGATTTCTATATTTTGGCTACCCTTAGCCTTTCTGATTCCGAATCGATTGTTGTAATGTTGTAAAATGCGAGAGAGCCGCCGGCAATTGACCCTCTTTATTTCTGACCAGAATGGAATGATCGAAAAAATCCGGGCTGCTTTTAATCCCGAACAATTCAATCTTATCCCCGCTCATATAACCTTATGCCGGGAAGACGAGATTGAACCCCTTGAAAAGGTCTTAAAAAACCTGGGATCCATCATTCTCCCCGGGCCGCTCCGGATTGAATTCGGGCCTGTGGAGCGGTTTGAGGATGGTAAGGGGGTACTCCTTCCCGGCCTTATAGGGAATCCGGGGTTTGATGATTTACGAAAAGCCGTATTGACCGGAATCATTGACATCCCCCGCAATCACAGACCCCATATCACCCTGATGCATCCCAGGAATTCATGCTGTACGGATGAAATTTTCCGGCAGATCAGGGTTGTCGCATTGCCCATTGTTTTGAACTTTGACACCGTCAGCCTGATTGAACAGGAGCAATGGGGCCCCTGGAAGGTTGTCGAACATTTTCCAATCTGCCGCCCATGGACCTGATCCTCACCGGCATCCTCACCTTCGCATCCACCAACATCGACGATCTGTTCATCCTCAGTATGTGGTTTGGAAATAAAAGGTACATGCCCCTGGAAATCATAGTTGGTCAGTATCTGGGGATTCTTGCCCTTACGGGACTGAGCCTAGCCCTTTCCCTCGTGGGTCTCTGGATGGATCCGGCATACCTTGGACTCCTTGGTCTTTTCCCTATTTATTTGGGTTTAAAAAGCTTATGGCGCCTGTTCAGGAAGAAAGAGCAGGAGGTAAAAATCGACTTTGCAGAGCCAATGCAAAATAATATGGGCAATGTCCTTGCCGTTGCAGGGGTCACGATCGCCAACGGGGGCGACAATACCGGGGTCTACGTCCCCCTGTTCGCCGCGATGGGCTGGGAGGGAAAGGGGATGACGGTGGGCGTCTTTATCATCATGACCTTCCTGTGGTGCCTGGCTGCCAAATACCTGGCGGGGCACCCCATTATATCCAAAGCTGCTGATAAATATGGGCATATCCTCGCCCCATTGATCCTGATTGTTTTGGGACTTTACATTCTTGCAGAGAGCGGGGCTTTCGGGATTTTAAATTGAGATATGCCCCATTTCGAAAATTTGGCATATCTATGAATATGGAACAAGCGGATAGAATAACGATTCCTTTTTTCAAAGTAAAGGGTGTGCTGTTGTTCCTGTTCTTGGTGAACAATTTCTATTTAAACGCCCAATCCCGTCCCGTTCAGGCGCTGGCTCCCGGGGTATTCTATTACTTCGGTGATGAACTTCAGAAAAAGTCCGCCAATTGCCTTTGGGTGGTCTTTAAAGATTATGTCCTGGCCGTGGATGCCAATTACCCCTGGGGAGCGGAAGAAATCCTCCGGGAGATCCGGAAAACCACGGATAAACCGGTCCGTTTTGTGTTCAACACCCACTACCATCACGACCATACCTGGGGCAACAGCGTGTTTGTAGATTCCGGGGCGGTGGTGGTTGCTTCCAGGGTGACCGACGGGGAGATGAGGACCCTTGGGCAAGTGGAATGGGACCGGCGATCCGCATACAGCGGTGGGGATATGGGTCCCTACCGGAGGGAGTTTCCTTCTCTGACCTTTGACAGGCGAATGGTTTTTGATGATGGTACGCACCGGGTGGAATTGATCCTTATGGGACCGGCGCATACCGCGGGGGACGCGGTGGCCTGGCTGCCCAAAGAAAAGATCCTGGCCACGGGGGATCTTTGTGTAAACGGAAATCCATGGGGCAATAATGTAGCGGATAAAAACGCGGATTATGATCGCTGGCTCCGGGTTTTGGATAGCCTGGCCTCCTGGGGAGCCTCGACGGTCATTCCCGGGCATGGAGACCCTGGTGGTTCTGGGATCCTGAAACAGCAGAGGGATTACCTCGCGGATATGCTCGCCCAGGTGCGTAAAGGGATTGAAACAGGCAAGTCAAAGGAGGACCTCGTGAAAGAGATTGACCTCAGCAAGCATCCGGTACGGGGAGGGAATACGGTGTCGAATCACCGGTCGATCAGGGCGATGTATGATAAATTGAAAGGATTGTGGTGATGGTGCGCGGGATTTTGCACACGGGGGTTTTGCACACGGAGGGCGCGGAGAGCACGGAGATTTGGGATACTTTTTAATATCATAAAGATTCCGTGTCATTCGATACCCTCCGACTTGGCGCGGGATGGTTATACCCTCTGAGCAAAGTATCCATATTAGCTTGAGCTGTTTTCTCCCTATTTTGTTCAATGCAATCAATTGAAACGGGTCCATGAAAGAAAAGGCCAACACTCAAAAACTAAACCCGCCGCTCCTTCCATAAACATCTGGCCACCGGCCTGATCGGTGAATATGCTCACGGGCTTTTGCGCACGGAGAGCACGGGGAGCACGGAGAGGTAGGATTTTTTTTGAACTAAAAAATATTCCGTGTAATTCGAGACGCCCTGCGCAAAATATCGATTCGTAGCTTGGCCATTTTCTGCCTATTTTGCTTTAAACAATCAAATGAAGCGGTCCATGAAAGATAAGTCCACCACACAAAAACTCAACCGTCGTTCCTTCCATAAATCCATTGCCGCAGGACTGCTAGGTCCGGGACTGATAAGTCCGGGACTGATAGGTCCGGGACTATTGGGTCCATTGACTGCTCTGACGGATAAACCGGCAAAGGCAGAAAGTAAGATCAATCATTTCCATCATGTTGGGGGTGATTACCATGCGGTGATGGGGGAGCCCGGCTGGAATTGGAATGATAAACAAAAGAACTGGACCAATCCCCGCAATTTCCAGTATCACCAGAGACATGGGGTTCGCCACCTGACCAATATCATGGAAGGAGCCTGGGACCTGGACCAGATGAAAAAATGGAAAGACGATTGTGACCGGGGAAATATGGTTTGGGAAGCCATTCGCATGGACTCCGGGTTCATCTATGCCAAACCCGGAGGGGACCGGGAGAAAAAATTGCAGGAAGTAACGGAAAATATCAGGAAAGCCTCCCTGGTCGGCGTCCAAGTAGTTACCATGCACTGGACCATGATCCCCATTCGCCGAAACGGGCATGTCGACGGCAGGGGAGGCTCGAGCTATCATTCGTTTAAACTTGAGGACAACTGGCGTGAACTCCCTGCCGGCAGCCGGGGGATCATCGGTTACGAGGAGTACTGGGAAAGGATCACTTATTTTCTCCAAAACATCATTCCGGTCTGCGCGGAACATCAGCTCCGTCTTGGGGTTCACCCCTACGATCCGCCCGGCCTGCCCAGGGGATACCAGGGCGTGGACAATTGGAATGCAGGTCCAGGCACGGTCTTCGATTCCCTTAAAAAATACGAATCCATTGTCGACAGTCCCTACAACGGTTTTCAACTTTGCCTGGGAACGATCATGGAAGGACTGAAGAATCCCAAAGAGGAACTTCTGCCCATCGTCAAATATTTCGCCGATAAGGGAAAGATCTGCCAGATCCACATGCGCAATATCAAAGGCGGTTTGCACGATTTTCAGGAAGTGTATATCGATGAAGGCGAGGCGGATTTTATTGAAGTGATCCGGATCCTCCGGGATTCCGGCTATACCTGGTCGATCTGCCCGGACCATGTACCCAGCCATCCGGATGACCCGGGAGGATACCAGGCCTTTTCCCAGGCTTTCGGTTACATCCAGGGGATGATTGATTCAGCGAATACGGAAGTCCGGTAGATGAATAATTATTTCAAAGGGGGTTACTTTTCGGCGGTTTTATTGCCTGCCTTCCTTATCATTCGTTTCATACCCCTATCCGGTCAGGTCCCGGCGGATACCCTGCGCATCCAGATCCATGCCGTATCCGGGATGCAATACGACCTGGTGCGTTTTGCAGTTAACCCGGGAAGCTGGGTCAAACTGGTGCTGGCCAATACCGACGATATGGAGCACAATCTCGTGATCGGACGGAAAGGCAGCCGTGAAAAGATTGTAGCTGCCGCCCTCGCTTTGGGCAAAGACGGTCCGGCAGCGGCCTATATCCCAATAGTGGAGGAAGTGCTCCATTCCATTCAGGTCCTAAAACCGGGCGAGGCCGATTCCATGGTTTTCCGGGCGCCCCGGTCCACGGGCGTTTATCCTTATGTATGCACTTTCCCCGGCCATGGAAACATCATGTACGGGGCCATGCATGTGACCAATGGAGTGATGCCGCGTTTGGCGGCGGATCTTCATGTGCCGGAGCACCGGAGAAAAAGCGAAGAGTACCACCATCTAAAACAAAGGCCTTCCGGGCATCCCTATACCCTGGTCCCCCCTTATCATTACCGGGTGCTGATGCCGGATGCGGGCCCCGCTGCCATTGCTGTTTGTTTATCGAAGGACCTGGCCTATTGTTGGGATGCCGGCGCTTGCAGGCTGCGATATGCCTGGGAGGGTGAGTTTCTGGACCTCACGGACTACTGGACCATCAAAGGTGAACTGCATGCAAAAATTCTCGGCACGGTATTTTACAGGGACCAAAGCCCCTTTCCTTTGCGGCTGGGACATCCCGATTCCATCCCGGCCGTAAAATTTAAGGGTTATCGCCTCATAAGGGGTTATCCCGAATTTAATTATCTGCTTAATGGGACCGAAATTTATGAATGGATCACCCCAGTGGAAAAGGGGGTAGGCCTGGTCCGGCAATTTCGTATCAGGGAAGCAGGGCGGCCGGTTTGGTTTGTCCACGGATCCGGGGATGGAGTGGTTTACCAGAGCGATAAAGGACAATGGGCCGAAAACCAATTAAAGCTCGATCCAAAAGAGGCTGCCCAATTTACCCTCACCATGATAAAAACCGGACAATGAGGTTTGGGTTATTTATACTGCTACTTTCCTTTTGCTCCTGTCGCAGGGCGCCTGAATCCGAGCCAACCGATGTTTCCTACCGGGTCGAAACGATCCGCCTGCCTGAGGGCCTTACCGGTGAGACGGGGGCCATTGAATTTTTGCCGGACGGCCGTTTGGTGGCTTGTTTTCTAAGGGGAGAAGTGATGATCTACGATCCCAAAAAAGAAGACTGGAAGGTTTTTGCATCCGGATTGCACGAGCCCCTGGGGCTCCTGGCCCTCAGTGAAAGCGAGATGCTCGTCATGCAACGTCCGGAACTCACCCGGTTGGTGGATACGGATAGGGATGGAAAGGCGGACCTCTTCGAAACCGTGACCGATGACTTTGGCATGACGGGCAATTACCACGAATGGAATTACGGGCCGGTTCGCGATACGGCCGGAAATCTATACATCGGGCTGAACACGGCCTCCGAGTATGGCATTGTCATGCCTGAAGTGAGGGGGACGCTGGATACGACCTTGGTGCCCGGAAAACCGCTTCAGAAATTTGCCGCCGTGCCATACCGGGGATGGATCATGCAATTGAAACCGGATGGCTCCATACATCCTTTTGCCAGCGGCTTCCGTTCGCCGAATGGCCTGGTGATCGATGATCTCAACCGTTTGTTTGCCACGGACAACCAGGGGGACTGGGTGGGCACCAGCGTCTTATACGAGGTCAAAGAGGGGCATTTTTACGGTCATCCCGCCAGCCTTTTATGGAAAGAAGGGTGGGGCCGGGGAGACCCTTCCAAATTGCCTGTCAGAGAACTGGAGGCCATGAAGACCCCGGGTTCGGTGCTGTTTCCGCATGGGATCATGGCCGCTTCGCCCACTCAGCCGGTGATAGACCGGACCTCCGGGAAATTCGGCCCCTTCGCCGGCCAGTTTTTTATAGGGGAGATGAACCAGGAACGCATTTTAAGGGTGATGCTTGAAGAAATAGATGGCCAGTTGCAGGGTGCCTGTATTCCTTTCCTGGACGGACAAGGGCTGATCAAGGGCAGCAACCGCATGGCCTTTGCACCGGACGGCAGCCTTTGGGTAGGCCATGCCCAGCATGGTTTTGCGGGCGACCTGGGGATCCAGCGCATGGTGTACACGGGGAGGGCTCCAATGGAAGTCCACGCGATGCGCTTGCAAAAGGATGGATTTGAATTAACTTTTACCCAAGCCATACACGATACGGTTTCTCTGAATTCGGCGCTGTTCCGCCTGAGGCATTATTATTATGAATATCATTTGAAATATGGTTCAGACCAGTTCGATGTGCAACCGGTGCCGGTGAACCGGATCGATATTTCCTCCGACCGGAAGAAACTGGTTTTAGTATTGCCTGAAATCAAGGCCGGTTATATTTATGAACTCACCCTCCCCGGTTTGGTTTCTGATGCAGGGACGGGTCTAGAGAATAAATTGATTTGTTATACGGTGAATAGGTTGGTAGAGTAGCTACTGGCAATGCTGCCGCAAAATATCCAGCAGGATTAGGCATTATTCAGATATGCCAAATTTTCAAAATTTGGCATATCTGCTGATCTATATCTCCACCGTCCCATCAAAATACTTCCTGAAAAATTCCATGGCATTGGAATAAAAAATCTTGTCGACGATCTCCTGTGCCCCTATCCGGTTGGAGGGATTTCTAAAAGCATAACCCCCTCCGGACAGCCATTCCTCCGCTTTGATCTCCAGGCATTTCGCCAGGGCGGGAAGGTCTTCCGCGGACCAGAATAAATTCACCGAATCGATCAGGCCGTCGTAATCGCTGCCTATGGTCATGCAGTCCCAGGCGGGAAGGTCGTGTTGGTCAAGAAGCATGCCTATATGCTGGATATTGTTCCATACCATCCGGCTGTTGGCCAGTTGCCTTTTGAACTTCGATGCAAAAAGGCTCCGGAGACGGGAACCGCGTTTGTAGTTCCGGTTGGCAATCCTTCTTTCATCCAGCTGCAGTCCGAAAATGCCGCCGCTGCGGGCCACCAGGAGGATTTCGTCATCGTAAAAGTTGATGTCTTTGACATACATGTGGCGGCCGGTGTCCTCCAGACCTGGGCTGTGTATCTTCTCCGATTCGCTTTTGAATCCATTGCAGGCGCCGTGACTTACGATGACCGGCAATTTTCCGGCTGCCCATTCCGCGTTGCGGGTATTTTGCAGGTATTCGAAATATTGCCGGCGGGACAGGCGGCTCATGTGTTTGATATCAATATAAATGCGCCGGCCATTGGCAGTGTCGAGCAGTTTATCAAGGACCTTCCAGCCAAGTGGTGTGAAGCCGGTGTTCATCTGGTATTCCTGCCGGGTCAGCTGGTCCTGGATCATATCGACCAGGCTTTCGGCATGCCCGCAAAGTTTATTGTAAAAATGATGGGCGAAAGTCACAAAAAAGGGAGGATGGGTCCAGGATTTGAGTTTGTCCACATTGGCAAGGAAGAGATTTTCATCGCCTTCCGCCTGGTCCAGCCTGGAATCCAGGTTGTGCATGCCCTCTACGGTAAGGATGACGAAAATGGTGTGCAAACCATCAGCATGGCCTTCAGAGGCTATGGCCGTCTCCAGCTCGGTAAAGTTTTTAAGGAGGATATATTTCCTCGCGGTGCCGTTGATCCACACCGTCCGGTTGTGGAGCTCATTGTAAAAACGGTATTCCCCTTCCAGGTCGCTGAAATAATCCTTGTTGGACTGCAGAAAATTGATCCGGTCTTTACCCAGTCCCGAGATAAAATTGGTGAGGGTATCGGTCAACCACCCCGAACCGGTTTTTAACCTCACCAGTCCCTGTTCGATGGAGTACAGGGAGGCGCAGATGCAATGAACATGGCCGTTGGTGAGGCTTTGAAAGTCGCTCTGAGTAAATTTGACCAGGCCCAGGCTGCGCTCCAGGAGCCGCTCGAGGTCATTGGGGTGGTCCTTTCGCCAGATGCTGTTTTCCTGGGTGGGATCCATACTGTTGGACCCTCGCAGTGTTGAAAAACTTTTTCCATAGGGATTCAAACCCGGGTGGACATGGATATCGATCAGAAAAGGCCTCATGGCAGCACTTTAAAAGGTTATCAATACCATAAAGTGTAAAAGGAGTGCATTTGGTCAGCCTCCCTGCCTTAAATATAGGCAAAGGTTTAGTCCTGGACTTCCACGATGAGTTCGATCTCTACGGCGATATTGCCGGGCAGGGACCCCATGCCTACCGCGCTCCGGGCGTGTTTGCCCCGGTCGCCAAAGACCTTTACTAGGAGGTCGGAACAGCCGTTGATCACGGCGGGTTGTTGGGTAAAATCCCCTTCGGCATTGACCATTCCGAGGACTTTAACCACCCGTTTTACCTTCGACAGGTCGCCCAGTTCTTGTTTCAGCACCGCGATCAGTTGAATGGCAGTGAGCCGGGCGGCTTCATATCCTTCTTCAATACTGAGGTCTTTGCCCACCTTGCCTTTTACCTGGCTGCCGTCCGGCCGGTTGGGCCCCTTTCCGGCGGTGTACAGCAGGTTGCCCGTGCGTACGGCATTGACATAATTGGCGACAGGAGCCTCCGGCACCGGCAATTCGATGCCCAATTCTTTGAGTTTGCTTTCTGGACTGACGGTATACAGCATCTGGCTGGTTTTAGGATTACAGGCCCACAAGGTAAGGAGAAGGGCCAGGATGGAGAAGCGGGACAATCGGGTTTGCATGGTTTTGGATTTGGTACCAAGATAGCGTATTGTAGAATTGTGGAATTGTGGAATTGTGGAATTGTTGTTTCAGGCGTCCCCGCCTGAAACTTGTATAGCTCCAGGCGAGGACGCCAGGAGCAACCACCCAACACCATCCACCTCTGACCATCCACCTCTGACCATCCACCAAAAAAAATGGGCCAGCGGACGCCGACCCATTCCAGAAAAATATTTACTCAAATCTAAAAACTCATTTTGGCCTTATGGCATAATACTGTTTTTCGGGCTGGCCGGGATAATAACCCTCGATCAGGACCCCGTCAGTATTGTTTTGGAGGAAGGCGATGACTTCCTCCGGCTGGCTGACCGGCTGGCGGTTGACCCGGGTGATGATAAAACCTTCTTCGATATTGCTGTCCCGAATCAAACCGTCGCCAATATTATTTACCTGAACGCCGCCCCGGATGCCCATGCGCTGGGCGGTAGCCGCATCGATGGGGGAGAGGGAGGCGCCAAGCTCTTCCTCAAAGGAGCCGTTGCCTTTTGGCGCCGTCACGGCCGCGGTGGTCCCTGCCTGGTTTTTTAATTCCACTTCAAAGTCTTTGAGGTTGCCGTCCCGGTTCACTTTAAGTTTGAGTTTATCCCCAATCCGGTGGCTGCCCACGATTTCCATCAGGTCGGAACTGCTGGTCACCTTTTTATCATTGATGGAAACCACCACGTCGTTGGCTTTGAGGCCTGCTTTCTGGGCCGCGCCGTTTTCCATCACCGAAGCGATGAAAGCGCCTTCCGTGATCTTCAGATTTTGTTGTCTGGCCAGGTTGCCATCGACATTCTGGATCTGCACCCCGAGATAACCGCGCTGCGGGCTTCCATACTGGATCAGGTCGGAAACCACCCGGCTTGCCAGGTTCGCGGGAACGGCAAAACCGTAACCGGAATAAGTCCCGGTTTGGCTGGCGATCGCCGTATTGATGCCGATCAGGCTGCCATTGAGATCGATCAGGGCGCCGCCGCTGTTTCCCGGGTTGATGGCGGCATCTGTCTGGATAAAGGATTCGATGCCCCCGACGCTTCGGTCAAAGATCTCGATGCTCCGTCCTTTTGCGCTGACAATACCGGCCGTCACCGTCGAGTTCAGGTTAAAAGGATTGCCTATGGCCAGTACCCATTGCCCGATCCTCACCTGGTCGGAATTGGTGAAATGGAGGGATTGTAAACCCTTTTCTTCGATTTTGATCACGGCAATATCGGTTTGGGGATCCGTGCCCACCAGGGTGGCTTTGTAAGTTCTTTTATCGTGCAGGGTGACTTCCAGGTCATCCGCTCCCTGGATCACATGGTTATTGGTTACGATATACCCGTCGGGATTGATGATGACGCCGCTTCCGCTCCCGACCCTGGGGGATCTCCTTTGGCCAAAGAATTCGCGGAGAAGGTCTTCCTGGCTGGGCCTGCCTGAGGTACCGCTGACCGAAAGAATGTGCACGACCGCCCCGAGTGATTTTTCGGCCACCCCGGTAAAATCGAGCGGAACGGCCTCACCGTTTTCGTTGAGGGTAAACACGGTGTTTTTGGCGGGAGTGCCGTCCACGTGCTCAATGATCACATTTTTGGACGGCCCCTTGATCATCTGGAAGGCGCCAAATACAAGTGCCGCAGCCAAAACGGCTATTAAGAACTGGCTAAAAACAGTAGGTTTCATGGATTAAAGAACAATTTTGGACATCAATAGGTTTACCCCTCAAAAGTACAGGCAGGGCAGGGGACAATCCCGATCCCCGGGCGGTTTTAATGGAGTTTAACGGGTTTTTGTTTTTTTTAACGACCGTGAACCGGGCTATGATTTAATTCCTTATCATTGCTCATGCCGCGCCATAAACGAAAAACCGGTATGCCGCCCGGAACCCCGGTATTTACGGGGGATAAATTTCCGGTGAAGACCTTCACCACCTGCATCAAATACAACGATTCGTCTTATGAAGAGCTTGACGATTTTAACCTCGTCCGCCTGGACGCGGAAGACGATTTTAATTACTGGATCGACATCCGCGGCGTCCACGATTCAAAATACATCGAGGCGGTAGGCCATAAATTTCAAATCCATGCCCTGGCCCTGGAGGACATCCTGGAAATCGAACAAAGGCCGAAAATGGATGAATACCAGAATGCCATTTTCATCACCGCGATCGCCCTGAAAATGGATGCCCAGAGCGGGGAGCTCAGCAAGGAACAGATCACTCTCTATTTTGGAAAAAATTTCCTGATCTCCTTCCAGGAAGATGCCGATGATTTTTTAAAAGTCATCCGCGACCGGATCCATCAGAAAAGGGGGAGGCTGAGGCAGCGGAAAACCGATTACCTCGCCTACAGCATCCTCGACTTCACCATCGACCACTATTACGACGCCCTGGATCGGATCGAGAAAAAACTTTCCGACATGGACGAATTGCTGCACGAAGAAAATTCCATCATTTCCCAGAAGGAATTGCACGACATCAAGATCCAGGTCATCCGGATCCGCAAATCCATCTATCCCATGCGGGAGGTCATCAACCGGTTTATCCGTTCGGAAAACCCCCTGATTTTCCCGGAGACCGACATCTACCTCCGGGACCTGGCCGACCACAGCATCCAGATCGCGGAAATGTCGGAAACCTACCAGGATATGGCCAATTCCCTCCATGACCTTTACCAGGCGGAGACCAGCAACCGCCTCAACAACGTGATGAAGATCCTGACCATCATCTCCACCATCTTCATTCCGCTGACGTTTATCGCCGGCATCTATGGCATGAATTTCCATTTTATGCCAGAACTGAGCTGGCGCCTGGGTTATTTTTTGATCTTGGGTGTCATGGCGGCCGTGGCTATTTTATTTTTGCTGTATTTTAGGCGAAAGAAATGGTTGTGACCGGCACGAACCAATAAATCCAAATTCAAACGCATCTTTTTCTATGGCTAAAACCATCATCATCAGCAACAGGCTGCCTGTCAAAATGGAAATCCTACCGGGTGGTGAAATCAGGTTTAAAGCCAGCGAAGGCGGACTGGCCACCGGCCTCGGATCGGTGTATAAACAGGGCGATAATATCTGGATAGGCTGGCCCGGTCATTTCCTGAACAGTGTGGACGAACAGGATCATGTAATCCGGGAATTGACGAAAGAAAACATGAGGCCGGTTTTCCTCACCGCCGACGAAATCAGGTTGTTTTATGAGGGTTTTTCCAATGAGGTTCTCTGGCCCAATTTTCATTATTTCCCGCAATTGGTCGTCTACGAGGACAGTTACTGGGAGTCCTATGAAAAGGTAAACCAGAAGTTCTGCGATGCGGTGCTCCAATATACCGAAGAAGGGGATACGATCTGGGTCCACGATTACCAGTTGCTCCTGCTTCCCCAAATGCTGAGAGAAAAACTGCCCAGGATAGCGATCGGTTATTTCAACCACATCCCTTTTCCCTCCTTTGAGATGTTCCGGATGCTGCCCTGGCGCAAGTCCCTGCTGATGGGTTTGCTGGGGGCCGACCTGATCGGCTTCCACACCTATGACGACATGAGGCATTTTTTAAGTTCAGTGAGCCGTCTTACGCCTTTCAGTGTCAAGGAACAGTTTGTGCAAAGGGGGGAGCGGAGGATTAAAGTGGAATCCTTCCCCATGGGCATCGATTACGAACGCTATGCCGACTCCGCCGCAGCTCCGGAGACCATCAGCCAGGAAGTGGAGTACCGGACCGCCCTGGGAGGGAAAAGGCTGATCCTGAGCATCGACCGCCTCGATTATACCAAGGGGATCCCTCAACGGCTCAGGGCTTTTAATGAATTTTTGATCCGATACCCCGAGTTCAAGGAAAAGGTCTCGCTGGTCATGGTCGTAGTGCCTTCGAGGGACCAGGTCGGCATGTATAAAGACCTTAAGGAGACGGTGGACGAACTGGTAGGAAAGATCAACGGGACTCACGGCAATATGAAATGGACGCCGGTGCATTATTTCTACCGCTCGATCCCCATGCAAAAACTTTCCGCTTATTACCGGATCGCCGATGTGGGATTGGTCACCCCGCTCAGGGACGGAATGAACCTGGTGGCCAAGGAATTCATCGCTTCTAAACTGGATAAAAAAGGAGTATTGATCCTGTCCGAGATGGCCGGCGCGGCCAAAGAATTGTCGGACGCCATCCTGATCAATCCTTTCAACAAGAATGAATTTGTCCAGGCCATGTACCAGGCCCTGACCATGCCCTTGCCTGAACAAAGAAGCCGGATTGAAAAAATGCAGGTTTCCCTCAAAAAATACAATATCCATCACTGGGTCCGGATTTTTATGGATGGCCTTGCCGAGATCAAGCAGGAACAGCAGGCTTATCTCACCAAACAAATCGATGAGACCGATCTCCCGGAGATCCTGTCCCGGTTCGAAAAAGCTCCCCGGAGGTTTATTTTTCTCGATTACGACGGTACCCTTGTGGGGTTCAACGTCAATCCGGCCGCCTGCCAGCCTGATGAGGAACTCCTGTCGATCTTTGAAGGACTGGCCAAAGACTCCCGGAACCATGTAATCATCATCAGCGGCCGTCCCCATCAGACCCTGGACGCCTGGATGGGAAAATTTCCATTCACCCTCATCGCGGAACACGGAGTCTGGACCAAAAAGGAAAACGGGGAATGGTCCATCAAGGAAAACCTGCGCAAGGATTGGAAGGTCGAGATCAAAAAGATCATGGACGCCCATGTGGACCGGACCCCAGGGTCCTTTATCGAAGAAAAAAACTTCGGCCTGGTCTGGCATTACCGCGGGGTGGAAGTGGGGCTCGGGGAACTGAGGTCCCGCGAGCTAATGTCCCACCTCCGTTACCTGGCTTCCTCCCGGGGCCTGCAAGTCCTGGAAGGGGACAAGGTGGTGGAAGTCAAGAATATTGAAGTGAACAAAGGCATTGCCGCTTTCCGCTTTATCAGCAAAAACCCGGAAGACTTACACCTGGCCATCGGCGACGACTGGACCGACGAGGACACTTTTTCAGTGATGCCCGACGAGGCCATCACAATCAAAGTGGGACATGCCGCTTCCAAAGCAAAATTCCACCTGGATACGGTGGGGGATGTGCGGGAGTTTTTGAAAAGGCTGATGGTTTAGGAGAAGTAATTTGTCCACTGACCGCCAACAGTCCGAAGCTTTCCGCATGGCTTGTATTTTATTACAATCCGCCCGGCAACTTATGCCGATTTGAAAAACTGATGTTCCAGTTAACAACTAAAAAGCAAAAAAATCGCTCAAACCCGGGATAGCATTTAATCGTACCACTACCAATTGTCCGCCAGCGTTGCGGCAATCCTGATGTTGTACGTTCGAACTTCCTGAAACCATGCCATTTTCAGGGCACCATTCCACAGCCAAAATTTTTCCTTTAACTACTTTGAAAAATAAAAATAATTAATTTACTTTGTAATTCAAAGTTCTTTTTTCTTTTAAAGTTAATCCTATGAAGATTTCGAGAAAAAAGTTTGTCCTGGGTTTCCTCATTTTGGCGTTTGCTTTTCAATTCATCACCAATTCAGTTTTAGGGCCTGAGGTTCGACTCTTTCCTGCAAATGGAGAATGGTTTCCTGGAACTGAATCACCAATGAACTGGAAAAACAAGCTTGCAACCATATTATACCCCGTCAAATATATTTTGATTAAGCCGCTGTCTTTTTTAGGAAAAGATCCAGATGCTCCACCCCCCGTATTGATATTTGCATTTGCTATGTACTGGAGTGCCATTGCTTTATTCCTTCATTTTCTACTCAGCTTGCTGTTCAGGCGTAAAAAAACAGGAGTTTAAGTGCAATCTTCAATAGTAGCCGAAAGTCAATTAAAGTTTTGGTTAAACATCAAATAAATGAATCGGATTGAGGAAGTATATTATGAAGCAAAGTCAGACAAATGGTTTCAGGGGTTTGCCGCATTTTGTCGTATTGCATTGGCCGCGAGTTTTTTCCCGGCTGGTGTAGTCAAGGTTATGGGTCAGCGTTTTGCCGAAGGATTGCCAGCCAATAATCCTTTAGGACACTACTTTGACGCATTATATTTAACCGGCTATTATTATACCTTT
>JAKQHS010000011.1 GCA_029557915.1 Bacteroidota bacterium | reverse complement strand
ATGGACATCGATGCCCAAGGGAATATTTACCTTACGCGGACCAACCGGCAGAAAAATTCGGAATTCGACATCCGGGGATATCCCCATTGGATGACGGCTTCCATTGCCTTACAATCCGTGGAAGACCGGCGCAAGTTCTTGCATGAAACCTTTGCCCCGGAAAAATCCGAAGAAAACAAATGGCTGACCGACCTCAACCAGGACAGCATTCACGACTGGAGGGACCTTGCGGTAGAAAAGGAAGAAGTATGGAAGCTGGAAGACCGTGACCAGGATGGTCTGGCCGAGGTTTCAACCCGGGTGATCAATGATTTTAATGACGAGGTTTCGGATATCCTGGGCGGCATCCTGGTAAGAGAGAAGGACATGTTTCTCGCCATCGGGCCCGACCTCTGGCATATGGAAGACACCAACGGGGACGGCGTCATGGACAAAAAAACCTCGATCTCCCACGGATATTCGGTGCACATCGGCTTCAGCGGGCACAATATGTCCGGCGTGATCGAAGGGCCGGACGGCAAGATCTACTGGAATATCGGCGATATCGGCGCGAGCATCACCGATGTGCAGGGCAATAAATATCATCATCCCAATGAGGGCATGATCCTGCGCAGCAACCCGGACGGCAGCAATTTTGAAGTCTATGCTTCCGGTCTGAGAAATACCCATGAATTTGTATTTGATGAATATGGCAACCTGATTTCGTCCGACAATGACGGAGACCATCGCGGGGAACGGGAACGACTGGTCCACATCGTGGAAGGCTCCGATGCCGGATGGCGGTCCAACTGGCAATACGGCAAATACACCGACCCGAAGAACAACGGCTATAAAGTATGGATGGACGAAAGGCTTTCGGTCCCGCGCTGGGAAGGCCAGGCTGCTTACATCATCCCTCCCATCCAGAATTTTCACAACGGCCCGACCGGCATGGTTTACAACCCGGGTACCGCCCTCGGCTCGGAATGGCTAAAAAAATTCTTCCTGGTCGAATTCGTGGGCAACCCGGCCTCCTCCCATATCTGGGCATTCAGCCTCAAGCCCAAAGGGGCTTCTTTTGACCTGGATACCGACCTTGACATGGTCAGCGGATTCCTTCCGACCGGGATCCGCTTTGGCGTCGACGGTGCACTTTATGCGGCAGACTGGGTCAATGGCTGGAATACCAAGAACTACGGACGGGTTTGGAAAATCGATGTCGCCGAAGACAAGAACGATCTGAAAGTGCAAAGAGCCGAAACACGGAAACTGATCGGCCTTAAATACGGCACCCTGGATGAGGCCCGTCTGGAAACTTTGCTGAAATACCCGGATATGCGGGTACGTCTGAAAGCCCAGTTTGAACTCGCCCGAAGAGATAAAAAAGGATACCCCCAGTTCAAGAATGCGATTGCACAGAAAGAAAGTCAATTGGCACGGGTGCATGGCATTTGGGGTATCGGCCAGCTTTTGGATAAAAATAAAGGCTATGCTCAAGACCTCATCGCTCTTTTGACCGACCCGGACGAAGAGATCATTGCCCAGGCTTTGAAAGTGCTGGGAGACCGGCGGATCGAAAGCGCCGGGGAAACCATGATTCCATTCCTGAAACATGCCAATCCAAGGATCCGGTTTTTTGCCGCCCAGTCCCTGGGCCGGATCAAACACCAGCTCGCGCAGGATGCCCTGATCGAGCTGCTCAGGACCAACGCAGACGAAGATGTTTATATACGGCATGCCTCGGTCCTGGCCCTCACACGCCTGGGCAATGCAAGCCGGCTCGCATCCCTGGCTTCGGATGCCTCCCGCGCGGTGAGGATCGGTGGTGTGCTGGCGCTCAGGAGACTGAAAAGCCCCGAAATCAGGGTCTATCTGAAAGACCAGGATGAATACGTTGCCACAGAAGCGGCCCGCGGCATCAATGATGACGAATCCATCCCCGCTGCTCTGCCTGACCTGGCTGAAATGGTCAATCAAACGGCCTTTAAATCCGAACCGCTTCTTCGCAGGGCTATCAATGCCTGTCTCCGTGTTGGTGAAGACCGGCACCTGGATATGCTGATCGCTTTTGCCCAGCGCTCCGATATTTCCAATGTCCTGAAGGCCGAAGCCATGTCGACTATTGGCACCTGGGCCAACCCCAGTGTATTGGACCGGGTGGATGGCCGGTACCGGGGCGAAATCAAAAGAGAGGAAACGGTGGTCAGGCAAAAAATCGGACCTAAACTCAAAGATTTCTTATCGTCTTCCGATCCTGATATCCTGATCGCCACCTCGAAAATGATCGCCGAACTCCAGCTCGCCGAACACGCTTCCGACCTGGAATCCATATTCGTCAAAAACGATTCTGCGGATGTGAGGGTGGCCGCCCTCAATGCCCTGGAACAAATAAAGGCCACCACACTTGCCCAACTGATCCCCAAAGGCATGAAGGATCCCTCGCCCAAAGTCCGCGCGGCCGCTTTGGGTATGCTGGACAAGATCGAATTGTCCGGGGCCGAGCTGGGGCGCACGGTGAATGAATTTTTATCCAAAGGGAGCCCGCGCGAGCAACAAAGGCTGATGGGAGTACTCGGAAAACTTCCCATCACAAAAACAGAATCCATTCTATCCGGACTGATCGAGGACCTCAAAGCAAAAAAATTACCGGCCGCCCTGGGCCTGGAGTTGAAAGAAGCCATAGAACAAAGCGGTTCGGCCGTTTTAATGGACAAACTCAAAGCTGTCCGTTCCGGCAATGATCCCATGGGAGAATACACTTTAGCCCTGGAAGGGGGCAATCCCTTTGCAGGCTACCGCTATTTTAATGAAAGCACCACCGGCCAGTGCATCCGTTGCCATACGGTCAACGGCGCCGGCAGCAATGTAGGTCCCGACCTTTCAAAGATCGGGTCCACACTCACGCGGGAACAGATCTTGAAATCCCTGGTCGATCCCAGCGCAAGACTTGCCCCCGGATACGGGGTGGTGGTCCTCACCTTGAAGGACGGTTCTGAAGTTTACGGTAAACTGGACCAGGAAAATGAGAAGGAACTGGTAATCATCACCTCCGATGCGGAACCCCTGCGCATCGCCACGGAACGTATCCGGGAAAGAAAAAACATACCCTCCAGCATGCCGGTGATGACCGATAAGATGACCATGAGGGAGATGCGGGACGTGGTGGAATTTTTGGCGACCCGGAAGTGAGCGGGCGGTGAAAGGATAAACCCAGGGTGGAGCTGACCGCTGTCTAAGAAAAGTGGTCCTGCCGATAAAATTTAGGAGAACCGGCTACGGAGATTCTGCGACTTAATGATAACCGTTGAATCCCGGGATAATCATTTCGCAGTACCCCGGGACAATTCCATCTTTTTGCCTTTCCGCACTATCCCGGGCACTTCCGCGTCCTCGTGCGATATAAACAGGAGGGTCCGGTCTTCGCAAAAGGCATCCAATAAATCTTTCGATTTTTCAATCATCCCTAGGTCAAAATGCTGGAAGGGCTCGTCCAGGAGCAGGAAGGCCGGATTCTTCACGATCACCCGGATGAATAAAACCAGGCGCTGCAAACCGGTGGAGAGGGCATACATGGGCGCATCGATAAAATCCTCCATTTGGTAATAGCGGAACAGGTCTTTGATAAGGGACTCGGTGTCCGGGGTTAGCGTTTTGGGCGCATAGGGATTGTCCCGCAAACCGCCGGCCGCGACCTGACGGGCTGTTTGTTCCTGGTCAAGATAAAAATGAAATTCGGGAGACAAGAACCCAATCCGGTCCTTGATGTCCCAGATGCTTTCCCCCCGGCCGCGGGCATGGTCAAACAGGATGATGTCGTTCAAATAGGACTGGGGATGGTCCGCGTAGATCAGGCTTGCGATCAGGGATTTGCCGGCTCCGTTGGGCCCCGTCAACAACCATTTTTCTCCTCGGCGGATGGTAAGGTTTATCCGGTCGAGCAGTAGTGTTTCTTCATAACGGATCGTGACCCGATTTAACCGGACCGCAATATCAAAATCGTTGTTTTCCGGCGGGCGAAAAGGGATTTGGATTTTTGTCTTTTGAGCAGGATTGCCCGGCCGGTTAAACGATTGCCGGGTGCCGGCATAGGTAATTTTACTTTGTTCCAGTTGAAGGACATGGGTCATGGACACCGGGACCTGACCATGTGGGGCGGTCAAAAGGACATGGATGCCGGCACCGGCAAGCCGGTCGATCAGATCGTTGAGTTCCAGCCGCGAGGCTTTATCCAGGCCGGTATAAGGGCTGTCCAGAACAAGGATTTCGGGGTTTTTAAGCAAGGCTTTGATAATCCGGACTTTCCGGTTTTCCCCATTGGACAGTTTAATGAGTTCCTTGTCCAGCTGGTCTTCCACATGAAACATATGGAGGGATCCCTCCTGCTCCCTGTCCTCCATTGGTTTACCGTCAAATAGATAATCCCGTACGGTCAGGGTGTCGTCGGCATCCTGGCTGTTGTACCGTTGCTGATAATAGAATTGATTGGGGTCGGGGGCCTTGTCCTGGAAAAAAACAAAGCCGGTGGCCTGCTTCAGTTTTTGGAAAGCTTCCATATCCTCCGCTCCCTTAAATAAAAACCTGCCGCCGGTTAATCTGAATTCACCATGCAGGGCTTTGAAGAAAGTAGATTTTCCGGAGCCGCTCGGTCCGGCCACGAGCCATTGCTGGCCCGCTTTCAGGCTCCAGGAGAAGTCGGAGAGCATGGTCTGAGTACCCAGACAAAAGGTGCAGTGAGTTAATTGAATCAGGAGCATGGGAGCACGAATGTAAATATAGAGATTGAGGTAGGTTAAGCAAGTTTGGAAATATATTCTCACCCCAGTCCCCCACCTCAGCTAAAATTACATTGCCATTAGGCGGGCAGGCCTTAGGGGAGTCGTACGCTTGGCTGTCGTACACTTGTTTTATTCAGCTCGCCCTGTGCATATTCAAGTAAGGGCAGAGCGGACTGTCAGGTTTAAGAGTGCTGCAGGAATCTTTGGTTCCCCGACGGGGGCAGGGGCAAGGAAGGTTTGAGGTGTTCCCGCCCCCGTCCCCTGAAGGGGAGTCATACTCCTGGCAATCGTGCACTTATTTTATTCTGCTCGCCCTGTGCATATTCAAGTAAGGGCAGAGCGGAATGGGCAGGTTTATAGATGCTCAGAAGAAGGCGTGATGTATTCCCTCCCCCGCCCCCTGAAGGGGAGTCATACCCTTGGCTATCGTGCATGATTTTATTCTGCTCGCCCTGTACTTATTCAAGTAAGGGCAGGGCAGACTTTCAGGTTTAAGAGTACTGCCGGAATCTTTGGTTCCCCGACGGGGACAGGGGCAAGGAAGGTTTGAGGTGTTCCC
>JAKQHS010000007.1 GCA_029557915.1 Bacteroidota bacterium | reverse complement strand
CCCCTGGCATTCGGGACAAAGGCTGATGGTCATAAAATCCTCGGCCCACTGCCTGATTTTTTCACTGGTGCTGTCCCGGTGCCAGCGGACCAGCATATTGACCAGGCCTTCCCGGGCCAGGTTGTACACAAATTCGTTTTGCGAATAGTTGGGCTTCACTTCAAATCCTTCCTCGCCCCCGTGGAGGATGATCTCCAGGGCTCTTTTGGGAATTTTCTCAATCGGGGTGCTGAAAGTGAACCCGTATTGTTTGGAGATCGCCCGGAGCTGCTGAAAGGTCATATTTTCCCTGACTTCGCCCAAAGGGGCTATGCCGGTCTCATTGATGCTTTTCTTAGGATCGGGGATGACTTTTTCCATGTCCACTTGGTGCATCTTACCCAGACCATCGCAGTTTGGGCAGGCTCCATAAGGGGAGTTGAAGGAAAAGGTATTGGGGGAGGGATCTTCGTAGGAGATCCCGTTTTCAGGGTCCATAAGATTCTGGCTGTATGGCACCACCTGGCCCTCTTCGTCTTCCACCATCAGGAGGCCATTGCCCATTTTCATAGCCAATTGGACCGAGGATGCAATCCGGTCCCGGCGGGCATGCTGCACCTGGATGCGGTCGATCACGATCTCAATATCATGGACCTTGTACCGGTCGACCTGCATGCCCGGTCTCAGGTCCGTCACCTGTCCATCCACCCTCACCTTGCTATAGCCCTGTTTTCGTGCCTGCTCGAAGATTTCCCGGTAATGGCCCTTTCTGCCCCGGATGACCGGTGCAAGGAGGACGATTTTTTTATCCTGGTAGGAATTCAGGACATGGTCGATGACCTGGGCCTCGCTGTATTTGACCATCCTTTTCCCGCTGACATAGCTGTAAGCCTCTCCGATCCGTGCAAACAGGAGTCGGAACAAATCGTAAACTTCAGTGATTGTGCCTACGGTCGACCGGGGATTCCAACCGCTGGTCTTTTGTTCAATAGATATGACCGGGCTCAGGCCGGTGATCAGCTCCACATCCGGCCTTTCCATATTGCCAATAAATTGCCGGGCATAGGAAGAAAAGGTCTCCATATACCTTCTTTGGCCTTCCGCGTAGATCGTATCGAATGCGAGGGAGGATTTTCCGCTCCCGCTGAGACCCGTAATGACTACCAACTGATTTCTGGGAATCCGGAGGTCGATGTTTTTCAGGTTGTGGACCCGCGCCCCGGTCACCTCTATGTACTCTTCTTCGGCCGTATCCCGGCTCTTTTTTCCTGACATGACCTGCAAAAATAGAACTTAATCGGTTGAGTTGAAGGAAGGTTTTCACTATTTTCCGGAGGCCGAGAGGCCCTGTCTACAATGAACCCTCCCTCCAGGAACCCTGATTTCTTCCTGACTTTTCCTTAATTTTAGTCCAATTAATCTTCTCCACATGCGTGAATCATTTATCGCCCATTCCTATGTATTCTATCACTGGTCTTCCCGGAAAAACGGGTCAAAAACCAATCTGATCATTAAGGGGGCCGCCGGTGAAAAATGCAGTGTCTGGTTCGAAACCGACCCCCAGGCCGAACTCCACCCAGCCCAGCGGTTTGAAGAAAAGCGTTATGCCTTTTATTATTACCAATGGCAATTTGACCATATCCTGGACATGCTTCGCAACGAAAAACCGATCACCGTGGAATTTAACGACGACGAAGGATTCAACAACAGCCGTATCGGGACGGGGGACGAACCGGTCGGTGAGGGCGAAGAGTCCTGATATCAAACGGGTAAGCCCTAGCCGGTCCCTTACCGAACCGATTTCTTTTTTGCAATGGCCAGACCCACATAAGAGTCCGCCGTACCGTAATACAGGAACCATTTTTTCTTAAAATAGACCAAACCTTCGGCAAAGGTGGTGCCTGCCTGATATTGCCCCGTTTTTTCATGCGGGAGCGAAGGCTGGAGAAAAGGGGATGCCGACCGGTACAAGATCAGATCAGGACGGACCGGGTCGAAGATCACTTGTCCCACAGAATAGGTATTGCCCGGCAGAGAGGGATCCGCATCCTCCCCGGACAGGTTTTTGCCATTGTACAAGAGGGTAATGCCCTTGGAAGTCATGATCGCCGGAGGCCCGCACTCGGTAAGATGGCTGTCAAAAAAATTCTTCCTGGGCTCAATGACGGCTTTCAGTTTACCCCCTTCATCCAGGGTTGGATACCAATCCTGTAAATTTTCAGACCAGGCCAGATTGATCAGGTGTTCCCCCCAATACATCCAGTATTTGCCGTTGATCTTCGCCAATACCTGTTTTCCTTGTTTTATCCGGGTAATCATGGATCCTGATTTACTCCATGCATTGAGAAATTGGCCGTTATACGCTTTTGCAAAAGCCGGCCCCTTTTTCTCCCAATGGATCAAATCCCTGGAAAAAGCGATGGATAACCTGGCGATCTTTTGATTCCAGGAAGTATAAGCCACTACGTAAAGGCCGTCCTCGGTTTGTACCAGCCGGGGATCCTCACAGCCGCCCGGATCATCGTATTCGCGGAAAGGATCGTCCGTGGGATAAAGCACCGGTTGGGGATATTTGGTAAAATGAATGCCATCTGTGCTTTCAGCCAGTCCTAACCTGGAGGTCCGGCCGCCCAGGTGGGCCACCGGATTGTCTTCACAGCGGTACAGCAGATAAACCTTGCCGTCCCGGACGATGGCCGCGGGGTTGAATACATCGGCCTGCTGCCATCGAACCATGCGCTGTTTGACCGGATCCATAAATACAAAATTGGAATCCGCCCGGAGGATCGGGTTCTCCGGGGGTTTGTAAAAGGAATTTTCATTAAACCGGAGCAAAGACTGCGCCCCGATTGGGTTGGCCGTGCAGATCAGGCAGGCCAGAGAGATCCAACGGTACATGTTCTTATTCCTTTGAGTATAATAATTTGCCACCCACCCAGGTTTTGAGGACTTCCGTTTTCAGGATGGCTTCATCCGGGCAGCGAACCAGGTCCTCCGACAGAAGAATAAAATCGGCCCATTTGCCGGGGCTCAGCGATCCTTTGGTATGGTCCTCAAAAGCGGCATAAGCCGCAGCGAGAGTATAGGAATGAAGGGCTTCTTCACGGTCCATTTTTTGCTCGGAGAAAAACCTCATGCCATTGTCCGCACGCGTCCGGGTCACCGAAGCGTAAAAGGAAGCGAGCGGATCCACATCCTCGACCGGCGTATCGGTCCCATTGCTGACTACCGCACCGGTCCGCAGGAGGCTTTTCCAGGCATAAGCCCCTGTCCGGGCCCGGAATTCACCCAGGCGTTTTACCACAAAAGGGGCATCGCTGGTGCAATGGATACCCTGCATGGAAGCGATGACCCCGAGTTCAGCAAACCTGGGTATGTCGGCCGTATCCAGATGCTGGGCGTGTTCGATCCGCCACCTCAGGTCTTTATTTTCAGGATGCGCTTCGAAATGTCTTTCCATCAGGTCCAGTACTTCGCGGTTGGCCCTGTCCCCGATGGCGTGTACACAAAGCTGAAGTCCATGTTCAATACAAATCCGGGCTACCGCATCGACCTCGCTGACTTCGGTGGTATTCTGCCCGTAAAAATGGTCTGAACGGTCAGAATAAGGCGCAAGCAACCAGGCCCCATAGGAGCCCAGGGCACCGTCCACATCGGCCTTCACCGCCCGCATGGTAAAATGATCGTTGCCCAGACCGATCCAGGGAAAGGTATGCAGTGCCTCAGAGGTCAATTCCCTGCTGTTTTGCCGGAGCATGGCCCATAGCCTTATTTTGAGCTTGTTTTGTTCTGCGAGCGCTTTATACCATTCCATTTCCTGGAAACTGCTGCCCGCATCCTGAAACGAGGTAACTCCTTTGCGCAGGCATTCTTCCTGGGCCAGTTCAATGCCGTCGTGCCATATTTTTTCAAGTTGTTCCGGGGATTGCGTCTTGAGGTAGGTATTGTAAGCCTGGTATATAATGCCCTGGGCCCTTTCTTCAAACATGCCAATGGCATCTCCCTGGGCATCCCGAACAATGGTCCCGCCGCTGGGGTTGGGGGTTTCCCGGGTGATCCCAGCCAGCTCCATGGCTTTTTTATTGGCAAATGAACCGTGGCCGCTGGCATGCCCCAGGAGGACCGGATTTTCGGGTGATACCGCTGAGAGTGCGTCGTGCATCGGATAGCCGTGAACACTAGCGAAAAGCGGCTGGGTCCATTTTTCCTGGTGCCAACCCCTTCCGATGATCCATTCCCCCGGTTTCGCCGTCTTCACCTTGTCCGCAACCATAGCGACAATTTCATCCCAGCTTTTGGTTTTAATAAAATTAAGGTTGATCAAACTGCCTCCGAGTCCGGCAAAATGCCCATGCCCCTCGATGAAGCCGGGCATTACGAATTTTCCGCCGGCATTGACCCGCTCCGTGGACGGCCCTTCGAATTTTTTCGCACCGGCTTCATCTCCGACGTAGATCAGCTTGCCTTCCCGGACGGCCAGGGCGCTGGCCTTTGGATTTTTCCGGTCACCGGTGTAAATATTACCGCCCACCAAGATGAGGTCAGCAGGCAATTCCGGTTTGCAGGCGACACATAAACACAAAGTCAGAAGGAATATGGCAGGTTTCATGATGTGGTGATTGGCAATGATCGTGCAAGCTAAGACGAGTTTGCAAAATATTAAGGTCCTTTACTTGCGAGGTGCGGACCTTCTACCGGGTTGCGGTGTTTTGGGGAACCTTAAATTATAAATAATAAGCCCGGAGAACCGATATTTGCATAAACAAGCGCCAGACCAATGACCATTGCCCTCGGAGCGGATCATGCCGGATTTGAAGTAAAACAGGCCATCCTTAAAAGCCTGCAGGAACAAAATATCGCCTGTATGGACTATGGCACGTATAGCCCGGAACGGGTGGATTACCCTGATTTCGCCCACCCGGTGGCAGAGGCCGTTGAACAGGGAGCGGCCAATTTTGGAATCCTGGTTTGCGGGAGCGGGAACGGGGTGGCCATGACCGCCAACAAACACCAGGGCATCCGCGCCGCCCTGTGCTGGACGGAGGATATCGCCAGGCTTGCCCGCCTGCACAACGATGCCAACATCATTGCCCTTCCCGGGCGATTTATTTCAGCGGAAGAAGCGGTTCGAATGGTGGAGATCTTCCTTCAAACAGGCTTTGAAGGGGGCCGCCACAGCGAACGGGTGCAAAAGATATCTTCCTGCTGAGCCGCCGTTTTTCTCCTTTTTTGAACAATAATTGAATAATCCCTGGACTGGATTCCGGACAGTCCCGGAATTTAGTTTTGTGGAAATTATTCAACAAAAACTAAACCCCACATGAAAATTACAATCGCAAAAACCACGCTGTGGTTCCTGGTCTTCACCGCTTCTGCTTTGTCCGCCCAGAAACCAAAAGTCATGGAGCAAAACAAAGCCCTTATCCGGGCGGCCTATGAGGCATTGAATATGCGCAATTTTGACCTCTTCTTTACAATGGTTTCCCCCGAATTTACGGATTATACGGCGGCGCCCATGCCGGTCAAAGGGAGGGAAAACATACAACCTGCTTACGAAGCCTTCATGAAGGCCTTTCCGGACATGAAGTTTACCGTAATCCAGACGGTGAACGAGGGCAACAAGTATTACACCATTGTCAAACTGACCGGTACCAATACCGGTTCCGTGATGGGCATGCTTCCGCCGACCGGCAAGAAAGTGGAATTCACCGATGTCGATGTCATCGAAATGGATGGCGCCGGAAAGGCCCTGTCTCACGCCGTGAGCAACCCCAACCTCATTTTCGAACAGATTGGATATGGTTTTTTAGGCAATTCCAATGCCCAGGCGGTCATGGATATTTATAAAAAATTCGGAAGCGGGGATGTCAATGGCATTCTCTCCGGTTCGGATCCCGACCTGATGTTTGAGATTGATGACCGGGTTTTTGATTACGGCACCCGTTGGTACAAAGGGAAAAAGGAAGTCGCCCAATTCTTCAAAGAACTGAATGAAAAATTCAAATACGAGGTATTCGAACCTTATGATTTTGTAGCCAGCGGGGACAATGTGTACTGCCGGGTGAAAGCAAAATACACCCACCTCCCTTCGGGAAAAAGATATGAATCCCATTACACCCATCATTTCAAGTTTAAAGACGGAAAGGTCATCTTATTCAGAGGTATGGACGGAGATCAGTCCCTGGTCAAAATGTAATGGAAACCTGATCCGGGCCAAAGGACCATCGTTTTAAATAAACCCCAATAGAACCGGTGGGAAGAAATACTTCCCCCGGTTTATTTTATCCTGCACGGCTACTGGAGGCCCAGTTCTTTCAGTACCTGGGGCCCGAGATTATCGCTCTCCGCCAGGTACAGGTACCCGGGTTGGGAAGAGTCAAAGATCATGGTGTATTTATTTTCTTTTCCAATACGGGTCACGACCTGATCGATTTTGTCCAGGATCGGCTTATAGAGGGCTTCCCTACGCAGGACGAGGCGTTGTTTGATCTCATTTTCATAATTCCTCAGCACTTCCTGCTCTTTGGCAAGGTCTTCCTCCTTTTTTTGCGCGGCAATGGGCGCCAGGTTTCCTTTCTGGGACTCTGCCTGGTATTCCGCAACGTGTTTTTGAAAAATCCTGACCAGGGAATCTCCAGCGGCCACCAGGGTATCCTGGTATTGCCTTAGGATGGTATCCGCCTGGGCAATTTCTGGCACCTTGCTGAGGATCTCGGCGGAATTGATATGGCCGAATTTCTGGCCCTGGGCAAGCCAGGGACTCAGCCCGATGAACAGCAGAAACAAGAATCTCATGTGATGGGTCTTTGATTGAAAGGACGCTTGCAAAATTTAAAAGTTACAGCTTATAAAAAGAAACCCCGGAGCATGGCCCCAGGGTATTTTATTTAAAATCCCCGACTGGAATTTATTTGGGTTCGTTTACTTTTTTCTTTTCCACTTCGCGCATTCCTTCCTGGATTTCTTCCTCTATGGAATTACGCGCATTGTTGAATTCCCTGATTCCTTTGCCCAGGCCTTTCATCAACTCCGGAATTTTTTTGCCACCAAAGAGCAATAGAACCACTACGAAGATCAGAATCCATTCACCTCCGCCGGGCATTGATAATAATAAAAATGAGTTCATTATTGTTGCAATTTGAGACAAATATACGGAGAATTTAAGCGCAGTGGGAAGTCTTTAACCAAAGCTTATATTTCAGCCAAACCGGTCCCTGGTTACTTTTTAAGCCCGATCTCCCTCAACCTTTCCGCCAGGTATTCCCCAGCGGTAATGGGCGGATAGTGGAGCGGATGGGTCCTGGTGACGGTAAAGGGCAGACAGGTCAGGTCCATTTCGCTCCGGGGATGAAGGAAAAACGGGATGGACAGCCTGGGTTTGTGCCATTCCGACCTGGGCGGATTGATCACCCGGTGGGTGGTGGATTTCAGGTAATTGTTGGTGAGCCGCTGAAGCATGTCCCCGACATTGATCACGATTTCATCCTGTTGAGGCAATACGTCCAGCCATTCATCGTCAAGGTTGAGCACCTGGAGGCCGCCTGCCGAAGCGCCGACGAGGAGGGTGATCAGGTTGATGTCTTCGTGTTGCTCTGCCCGGATCGCCGATTTGGGTTCAGAGGTGATCGGAGGATAATAGATGGCCCGGAGGATGCTGTTCCCGTTTTTGATCCAGGCATCAAAATATTTTTCACCCAGGTCGAGGTGGATTGCAATCGCTTTCAACAACTGGGCTCCGGATTTTTCAAAGGACTTGTACAACCTGAGTCCGGTTGCAAGGAATTGCGGACGTTCCCGGACATACACATTCCTGGGATATTCTTTACGGATAGCCCCTTTGCCGGCCACCTCCTGGCCTATCTGGAAAAATTCCTTAAGGTCGGCGACTTTAGATTGTTTGGCATGTTCCTTTCCAAAAGAGGTGTACCCCCGCTGACCTGCAAGGCCTTTTAATTCATATTTCAGCTTCTTTTCCAGGGGCAGGTTAAAAAATGCGTTGGATTCGTCATAAAACTTCTTGACCAGGGTTTTGGGGATCCCATGATTGATGACCCCTACAAAACCGATTTCACGAAAGGCTTTTGCAAGTTTCCGGATGAAGGATTTGCGCGCTGCCTCATCCCCTTTGGTAAACTGGGTAAGATCCACCAGGGGGATCGCTCTTTTTCCGGCCATACAAATTAAATTTTTTTGTAATATACAAATTCCGTTCCATTCGGCTCTTAGCCCGGGCGGTACCGGGCTTTTTGCAGGATTTCATCCGCGTCGACCTTCCCGGCCAGTTCGGAGAGGCTGAGGTTTTCCCGCTTCATAAAAGCCTCAATGATTTTGAGGCCCAGCACATTGACCGCGCGGCCCGGGGCTTCCGGGGGCATGCCCTGGCTATGCGGCGCAGGCTGCACCAGATTTACGATATCTTTTCCCACGGATTGGTAGAGCAGTTTTTCACTCAGGAGGAAGCGCCAGATGTCCCATTCATTTTCATTCACCCAACGCATCTGTTCGTCGGTATATTCATGCAGGATGGTATCGGCAATACCGGGCATCAGGGCCCTGGTGATATAGAGAATTTTCCCTTCCCGGACGATGTGGTCCAGCAATCGGTTGCCGGGAGGCTCCGGGATCAGGTCGGCAAGCAGGATATGTATCAGTTTGGAAGGTAGGTGTCTCAGGTTGAAGGTCCTGTTGAGGTAAGTGGAAAAATTTGGATTTTGCTGAGAAAGCTGATCGTATAACGGGGTATCATCGAGAAACATTTCCATGCCCACTCCCACAGCGTCCTTTCCCAGGTCGTCCCTGAATAAGAATAGCCCGTAATTAAAATCGGTGATCAGGATATGGATCACCGGGACTGTCCTTTCAGGAAAGGCCTGCCGGTATCTTGCAAAGGTCGGTCCCAGGCTGTTTTGCCAGTCCATGGACTCCATGACCTGCATGCAGCGGTCCTTAAGCCTTGATCGCGAAGTGTCCGTAAACCATGCGAGGACCCGGTCGCGCGAGATCACGCTGTCCGTCGCTCCAAGAATGACCCCATTGAAAAGTTTGGTAAATGACCGATCGAGGTTGAGGATCGAATCCAGGCGGTGGGAGACCTGGTCCTCCGGCGCTCCAATAAACCGGAGGAATGCGTCTTCAACCTTCACTTCAACGGGGGGCGTTTTGGGGCTTTGCCCGGAACGGCACTGAAATAAAAGAAGGCTGGGGAGGAGGATCAGGAAGTTTCTCATGTCGGGGCGCGGGACTTATGGCGGCGAAATTAATTAATCTATTTAACTATGGTCTTCTCAGGCAATTAACGAAAACACACGTTATAATGATATGTGTGAACGACAAGCGGGGAATGTGCTCAGCCGGGGCCTGAAATGGATATTAAAGCGAAAATCAAATCAAAAGTGGATATTTGCGCCCGCTGAAATGAACCGGAACCGGATTCTATGTTTGATCACCCTGGCTGCCTGGGGATTCCTTCCATTCTCCGGGCATGCCCAATCTCTCAAACTGGGACTGTATTCCGAACCGGTGATGACCTGGATGTCTTCCACGGATAAGGAAATAAAAACCAGGGGTAATAATCTTGGCCTCAGGATGGGCGTTTCCGGCGAATACCTTTTTCACACCCGATGGGCCCTTGTAGCGTCTACCAACCTTTCCATCAACCAGGGAGGGTCCCTGCTCTATCAAACCGGAGGCAATTTCTGGCTGGAATCAGAACTTAAAGCACCGAACTATAACCTGGGACAAAAGCCGGTGCCGGATAACAGCCGCCTCACCTACCAGGTTCAATTCTGGGAGGCCGGCCTGGGCCTGAAATACCGCCTGGAAAGGCACGAAGAGAAAAACTATTATCTTGAGCCACTGAAGATGGGTATTCATAAATTACTCAAGGCGCGGGGCGCCATACACAAAGATGGCTTGTTGACCGGGGGAGAAAACATTCTGCCCGATTTGCAAAAAATATCCTTTTCCATTGGAGGGGGTTTGGGCCAGGAAAGAAGGATCGGAAGGAACACCTGGCTTTCTGCCGGTATCTGTTATCAATGGTACCTCTCCGATCTCACCCGCAACCATGGATTCAAGACCCGGATCGTATCCCAGGGAAACCAGGGTGATCCAAACCACGATATCTACACCCGCTTGCCGGAAAATTCAAAAACGTTTATTCACAGCCTGAGTCTCCGGCTGGGCTTTGTATTTTAAAACAGAGGTATGGATCAAGCGCAAATCGAATCATTTGTAAAACTGGGCTTAAAAGAAGATGTGGGGGAAGGAGATCATACCTCCAATGCCTGTATTCCCGCCAAGTCGGTATCCAGGGCCCGTTGCATCATTAAGGACGACGGCGTGGTGGCAGGCATTGAATTTGCACGCAAGGCCTTTAAGATCATCGATCCGGCTTCCCGGTTCAAAGCATTTCTGAAAGATGGCCAGCCCGTGGTTTACGGCGATATCGCTTTCGAGGTACAGGCCAATACCCGTAAATTGCTCATGGCGGAACGGCTGATCCTGAATACCCTGCAGCGCCTGAGCGGGATTGCCACCATGGCGGACCGTTTTGCCGCTGAAGTGGAAGGATTGCCGGTCAAGATCCTGGATACACGAAAAACCACTCCGCTCAACCGCTTCCTCGAAAAATACGCGGTCAAATGCGGCGGCTGCCACAATTACCGCAGCGGCCTCTATGATTGGATCATGCTCAAGGACAACCACATCGATGCCTGCGGTTCCATTGAACTGGCCATCCGGCAGGTGAAAGAATACCTCAAAAAGAAAAAACTCAAAAGAAAGATCACCATCGAAGCCCGCAACCTGGTGGAGGTTTATGAGATTGTCCGCGTAGGGGGAGTAAACCGGATCATGTTTGACAATTTTCAGTTGCCCCTGCTCAAGGAGGCCGTGGCCATTGTCAATAACCAGTTTGAAACGGAAGCGTCCGGGGGAGTCACCCTGCTGAACGTGAGGAAAATAGCGCAGACCGGGGTGCAGTATATTTCGGTGGGCGCCTTGACCCACTCTGCAGGACAACTGGATATCAGTTTGAAAATCATACCTCCGGAAGCGAAATAGCACGCCAACTTACTAACTTACTAACTTGCCAACTTACTAACTTCCGAACTTCATTACCCAGTATTCCCCCTGCGTCCCAAAACGCTTTTTCCATTTTCTCCCGAATTTTTTAAGCTCTTTACCGGACAAGAGGCTCATGACAGTAGCCAGTGCATCCGCATGCGTTGCTGAAGAAGCGATCACGGTGGTCCAATGCGGACCGGGGACGCCGTAGCCGGTGCGGGGGTCGATGATATGGGAATACCGTTTCCCCTCATGTTCGATAAATTTATAGGCATCCCCCGAGGTCACAATGGCCATTGAGGCGACCAGGATGGTACTGTCTTCAATACGATTATCCGGTTTCTTTACCTGCAGGCTGACCGTCCAGCCCCGCGTCCCGGGTGGGGCGGGTCCGGCATAAATATCTCCCCCACCATCCAACAGGGCGATGGGCAGTTGATTTTCCTCGAGAACCTTGTATGCCTCGTCCACCGCATAACCCTTGGCAATGGCGCCAAAATCAAGGTAGAACCCGGCCGGAATGCGGATGCCTGAATCTTTTAATTTTATTTTCCGGTACCCGGTATGGTTCAGGGCTTCCCTGATTTTCTCAGCCTCAGGAAATTCATCCATTTTTATGGCCCTCCGCCAAAGCCTGGATAATGAGCCGATAGAGATGTCAAATGCGCCCCGGCTCAGACGGCAATACCGCAAGCTCAGGCGAAGGAGTTTTTCAAACTCTGCGCTGACCGGGTAATGCTTCTCCCTCGCATTTGCATGAATCCGGTGTAATTCGCTGGTGGAACTGTAATCGCTGAAGACCTCATTGACCTGGTCAATCCTCTGCCAGGCAAGGCTTACCGCCCTTGCCACTTTGACGGAATCCTGACCATAAACGATCATATTGAATTCAGTGCCCATTTTGGGCGAATGGAATTCCCAACGCCCCATTTGTGCCGTGACGGAAAAGCTCAAACTGAGCGGAATCAACAGATGTACAAATCCCATCTTAATTCGGAAAGATAATATTGAGACCCACTCTTAGGGGTCCCTGGTGTGCATCGGAACATCGGGAAGGAGAGCGTTCCCTTCCTCCTTTTCTCCCTTCCTCCCTTTCTCCTTTATTTAAATAACAATCGATTTCCCCGGCATCGGGATCTCGTAAAATCCGTCTTTATCCGGCAAGGACTTGGGTTTGGCATCCCAGGTGTAGGCGTCCGGTTGCAGGTTGATGTTGGAATGCAGCGCTTTGTCCCATTCAATCAGCTGGCCGCTGTAAGCCGCCATCCTGCCCATGATGGCCGTAAGGGTGGCCATGGCTCCGTTCTCCGCATCGGCAAATTTGTACTCATTTTTGGCAATTGCCTCAAAGAGGACATCGTGCTCCACCTGGTAAGGATTAGCATCATTTTTATCGTCGTGTTTCAAGAGCACATACCCTTTGCGGGTCTGGATGAGGCCGGGTCTTGGGGCCACGCCGGCAGTCCCGTCAAACTGTTCCGTGACGGCGTTGAGGCAACCTTTCGTATGGCGGCATTGGCTATACATCCGCGACCCGTCGGCATATTCATATTCAATGGTGAAATGATCGTAGATCTCCCCGAATTCCTTGCCGGTGCGGGTCTGGCGGCCGCCCATGCCTTTGGCCGAGACGGGATGGCCTCCTTTTACCCAGTTGCCCACATCTAAGTTGTGGATATGCTGTTCACAGATGTGGTCTCCGCACAGCCAATTGAAATAATACCAGTTGCGCATCTGGTACTCCATTTCCGTCATGCCCGGCTTGCGTTCTTTAACCCATACCCCCGCATCATTCCAGTAAACTCTCGACGCAGTGATCTCGCCGATGGCGCCTTCCTGCAGGGCCTCCACCCATCTTTGATAAACTTTCTGGTAGTGCCTCTGGAGGCCGACGACCACATTCAGTTTTTTTGCCTTGGCCTTTTCGGCGGTTTCCAGGACGCTCCGGACGCCCACGGCATCGGTGGCGACCGGCTTCTCCATGAAGACTTGTTTGTTTTTGGCGATGGCTTCCGCAAAATGGATGGGACGGAATCCCGGAGGGGTGGCCAGGATCACCACATCGGCCACGGGGATGGCCTTTTTATAAGCTTCAAAGCCGGTGAATTTGTTTTCTTCGGCGACGGCAAATTTTGATTTGGGGATGCCGGATTCTTCCATTTCCTTATGAATGGCTTTCACGCTTTCCTCGATGCGGTCGGCGAAAGCATCGGCCATGGCGACCAGCTTTACATTTTGTTTGGTGCTCAGGGCCTGGATTGCGGCGCCGGTACCCCTGCCCCCGCAGCCCACAACGGCTATTTTGATTTCATCGGCCACGCTGTGGTGAACCATGGCCTGGAGAGGATGGTCCAGCAGCAGGCTGGCTCCGCCCAGGGCAGCGGTGGACTTTACAAATTTTCGACGATCCATGATGCAGTTTTTGTTTTTAGTGAATGATAAAAATAGGGAGAATGCGGGTGGAAACCAAGGGTGTTGGACGGCCTGGCTATTTCTTCGGATTTTGAATACTGTAAGGATGCCGTTCTATAGGATATAGCCATTGTAAACAAGATCAGGATACTGTTAAGCAGAAAACCGGAAGATTATAATAAAACAATGGTAAGGTCATGCGCATGAAGGGCTTTTGGGCAGGGATAAAATCTGCGGTGACAGCCGCCCAGGGTGAATGTATTTAAATTTATATACAAGTTTCGTTACGCGGACAAAGCCTTCCATCGTTATATCTTTAAATGTCCAAATTCCTTAAACACCCAACAATATGAAAAAACTCACAAATACCTTGCTGTTGGCCTTACCCTTCTTCATTGGAAATGCGCAAACAAAAAATTTTATTGACCAGCCCTATCTGGAGGTATCAGGCAGTGCGGACACCTTGGTGACGCCGAATGAAATATTTATAAAAATTGTTTTAGGTGAAAAAGACACCAAAGACAAAATTGCACTGGAAGATCTTGAGCTCAAAATGGTAAATGCCTTGTTTGCCTTGGGAATAGAAGTTGAAAAAAACCTGAGTACGCGGGATATGGCAAGCAACTACAAGACCTATCTATTCCGTAAAAAGGACATCTTGAAATCAAAAGACTACATTCTTAAGGTGGCCGATGCCAACCTTGCCGGCAAAGTATTTTCAAGTTTGGAAGAACTGGGCATTTCCAATGCATCCATCGACCAGGTCGACCATTCGGACTTGGAAAAAATCAAAAACCGGATGCGGTCAAAATCGGTCGAAAACGGTTTGGAAAGGGCTCTGGCTTTGACCATCCCCTTAAATCAGAAAATCGGAACTGCCATTCACATTGTAGAGGAGCGGGGACAAGGCCCAGGTCTCGATGGAAGGGTGCTTAGCGAAATTGTGGTTACGGGTTATTCAAAAAGGGCAGCGGCCTCCAAAGAAATGCCAACAATAGAATTTGAAAAAATAGAAATCCAGATCAATACAAGGATTACGTTTATACTTAAATAAAGTCACATCATTCCTATTCAACCAATGGGTGGGTGCCTGTCATCATGGCATCCCATTCCTTGCAACACCTTTACCTACTTGGGGCCGGGCAAATACAGTCGAAAAATTATCCCTAACTTTGTCGAAAAATCCGGAATCATGCTGGGTGACAACCTGAAATACCTGAGGGAAATCAAAAAAATTTCGCAACAGCAGGCCGCCATTGACCTGGGCCTCCCACGCACCACCCTGGGCGATTATGAAAGGAATCATACCGAGCCCAGCGTGGACATGCTTGCCAAAATAGCCCGCTACTTCAATGTTGGACTGGATGACCTGCTCCTGCATAAAATGGACCAGATCGATCCCTCCCGTCTCGCGGACCGCGACCTTAAAATCCTGGCGATCACCGTGGACAGCCAAAACCGCCAGAATATCGAACTGGTGGATACCAAAGCGGAAGCCGGGTACCTGGAGGCCTTCCAGGATCCGCAATACCTCCGCCAGCTTCCCCGGATGTATATTCCGAAACTACCCCAGGGCAGCTATCGGGCTTTCGAGATCCGGGGAGATTCCATGCTTCCCATCGAAAGCGGTTCCCTCGTCATCGGCCAATACGTGGAAAAAATAAATGAAATCAAAAATGACCATCTTTACATCCTGATTCACAAGACGGAGGGCGTGGTATTCAAGCGCCTGAAAGTCCTGAAAGAAAAAAAAGAGATCCAGTTGACCTCGGACAACCCGGCTTATGAGGCCTATACCGTCCCCTTTGGCCAAATCGGCGAAATCTGGCAATACAAGGCACACCTTGGTTTCGGGGACCCGAAACTGGCCCTGGACCGGCTGGCCGATGAACGGATCACCGATATTCAGAAAAAAGTGAACCAGATCTATAAAAAAACCATTAAAAGCTGAACCCCGTCTTTTATCCCATCAAATCCAAATGATGTTGACCAGATTCTTTAAAATATTCTTAGCCTGTACTTTTTTTATCAGCATGCCGGAACTGAATGAGTTGCAGGCCCAGATAAAACTTAAAAATCCTCCCCCAAGACGGACCAAACCCGTTAAAAAACCCAGCCCACCGCCGGTTGCCCGATGTTCAAGAAAAACCGATTCCCTCGAACTCGTCAAATTCTACAACGCCCTCGGAGGCCCGGACTGGTACAACAAATGGGACCTTGCCCAACCCGTCAGCACCTGGCACGGAGTAACCACCTCCAAGTCCGGTTGCGTCCTGGAAATCATCCTGTCCAACAACAACCTCAAAGGAACCCTTCCCAATCCGGTCCTGCCCGGACTTTATCAACTGATGATCGACGAGCCCGGTGTGCAGGGAATCATTCCCAATTTCAACAACCTGGCCAACCTCAAGTATCTGATCCTCAAATCCGATCTCCTGACCGGCGGCATACCAAAATTTGATAAACTGCCCGAACTGGAATACCTGGACATCTCTTCCAGCCAGGTCACCGGGACGATCCCCGATCTGGATAAAACCCCAGTCCTGGAAGAACTTTATCTCAGCGGGAATTTTTCAGGGACCTTGCCGGATTTCGGAAAACTTCCCAAACTGCATACCCTTGATATCACGGGCACCAACCTGGAAGGCAAGCTCCCTGCTTTTGAAAAAATTCCCTTGCTGCGGTCCCTCAGGATATCCGGCACAAAAATTTCAGGAAAAATTCCGGATTGGGCCCAGCATGTTCATCTGCAAAACCTGGACCTTTCCGATAATGCCCTTAGTGATCAGGCGCCCTCCTTCGCGATCCACAGCAAACTGGAAACCCTCAATTTATCCGGCAATCAGCTTGCAGGCCCCCTGCCGGCTTTACCTGTCTCGGTGAACCTCTCAGAGCTGATGCTCCAGGACAACCGATTCGACGGAGAACTGAAAGACTATAATATGCCCAAATTGCGGACCTTGTGGCTGCAAAACAACAACCTTCGCGGAGCGGTCCCTGATTTTAAAGGGATGCCCGAACTCCGGGCAATAGATCTGAGCAACAATAAACTCAGCGGGGCCATTCCTAATTTTAATCGCTTACCTCTTTTGGAAAACCTCAACCTGGCGCATAACCAGCTGACCGGGGTCATTCCCAATTTTGTCAAAATACCACGCCTGCTGACCCTTCAGCTTAATGACAATCAACTGACAGGCAAAATTCCGGAATTCAGCAACTTGCCAAAACTCATGACCCTGCATTTTTACAATAATCCTCTGAAAGGGAAACCCCCAAAATTCAAAAAATCTCCCAACCTCGCGGAAGTCAAAAGTTGATGCGGGAACACCGCTCCCATGGGCAACGCTGGACCCGCATCTTTAACTGCAGGGATACCATTGCAACGGAACCATTTGGCTTTTAGCCTGGGTGGCTTGAAATTTAACAAAGAACCCTCAGCCCTCCGTGTGGAGGATCACCTTAATACAACCGTCCCTTTTCTGGTCAAAAATCTCATAAGCACGCACTCCCTCCTTCAGGCTCATGCGGTGGGTAATGATCTCTGAAAGTATTGGACCATTGGCTTCGATCAGGGGCAAGGTGGTGGGCATCAGGGAGCGGGCCGGACAGCGGCCACTTTTATAAGTGATGTTCTTATTGTATACGTCGGCTGGTGTAAACGTAAAATGGTCGACGGTATGCACCCCGATCGTCGCGATGATTCCGCCTGGTCTAACCAATTCAAAAGCAAGGCTTTGGGCAGATGCGCTCCCTACGGCTTCGATCACGGCATCCGCTCCCCTGCCCCCGGTATAATCATGAACCGCTTCCCGCAGAGAATTGCCGGCTTCCAGGGCGATGGCTCCCATTTTACCGGCCAGCCGGAGACGGCGGTCGATGGTATCCACGGCCAAGACCTTGCCTGCCCCCAACAACAGGGCGCTGAATACCGCCATCAGGCCAACCGGACCACATCCGATCACCACCACCGAGCCGCCTTTTTTCACTTCCGCCAGGCTGGCCCCAAAATAGCCGGTACTGAATACATCTCCGCCAAGCAGGGCAAGTTCACTGCTTAAGTCATATTCTTCGTAATTGATCAGGGTCGAATCCGCCAGGGGAACCCTCACATATTCCGCCTGGGCGCCCTGCAAACCCGCCCCGCTTTGCACCCAGCCATAGATCTGGTTGTGGATGCAGCGCGCACTCAGTCCCTGCAGGCAATAAAAGCAGGACCCGCAGGCCGTGGTAAAGGGACTGACTACTTTATCTCCCGGGCGGAACCGGCTGACTTTTTTACCTGTTTCCACCACCTCCCCGGTAAATTCATGGCCCATCGCCGTATGGGGATCAATGCCCACCTCCCTGCCATGAAAAACATGGAGATCAGAGCCGCAGACCGCACAGTGCTGGGTTTGGACTATGACGTCGCTGTCATCGAGTATGGCCGGATCCGGGATCTCTTCATAATGGATCGTGCCTATGCCGCTAAAGGTGAGGGCCTTCATGTTGAATTAAGGAATTAAGGAATTAATAGATTAAAGAATTAAGGAATTAAAGCTATTTCTTTATTTTATCTGTTCTATGAAAGAAATTGAAAAAATGCTGTCCGGGTTTGAATACAACAGCCGCGACCCGGAATTGCTCGAACTCTATTCTTCGTGCAAAAAAAAATTGCACACCCTCAATACCGCCCTTGCGGATGAAACGGACCGGAGGGACTTGTTGGCCTCCCTGTTTGGCAGCCTGGGTGAGGGAGCCTGGATCGAAAGTCCCTTTTATTGCGATTACGGCAAATTCATCCGGATAGGAGCCCATTGTTTTATCCACACCCAGGCGGTTTTGCTCGACAGCAATACCATTACCCTGGGAGACCAGGTATTGATTGGCCCGGGGGTACATATTTATACCGCCTATCACCCCCTGGCCTCAAAAGACCGTCTGCGGCCGGGCGGCGCAGCTTATGTCACGCAGAGTAAACCGGTGCAGATCGGAGACCGGTCGTGGATCGGCGGAGGCGTCCGGATCATGCCTGGTGTCAATATTGGAAAAGATTGTACTATAGGCGCCGGCAGCATAGTGACCAAGGACATTCCGGATGGTGTTTTGGCCCTGGGCAATCCCTGTAAAGTGGTCCGTTCGATTGAATAAAGTATTATATTAGCCTCTCACCTTTCAACGCCTGCATCCATGATTAAAAGAAGATCCTTTTTGAAATACGGAAGCACCCTGGCCGGGATAAGTATTTTACCCTTTCCGGTATTTGGTAAACAAGCTCCATCCAATAAAGTGGTCCTCGGCGTGGCCGGCGTCAACAGCCGCGGTTCCTGGCTGGCGGAATATTTTGCCAAATTGGGCAATGTGGAGGTAGCCTACCTCTGCGACGTGGAAGACCAGGCCATTGCCAATGGCTTGAAGGCCCTGAAACCTTCAGGCAAGACGCCGACGGTGATCCGGGATATCCGCAAGCTGGTCACTCAAAACGACATCGATGCCGTGGCCATTGCCACCCCGGACCACTGGCATGCCCCGGCCGCCCTCCTTGCCGTCGCCAACGGAAAACATGTCTATGTCGAAAAACCCTGCGGATACAATCCCGGAGAAGGAGAAATGCTGGTGACGGCCTCCAAAAAATACAAGCCCCTGATCCAGATGGGCAACCAGCGCAGGTCCTATCCTACCCTGATCGAGGCCGTCAAGCGGGTGAGAGAGGGACTGATCGGCACCCCTTATTTTGTGAAAACCTGGTATACCAATAAAAGGAAGCCCATCGGAACCGGTAAAATGGTTCCCGTACCTTCTACCCTGGATTTTGATCTCTGGCAGGGACCCGCGCCCCGCATGCCCTACAAAGACAATCTCGTGCATTACAACTGGCATTGGTTCTGGCATTGGGGTACCGGGGAAGCCTGTAACAACGGAACCCATGAAGTCGATTGCGCCCGGTGGTTCCTGGGCGTTGATTTCCCGAGCCGGGTAACCTCGACCGGCGGCAGGTATGCATACCAAGACGACTGGGAGACCCCGGATACACAAACCGCCGGCTGGGAATTCGGGAACAACAAAAACATCACCTGGGAAGGAAGAAGCTGCAACGACTATCCCATCGAGGGCAGCGGCAGGGGCTTCATTGTTCACGGCACCCAGGGCACCCTGGTCAATGACGGCGGGGGATCCTACAAGGTTTATGATCTGAACAATAAACTCATGGACCATGTGGATGCTAAAGTGGCCGTGGATCCCTCCAATCCGGTCAGCCCTGCCGCCCAACTGGATAAACTGCACCTGGAAAATTTCGTGGAAACGATCCGTGGCAATTCCAAACTCAATTCCCCGGTCGAAGACGCGTCCAAAAGCGTATTGTTGTGCCACCTTGCAAATATTGCCCACCGCACGGGACGGAATCTGCAATGCGATCCCCGCAACGGCCATATTTTGAAAGACAAAGGCGCCATGGCTTTTTGGAACAGAAAATATCAAAAAGGATGGGAACCGGTAGTCTGACCTGAATTGGAATCGCATGATCACTTCATCCTTTTGATGACCCCCTTCGATTCATTTCGGACCGTTAAACCCAAAAATCCATCATGAAAATTTCAACCCTCGACCTGCTCATCATTTTATGTTATCTGAGCGCGACGGTGGTCATTGGGCTGCTCTTGCGTAAGCGGGCGTCGAAAAGCAAGGCCAACTACCTGCTTGGGGGCAACACCATGCCCTGGTATCTCCTTGGTCTGTCGAATGCATCGGGCATGTTCGACATCAGTGGAACGGTATGGCTGGTCATGCTGCTTTTTGTATACGGGCTCAAAAGCGTCTGGTTGCCCTGGCTTTGGCCGGTGTTCAACCAGATCTTCCTGATGATCTTTTTGTCCATCTGGCTCAGGCGTTCAGGGGTGACGACCGGTGCCGAATGGCTGGCGACCCGGTTCAGCGGACGGGGAGCCCTGCAATCCCATATCATCATTGTGGTCTTTGCCATTATCCTGGGATTGGGTTACCTGGCCTATGGTTTTATCGGTATCGGCAAATTCATTGAAATTTTTATTCCCTGGGAGGCCGTATCCGCCTATATCCCTTTTGATATCCCCGCAGAGTACGTCCCCCACTTTTACGGGATTTGTTTTACCCTCTTTGCCATTTTTTATTCCCTCATTGGGGGCATGCTGAGCATTGTATGGGCCGATGTGATCCAGTACAGCCTGATGGCGATTTCCGGATTGGTGATCGGGGCCATCGCCATGAATGCCATTGCGTCCAAAGCCCTGATCGTACCGGATGGATGGATGAGCCCGTTTTTTGGATACCGGCTTGACCTGGACTGGAGCCGGATCATCCCGGAAGTCAATGAAAAAATCAGCAGCGACGGCTATTCGCTCTTCAGCATATTTTTTACCATGATGCTGATAAAAGGACTCCTGGTTTCCTTAGCCGGTCCCGCCCCCACCTACGACATGCAGAAAATCCTTTCCACGCGCTCCCCCAGGGAGGCGGCCCTGATGAGCGGCTCGGTAAGCCTGATCCTGATGCCGGCCCGTTATTTTATGATTGCCGGCTTTGCCGTGTTGGGCATCCTGTTTTACAACCAGCTTGACCTCCAGTCCGGAGGCCAGATTGATTTTGAACAAATCCTTCCTTCGGCCATCAGCCAGTTTGTGCCCACCGGATTGATGGGCCTTCTCCTGGCCGGACTTATTGCAGCATTCATGGGCACCTTTGCCGGCACCCTCAACGCCACTCAGGCTTATATCGTAAACGACATCTACCTGAAATTCATCAACCCAAAAGCGGACAATACGCGGATCAGGGCCATCAACTGGGCCGCAGGCCTTTCCATGGTATTCCTCAGTTTTATCCTTGGCTTTTTTGCCAAGGACGTCAACGACATCCTGCAATGGATCGTCTCCGCGGCTTATGGGTCCTATGTGGCTTCCAATGTACTCAAGTGGTATTGGTGGAGGTTCAATGGCAGCGGCTTTTTCTGGGGCATGGTTGGCGGACTGGTCCCGGCCCTTACCTTCCGCTTTATATTCCCCGGAGTTTTGGACTTGTACACTTTTCCGGTCATGCTGGCCCTGGCACTGGCCGGCGCGATCATCGGCACCTACCTGTCGCCTCCGACCGACGAGGCCGTGCTGAAGGCCTTTTACAAAAACGTCAGGCCCTGGGGGTTCTGGAAACCCATACACGACAAAGTGGTGGCCGAAGACCCGTCCTTTACCGGAAACAAGGATTTCAAACGGGACCTGTTCAATGTGTGTATTGGCATCATCTGGCAGACTTCCTTGGTTATATTCCCTATTTACCTTGTATTATTGAAAACCGTCCCTTTCCTCGTAAGCCTGGCTATCGCGCTCGGGTGCAGCCTGATCCTCAAACGCACCTGGTTTGATAAACTGCCCAAAGATCAATGAGGCCCCAAGATCATTTCCTGCCATGAATAAAAAATTTCCGGAAGGATTTTTATGGGGAGGGGCCACCTCTGCCTACCAGATAGAAGGCGCCTGGCTTGAGGATGGCAAAGGCCCTTCGATCTGGGATGTATTCTGTATGATCCCCGGTAAGGTGATCAACCACGACAACGGCAATACCGCCTGCGATCATTACCACCGGCTGGAGGAAGACCTGGACCTTATTAAAAAAACCGGGATCCGGGCTTACCGCTTTTCGATCTCCTGGCCCCGGATTCTTCCGGCCGGCCGGGAAGCAGTCAATCCAAAGGGCCTCGAATTTTACAACCGGCTCATCGATGGTTTGATTCAAAGGGACATCGTCCCCTGGGCCACCCTGTACCATTGGGACCTGCCTGTCGCCCTGGAGATGGAATACGATGGCTGGCTGGATGCCAGGACCGGAGAAGCCTTTGTGGAATATGCCGCGGTTTGTTTCAGCCATTTCGGAGACCGGGTAAAAAACTGGATCACCATCAACGAGCCCTGGGTGGTTGCCATCCTGGGTTATGGGCTGGGAGTTTTCGCCCCGGGAAAAAAATCGAATACCCTCCCTTATCTGGCAGGACACCAACTGATCCTCGCCCATGCCAAAACCGTAGAGGTATATCGAAAACAGTTCCAGCCGGTTCAACAAGGGCAAATCGGAATTACCAATAACTGTGACTGGAGGGAACCCCTTACCGATTCACCGGAAGACCGGGCCGCAGCCCAGAGGGCCCTTGAATTTTTCCTGGGCTGGTTTTCCGATCCCATTTACAAGGGGGACTATCCGGAGGTGATGAAACAAAGGCTTGGCCCGAGACTTCCGGTTTTTAGTCCCGAAGAACAGGCATTGATCCGCGGATCCTCCGATTTTTTCGGACTCAATCACTACACCACGATGTATGCTTCCGACGCGTCGGGTAAGAAGGAGGCCGTTTCGGTTTATGGCAATGGGGGCTTGTCCGAGGACCAGGATGTCCATCTCAGCATCGGACGGGACTGGAAACTCACCACCATGCAATGGGCCATCGTGCCCTGGGGTTTCAGGAACTTGTTGGTGTGGATCGCCGAACGATACGAAAACCCACCCGTTTACATCACGGAAAACGGCTGCGCCTTCGACGACCAGCTTGCCCAAGGACTGGTCCATGACCCTGAGCGAATCGAATTTTTTAAAGGATATATACGTGCCCTGGCAGAGGCCCTGGATTCCGGTGTGGACGTCCGCGGTTATTTTATCTGGTCCCTGATGGACAATTTCGAATGGGCCTCCGGGTATAGTAAAAAATTCGGGATTATCTATGTGGACCAGGCGCTGAACCGGATCCCAAAAACCTCAGCAGAGTGGTATCGCCGGATCATTGAAACCAATGAGATTGGGAGCTAGGGGCTGGTAGCTGGTAGCTCGAAGCTCGAAGCTGGTATCTCGAAGCTCGAAGCTGGTAGCTGGGTGTGAACCACTCAAATTCCAGGAACGGCCAGGACAAAACTTTCCTAACTTCTAACTTCCAGCTTCTAACATTTAGCTCCTAGCTTCCAACTTCTAGCCCCCAGCTTCCAACTTATGTCTTCTTACAAAGTACACCGTGATCCAAAACGAAACCCCCAGGTAAATGGCCAGGGTACCAGGGATCATGGGCCACAACGAAGAGGCGAGGAACCAATCTCCCTGGGAGATCAGAAAATAGCCGCCCAGTATTGTTTTGATGCCTTCCGGGATCCAGGCCCGTGGATTCCGGTCCATGAGTTCAGTAAAGGCATAAACAAATACAAATAAAAAAAGGCCATAGAGGTAAATATGCCAGGGATTCAGTTTGTTGATGGCTGCGATATTGCCGAATAAATAGCTGGTGAGTAAAAGCAGGACCACGAGCTGGATCAAGGTCCAGACCTGCAGGGCGCCCGACGCCCGGGTCTCGTACTTTTCAAAATGGTATACATCTCCGATCTTATACACCTCGTGTTTAGCGGCCACATCCGCGGGACGCCAGCCGGTGGGCATGATCCAGATTCGCAGTTTATCCTTCCAGCTGGCCGTTTGCCATGCATCCCGGATCAGCAGCCAAAGATGCTGGAAATTGATTTTGATCGGGTTCCAGGTATGTACCGGACGGGTAATGCCGTATACGGGAGGGATATGGTCCAGCTCGGGTTGATAAGTGCCAAACCATTTGTCCCACCAGATGAAGATTTGTGAATAATTCTTGTCCAGGTATTCCGGGTTGATGGCGTGATGAACCCGGTGATGGGATGGGGTCACAATGATCTTTTCCAGGAATCCCATCTTGCCGATATGGCGGGTATGGTACCAGAACTGGGCAAAAAGGTGCAGGGGAGCCACGACGGCAATCACTTCACCCGGTACTCCGAGCAGGGCGGCAGGAAGGAGGAAAAAAGTAAACAACCTTACAAAAACCGAAATGCTCTGCCTGAGGGCGCAGGCAAGATTGAACTCCTCGCTGCTGTGATGGATGATGTGGTTGTTCCAGAAAAAATTGTATTCGTGCGCGATGCGGTGCACCCAGTAACCGGAAAAATCCAGGGCCAGGAAGGCTATCATATAAATCAGCAGGGAGTTTTGAACATGGACGACGGCCAGGTGGTCCACCATCCAGCCATAGCTGATAATGCCCACACTCAGCCCAAGCACATCCTTTACGACATTGGTCACCCCGGAACTCAGGGAAGATATCATATCCATGGTCCTGACGGTATCCATGCCCTTCTTCCAGCCATACCATTTTTCAAACAAGACCAGGATCAGAAAGGCCGGCATGGCCACCAACAATATTTTACCATAGGTCTCCATACGAAACGGATCAAACGCAGATCAAGTTAAAGGTTTTTCCCGGGCCAGCATGCGGTCCGCCCCGGCTTTAAGCTGGATTTCAACATATTTATTGATCTGGCTTTCATCGATCACCCCTGCAATTTCATTCATATGTACGACGGGCAGAAGGGGATGGCCGGAAGCCTGCATCAGGTGAAGGACTTTTTTGAGGCTTTGATCGGGGGTCACCGGAAACAGGTTGGGATGCGCATACTCCCCGATCGGCTGCCCATGGCCATTTTTTTTCATGGCATCGATGATGTCGGACATGGACAAGCTGCCGAAAATTTGACCGTCCTTCAATACAATAAAATTCCGCTCCATCCCTTTCTGGATCAGTTCCATCGAAAGGATCATGGGTGATTCAGCGTCCAGAGTGGTAAACCGCGAAATCATGAGATCGCCGGCATTTTTTTGTCCAAGCACGGTTTCCCACTGAACCTGTTTCAATTCACTGGCCGCAGTAAAAAAGATGAAAAGGCTCACCAGGATCAGCATCCAATGTCCCTGCAAGGCGGCAAAGATCAGAAAGACCAGGGAGAGGAACTGGCCAATGCGGGCGGCAATCCGGGTCGATCTCAACCTGGACCATTTCAAAGACAAAAGGGCCCTGAGGATCCTCCCTCCGTCCATAGGAAATGCCGGCACGAAGTTAAAGACGGCCAGGATCACATTGGAAACCATGAGGAGCGGGAGGAAGGATTTGAAGCTGGCATCCGACTCCGGAAAAGCGGCCGCCCTTTCGAAAAATTCCGAAGGGCCGGACAGCAACATGAAGGCGCCCAGGAGCAGGGCAATGACAATATTGACCATGGGCCCGGCCACGGCGATCCAGAATTCCTGGGAGGGTTTTTCACTGATGCTTTCAAGGCGGGCGATCCCGCCAATCGGGGTCAGGAGGATGTCCCTGGTTTTATGCCCGAATTTCCTGGCCACGAGGGCATGTCCGTATTCATGCAAAAGCACACAGAAGAATAAGGTGATTACATAAAATTCAAGATACAGGATCTGCGGGATGGATATCCGGTCCTGCCATCCCTGGTATCCCACCCACAAAAAGATGAGCACAAAACTCCAGTGCAGACGGATGGGAATCCCGGCGATTTTCGCCAATTGCAAAGTCCCGCTGTCAAACATCAATAAAGGCTGGGATAAAGATTGCCCTTCAGTAATTCGCGCGAGAGGATCAACTGCTGGATCTCGGAAGTGCCTTCATAAATCTGGGTGATCTTGGCATCGCGCATCATGCGTTCCACGTGATACTCCCTCACATATCCGTTTCCTCCGTGGATCTGGACGGCCTGGGTGGTTTGTTTCATGGCGATTTCGGCTGCCGCGTATTTGGCCATGCTGGCCGCAGCGGTATAATCCTTACCCTGATCTTTAAGCCAGGCTGCGCGATACACCAGGAGGCGCACACCTTCGATTTCCGTGGCCATATCGGCCAGTTTGAATGAAACCGCCTGGTGCTCAAAAATGGGTTTACCGAAGGTTTCCCGCTCTTTGCTGTAGCGCAATGCCCGGTCATAGGCTCCGGCTGCCAGGCCCAATGCCTGGGCGGCTATCCCGATTCGCCCCCCATCCAGGGTGCTCAGGGCGAAAGTAAATCCAAAGCCCTCGGGCCCAAGCCTGTTTTCCCTGGGCACGATCACCTTGTCGTATTGGACGGAAGTGGTATCGCTGGCCCGGATCCCCATTTTGTCTTCCTTTGGACCTATGGTGATGCCCGGCCATGATTTTTCCACGATAAAGACATTAATCCCTTTATGTCCCAGGGCGGCATCGGATTGGGCAAAGACCAGATGGATGTCCGAATGGAAACCATTGGTAATCCAGTTTTTTATGCCTGAAATTTCGTAATGATCTCCCTTGTCCAGAGCTACCGTTTTTTGTTTCATCGCATCGCTGCCTGCCTCGGGCTCGGAAAGGCAAAAAGATCCGAGCCATTCCCCCGCTGCCAGGGGGGCCAGGTATTTCTCCTTCTGTTCCGGGGTCCCGTATTTTTCCAGGCCAAAACAGACCAGCGAATTGTTGACGGAGAGGATCACTGCCGCTGACGCATCGATTTTGGAAATTTCCTCCAGGGTAAGCACATAAGAAAGGGTATCCAGTCCACTGCCTCCGTATTGTCCGCTGACAATCATGCCCATGAGCCCCATATCCCCCATCTGGCGAATGAGTTCACGGGGGAAATGCATGTTCCGGTCGCGCTCGATCACCCCTGGGAGCAGTATTTTTTGGGCAAAATCCCGGGCCATGTCCCGGGCCCCGGCCTGGGTTTCAGATAATTTGAAATAATCCACTTTTTGCGTGTTGATAAGCGGGTGTAAAATTGCTCAATTTTTATGAATGAAGGAGAGGTAGGCCGGCTCAAGGATATCCAGGACGGTTGCGAAGGTCATCATCCTGAGCCCAAACCGGTCCGCGACCCAGTCGAGGTAGCGCGACTGGCCCGGATGGAGCAAATTTTCTTTTTCGGAATCATCCGAACAATAAAACTGTACGGCATAGGCCGGTGTATCCTGGTCGGCAAACCTGAGTTTGCATAACTGGAATTCATGAAACAGGCCGTCCTGCATCACCCTTGGGATAAAGTCCGATTTGATCCAGCTCAGGCCTTCCGCTTCGGTATCGGGATCTATGTTCAGGGTAATGTTGTATACAAACATGATTTATTCCGCTTTGTCGGGCCGGGGAAATTTAAAGAATACCGAATGCAGGTGTTCGTTGAATCCCGGGAATTCATGATTGTAAAACAGGACCACATAAGCCATCCCGGTCTCCTCCCGGTAAATGCCAAACAGCTTACCATATCTCCTGGATGTGATGGACAACTTGGGCGTAAAACTCAGTTCGCCCGCCCAATCCGCCCTTAGGGAATCCTGGATAAAACGGCTGTTAAAAGACCGGGTCCGCATCCATTGGTTGTCCGCATTGGTGGCCAGGTTGGCCGCTTTATTCATAAAATGCACCTGGGGAGAAAATATCTTATTGGTTTGCAAAGCATCCAGGATAAGATATTTTAAATCGGCTGAATCTGTTTCCGATACCAGGCAAAGATCATAACGGTTGTAAACATCTTCACAGGGCAGATGCACCTTATACCATGTGCTGTCCGGAAGGCTGAGTTCCAGGCCCGCCGAGCGGAGCCGCGCGGTAAAATCGCGGGTATATTGGATCTGCCCGGTGCCCCGGAGACTGGAGATAAGGCATAAAACCAGGATCAACCGCTTAGCTGACATGAAGGCAAAATTAAGGGATTTGGCTGGGCTGAGAACCGGCGGGAGAAAGGCCGGAAAAAGAAAAAAGAGATCGGCTCTTACCCCCCAGCGAACCGACCTCATAAAGCATCAATCTGTTAGGATCAATACTTCGGCAAGTATAATGCATATTTCTTGCCAAATTGAATGGATAAGGACAAATTCGGGTTCTTTTAACTCATATTTTTGAAATTAATGTTTAACCGGTTGATCCCTTAATTATTTATTCATTCTTAAATCTTATATGTAAAAGAAATTAATATTTATTGCCTTTTTTCGTTATCTGGGTTCGAGGGTTTTACGGATCCGTTCGGCAAGGTCATCGAGGTGCATGCCGGAAACGGAGGACCCCCTTCTCCCTGCGGCCTGCATGATCACCGGACGCAAGGCTTTGAGATGGCCGCGCACCAGGCTCAGCACATCATTTTTCTTTGGATCTGTTCGTGCAGGGAGGGTAGTCCCGAAAACCGTAACCGCATTGGACGGTGCAACGGGCGTCGTCAACATGGAAATCAGCCTTTCCACATATATCTTTTGAAGGTTGCGCCGGAACACATCGATCTCACCCGAACCATTCAAATCAGACCATATGGCCGATTGCAGGTCCCGGAAAAGGTCCGTCACCCGGTAGGCCGAAGGTGTTCTTACCGCCGTCTCGATCATACGCTGCAGCCGGTCTTCGTTGAAAAGGCCCTGGATCACCGGTTCCTGGATGGCCCGGATATTTTCCAGGCCGGAACCGGGCTGGATCCTGTTTAAAATGGACGGATCGATCAGCCATTCCGGCGTGTTAAAAATGTGGCGGGATAAAAACCTTACCGCATCCCGCTGAAGGGGGGCGGGCGTAGGTTCATACACCGGGCTGTTTTGTTCGAAAGTCTTGGGCGTTTCGTAAATACCCCCTACGTATTTGGTCACGTGACCGAGGTAGCGCCGAAACTGATCCACCGCCGATTCATAGGCTTCTTTAAGCACCTTAAAATCCTGGCCTTCTTCCCGGGTCCAGTCCGGCAATTGAGGAACGATCCGTTTGAGATTTTTAATCCCATACTCGGAGGCAAGCATGGCATTGTCTCCCAGGTCTTCATTCTGTGCCCTGGGGTCATAGGGATTGATCTCGGTAAGGAACCACAGTCGCCGGTTGGGGTAGGCTTTGGTCAGGAACCATTTATTGAGTATTTGCTGATCTTCCTTTTCATCCATGGTCCCATAGATGGGTTTATATCCCCATTCCACGGCCCATTTGTCGTAATCTCCGATCCTGGGGAAAAGGTCCGTGACGCTGTCCTCGGGCTGGGCTACATAATTGAACCGGGCATAATCCATGATGGAAGAAGTATGGCCGTTTTCATATATATATTTTTTATCCCTGAGCTTCTCCACCGGAGTGGCGCTGGAAGCTCCGAAATTGTGCCGCAGCCCTATGGTGTGTCCCACTTCGTGCGAGGCTACAAAGCGGATCAGTTGACCCATCAGTTCATCTTCGAATTCATTCGGCCTGGCCTTGGGGTCTACCGCGGCAGTCTGGGTTCGGTACCATTTGTTGAGCAGTTTCATGACATTGTGATACCAGCCGATATGGCTTTCGATGATCTCCCCGGACCTGGGGTCATTGATATTGGGTCCGTAGGCGTTTTCAACCGGTGAGGCAAAATACCGGATGGCGGAAAACCGGGCATCTTCAAGGCTCATGGTGCTGTCGTGCTCCGGGAATTCTTCCCCGCGGATGGCATTTTTCCAACCGGCTTGTTCAAAAGCTTTCTGCCAGTCATTGACTCCCTGGATCAGGTATTTCCTCCATTTTTTCGGGGTTGCCGGGTCGATATAATAAACTATGGGTTTGGCGGGCTCGATCAGTTCTCCCCTTCGCTGCCTCTCCGCGTCGGATTCATTTTTGGGCTCCAGCCTCCAGCGGACCGCGAAACTGGGATCCTCGGTGCGCTGTCCCTCTTCATCATAGACCGTATATCCCGTGGAAAAATAACCGATTCGGGGATCAAACAACCTTTTCCGCATGGGCTCCCTGGGAAGTAGGATGAGTGAAGTGTTCAGTTCCATGGAGGCGAAGCCCGAGGCCGTCGCCCCCGGCAGGGTGACCGTCTGAGGGCTGCCCGGGCCGCTGCTGTTAGGTGGCGGTGAAATGGCATAGGTTTTCACCGTTTTTACTTCGATGTTGATGGGATAGGGTTTTATGGATTGAATAAATGAGCGGTCGGACTGAAGACCGCCCATCCTGTACCTGGTCTTTATGGGATTGCTGAAACCGACGATTTGAACATCCCCGGAGAAAAAGTCAGTCACGTCGATCAATACGCTGGTATCCTTCCGGATGGCCTTGATATCAAAAGCGGCGGCAATGGGATCCAGGTTACTGTTCAGGACCGCTTTATAAATTGGGGCTGAAGTATCCGATCCCGTGTTGACCAGGGCGGTGGCCCGGACAAAGACTTTTTTTTCGGTACCCTTTTCAAAACGGATCATCTGCCGGTTTAACAATTCCCCGCCATATCCGGCTGAGGTCGGAGTGCGGACAAAACGGGTGACCGCCAGCATGGGCCGGCCCATCATGGAGTCCGGAATTTCAAAATAATAGCGGTCCTCCACCTGGTGTACCTGGAACATTCCCGGCCTGCTGACCGATTTGGATGTGATGATCTCAACATAAGGTCTTATCCCGTTTTTCGCAGCCGGAGCGCGCCGGCCGGATTCCACAGAAGCCGTATCGGCTTTGGGTTTAAGTGTATCCCGGGCCGGTTGAGGAAGGACAGGGGTAGCAGTGGGCCCCGAAAGCTTGATTTCGGCTACCCTTGATTTTCGGGAAGTCGAACAAGCCAGGAACAATACAGACAGAAGAATAAAAGAAATTCCTTTGGACATGAGTGACGTTTTGAATTTTTAGCAATAATAACCTTAAATTGGTTATGAAATAATGTTCCGCCAAATTGCCTGGCTTTCTTCCTGAACAGAACAAAAAACCTTTATTGCCAAATTGCGGAAATAATTGATTTAATGTATGATTCCTGAATTTATCTTTAAACGGGTGAAGAGAAAATTGGCAGAACTTGTTCTAATTTTGACTGTCTTTTGTATGTCAGCATTTCAGGGGAGCGTTCCGGAATCTCCAAGACCCGTTTTCCATTTTACTGCCCCACAGTTTTGGATCAATGACCCAAACGGCCTGATTTATTACAAAGGAGAATACCATTTGTTTTACCAGCACAATCCCTTCGGCAATGAATGGGGACATATGACCTGGGGCCATGCCAAAAGCAAGGACCTGGTTCAATGGACGCACCTGCCCGTAGCCATCCCGGAACAAAAAGACCATATGATTTTTTCAGGCTGCGTCGTCCATGACCAGAAAAATTCAAGCAGCCTGGGGTCTGCCTCCCGCGGACCGCTGGTGGCCTTATACACCGCTCACCGGGAGGGCCACCAGGCACAACATATCGCATACAGCACCGATGACGGCCTCCATTGGAACCTGTTTAAAAACAATCCGGTACTGGACCTCAAAAAACAGGATTTCAGGGATCCCAATGTTTTCTGGCACGAACCGACCGCCCGATGGATCATGGCCGTGGTCCTGCCCAAGGAATTCAAGGTGCAGTTTTATGCATCAAAAAACCTGATCAAATGGGATTTGCTCAGCGATTTTGGAGGCCATCCTTCCTTCAAAGAAATTTGGGAATGTCCGGCCCTGTTCTCCCTTCCGGTAAAAAACCAAAAAGACAAAACCAAATGGGTTTTGCTCATTTCCACCAACCGGGAATTTTCATCCATGCGATATTTTACCGGTGATTTTGACGGCACCTCCTTCCGCTGCGACCACGCACTGGACCAGGTCAACCGGGTGGATGCCGGCAAGGATTTTTACGCCGCGATCCCTTTTTATCAGTCCCCGGATCAAAAAAAGATCTTGCTCGGATGGATGAACAACTGGGCCTATGCCAACCAAAACCCGACTGAAAGCTGGAAAGGCATGATGACCACCGCCCGGGAACTTGGAATTCAAAGGGAGTCCGATGGATCTTACCGGCTCCTCCAGGCCCCGGTGGAAAGCCTGCAGGCCATCAGGAAGAAGGAGAGGGAATACCACGCCGATCAGGGTACAAAATTTGACACCTGGGAAATACAGACCTCCCCGGCAATGGAATGGCAGATCAGCCTGGATTCCCACAAGGGGGTTGTACTCGATTTTGATTTTGGAAAGAAAGCCAAATTGCTGGTGACCTGGGATGCGACCCGTCGCCAACTCTGTCTTGACCGTACCAGTAAATCCCTTGCTTTTCACCAGGCCTACCCTTCCATTGAGTGTACCGGTGTGAGCCCGGGACACAACCTCACCCTTCAAATCCTTATTGACCGATATTCCTTAGAAATCTTTGCAGATCAGGGAAAAGCGGCTCTCACCTCCGTGTTTTTTGCTCCGGGTGCACTCCAGAAATTCAGAATTAATGGAAAACAATTCCAGGCTAAAGCCACCCTTTGGGACCTGGATCCCCTAGCACCCTGAGGAGTTTTTACGCCGGGTTCTCCCGGTCATCTTAGTAAAAAAATAACTGCTTCCTCAATTCCTATAGTCCAATGCGGGCTTCCGGTCGCCAATCATCGGTTTGTATTCAAAAGGTTCTCCACGGCGCATTTTCAGTTCTTTCCAGGCCTCTTCGATTAAACCGCTTTCGTTGAATAAATCGACGGCAGTGCCTGCCAGGGTTTTGGCGGCAACCAGCATGCCTTTTATACCAATGGAGGTTCCTCCGGCGGCGACGGCCTGCCAGCTGTGAGCCGTGGTGCCCGGCACCCAGGTCGCCGTACTCAGTCCTGCCGTAGGCACCACCCAACTGACATCCCCCACGTCGGTGGAAGCCGGCCATGGGACATCGCTTACTGCAAATGGGGCAATCGCAGAGGTACCGGAGAGGTCTTTCAATGTCCCTCTGAATGTGGATTGAATTTTTACCGCGAAGTCCTTTTCTTCCGGTATATAGGAGTATCCTCCCGAGATCCTGAGATTTTTATCCATAAGGCCGGAAATAGCAGCGTTAGGAAGGAGGTTGTAAACCCCGCTGATGATTTCCCATTCTGCCTTTGTTTCCGTACCCATGGCAGCTCCCAGAGCCGCCTTTTCAATTCTTTCCCAGATGGAGGACACCGTCTCCACCCTGGGGTGCCTCACATAATAATAGACTTCCGCAAAGGCCGGCACTACATTGGGAGCCTCCCCGCCCCTGGTGATGACATAATGAATGCGTGCATCGGAGGGTATGTGTTCCCTCATCAAATTGACCATGGCATTCATGGCCTCCACGCCATCCAGGGCAGACCTGCCCCGTTCAGGAGACATAGCCGCATGGGAAGCCACCCCGTAGAACCTGAATTTGGCGGTTTTATTGGCCAGGGAGGGGCTGGCTGAAGCATTGTTTGCGTCCGCGGGATGCCAATGCAAAACCACATCCACATCCCTGAACTGATTTTCCCTCACCAGGTATACCTTTCCTGAACCGCCTTCTTCGGCAGGGCTGCCATAAAATCGGATGGTTCCCACGGTCCCGGATGCTTTCAACCAGTTTTTAACTTCGATCGCCGCGGCGGCAGAAGCCGTTCCAAACAAATGATGGCCGCAGGCATGCCCCGCCGGTTTTCCGTCCAATATTTTTAAATAAGGCACCCTATCCTGGGACAGCCCCGGCAGCGCATCGTATTCTCCAAGGAGGGCGATCACCGGTTTACCGGTTCCAAAGGACGCAATAAACGCCGTCGGCATTCCCGCGACGCTATCCTGAATTGAAAACCCTTCCTTTTTCAAGAGCGATTTGAGGAGGTTGCTGCTCTTAAATTCCTGGAATCCCACTTCGGCATAATCCCAGATGTTTTGGGCAATGCCGGAATATTCAGCATCCCGTCGATCGATGTTTTTATATAGTTCGGTTTTGGAAAGCTGGCCAAAGGCCGATGCGGATAAAACAAACAGTAAAGAGGTAAAGGTCCATTTCATACATTTGAAATCTTTTGGGAAGATACAAAATGGACGCCTGGGCTCCGGAAAAGGAATTATTATGCGGAATCGACCGGATGGAAACCTCAAGTCCGCCTGATCCCTCCCTTGTTTATGGATTGGTGACCAATGATTCTGCCGTCAATAAATCAGGCATGCCGGTAAAACAGGCCCTGCTCAAGGCAGGATACCGGATCACCCGGCTCTTTTCACCGGAACACGGACTCCAGGCCAGGGGCGTGGATGGCGCTGCACAGCCAGACCGGACAGATCCCGGTTCAGGGATACCGGTGACCAGTCTTTACGGAGACCGATTGGAACCCCCGCCTGAGACGCGCTCAGGCCTGGACGCCATCCTGTTCGACCTGCCAAATGCCGGCGTTCGATTTTATACCTACCTGTGGACCATGTCTTACATGATGGAATGGTGCGATAAAGAAGGACTTCCGCTGATCATCCTGGACCGGCCCAATCCGCTGGGCGCCGACTTGTCCCGGGCTGAAGGCCCAATGATCACACCGGGCTACTATTCGTTCATAGGGAGATGGAACATTCCCATCCGGTTCAGCCTCACCATGGGAGAACTTGCCTTGTTGTTGAAGTATGAAATGGGCCTGGAAAAGCTTTCTTTGCAAATCATCAAAACCGAAGGTTGGAACCGAATGGATACCATTCTCGACTGGAGATACCCCTTCAAACCACCCTCCCCTGCACTGCTTTCCCCCACTAGCTATCTGACCTACCCATGCCTTTGTTTCCTGGAGGCTACCAATGTTTCCGTAGACCGTGGCGGGCCCGGGTCATTCGAAGTAGCCCATGCGCCCTGGATTCGGGCGGAAGAACTGACCGATGCCTTTAACTTGTACACACCACCGGGGATGGAAGCGCTGCCTTATCGATGCGTGGAACCTCAGGGGCAATACCCGGGTCTGTCTGGCGAAGGCCTCCGGCTCCGGGTGACAGACCCTGCTGTCTTTCGGCCGGTAAAAACAGGCATGATCCTTTTAGCCTTGCTGAGGACCAGCTATCCCGATCATTTTTCGTGGGTACCCTACCCCACCCTGGTCAATCCATCCGGCGCCCGGCATTTTGAATTGCTGTCCGGTGGTGAAGGCTTAAAGTCCTGGTTGGAAAACGAACCGCTCCGTCATCTGGATGAGCTGGATGATTTATTGGCCGTTCCCAGTTGGGCCGAAAGGGTGGAAGCTTTCCTCTTATACAGATGAGAAGTCATAGTCTCCCGATTGATTTACCTTTGCGGAAAATTAACCAAACCATACAGATATGTACAGGACGCATACTTGCGGAGAGCTGAGGATTGAAAATGCGGGGCAAACCGTGACTTTAAGCGGTTGGGTGGATGCCAGCCGCGACTTTGGCGGCATGACCTTTATGGACCTGAGGGACCGATATGGAATTACGCAAATCGTCTTCAATATGGACTCGGATGCCGCCCTCTGTGAGGAAGCCAGAAAACTGGGCCGGGAATATGTGATCCGGGTCACGGGCGAAGTGAGGGAGCGAAGCGCCAAAAACCTGAAAAGGCTTACCGGGGAAATTGAGATCCTGGCCAAAAACCTGGAAGTGCTCAATGCGGCCAAGGTGCCCCCATTTACCATAACTGAGGATACCGACGGCGGGGATGACCTGCGCATGAAATACCGTTACCTGGACATCCGCAGGCACAGCGTTCAATCCAAAATCATCTTCCGTTCCGTGCTCGGATTGGAGACCAGGAAATACCTGTCGGGACATGGTTTTATTGAGATCGAAACCCCCTTCCTGATCAAAAGCACTCCCGAAGGCGCCAGGGATTTTGTAGTCCCGAGCAGGCTCAACCCCGGCCAGTTTTACGCCCTGCCGCAGTCCCCTCAGACCTTTAAGCAGATATTGATGGTCGCCGGGATGGACAAATACTTCCAGATCGTCAAATGTTTCCGGGACGAAGACCTGCGGGCCGACCGGCAACCGGAGTTTACCCAGATCGACTGTGAAATGTCCTTTGTACACCGGGAAGACATCCTCCAGACTTTTGAGGGCCTGATCCACCATTTGTTTTTGTCCATGTTGGAGGTCGATCTCGGCGCCTTCCCGAGGATGAGTTATGACGAGGCCATGCAACGGTATGGGGTGGACAAGCCGGACCTTCGATTCGGTATGCCCATCCATGAGTTGAATGAAAAGGCCAAAGGCAAAGGTTTCTCCATATTTGACCAGGCGGCTTACATCGGCGCCCTGGTGCTGTCCGGAGAAGCGGACCATTATTCCAATAAAGAAATCAAAGAACTCACCGAATGGGTTCAACGCCCACAGATCGGCGCCAAAGGACTGATCTATGTCAAATGCCTGGAAGACGGGAGCTTTAAATCCAGTGTGGATAAGTTTTACGGCGCGGAGGATCTTCGTGCCTGGGCTGATTTTACCGGTGCCAAACCGGGCGATATCTTGTTTATCCTCTCCGGCGAACAAGACAAGACCCCTAAACAACTTGGAGAATTACGACTGGAACTGGGAAGGAAACATTTTCTGATCCAGGCCGGTGATTTCAAACCGCTTTGGGTCTTAGACTTTCCCTTGCTGGAATGGGACGAAGAAGCAGGTCGGTTCTTCGCCATGCACCACCCCTTCACTTCTCCCAAAACCGGGGATATCGAAAAAATGGCCAGCGATGACCGCGCGGTGCTTGCCGGCATTCGGGCTGACGCGTACGATTTGGTGATCAACGGCACAGAGATCGGTGGCGGTTCCATCCGGATTCACGACCGGGGTTTGCAATCCAAAAATTTTTCCCTGCTTGGGTTTACTCCCGAACAGGCCCAGGATCAGTTTGGGTTTTTACTGAATGCGTTTGAATTCGGAGCACCGCCCCATGGGGGTATCGCTTTTGGCTTCGACCGCCTGTGCGCGGTGATGCAGGGACAAACTTCCATCCGCGACTACATCGCTTTCCCGAAAAACAATATGGGCCGGGATATGATGATCGACGCGCCTTCGGCGATAGATGACAAACAATTGAAGGAGCTGGGAGTGAATGTGGTAAAATCCGAATAATCCAATACCCGCTAATTTCCGATCCATGCCTCGGGTTGGCGGTTCGGGGTCTGTGTGAACGCTTTATCTCAGGACAATAATTTGGCCGAAAACGGATCGAGATATAAAACCGTATCCGGATGCCGGCGCAAAATACTCGCGGGGCAGGCTGTGGAAATTTCTCCATGCACGCTCCCGAATACGGCTTTTGCCTTTCTTTCATCGGGCACCACACAACTGATGCTTGTACAGGACATGATCGCGGGAATGGTCAGGCTGAGCGCATGGGTGGGAACCTCATCCAGGCTTTGGAACCAGCCCTCGCCCAGTTGCTGGAGGCGGCATGCCTGATCCAGCGCCACTTTTTTTACCAGGCGGGGATCGTTAAAATCCGCAACCGGCGGATCATTGAAAGCGATGTGCCCGTTTTCACCAATGCCGATGCAGGCCAGGTCAATGGGATGGTCCTTCAATAGGGATTCATACCTTGCAGCTTCGGCCTCCGTATCGGCCGCATCTCCTTCCAGGTAATAAACCCGGCCGGGCCGCACCTGATCAAGAATCCGTTCTTTGAGGTATTTTCTAAAGCTGGCCGGATGGGACTCCGGTATGCCCAGGTATTCATCCAGGTGGAATACGGTGATCTTTTCCCAGTCCACCATTTCCTTTTGAAGATATTCGAGGAAGGCAAACTGGGAAGCTCCTGTAGCGAGGATGAGGTTGGCGCGGCCTTTAAGCCTGATGGTATCCTCCAGTTTTTGCGCAACCGCCGTCGAAGCGGCCCTCCCCAATGCCTCTGCATTTTCAAATATTTTAATCCGCAACGAATCCGATTTAAATTCTTTAACCATACAAACTATTGACTACTGACTATTGACTACTGACTACTGACTATTGACTATTGACTATTGACTGTTGACTATTGACTACTGACTACTGACTACTAAATCAGATCAACAATGGCAAACCAGGTGGTCAGGAATGAAAACAGTATGACCGCGATCACTCCCAGATTCATTTTCCATCCACTGGTGATCCCTTTCATGGTGTTTTGACGATTAAGCAGGATCAAGGCTGGAATGGCCACAGCAGGTAAAATGCAGGCCTGGAAAGCCTGTGAGAATATCATCAGGGCGGGGGCTGCTTGTTTCAGAACCAGGGTCCCGAAGCAAAATACCAGCCCAAGCAGGATCAACCAACGATACAAAGGCGACTTCAGGTCCCTGGGTTTGCCCAGATAATCGCTGACCAGCCAGGGGGCAATCAATACGATCGGAAAAATAGTGGACAGGCCTGCTCCGGTCACCCCCATGATCAGGATTAAAGCAGCCGCTTTCCCGCCCAGGGGTTCAAACAGGTGAATCATCTCCACGGTATTGTTGAGCCTTAAGCCCATGACATGAAGGGTACCTGCCGAAACCGCCATGATGATCCCGCTCAAAAACAACATCATAAAGGCCGAAACGAAAGCGTCTCTTTTCTCCGCCGGGAGATCTTTCGCCGTCCAGCCTTTTTCGGCCACCACGGTACCGCGAACGATAAACACCGCCGCGGAACAGGTGGTACCCGCCATGGCGGCGATAAGGCCCAGGGCCCCGGGCTGGTCGGGTATATGAGGAACCATTCCCTTTAAAATGGTTGCAAAATCAGGCTTAAGCAGGATAAAAACCAGCACAAAACAGAGACCCATCAAAACCACAAAAACGGTCAGCACTTTCTCAAATTGTTTGTACCGCCCAAACCACAACAAGAGGTACATCAGCACCACAATGACCAGGATAATCCAACCTGTGTGAACGACCGTCCCACCCGATACGATTTTAATGCCTTCCTGTAAGAGGTCGGCTACAATACCGGTAACCCCGATCAGGGCAAACAACTCCCCCACCACCAGGGCAACCAAAACATACAGTGCGAGGATCCAACCGAATTTAAATTCATGCTTAAAATTATAAAGCGGGGTCCTGCCGGTCACCAGGGTCAGCCTGCCATAAGCCACCATCAGGATATAAGTGAAGACGCAGGACAGGACCAGGGCCCAGAACTGGGACATTCCATGGTCCGCGCCCGATTTGGCCATGGTCGTGACACTACCGGTCCCGATATTGTAGCCGATCAAAAACAGGCCTGGCCCGACCGCGGCGAGGGCAATGGAGATTTTCTTAAACAGGTTTTTCATGATGGCGGGATGTGGCTTTACTTCGTCCGGCAAGTCCGATTAGGGATGATTGAGGTCAAACACCTTTTTTCCCTGGACGTAGGTTTTTTGAATGGTCAGCTTAAAATCTTCCAGGGTAAACAAAACCAGGTCGCCGCGCAGACCCTTCTCCAGCCTACCCCGGTCGGTGAGGCCGTATAACCGGGCAGGAATGGTGCTGGCCATTTGAACCGCTTCCGCGAGCGAGCAGCCGGTCACCTTTAGGATATGGCCTACGCCCTTGGTAATGGGTGAAGCCGATCCATACAATACATTTTGCGCGGGATACCTCAGCATGCCTTCCCGGGTAAGTTCGATCGTCTCGCCGGTCTGGGTTTTGTATTCTCCGGGCTCAAGGGCGGCATAACTGGTGACATCGGAGGTAATGATCGTCCTTTCCGGACCTTTTACCTTGTAGAAAACGCGGATTTCTTCTTCATTTAAATGGAAGCCGTCACAGATGATGCTGATCAGGAGATCCTCGTTGGCCAGTTGCGGCCATAAGGGATTGAGATGACGGTTGATCATATTGGCACAACCATTACCAAGATGCGTTGCAATTCGGGCTCCAAGACCAACGGCTTCGTCCACCTGGCTCCGGTTGGCATTGTGATGCCCTATAGCCACCGTGATCCCCAGTTCCTTGCATTTTTTGATAAATTCCATGGCCCCCTCCAGTTCAGGGGCGAGGGTAACCTGCAAGATCTTCTTCCCGGAAGCATGGTACAATTTCATAAACTCTTCCCAGTCCGGAAGGCGCACATAAGCTTTGGGATGCGCTCCCCGGTAACCGTCTTCCGGATTGATATAAGGTCCCTCGAGATGGAAGCCCGGGATGGACCCCAACAGGGAGTCTCCCGAATAATTCTGGCCCAGCACTTTGAAGTTCTTCATCAGCACTTCGTGGCTGTGGGTGGTCAGCGTGGGCAGATAGGTGGTCACCCCTTTTTTCCATAATTCACGGGTTGCCTTCAGGATATCCTCCGGTCTCAGATCGCTGTTGCCAAAGGAGAAGGAAACTCCGGCGAAGCCGTTCACCTGGTTGTCAAAAAAACCCGGCGCGATATAGACCTTCGCCGGACCGGACCATTTTTTGATTTTTTTGATTGACTCAATGCGGCCACCCTTAAACTCAAGCCGCACCGGTTGGCCTGTGGCATAGTGTATGCCCTCGACGGCTTCCTGGGCCTTCCCTTTAATGATCATGGCCAAAAAAAATACAAGCAACAGGAAGACCGGAGAAGAAAGAATTCGATTGTTCCCTGATGCGCTCATCCTTCGATATTGAGGTACTCCACATCGGTCCATTTTTCGCTCAGGACTGATTTTTCAAGGGCTTCCAGGACGGATATCCCGTTCAATATACTCTGTTGTGACCTGGGTTCTTTGCCCGTCGCAAACATCTGGACCATATCGGCGTCTGCCCTGGGCGGGTCGCTTTCTTTTACTTTAGGTTTGAGTTCGACCATGGCTTTGCTGGTCTCCACATAGGTTTCCCAGCCATAGGCTTTGTTTTTAAATAATAAAGTGGCGGTCAGGCCGGAGGCGAATTTGAGGAGGGCATTTCCCGCCTTGCCGCCACGACTGACTTTTACAGCCTGGATGTCTTCCCCAAAAATCACCATCAGCGGCTCCACCATGTGCACCCCGTAGAAAAAGATGCCGCCATAAGGAGAGTCCGGGTCAACGGGGCCGGTGATGATCACCTGGCTGATATCCGGCATCGCCTTCACCTGGGTTCTCAGGTCCAGAGTGGCGTCGCTGTGGGCAACGGAACTGTATGAAGTGACCGGAGTTCCCTTTTTCCTCGCCATCTGGAGAAAGGCCAATCCTTCCGAAGCCCGGTAACAAAAGGGTTTATCGATGAAGGTGGGGATCCCGGCTTCTACGAATGGCCGGGCCGGTTCAAGATGGTATTTGGCATGACGGTGGTCCACGATCAGGGCATCGATCTTGCCCAGCATCTCTGCCGTCTCTTTGACCTGGATGGGAATATTCCCCGCTTTCATGGATTTTTGTGCATATTCATCGGTTTCTCCCCAAACCATGGTCACTTCCACTCCCGGAAATTTTTTATCGATATTGAAAAGTTTTCCGAAGGCGGCAGTATGGGAATTTTCCGCGCCGATGATGCCAATGCGAATGGGCTTGGAAGTCCGGAATCCTGAAAATGCCTTTAGGTCCGGTATGCCGGAACTTGCCAGCAAAGCCCCTGTTCCCAGGGTATTTAAAAATTTCCTTCTTGATTTCATCTCTTTTGGTTACGGATAATAAAAAAATGACTTGAAAGAGCCGAACGGCTTTCCACTACAATTTCATTTCCCAGCCCTTTTCATATTCCCTCGACCAAAACTTTTGAGCCCCCGCATCACCCAGGATGTGCCCATTCTCCGGGTTGATCTCCAGGGAATGGCCGACTCTCTGGGCAATATTTCCCAACTGCACCAGCAGGGTGCTTTTATGGCCGGAATCAATATCGGATTTCAGTTTTTCCCCTTTGGAAATATGGTTAAAAAAATTCCGGATGTGCAAGGCGTCGAGATGTCCTGCCGGGTTTGCAAGGTCTCTTGGGTCCACGGGACGGCTGTCCTTTTTTTCCTTCACCAGTTTATTCTTCAGGTCGTAAACCCTGTATTCATTTCCGCTGGGGATCATTAAGGCGCCCGTTTCGCCATAAAAAATCACCCCGACCGAGCTGCCTTCGATATGCCTGCCGTTGCAACTTCTGCCTTCCCAGCTCATCGAAGAACCTTCTTTAAAGTCCAGGTTGATGACCTGGGTATCCGGGGTTTCCCAATCATCTTTAAAATGGTACTTGCCGCCATTGGAACTCACTTTCACCGGAAAGTCCACCCCAAGTCCCCAGCGGAGCAGGTCAATCATGTGGGTCCCGTTGTTGAGGGCTTCGCCGGTACCCCAGTGCCAAAACCAATGCCAGTTGTAATGCACCACATTGTCCTGGTAGGGTTTTCGCGGTGCCGGGCCCTGCCAGAGTTCCCAATCCAGCCAGTCCGGAATGGGAGCAAGTTTGCCGGTGCCAATGGACTCCCTGTTGTTGGTATACCAGCCTTTGCCGAAATAGGGCCTGCCGATGATGCCGTTTTTCAGTTCGGCGATGCCCTCCATCACGTTGGGCCAGGATCGACGCTGGTTGCCCATCTGTACCGACTTTTTATATTTTAGGGCAGCCTTCACCAGTATTTCTCCTTCCTGCGGGTTATGGCTGCAAGGCTTTTCAAGGTATACATGTTTACCTGCCTGCATAGCCAACAGGGCCGCGGGCGCATGCCAATGGTCGGGGGTTGCAACCACCAGGACATCCACCTCACTGCTCTCCAGGGATTTCCTGAAATCCCCATAGGCTTTGGGTTTTAGGTCCTGAATGCCTTCCAGCCCTTTAATGCATTTGGCTGAAGCCCGATGGTCCACATCGCAGACATGAACCACGTCGCAGTCCTCCTGATAGGCAAAATTCTGGGAGAGGGCAAAACCCCTGCTGTTGACTCCCATGACTGAAGCCCTGATTTTTTCATTGGCACCAAGGATCCTCCGGTAACTCGAGGCGGAAAAACCAGGCAGCACTCCCCCTGCCAGCAAGCCGGCTCCGGCTACAGTGTTCCGGAGGAAACGGCGGCGGGACCTTGAAGATTTAGTTTTCATCGTCATTGATCTTATGTTTTTTCAAGCTCCTCAAAATAGCGGATAGTTTGGTAATTTATTATAAAAAAAAGGTAATAGGGTTGATGCAGATACGGATCAAGCCCCTTCAAAAGCCTCCATGCCGGGATCAATGCAGCAGCGTCATTCCAATCAGGGACAAAACCAGGAACAGGACGCCCACCCAGGCTCCCAGGTATATTTTTTTCTGCATGGCCTGGACTTTAGCTCCTAATTCAGGGCTGGGGCTTTGTTGCATTTGGACGAGGAGCGCCCCGAGTTTTTGGGCATTCGGGGCCTGTATGAAGGTCCCCCACAAAAAAGCGATAACCCCTGAGATCACCCCGATCAGCAGTCCGATGCCTCCCGGCCAATGCAGGCTCCATTGTTTAAAGCCTCCGGTGATCCGCCAATAAAGGAGGGTACCCATCAACAGGGTGGTCCAGGAGGCCAGGTTCATGGCCAGGGGCAGCTTTAAATCACGCATGAGGTGGCCCATAAAAACGCCGGCGGACGGTCCTGTTTTTTTCGCCGCAGGCAATAGAAAAGCAGCAATCATCGCCGCGCCTCCGAGCCAAAAAGTGCCGCCAAGAATATGCAGTGCTTTGATCAGCATCCAGATGGAAAACATGGTTCTTCGTATTTATTTTACCAAAGTATGTAAAATTAGATAAATCGGATTAACCAGGATGTACGAGGTGTGAGACAGGCATAAGGGGATCCCGGATGCCCCCCTTTGGGGAGTTCGGTACGTCCATGAAAACTACCTTGCCTTGCGGGACCCTTTCTGCCTGAAAGGAGGGAGTAGTTTCCGGAGGAGTGCATAGATTTTGTCTTCCCTGGTCTTGTTTTCCTTCTCCAGGCGGCTGGCCAGTCGTGTCAGATGCCCATTCACCGATCCGGAGGAATGTTGGTAGGCCTTGATGGATTTGATGAGTAAGGCCTCGTCGTGCCATTTGCCGAGGGCGTCATACATAGGTTTCAACTTTCTATCCACCGCCTTCCAATCCTGCGACGGTTTTATCCTCAGAAGGATTTCCAGGCTTTCCTGTACCGTTTTCAGTATTATGCGGATATCGTGGAGGGTTTTGACATCCCGGGGTTTTTGGGACAAGGAATAAACACGCCCCAGGAGACGTTGGATCAGGGAAGCTGCGCTCTGCGGTATGGAGCCGGGATGAATGTTTTGTATTTTATTGACCAGCTCATGATTGAGTTTATCGAGTTGTTTAAGGTCAATGACCAGGGTTTCCGCATGCAAATGGCGGGTTTTTACTTTAAGGATCCGGCCCAGGTATTTTTTATAAGGGACCAGGTACGCAGTTTTTTTTGATTTCAGAAGCCCAAGGCTGATTTGGATATCCCTCACTTGTCCCGCTTTTCTGAATAAGGGGGCATAAATCTTCAAATGGTCCCTTTTTTGCAGGGCGCCTGCACAGGCCTTGTCCATCAACACCAGGAGGGAGCGAATTCCCTTGATGGCCACCCTTAGCCGGTGTACGTTTTCCACCGTCTGGCTGACTGAGGTTTTTGCCAGGCACCTGTAGAACAGATCCATCTGCCGCCGGAACCGGTTTGTTATTTTATTGCCAGCCACGATTAATGTTCGTTTGGTTGAATGGATGCTCGTACATATTCCTGTTCCGTAACGATATTAATATCCTTTGACCCACAACGGGGCGCCGTCCTCCCATTTGTTATGGGTAAGCCTGAAGGTCTGGCCGTCGTCCAATCTTTTTGCAACAATTTCCCCATAGAGCTGAGGGCTGAAAAAGAATTCCTGGGACAGGGGTTGTTCATCATTTATTCCAAACTCCTCCGTGGTATAAATAATGTACAATCCATCCGGTGAAAAATGGGGATGGGCTTCCTGTCCTTCAAAATGGGTGATTTGTTTTGATGCACCCCAGGACCGATCGGGTTGTTTTTCCAGGAAATGAATATTCATGGTGGTGATTGTGCTGTCGACACGCTTTCCGTTAATATCCGAACAATAAACTACCTTATTCCCATCCGGGGAAAGGGCAGGAAAATTTTCTCTCCAAGGTGAATGAGTCAGGTTTTCAATTTGATCTTTTGTCTTGAGGTAAATATCAAAATTGCCGGTGTGCCCCCCGCGGAACAACATGGATGTATTATCGGCACTGAAGTCCGCAAACCCCTGGTTGGATCCAAAAAGGGATATTTTTTTAAGTTCCTTATCCATGAAGCGGTACTCCCAGATCTCGCCCGGCGCTGAGGGCCGGTTGCGAAAAAGACCAGCGGTAAACAGGAGCGAGGATCCATCCGGCTTGTACTTGATATCCAGGATCTGCGATACTTTAGAATGTCCCGGCTTGAAGGTAAACAACCATTCAACCGCTCCCGTCTCATGGTTGACTTTTAAAAAATCAATGTTCAAATTAAACAGGTTGGAATAAAATACAATAAGGTAAACCAGCATCATGCAGAGGAGGCCAGTCCCAAAGCCCAACGTTCTATATACGATTTGAAATGGGCTATTTAGAACCGATGCCTTCCCTCCCTTCCTGAAAAAATAAAAGCAAAGGATCAAAAATGGAATCGCCAGCAGAAGAAAGGTGGTCCTGCTCCTGCTCAAGGAATTCGAACTGGCAAAGATCTCATAACCGGAAATGGTCAAAACCGCGATCGAAAGGATCAGCAGGGCCGACATGGCTAGGACGTTTTTCCAGGGTTTCACCGATAACCGATCTCTAATGGCCCGGTATAAACCAAAAAAAATCAACAAAAGAAGACCCGCAGGAAACAATAATAAAACAGCGCTGTATTTGGTCAGCAAGACCTCCTGTATGGATTTCGACTGTTCCGCTGCAAAGACCAGGGATGGTGAATGTGGATCGGGGGGCGCGGCAAAGGCCCTTCGAACCCCATATAGTCGAACCGTTTTCTCCGGTAATGCATATTGTTCCATGGGTCCCCTGACCAACAAATGGCCTGCGAACCCGCCTGCATTGGTTTTTTCTTCCAGGGGAATTTTACCTCCATGAAAAGCCCTTAAATCCTTGGGGCCGGCAACCATACCATACATGGCCAGGCTATCCCGGTAATAAATTTCTGTATTTAATGAATTTAAATTTAAAACCATAAACTTAAATGCTCCTCGATCTTCCTGGGTCCAGTGTGTGAACACCAGCAGGCTGTCATTCAAGGGACAGGGAGAGATGGCCTTCAGGTCAACAGGGGATATTCGTTTTTGCGAGGATCCATCTTTATTCATCTGGTATATCTGAGGCATTCCGGAACGAAGGCTGTAAAAATAAATTTGCTTTCCATCCAAAGACCATTTCGGGCTTCCATCCCAGGTTTCGGTCCTGGTCAGTCTTTCCGGCGCAGAACCGCTGGTATCCATGGAATAGAGATTTCCGGTTCGGTACATAGCAAATGGAAATTCCGAATGGGGTTTGACCGCATGGTCGCGGTCGCTTGAAAATACAAGGGTTGATCCATCGGGTGACCAGGCAGGCCTGAAATCCCCGCCAGGATGATTCGTCAGATTTATCGCCTGCCGGATGTCCATCACACTGTCCGGTATAAAAGGTAATTTATATATCTCTGCATTGCCTTGATGAGTGGAAACAAAGGCACACCATTTGCCATCGGGAGAAAAAACAAGCTGATCCTGCATGGATGCGCTGTTGACCAGCAGGCGCGGCCGTTCGGCCTGGTCTATGGACTGAATATAAAGCCTGGGCATTCCTTCACGCTCCGAGGTGAAAACCAACCATTTTCCGTCCGGGCTGATCACGGGGTCATAATCCAGCGCCGGATCCTCTGCGATCGGTTTGAAGGACTTGCCTCCATCCCCCGACAGGTAGATATCCCAGCCTTCCGGGCGGAAGGAAGAATAATAGACTCTTTCCGGAGACTGTCCAAAAAGGGTCCATGCCTTAAAAATAAGACAGGACCAGAGGATTAAAGGCTTAAGCATGCTTTGAATTTAATAAAATACAATACGTCTGATATTGTACTCAAAGTAATAAGAATAAACTCAAAGTAAAATTTTCATATCCCGGGGCGATGCCCTTGTAAACTTCAATGTTCATGGACAGGAGCCATGATCGAAAACTGTTCATGGATCTTATGTCTTTCCCCTACCAGCCAGACGATGTCCCCTTCTTCAAACAAGAGATCGGACCGTGGATTGATCATGCGCTGGCTTCCCCGCTCTATCCCGATGACCAGCCCTTTGGTTTTCTCACGGATGCCTGAATTTCGGATGGTCTGGCCCGCCAGCAGGTTGCTTTCATCCACCTGAATTTTCTGAAGTACGATGTCGTCGACATGGGGTTCAGCAGGCTCAATGGATTCGCAGGTATCAAAGGCGGGTTTGAACTGCTGGATTTGTTCATCGGTGGCAATGATGCCCAGTTGATCATGAGGGTAAATCTTTTGGTTTCTGTCCGGCGCGTAGATCAATTTGTCGCCACGGCGGATATAGGCCACATTCACCCCATAATGCTCCCTCCAGCCCAATTCCTCCAGGGATTTGCCCACGCTGTAAGAATGGGGATCCACCTTGAGGTCGATCATGTGTGCATCCCAGGCGGACAGTTTAAGGGAGGAAGTAAATTTCTGGTGCAACCGTTTTTCCGCGGTCAGGTTTGCTTTTGCGGCGGATTCCCGGGCATTGAGATTATCCAGAAACCGGTCTTCGAGCCTGTGGTACAGGTCCTGGATCTTATGGGCCCAAGGCAGTAAAAATCCCAGGATCAGGGGAACTGCGATCAGGGATACCAGGGTTGAAAAAAATTGGTCAATAATAAATCCGATCAGCAAGACCCCCCCGATGATGCGTAAAATATCTATGATCCTCAGGGCACCAAAGCTCGCGGAACGGTTCAGCCACAGTTCCCGGTAAGTCATATTTCCCGGACGTTTGGCCATCAGTCCCCATAAAAAAGGCAAGGACACCGTAAGGGTCAGACCCAGCGCAATGCCCCGACCGACCACTTCCCGGTCACTCCATTGGATCAGCAAAGGAAGGAGGTACTTTACGGAAAGAAGCAAGATCGCGGCCAATACGATCAAATTGATCAAAATGATATTGACATAGGATTTTGCGGCGACCTGCCAGGCACCTTCCACCTGGCTGACCTGGGTACTGTAGGCATAACGGTCCAGGGCATTCACCCAGCGTTTGGGCAGGATCCTTGCAATCAGGTCATAGGCTTTATCCGCATACCGGATGAGATAGGGTGTGGTAAAAGTGGTGATCGCGGAAGCGCCCACCGCAACCGGAAACAGGAAATCACTGATCACCCCCAGGGAAAGGCCCAGAGTGGCCACGATAAAAGCGAATTCACCGATCTGGGCCATGCTCATCCCCACCTGCACCGATTGTTTCAGGGTCTGCCCGGAGATCAAGGCTCCGGCCGCGGTGCTGAAAAATTTTCCAAAGATGGTCAACAGGGTTACCAGGATCACCGCCCAGCCGTATTCTTTTATGGCCAGGGGATCGATCAGCATCCCGACCGAAACAAAAAAAACCGCCCCGAACAAATCTTTTACGGGTTTGATCAGGTGCTCCACCTTCTCGGCCTTGGTTGTTTCCGCAAGGATGGACCCCATGATAAAAGCGCCCAGTTCCGCCGAAAAGCCCACCTGGGTGGCCAATACGACCATACCCAGACAAAGGCCAATGGCCAGGATCAGCAGGGTTTCCTCATCCAGCAAAGTTTTTACCCTTTTTAAAAAGGTGGGCAATATGAAAATGCCGGCGATGAACCAAAGGATCAGAAAAAACAACAATCGGGTGATGGTCAGGAACAATTGGCTCCCTTCAATGGTCCTCGTGACGGCCACTGTGGACAGGATCACCATAAGCAGGATCACCACGATGTCCTCCACCACGAGCACCCCAAACACCACCCGGGCAAACTGCTTGGTCTTGACCCCAAGTTCATCAAAAGCGCGAATGATGATGGTGGTGGAAGAGCTGGCCAGCATACCTCCCAGGAAAAGGCAGTCCATGGTGGTCCATCCCATCAGCTTGCCGGTGATGTATCCGGCAAGGGTAATGAATACAATCTCGATACCGGCGGTGATGGAAGCCGTGCCCCCGATGCGCATCAGTTTTTTAAAGCTGAATTCCAGGCCAAGGCTGAAAAGGAGGAAGATGACGCCGATTTCGGCAAGGGTTTCCACATTCTCCATATCCGCCACGGTGGGAAATATAGAGAGGTGAGGCCCTACCAGAAATCCGGCAAGGATATAACCCAGGACCAGGGGTTGCCGGATTCTCCTGAACAGGATGGTTACCATGGCCCCCACGATCAGGATCAGGGCCAGGTCTTCTATCAATTTTGGTAAATGTCCCATAGCAATGGTTCAAATAAATGATTTTCATTAATGCAGGATCCAATGGATCTGGATATTTCTCCGGATTTGGAGGTGATTAAACCCAGGAACTCAATCGTTGGGCCATCTATGCTTCCGGCTCTTTAGGTTGCCGGGCACGCAGGATGGCTGCTTCCATTTCTTTGGGTTTCCTGGTACCGATCAGCAATTTTTTGTCGTCGTTAAATTCCAGTTGCAGCCCCTGGTCCCCGGAAATCGACAGCGCTTTGCCTTTTCCAAATATCCCAAGCCTGAATCCCCATCCGCCGTATTCGATGATTGCACTGTATTTGCGGACCTCCCATCGCCGTATGGAATTCCATGGATATCGCCTGGGGCGCAGGTGAAAAGGAAAAAACCGCACCTGGACACCTTCTTTCGTTATTTCCGTATCCAACCGGATGTTGTAAATGAGCACGGCAAAAAATAGTATAAGTCCCAGGGTCAACAGCAAAACGGCATCCGTCATCGGTTTTTGACCAAAAGGCCGGCCGACGAGCACCTGGCTGATCACCCCATAAGTATATAATGCAATCAAAGCCAACAGGATCAGCCAGACCCACCATTTTTTAAACCGCTGCATCTCCGAAAAAAATACCTGGTTCTCCATTTTCGCCAAAATAAGGGAATATGAGGAGAAATGGAAGTTAGCTAGTTAGCCAGTTAGCTAGTTAGCTAGTTGGCAAGTTGGCAAGTTAGTAAGTTGGCAGGTCGCCAAGTCCTTTAGTATGAACGATTGAAGTTATCGGATTCAGTCGCGGATCAAAAAAGGTTTCACGGTTTCTTTCCAGATCTCATACCCTTCCCTGGAAAGATGAAGGCGGTCTTTGATAAACAAGCGTTCCGGGGGCAGCCCATCCGGTCCCAGCATGGGGGTAAATACATCGGCGTAGGCCAGGTATTTCCTGGATTTGATATAGCGCCGGATGCGGCGATTGGCATCCACGATTTTCTCCATAAGGTGTATCCGCGAAGGGCTTGGTTTGAGCGCAATGAAAAGGATTTTTGTATCCGGCAGGGAATCGCGGATGATTCCGGTCAGGCTTTTAAATCGTTTAAACACCGTTTTCCCGCTGATGCTGCTGTCGGCAGCGAGGTCATTTTCCCCGCAATAAATGACCACTTGCCCGGGCTGGTATTTGAGAATGACTTCACCGGCATACCGGATGACGTCGGGCAGGGTGGATCCGCCAAAACCGCGATTGAGGACCCGGTGGTCACTGAAATCCTGTTCCAGCGTTTTCCACATCCGGATGGAAGAACTTCCGGTGAAAACGATCATTCCCGTTCCCGGCCATTGTTGTTCATCCTGCCGGCTGAACGCGAGGATCTCAGACCAAAACGGGGCTTGCTGGGCGATCAATCCGGCCTGCAATCCAATCAGGACGGCTGCAAAAATGAAAATCCTCTGCACGATGAAGGTCCGATTAATTTAAATCCATTTTAATCTCCATGCCGGTGTCTGTCAAGCCTTCTTGCGTGCCAAGACCCGTTTAACGGCTTTTACAATATCCTGCACCCCAAGACCGTACTTGATCAGCAGTTCATCGGGTTTACCGCTTTCTCCAAAACTATCCTGGACAGCCACAAATTCCTGGGGCACCGGAAGATTGCGGGCCAGCACAGCGGCTACGGCATCACCCAGTCCTCCATTGATCTGGTGTTCTTCGGCTGTAACCACGCATTTTGTTTTACCTGCGCTTTCCAAAAGAGTGGATTGATCCAGGGGTTTGAGGGTATGCATATTGATGAGGTCGCAATGTATTCCTTCCAGGGCAAGCAATTTCACCGCTTCGACCCCGTTCCACACCAGGTGTCCGGTTGCAACGAGGGTGACATCGGAACCTTCATTCAGCACCTGGGCCTTTCCGATTTCAAATGGAAGGGCTTCTGTAAAAATGGGCCAGGCCGGACGGCCAAAACGGAGGTATACCGGCCCATAATGTTTCGAAATAGCCACCGTAGCCTGGTGGGTTTGATAGGCGTCGCAGGGGACGATCACGGTCATGCCGGGCAGCGTCCGCATCATACTGATGTCCTCCAGGATCTGGTGCGTGGCGCCGTCTTCCCCCAGGGTTAATCCTGCGTGGGATGCACAGATCTTTACATTTTTATGGGAATAAGCGATCGACTGTCTGATCTGATCGTACACTCTCCCTGTGGAGAAGTTGGCAAAAGTTCCGGTATAGGGGATTTTCCCGGTGATGGCCATGCCCGCCGCGACGCCCATCATATTGGCTTCGGCGATCCCCATTTGAAAAAAACGTTCCGGAAACTCTTTTTTAAATTCATCCATTTTCAGGGAGCCCATCAGGTCTGCGGTCAGGCCTACGACCTCTTTATTTTGACGGGCGGCTTCAAGCAAGCCGGTGCCGAATCCATCCCGGGTGGCCTTTTTACCGGTGACCATCAGGTCGTTGATATTGATCATGTGTTTTGCTATGCTTTTTAATGATATTTAATAATCTCCCAGCGTTTCCGGCAGTTGGGCGAGGGCATTTTTACATTGTTCTTCATTGGGGGCCACGCCGTGCCATTTGTGGCTGCCCATCATAAAGTCGACCCCGTACCCCATCACGGTTTTCATCAGGATCACCACCGGTTTGTGTTGATGCAACCTGGATTTTGCTTCATCAAGCGACCGGACCACTTCCTCCATATCGTTGCCGTTTTCAAGGAGAAGGACGTCCCAACCGAAGGCACGCCATTTGGCAGGCAGGTCACCCAGGTTCATTACTTTTTCTGTGGGGCCGTCAATTTGTTGGCCATTCCAGTCCACGGTGACGATCAGGTTGTCTACGCCGTGGTGTGCCGCGCTCATTATGGCCTCCCAATTCTGTCCTTCATCCAACTCACCATCACCGGTCAGGACAAAAACAAGGCCCGGGTCTGAATCCAGTTTTTTAGCCAGGGCGGCACCGACCCCGACCGAGAGGCCCTGGCCCAGGGACCCCGAGGCCACGCGTACACCGGGCAGTCCTTCATGCGTAGCGGGATGCCCCTGTAAACGCGTGTTTATTTTTCGGAAAGTGGCCAGTTCGCTTACCGGGAAAAAACCGTGCCTGGAAAGTACGCTGTACCATAAGGCGGAGATATGGCCGTTGGAGAGGAAAAACAAATCTTCGTTTTTCCCTTCCATGTTAAAAGGAAGGTTATACCTGAGGTGCGCCCCGTAAAGCGCTACCATGTATTCCGTGCATCCCAGCGAGCCGCCCGGGTGGCCGCTCTGGCACTGATATACCATACGGACAATATCCCTGCGTACCTGGGAGGCGAGGGCTCGTAGTGAATCCAGATCCTTTTTCATAAACTCCGCAAAGAAAGAGAGAATTTGATTAACCTCAAACAAAGGCTTGCCTCAAATACAAAAGGCAGGTATAAAACTACACCTGCCTCCTGTTCATTCCAGTGGGTTCATCGGAACCCCGGGAAATCTTTTATTTCACTGCAGTCGAAAGTTCTTTGCCAGCTTTGAATTTGGCCACTTTACGGGCAGCAATTTTTATCGTTTTGCCGGTTTGAGGATTCCGGCCGGTCCGTGCGGCACGTTTGGATACAGAGAAAGTGCCGAAACCAACCAACTGTACCCGGTCCCCTTTTTTAAGGGCTTTACGGATAGAATCCAGTGTGGAACCGAGGGCGGCTTCAGCCTGTACTTTGGTGATTGAAGCGCCTTTGGCAATTGCATCGATTAAATCTGATTTGTTCATTTTATTTGAATTTTGATTAAAAATATAGCGCAAATATATGATCAAAATTCATATATATCGCATTTTTTAATAAGTTTTTTTTCCGGGAAGGCCCTGTTTTCAATGCTTCAGGGGGATAAGCCGTCCGAAAGGCCTGGCTGACAAGGATTTCCAGGTTTACCACCCTTCCCGATGCGCACCATTCCTGCTTTTCTCATCCAGGATCCAATGGAGGGAGAGCAAGAGGATAAACATCGCCAAGCCGGGAAATACGGAAAGCCACCAAGCCGGCAGATATTGCCGGCCTTCATTCAGGATGCTGCCCCAGGTCACACTTTCCAGTTTTAAGCCCAAGCCGATAAAGGACAAGGAGGCTTCCAGCAATACCGCGGTGCTGACTGAAAACAAGGCCGTGACCAGCAGGGTGGACCGGATGTTCGGCCAAATGTGGCGGCTGAGGATCCGGTACCACGGAAGGCCCAGGTTTTCAGAAGCCTTCACATAATTCAGCGCACTTTCCCGGAGTGTTTCAGCACGGGCCACCTGGGCAAACAACGGCCAGCGAATAAAAGCGATCAGTACGATCAATAAAGCGCCGGATGGCCGGGCCAGAAATACCAGCAGGGCCATCATCAGGAAAAGGCGCGGGAAGGATTCGAAATAATCGATGAAACGCATGAACAGGCTATCGACGGGCAACGAAAAAGTTTTGAGCCCGCTCCGCCTCCCCGGTTTCAACCATTTGCTGCATACCCATATAAACAAAGCGGTCCAGGCAACCAACAAAACCATGCGGACCATCCCGCTGCTTAAGGACCCGATCATTAAAAATTCATATATCCATAAAAGGAAAGACAAGACCAGGCCAATTCCCTGGAACAGCGTCAATTTAAGTTTATGGTCTTTCCAATACCCGATCGCCATACCCGCAAAAATGCCCGGGATCCCGGCAAGCAGGGTGGACAATAAACCGATCAGCCAGGCATAACGGGTCCCGTGGATCATCCCGGCAAGCACATCTCTGCCCAAGGCATCCGTTCCCAGCCAATGTTTTTTCCCATGCAGGGCCCAACCGGCTGAAGGACTTAAATAGCCTGAGCCATCCGGGTCAATGGTGGAAGGAGAATAGGGAACCGGTGCAGGGAGCCGATGGGTGCAATCCGTATATTCAAACGCAGTGGTCTTCCGTAACAGGCCGGTATACTCCGCATAATCCCTCCAGGCCGGAAAATGCCAGCGGCCCTCACAAATACAAAACAGCGGTTTTTCATTGGCAACCAGGTTTGCGATGGCGGCAATAAACAAACTGCCAACGATCACCAACAGCGCGGCCCGGTAGGTCGCGGACTTGTTTTGCCAATATTGTGCAAACCTGATTTTCATGAGGCCCTCCATCGGATCCTGGGATCGGTGAACCCATAGAGCAGGTCGGCCAGGAGTTTGCCTAAAATGGTAAAGGTCCCGATCAGTAAAAGAATATTGAACACAATCAACCAGTCCTGGATCAAAATGGATTGCAGCATCAACCTGCCCATCCCGGGAATATTAAACAACACTTCTATCACCACCGACCCTCCAAACAGGGCGGGTATCTCCATACCCAACAGAGCAATCAGAGGCAGGAGGGCATTCCGGCGAAGATGGCGCCGGGTGATGAAATCTTCTGCATCGCCTTTGCTCCAGGCCATGAACGCGTAAGGTTTGTTTTTTTCATCCCGCAACCTGATGGAATAGATCCGGGTAAGATAAGCCAGGGAAGGGAGCACCAGGCATATCACCGGCAAGACCAGCTGGGCGCCATACCGGCCCCATTGTTCCAAAAGAGAGGCTTCAGGATTTGAATCGAAAAAACCGGGACTGGGGAAAATATGCAAAGCCGGCGACAGGGTATCGCTGGCAAAGGCCAGGATCAGTAAAAGCGCCAGAAAAAAACGGGGAATGGAATACAGAAAAAAGAGAACCGATTCGATGATCTTTCCTTTGTGTTGCTCCTTCCTGCGAAACAACCATTCGCCCAGAAACAAGGACAGCAGGTAAACCACCAGAAGCGAAACCAGGTTGATGGACAGGGTCCAGGAAACCGCTTCCCTGATTTTGACCCAGGCCGGCCGGTAATCCGACCTCGAAACCCCCCAGTCCCCGCGCATGATTTGATTGAGCCAGATATGAAAACGGTTATGGCTTCCATGCCAGCCGGGAACGGGAACGAACAAGGGAAACCATTTCCTGCTCTTCTGCATTTCATGCAGTGAACTTTTAAGTTTGCCCCAAAGGACACCAGCCCTGGTGGAATCCGTCATGGCATCCAATTTGGCAGACATGGCATTTAGATCATCCAGGCGGCTCAGTTCTTCCACCAGCAATTTATCGAGCCGGTGTGCCGCCTTTTCCACCATCTCCCTTTCAAGGGTAACATAGACATGGACAGAGGGCCAGGGAACTCCCTGATGGAGAAAGCGCTTAATCCGTTTCTTTTCAGATTTGATCACAAAGCGGAAAAGGGTATCGGGATAAGACCAGGGCCTTATTGAAAAATAAAACAAGGGCAGATCCCTCGATTCGGCCCTGGCACGCTGGATTATTTCACTTCTCCTGAGTGAAACAGGCAGGTTTTGCGATTCCTGAAGGGGGTCGAAGGCATCCGTTTCCATGAAATCCCGGAGGATAAAGGCCGTAAAGGAAATGGCCAGGAGAAGGGGCACTGAAATGAGCAGCCGGTTCAGGATCAATCTTTTCATCGCGCTGGATCCTTGGTAGTTAAAAAGTCAGCGATATCCATTTGCCTTGTTGCACGTTCAACTTTTTGATCTGCCCCGCATACTTGATTTCCACTAAGCCATCCGCGGCGCCCTTGAATTCGGCAAGGTTGAGTTTACCTCCGGCCCAGGAAAGGTTCACGGAAATGTTTCCGCGGGCTTTGAGGCCTTTGACCGATCCGGATGGCCAGGCCGCCGGCAAAGCGGGAAGAATATGGATTTCTTTCTCATGGCTTTGTATCAGCATTTCTGCCAGGCCCGCCACTCCTCCAAAATTGCCATCGATCTGAAAAGGGGGATGGGCATCGAATAAATTAGGGTAGGTGCCCCCGCCGGCCATGCGGATTTCACTTTGATCGGCAGGATAATAAGTTAATAATTTCAGAAAGGCATCGTATGCCTGCTCCGCGTCCAGGAGCCGGGCCCACATGGCTATTTTCCAGGAGATGGACCACCCGGTTCCGTTGTTGGTCCGCTTCAAAAGGGATTGCCTGGCCGCCTGGAATAAGGCTTTCTGGTCCGGCGTAATGGTGCTGCCCGGATACACCCCGTATAAATGAGAAAGGTGCCGGTGCCTTGGATCCTGGTCGGCCCAGTCGTGGTACCATTCCTGCAAATGCCCGTCACGACTGACCTGGTAAGGATAAAGCCGGTTCAGGGCAGACCGCACCGAATCCAGGAATCCGTGGTCCGTATCCAGGATTTCCCCGGCCTGGATCATCGCGTGGAACAATTCACGCACCATCGACAAATCCGAGGTACTGCCATACAAGGTCGCCCCTTTATAATTTTTGTCCGTGACATAGATATTCTCGGGTGAGGTGGAGGGAGAAGTCACCAAAAACCCCTGGTGGTCTTCAACGAGGTATTCCAGGCAAAAGAGGGAGGCCCCTTTCATCAACGGGTAGGCCCTGGTCCTTAAAAAAGAGGAGTCCCGGGTGAATAAAAAATGCTCCCAGAGATGACTGACCAGCCAGGCCCCTCCGGACTGCCAGTTGGCCCAGTTCGGGTCACCCGAGCCAAAGTCCCCGACCGGATTGGTCATTCCCCAGATGTCGGTATTGTGATGACAGGTCCAGCCCCTGCAATTATAAAAAGTCTTTGCGGTGACCGCACCGGTTTGGGCGAGGTTGCCAATGAAGGATAGCAAAGGCTGGTGCAGTTCGGAAAGGTTGCATACTTCCACCGGCCAATAATTCATTTCCGTATTGATGTTGACCGTATAATTGCTGCTCCAGGGCGGCCTCACCTGTTCGTTCCAGATCCCCTGCAGGTTGAGGGGTGCTTCCGGAGTGCGGGAACCGCTGATGAGCAAATAGCGACCAAAATTAAAATACAGTTCAAAAAGTCCCGGGTCGGGCCGCTCCACCCGGTTTTGTTTAAGCCGGAGGCCGATCTCTGTTTTTTCAGAAGGTGCCGGGTCGAGGTCGAGGACCACCCGGTTATAGAACTTGGAATAGTCTGCCCGGTGCCGCTGTACTAAATCGGAATAGGAATATTTTGAGATCTTTTCCAAAGGATCCATGGCCCCTTTGATTTCATCGAGGCCCTCGCGAAAAGGGTCCTTGTCAAACCCGTTGAAACTGGTCGCCATGGCCAACCGGATTTCCGCCCAGGATGCCTGGTCTATCGTGATGGTGGAGTCCGTGGCGTGTTTAGGGCCCCCGCCGTGGCGGATTTCAAGGGAGGCTGCAAAACGGGTTCCCCTTTGGTCCGCGTAAACGATGGCATTGTTCACCCTGCGATAGTTGGGTTCGGCATGCACCGGCGCCCTGCCGGCCATAGTCATCCGGTGCGCCCCGGTGTGTACCTGGTGTTGCAGCAGGCTGTTCAAATGGACCGTAAAATGAAGCCTTCCTTCCCCACGGGTATCCAACCGGATAACGATGACCCGGTCCGGATGGGAGGCAAAAACGGTACGGGTATAAAGGGTTTTGTTGGAGACATATTGGATATTCACTTCTGCATTCTGCAAATCGAGTTGCCTTCGGTATTCGCTGGCCTCGTGGGGATGGTGGAAGTCTATAAATAAATTGCCCAGAGGGGCATAGGATTCGGAAAAACGGCCTTGTAACTTTCGCACCAGGGTATCGGCTGCGGCATAGTCTTCCCTGAAAAGCGCTTCCCGCACCGCGGGCAAAAGCCGGAAAGATTCCGGGTTTTGATCTGCCTTTACGGGTTCTCCGGTCCATAAAGTAATATCATTCAGAGAGAGTCGTTCTTCCCGGATTCCACCGTATATCATCGCCCCCATGCGTCCGTTGCCTACCGGCAGGGCTTCTTCAAAAAATACCGCGGGCCTGGAATACCAAAGGATGTGCTCCTGCCCACGCACCAGCGCGGGTATGCTTAACAAAAAAATGAAAAAGGAATAAGGGTTTGGCATGGATCTCATTTCAATTTGGGGTTGTGCCGATGCCGCTCCGCATCCCGGATTTTTTTATGTTCCATATTCACGGCGATGGCATGCTGGAGGTCGACGCCGCATTGATTGGCCAGGCAGGTCAGGACAAACAATACATCGGCCATTTCAGCGGCGAGGGATTGGGCGGCTTTGTCCGCTTCCCCTTCGGTCCTGAACGACTGGTCGCCGTATATTCTCGCCATCAGCCGGGCCACTTCTCCACATTCTTCAGCCAGTATGGCCGTATTGGTGAGTTCGCTGTAATACCTCACTCCATGATTTTTAATCCATTGGTCGACTTCATGCTGGAGCTCCGCGATGGTCATGTTCGATATAAATTTTTGTTCAGAATAAACCTACATAATATTTGTGAAGCGAATAGACATTTTCTTAAAGACGAATCCCAAGAGCGGAAGAATGGAATGGGCCGATTGAATTCATGCGTCGAACCTTAAGCTGACAAAAAATATCAATACATTCGCCTGCCGGGAACCATCCGATATGAACTGGATCGCCATATTGAGTGTCGCAGTGGGGGCCGCCGCGGGTGGCGTCCTCAGGCATCTCCTGTCCGTCTGGATGCGTGCGGATATGGCCCGCTTTCCCTGGCATACCCTGATCATCAATCTCTCCGGCAGTTTATTCCTGGGCATCCTTTGGGCTTATTTTTTAAAACATCCGGGCAATCTCGCGCTCCGTTTGGCGCTCACTACCGGTTTTTGCGGGGGTTTCACCACCTTCTCCACTTTTTCCCTGGAAATGATCAACCTTTTTCAGAAAGGGCAATATTGGTCCGGCGGGATCTACCTGTTTTCAAGTGTCCTGGGCGGGGTTCTTTTGGCCGGCCTGGGGTTTGCGATGATGGGGAAAAGTTGAGGAGAATAAGTAGACAGGAGGAATGGAGACAGGAGGAATGGACAACCCTCAATCCTCAATCCTCAACCCTCAATCCTCAATCCTCAACCCTTCTTCTTAATCCCCCGTAACCACCCAGTCCAAAAAAACCGGCATCATTTTTTTCCAGGTTGGAACGTCGTGGCGGCCGCCTTCGACGATGTGGAATTTCATGTCGTGTTCACGGTGGTAGCCCTTGCCATGCAGTTCGTTGATCAGGTCGAGGGTGTCGTCGATCACGTCGATGATCCCGTTGTTGTTGCGGTCTGCTTTTTCATCTTCGGTCCCCGCCTGGAACCAAAATTTGAGTTCCGGACGGGAGGAGGTATTCCTGACGCGGTGATGCATCATCCGGTGGTGCACGTCATCCTTGATCTTTTCAGGATGCCTCCACCAGAAAGAACCGGAAAAAACACCGGTTTTCCGGAAGCGGTGCGGGGAATGCCAGGCAATGTCCATGGCGCTCAGACCGCCCAGGCTCCATCCGGCAATGGTGGTATCGGTATGGTGGTCGAGTGAATATTCCTGATGAAGAAAGGGAATCAATTCGGAGAGAATAAACTGGTTGTAGGCGGCAGCCAGGTGGCCTCTTCCGGCATAATCGGAGGACCACTGAACCCCGTATTCCTGTTTGCGCGCTTCACCGGGAGCGGCTGCGCATCCCACCACCAGGATGGACCGCCGGTGATGGACCGCTCGTGCCTCCACCATTTGACCCATGTCCATTTGGGCCAGTTCCTGCCCATCGTTGACGATCACCAGGTGGTCGATTTTGGGCCGGTCCGGAGCCGGTCCGTGGTAAAAAGAAAGGGCGACCTGCCTCTCCAGATGGTCAGATCGGAAATCGCGGTACCTGCGGTTCAAGGAATAAAATATTTATCTATTTTGGGTCAAAATACAAACTTATGAAGAAGATCGGAATCCTTCACGGCATGGAAAGCAGTTTTCCACCCGCTTTTGTCGACCGGATCAATGCCATGGATGTGCCGGGGATCCGAGCCGAAGCCGTCAAAATAGACCGGGTCATCCAGGGCGAACCGCTCCAATACGATGTCATCGTAGATCGTATTTCCCAGGATGTGCCCTTTTACCGGGCCATGCTGAAAAACGCGGCCATCACCGGCACCGCGGTGATTAATAATCCCTTCTGGTGGAGCGCGGACGATAAATTTTTTAATAATTGCCTCGCGGTAAAAATCGGGGTCCCGGTACCTAAAACGGTGATCCTTCCGTCCAAGGAAAGGCCGCCGGACACCCAGGAAACTTCGTTCAGGAACCTGGCTTTCCCGCTGGACTGGCAAGGCATGTTTGATTACATCGGATGGCCGGCATACATGAAGCCTTTTGCCGGGGGCGGATGGAAACATGTTTATAAAATCCATGACCAGGCCGATTTTTTTGACAAATACGGGCAGACCAACCAACTGGTAATGCTCCTCCAGGAAGAAATCGTGTTTGACCATTATTTTCGCTGTTATTGCATCGGAAGCAAATATGTCCGGATCATGGCTTATGAACCCCGCAACCCCCATCACCTGCGTTATGATGTCAGGCTCCCGGTAAATTCAGAAAAACTGATCTCCCTTATTGAATCCTATGTCATCCGCCTGAACGAATTCCTGGGATACGACTTCAACACCGTGGAGTTTGCCGTGCGCGACGGCATTCCCTATGCCATTGATTTTTGCAACCCGGCCCCGGATGCCGATCTGCATTCAGTGGGCAAAGACAACTGGGATTGGGTGGTAGAACATGCCGCCCTTTACGCCATCGAAAGGGCCCGTGTGCATAAACCGGGTCAGGACAACCTAACCTGGGGGAAATACATTTCCCGGAGTGTAAACAAAGAAATGTTATAAAAATGTGGAGGATCCTTCTTTGGTCCATTAGTCTTATTCCGGCGTTTTATTCTTACGGGACCGCCCAAATTCCGCCGAAGGACTGGGTAAAATTATTCAACGGCAAAAACCTGGAGGGCTGGAATGTAAAAATCCACCATCACGACTACGGGGTAAATTTTGGCAATACCTTCCGGGTCAAGGGCAGAAAGATCGTAGTGGCTTACGATCAATACGGGGACTTCAACAATCAGTTTGGGCATTTATACTATCATAAACCCTATTCTCATTACCGGATCAAACTGGAATACCGGTTCAGGGGAAGCCTTCAACCCGGTGCGCCGGACTATACCCTGCTCAACAGCGGGGTCATGTTTCATTCCCAGGATCCGGCCACCATGCCCAGGGAACAGGATTGGCCGATTTCCGTGGAAATGCAGTTCCTGGCTGGCCTCGGTGATGGAAAACCACGGCCCACGGGCAATATGTGTTCCCCGGGTACGGATATTGTTTACCAAGGTAAAAAATACCCTGGCCATTGTCTCAATTCCAGCAGCGAAACCTACGACAAAGAGAAATGGGTGGAAGCCGAACTGGAGGTATTGGGCGACAGCCTGGTCCGTCACCGGATTGAGGGCAAGGTGGTGCTGGAATATACCCATCCCACTATGGGTGGCGGAGTGGCCAACCGCTTTGACCCGGCGGTCTGGGAACCCGGCAAAGCCCTGACCTCGGGCTTTATTGCCCTGCAAAGTGAAGGACAACCCATTGAATTCAGGAAAATCCAACTGGTCGACCTCAAGGGCTGCAAGGACCCCGGCGCCAAAAATTTCAGGTCCTACCTGGAGGCCCATGACCCTTCAAGCTGTATTTATTAAGAAAAAAAAGCTATATAAATAGCTGAATATCATTGATTTAATATTATATTTAATTTTTTTTATCTTTACCTCCCGCAACCAATCCTGATCAGGGCATGTACATCAAAGAGAGAGAGTCGATTCGAATCGCCATCGTGGATCTTTATAACGGGGAGGCCAACGAAGGAATCCGTTGTATTCACGAGTTGATCCACAGTTTTTCCCTTGAAATCAACCTGGAGGTCATCACCGATACTTATGCCCTGCGACTGGAAGAGGATGTACCCGACCTCTCCTACGATATTTATATCAGCAGCGGCGGCCCTGGAAGCCCATTGGACACCAAGGGAATGGCCTGGGACACCAAGTATTTTGAACTGATTGATTCCATCGAAGCCTGGAACAGGTTGCCTCACGCCAGGAAAAAGTATGTGTTTTTCATCTGCCATTCTTTTCAAATGATCTGCAGGCATTATGGCCTTGCCGAAATCAACGAAAGGCAACCCTCCTCCTATGGCATTTTTCCCGTCAAACTGACAGCCGCCGGAAGAGCTGAGGCCTTGTTTGAAACCCTGCCGCATCCTTTTTATATCGCGGACTTCAGGATGTTCCAGGTGATCCGGCCCGATATGAATAAATTTCTCAGCCACGGATATGAAATCCTGGCTGAAGAAAATCAGCCTGCTCCAGGCACGGAAGACCGGGCATTGATGGCTATCCGTTTTTCCGATTATTTTGTGGGGACCCAGTTTCACCCGGAAGCGGATCCGGAAGGCATGCTGGTGCACTTCAACGGGGCCAAAAAAGCCCCCATTATCCATAATGTGGGCGAAACGGCCTATCACGAAATGGTCGTCCACCTAAAAGATCCGGACAAAATCGCCAGGACCAGGGCTACCATCCTGCCCAATTTCCTGAGGATGGCGGCTACCCAGCTTGAGTTGGTCCGATAGGAATAGGTGAGTGGTGGTTGGTGGGTGGTGGTTAACCTCAACTTGCTAACTTGCTAACTTTCTAACTTTCTAACTACAATCCCGTCTTCAACCCGATCTCCAAAGACAAGGACCTGAACTGATCCCAGTTTGGACCAAATTGTCTGTTGAGGAAACGCTGGGCATAAGTCAGTTGGGAATAGACATCCAGGCTGGAATTGACTTTCCACTCCAGGCCCAGGGAGCCCTGTCCGTAAAGCAGGGCACGCCTCCTGTCGAGGTGGGTAAACTGGTCCTGTACCCGGCTGTAAATTGAATTTTGGACGGCATTCAATTTGCGTTCCCCGTTGAAATTGACCTGCTTGATTTCAGGCAGTACATCATAAATCGCCTTGGCAATAAAGTTGGCGTTGATGCCGGCCATGGCATAGGGTTTCAGGCGGGTGTTGCTTTTCGTGGTATACCTGACAGCGATTGGGAGTGCAACAATATCGTATTCAATTTTTTTGAAATTTATATTCCAATAAGGATCAAGGTAATAAGCCCTGGAAGGAGAATAAGACCGATTAGCATAACCCAGGCCGAATTCAAGGCCGAACCGGTTTTTGAGGTAATGCATTTTAAACCCGGCGCCATAACCTGTGGAACTTACCGTCGTAGCCGGATATAAATCGGATTTTTTACCGAAAACCAGGAACTGCTGGTCAGGCAGGTAGATTTGATTGTAATCAAAATGGGAATACATACCCAGTTTCCATCCCCCCTTGACCGTTAATTTCACCACATCGGGCAACTCAAGGCTTGAAGGTTCCGGTACGGGGACCAGTTGGTGTGCGAGCAATGCTTCTTCCCCATCCTCCACCGGTTCTCCGCTTAATTCCTGGAGAAGGGGCAGAGACTTGACCTTGCCATCCAGCCTGGAATAAATCTGGCCGGAACCAATAAGACTTTGACGGGAGCTAATTCTTTCCAGCAGTACGTCATGCCTTGCAACTACCGGCCGGGACGCTGAGGTCAGGTCCATCCCGCCGGATGTGGTGGCCGACAGGGCTCCAGGGGAATTCGTACCAGTTGTATTCCCTGATGAGTTATTTAACGCAATAGAAGTATTATTCTCCGTTTTCGGATAAAGCGTCGCAATGGCCTGATCCCCGTCATGGTTTGAATTATTCCGTAGTGCCGTTTCAGGTTCGGCCGTTTTTATAAATGGAGGGGTGAATTTTCCGGAACGGCTGATCTGGAAGAGAGTAAGGACCAACAGGCAAAACAGGACGGCCTCAATCATCTTCGCCCGGTAATAATGCCGAAGGTATTTTTCTTCCGCTTCGATCCTGGCGGCCAGTTTAGGCCAGGTGGAGGCATCGTATTTCCGGGTGATGCCTTTCAGGGAATTGGAAACGGTTTTGTCAAAGCGGGCATGAACGACCGGTTGATCCGGCACCTCTTCGTCCAGTTTGCGGGCCATAAGGTCCCAGTGTCCGGCATTATAGTCTGCCTTAAATTCACCCAGAGCCTCATTGACCACACGGTCCGTCGGGTGATCTTCAAATATCTTTTCCTCACCCTTATCGATGGCGGACAGCATAAACAAATCCCAGTCCCTGGGGCCTTCGGAGGCGGCCGGCTGGGTTACCTTGTTTCTGATAATATCATCAAACTCCTCAGTGTTCATGCAATTTTCCTTTTCCCAACAGTATTTCTTTCAGTTTAATCCTGGCTTTGACCAGGTTGGATCTTGAAGTGCTTTCCGTAATGCCCAGTTGCTCCGCAATTTCCCGGTGCGAATAGCCTTCCAGGACATAAAGATTGAAGACCGACCGGTAGGCGAAAGTAAGTTCCTGGATGGCCGTAAGGATTTCTTTTTCCGTGCACTGACTGATTGCATCCACATCATCGGTGCCTATGGCATAAGCCGTCTCCAGGTTTTCGGTCCGGCGACGGTTTTCTTTCCGGTAATAATCGATGGAGGTATTGACCATGATCCTCCGGATCCAGGCGGACAAAGAGGTGCCCGGCTGGTACTTGCTGATGTGCTTAAAGACCTTTATGAAACCTTCGTGCATGATGTCCAGCGCGTCTTCGTCGTTGTTGGCATAACGCAGACAGAGACCCATCATGATGCCATAATGGTCCTCATAGAGTTTTTTCTGGGCCCATCGTTCGTTGCGCGAGCAGGCTTTGATGAACTCTTCTTCGGATTGTAAAGGAATGATAATATCCATGACCCTTGGATTTAATCCTCCAAATTAAACTAAAACGGCGAGATTCAAGCCCTTGCTGCTTTGCCGGTCGTCGATTTTAACGCTTTGGCAAAAAAAGGGGATTCCTTGCCCGTCAACGGGCTCAGGCCCATGCCTTGTTTTCAGATTATTACTAATTTTAATATGTTTGCTCCGGAAAACTACAAGCCATGTCAAAGAAAAAAGCGCCGCCCATCATCCCGGTACCCAAAGGGGCAGAAGGCATCAAAATCACCTCCCTGACCAGCATGTACGAGTCCTATTTCCTGGATTATGCGTCTTATGTAATCCTGGAAAGAGCCGTGCCCGCGATCCAGGACGGTCTCAAACCCGTGCAAAGGAGGATCCTGCACGCTTTGTACGAAATCGACGATGGCAGGTACAATAAGGTGGCCAACGTGATCGGCCATACCATGCAGTATCACCCGCACGGGGATGCCGCCATCCGGGATGCCCTGGTCAACCTTGGCCAGATGGAGCTCCTGATCGATACCCAGGGCAATTGGGGGGATGCACGCACCGGGGCCAGCGCCGCGGCTCCGCGTTATATTGAAGCGCGGCTGACCAAATTTGCGCTGGAGGTTTTATTTAACCCCAAAACCACCGGATGGTTGTTGTCCTACGACGGCCGCCGTAAAGAACCCGCCTTCCTCCCGTCGAAATTCCCAATCCTGCTGGCCCAGGGCGTGGAGGGAATCGCGGTGGGCCTTTCCACCAAAATCCTTCCGCACAATTTTATAGAAATCATCGACGCGGCCGTGAAATACCTCGAAGGAAAAAAATTCAAATTGTATCCGGATTTTCAGACTGCGGGCAGCATCGATGTTTCAGAATATGAGGACGGGCAGCGGGGAGGCCGGGTGAAAATCCGCGCGAAGATCGAAGCGGTGGATAAAAAAAACCTCCTGATCACGGAAATTCCCTTTGGCACGACCACCTCCTCGCTGATCGAAAGCATCCTGAAAGCGAATGAAAAAGGGAAGATCAAAATCAAAAAAATCACGGACAATACCGCCGCTGAGATTGAAATCGCCATCGAACTGCAACCGGGGGTTTCCCCGGATGTGACCATCGACGCCTTGTATGCCTTCACCGACTGCCAGCTTTCCGTATCGCCCAATGCCTGCGTCATCGTGGACCAAAAGCCGAGGTTTGTATGCGTCGCCGACATTCTCCGGCACAACGTCGACTCCACCAAGAACCTGCTGAGACAGGAACTGGAAATCAAAAGGGATGAACTCACCGAGGTCTGGCATTTTGCAAACCTGGAAAAGATCTTCATCGAAAACCGGATCTATCACGAAATCGAAGAATGTGAGAGCTGGGAGGAAGTGGTGGAAACCATTCACCTGGAATTGAAAAAATACGTGGCCACCCCTTCTGAAAACCCCGGCCCCAGGGACAAGCGCTTAAAACTGTGGAGAGAGATCACCGATGAAGATGTAGCCCGGCTCACGGAAATACGCATCAAGCGGATTTCCAAATACAATACCTTCAAGGCCGATGAACTGATCCTGGAGACCGAAAAATCGCTGGAACAGGTCCATTACGACCTGAGACACCTTGTCGAATATACCATTGCCTGGTTTGAACACCTCCGAAAAAAATACGGGGAAGGCAAGGAAAGGAGGACCACCATCACCCAGTTTGAAAACATCCAGGCCCATACCGTAGTGGCCAACAACACCAAATTGTACGCGGATGACAAAGAAGGATTCATCGGATGGGGGCTGAAGAAAGATCAATCCCGGCTGGTCGGAGAATGCAGCGACATCGACGATATCGTAGCCTTTCGCAAAGACGGCAAGATGATCGTCTCCCGCATCGGGGAAAAGGTCTTCATGGGCAAGGACCTGAAATACGTCAACGTCTGGAAAAAAAATGAAGACCGCACCGTTTATAATGTGATCTATCTGGACGGGGAAAGCGGCAAGGCTTTTGCCAAAAGGTTCCAGATCGGCGGGGTCACCCGGGACAAGGAATACCCGATAGCGACCGATCACAAGGAAAGCCGGCTCTTATACCTCAGCGCCAACCCCAACGGTGAATCTGAAATCGTAGGCATCCAGCTCTCCCAGGGCTGCACCGCACGGATCAAACAGTTTGACTTTGATTTCGCCGGCCTCGAGATCCAGGGACGCGGGTCCAAGGGGATTACCGTCACCAAGTACCCGGTGAAACGGGTGGACCTGAAAGAAAAAGGGAAGAGCTCACTCGGCGCCCAGGCCATCTGGCTGGATGAAGTCACCGGCCGCCTGAACACGGACGAAAGAGGTAAAGCCATCGGAGAATTTGACACCGGAGACCTGATCCTCAGCCTGTGGAATGACGGCAGCTATCAGCTCAACCCCGTGGAAATGAGCCTGAGATATAATGCGGACGAACTGATCTGGATCGGAAAATTTGAACCGGAAATCCCCATTGGGGCGGTCTATTATGATGGGGACAAAGGATGGACGATGGTCAAACGGTTTTTGATCGAAACCACTACCACCGGATCCCGCTTTAAATTCATCACCGAGCATAAGGATTCCCGGCTGCTGTACGCCCAGGCCGGAGAAGACCCGGTGATCGAATACAGCTGGAAAGCGAAGAATCAAAAACATTCCCGGGAGATCCGCCTTTCCGAATTCATCGATGTCAAGGGCTGGAAAGCCCTGGGCAACCGGCTGAGCGAATATAAACTGACCGGTATCCGGCCAAAGGAAAACACGGCAGGCGGTTCCGCGCCCACCGGCAAAAACGCCGTTGAATTTGAGATTGTCAACGGGAACGGGCAGAAGAAACTGTTCTGACTTAAGTGAAAGGGTGACTCGGAGTCACCCCTTCACTTAAGTCACCCCTTCACTTGCCTTCATTTGGGAGGAGCTTGGCTCCGACCTTTCAGTCCCCCTGTTGGCTTGAAGTTTGCTCAGACCATCCGTTCCGGATCCATCTGTCCTGAAAACTAAAATAACAGAATTTTTATAGTGATCGCCAACCCTCACTGCATACCCCTGTGATGCCAATACACCATCCCCCCAAAAATCGCTCCCCCAAGTACAAGTGGAAACAGTTTGAGGAGGGCGACCTTATCCAGGTTGGCCAGGCCTATGGAGATCGCCACCATGAGCAGGAGGGCCGTACCCAGGGCGAATAGAACGGGTAGAAGTATCCCCTCCTTTTTCAGGTAGGAGACCGGGGCGGAACGGGTATAAAACAAAAACGCTTTGATCCGGTCGTATTCCCAAACCAATAGGTAAAACCCGGCCAAGGCCATCAGGATGGCGATCACCCAGGTCCCTTTAAAACCCACTGAAGTGGTCAGCACGGCAATGTTGATCATGATCGGAAACTGGATAAAAGCCCCCAGGTGCGCGGTCTTCGGGATCAGCAATAAGACGGCCGCAAGCAATTGCATCCATCCGATGAAGTCATAATAAAAACCCGTTCCGTACAAAGCATTAAAATAATGGCCAACCGGATTTTCGTCCGGCAGGGAAGTAAAAGGACGGTGGAGTATTTTGGGAATGCTGGGAGGGATGAATCCAATAGCCAGAATGCAACGGGTGAAAGCCGTAAAAAGCTGAGCCGGCGGCCAGGATATCCATGCCTGGTGCAACTGGTCCAAACTGCGGAAATGCGACATTTCGAATTGATTTTGCTGTAAATGTATATCGCTCCATGCCCTAAGAAGATTTTAATCGCCATAAGCTGGAAAGGCATGGACAGACTTCAACAGGGAGGAGTATAAAGGCCCGGTACGCGTAACGGGTGTTTGAACCGGCTGCGGACGATAAATTGGGTACTTGAACCAACCGCTGCGTTTGGATTGCAGGATTAAATCCGCCGGCTACAATTTGAGATCGAGCTGAACGGGACAATGGTCTGAATGCACCACTTCATTGAGATGCCTGGCCTCCTTCAACAACGGGAGGACCGGATCGGTCACCGATTGGTAATCGATCCGCCAGCCTTTGTTCTGGGCCCGGGCATTAAAGCGCACCGACCACCAACTGTATTCCACCTTCTCAGGATTGAGGTAGCGGAAACTGTCATGGATGCCTGAAGTAAACCATTTGTCCAGCCATGCCCTTTCCTCCGGCAGAAATCCACTGGTATTTTTATTTCCCTTGGGATTGTGGATGTCCAGTTCCGTATGGGCAATGTTGTAGTCCCCCACCACAATCAGGTTTTTCCTCTCCTCCTTCAACCGGGTCATCCAGGGCAGCACCTCATCGAGGAATTTCATTTTGACATCCTGCCTCACTTCCCCGCTGGTACCGCTGGGAAAATACCAATTGACCAGGGTATACTCGCCCAGGTCCATCCGGATCGCGCGGCCTTCCTCATCATAGGCTTTCATGCCGCTGCCGGTGACGATATTGTCAGGCTTGATCCGGGTCAGGATGCCCACCCCGCTGTACCCGGGTTTTTCAGCCGGGAAAAAATAACTGTCATACCCGGCTTTTTTAAGGGCACCGGCATCGATCTGGTCTTCCTTGGCCTTGATTTCCTGCACGCAGATGATGTCCGCCTTACTGGACTTGGCCCAATCGGCAAAACCCTTGTTCATGGCAGCGCGGATGCCGTTTACGTTGTAAGTGATGATGCGCATAAGCGGCAAAGGTAGATGATCTCCCAGAATGCGCTAAGGATGAAATACCGGGAAAGAAAGATGCGGAAGCCACCCCGCCTCACATCTCTTTATGCCTTTCCCAATAGTTCTGGTCCTCTATTTCTTCAAGGATCGCGCAATAATTGGCATACCGGAGGGGATGGACGCGGCCTTCGTCCAGGGCTTTTTTGACGGCGCAACCCGGTTCGTCCCGGTGAAGGCAATCGCCATACCTGCAATCCTGGGCAACCGTAAAAAATTCCCTGAAATTATGGGCAACGTCCATGGGTTCAAGGTTGTTGAATGAAAGGGTTTTGATCCCGGGCGTGTCAATGATCTTGCCGCCGAAATCCAGGGAATGCATTTCCGCAAAGGTCGTCGTATGGGTGCCTTTGCCGGTGTAATCCGAAATTTCTGTGGTGCGCAGATCGAGCCCCGGCTGAATGGCGTTGATCAGGGTGGACTTGCCCACCCCGCTCTGTCCGCCGATAAAGGTGATTTTGTCGCGGAGATGTTTTTTCAAATCGTCAATCCCGGTCCCCATCGTGGCCGAGGTATTCATCACCGGGTAACCAATGGATTCATACAATTGTTTTAAAGCCTGGTATTGTTCCTCCTCCTCCGGCCCAAACAGGTCGCATTTGTTGACCACAACGGAGCAAGGAATGTTTTGGGGCTCGGTCATCAAAATGAAGCGGTCGATAAAACCTTGTTTGAGATTCGGCTGTACCAGGGTGACTACGACTATGGCCTGGTCCACATTGGCGGCCAGGAGGTGCAACTGGTGTCGCTGCCGCGGGGACTGCCGGGTGATATAATTTGACCTTGAAAAAATGGTTTTGATGATTCCATGGCCATCGGATTCCAGTTCGATCAACACCTTATCGCCCACCGCGACGGGGTTGGTCAACAGCTTGTCCCCCAATCTGAATTTTCCGATGATCCGGCTCGGGTAAATCTTGTTCCCGGCGGAAACCTGGTACCAATTGCCGGTTGATTTGACCACCGTTCCCTGGATAGGCATGGATCAGGTGATTTGCTGGAGGGAGTAACCATGAATCGCGCTGGCTATTTCACCAGCCAGGGAAGGGTCATTTTCCAGGGCGTTACCGACCACGATGAGGTCAGCACCAGCCCGGACCTGTGCCAGGGCTTTTTCAGGACTGCGGATGCCGCCTCCAACGATTACCGGAATGTCCACCGAGGCGGAGACCTGTTCGATCATGGATTCGCTCACCGGGCGGATGGCCCCGCTGCCAGCGTCCAGATAGATCAATTTCAGTCCCAACATTTCTCCGGCCAACGCGGTGCAAACCGCGATATCGTCTTTATGCGCAGGGATGGGCTTGGTATTGCTGATATAGGCAACGGTGGTTTCGACCCCGCCATCGACCAGCATATATCCGGTGGAAAGGATTTCAAGCGGACTGGCCTTGAGGAAGGGCGCGGATATGACATGGTTTCCGATCAGCAGTTCAGGATTACGGCCCGAAATCAAAGAAAGAAAAAGAATGGCATCGGCTTTATCGCTGAGCTGGAAGGAGTTGCCGGGGAAAAGCACCAGCGGGATTTCGCAGTGATCGGAAATGATTTCCAGGCAGGCATCGAGCATGTTATTGACGATGAGGCTGCCCCCGATGAAGAAATAATGGACCCCGCTGTCAATGGAGGTTTTGAGCAGGCGGTCCAGGTTACCCAGCCTCAATTTGTCCGGGTCGATCAATACCGCCATCTGCTTCCGGCCATTTTGCCTTGCGGCCACCAGCGAAGGGTAAATCAGGGGCTTCCGACGTTTAATCATGGACTAAAAAAACCAAAGGTAGCTGTAAAATCTGGATTCAAGTCAACCGCGGACTTTCAGTTTAAAAAAGCCGGATCATTTAAATATCCATTGATTGTCAATACTTTGCGGGCTTCCTCCTGTTTGTATTCCGGTACATACAACCTCAATTCCCCAATGAAAATATACATGGAATCCTTTTGGTTCAGAATCTGGGTTTCAATACCATGTGCGACGAGCAGGTCTCTTGCACCCAATGCTTCCAGCTCGGAGGGGGTACTCCAAATTTTTGACCATTTCATCCCGAAAACTTAATATTGAGTTAACATTGAAGATATAATTTTGAACATTTTTAATCCGACCCTTCATGAATTTTAACAAAATTCTGACCTTTCTGGTACCTAAAAACACCAAATTTTTCACCCAGTTCAAACAAGCCAGCGCCAACCTCATTGAAGCTGCCGACCTCCTGAATAAAATATTCTCAAAGCAGGATTTTAACGACCGGATGGAGTTTTCAGCAGAAATGCACAAACTGGAAACCAAGGGGGATGATATCACCCATTCTATTTTCAGTGACCTGAGCTCCAATTTCATCACCCCTTTTGACCGGGAGGACATCCATGAAATGGCATCCACCCTGGATACCGTGCTCGACACCATGGATGGCACTGCAAAAAGAGTGAAGATGTATAAATTGGACCAGGTCAGTGACCAGATGGTCCAGCTGGCCAAACTCATTAAAGCGGCCGTCCTGGAAATCGACGCTGCGCTCCATGCCCTTGAGAATGTAACCGATCCGGGGCGGGTACGCGAAGCCATCGGCCGGATCGATGAGATTGAAAAACACGCGGACAATATCCATAATGAAGCCATTGCCGACTTGTTCCAGAACGAAAAGGACGCGATCCAGCTGATCAAGAAAAAAGAGATCCTGCAGAACCTGGAAAAAGCCGTTGATTTTTGTCTGGATACCGCCAACGTCATTGAAAGCATATTGATAAAAAATTCTTAAGGCAGGACGATGACCACCTTGCTTATCCTGATTATCATCCTTGCCTTATTATTTGATTTTGTCAATGGTTTTCATGATGCGGCCAATTCCATAGCCACCGTGGTTTCCACGAGGGTTCTTACCCCTTTACAGGCCGTTCTTATGGCCGGCTCAGCCAACTTTATCGCTTATTTTATTTTTGAACTTCATGTCGCCGACACGGTGGCCAAAACCGTGCATGCTGAACACATCAACCTGATGGTCATCCTGGCCGGGCTGATCGCAGCCACCGTCTGGAATCTTTTTACCTGGTGGATGGGATTGCCCAGCAGTTCTTCCCATACCTTGATCGGCGGCTTCGCCGGTGCCGGGATCGCGAACGCAGGTACTTTCAACGCCATTTCCCTGGATAAAATCCGGGTCATCTTACTGTTTATCGTCCTGGCCCCACTGATCGGCATGGTCATCTCCTATTTTTTTTCCCTGGGCACGATGTATCTCTGCAGGAAGCTGTCACCCCATGAGGTAGATGGCGCTTTCCGGAAATTGCAGGTCGGTTCCGCCGCTTTTTTCAGTCTGATGCATGGCGGGAACGACGCGCAGAAAGTGGTCGGGATCATTGCCGCCGCCCTTATAGCTCAAAACCAAATCACCGATCTGAAGCATATTCCCAACTGGGTCCCCTTCAGTTGTTATGTGGCCATTGGCCTTGGCACCATGATGGGCGGCTGGCGCATTGTAAAAACAATGGGGCACAAAGTCACCAAACTCACACCTTTTGAGGGTTTTGCCGCCGAAACCGGCGGAGCGATCACTCTTTTGGTTACCGGCAAACTGGGCATCCCGGTCAGCACCACCCACACCATCACAGGAAGCATCATAGGAACGGGCATGCTGAGGAGGGTCAGTGCGGTAAGATGGGGGGTCACCATCAGCCTGATGTGGGCCTGGATCTTCACCATCCCGATTTCAGCCATGATGGGGGCCTTATTTTTTTACATAGGAAGTCATTTGGGATAGGAGTGAGGAGTGAGGAGTGAGG
>JAKQHS010000168.1 GCA_029557915.1 Bacteroidota bacterium | reverse complement strand
CGCCGCCTTTGTCATCACCGGATTGGTCAGCTGGATGTTCCTGGGATTCATCGGATGGTATACCAATTCGGACCGGTATGCAGGCCTCTTGGTCAAAAATGCGCAAAACCGGCTCGACCAGATGGCCGGCCTGGCCCGGGAAGAATTGGGATATGGGTTCCGGGACGCGGGGGACAAACTGAAGGAAAAGGACATCATCCTGCTCGCCTACCATGGGGACTCCATTATTTACTGGAACGAAAACCAACTCGAACCCGAGATGGTCATTGGCCAGTCCCTCTCCAGTTTCAGGGAATTCAACGGGATCCTGTATTATTTTGAAAAAAAGGCCTGGGACAGCCTGGCCTTGCTGACCGGCATCCCTCTCCGCGGGATTTCACAAAATAAACCTTTGGTAAAATCCCAGGCGATCAATCTGAGTTCACCCGATCGAAAGGTATCCTGCCTTGCTTTTATTGAAAGAAGGCTGCCGCTGTGGTTGGAATGGACGGCCTGCCTCCTGGGCCTGCTGGGCCTGACCACCCTCACGGCCGCAGTGGTCAGAAAAAGCCTTTCCCTGGTTTCAACTCAAAGATTAATCACCGCCCTCCTTGTTTTCTGCGGCGGGGTCTTTGTTTTAAGAATCCTCAGCCTGATCCTCATGGACCAGGTTGAAATCACAAGGATCCCTTTTTTCGACGATTCCGTTAAACCTTCCCTGCTCAGTCCTACCCTCGGGGACATGATCATGAATATAGGTTTGCTTTGCCTGCTGATCTGGTTCATACGCGCGCATATCAGGCCCTCCTATTTTAAACGCGGGCAGGCCATCTCGTCCTTTGGCATTGCCGTGATCAATTACTGGATGGTCTATGTGACCGCCTACCTGATGGTCCATATTTTCAAACAACTCGTAATGGGTTCGGGCCTTTCCTTTGATTTTGAATACATCTTTTACCTCGATATCCAGAGCCTGGTTGCCCTGGCCGGCATTTTGATCCTGGCTATTGCCCTCTTTGTCCTGGACCTGCACCTGATGCGGATCATCAGACACCTGGGGATGTCCCCCTTGTACCGCTTATCAGCCAACCTGGCCGGGCTGGCCGGCATCTTACCCCTCATCCATCTGCTGCCTTCGCACCTTCCCCTTTTAATGTTGCTGGCCCTGGCCGGATACCTCACCCTGCTAGACCTCTTTGTGGATCATATCCGTCCGCATGCCACCTGGTTCCTGACCTGGATGGTGACCGGGTCCATCCTGGTTTCTTCCCTGCTGTACCAGTTTCATATCGATAAAGAACTCCAACAAAGGGTTGCCCTTGCACGCCAGCTGAAAGAAGAAGTGCTCAGGGTCAATCCCGATAAGGATCACCTCGATCAGGCCCTTCAAAACCAGCTTTCACGGCTTCAACCGGCTTCCCCATACCTCGCCCTTTATACGGTGAGGTACCAGCCCTACCGGCTTCCATCGGGATTCGAACCGCTGGGCGCCGGGCTTTTCGAATACAAGGAGCCCGGCTCCGACACGCATTCGGTCTATGTCCCTCTTGATCCGCAAGCTGGATTCTACCTTACCAAAAAATCAAACCAGCTATTTAAGGCCTTCTCTTTTTTCTCCTACATCTTCATCCTTTTTAACCTGATCCTGCTGGTTTTCCACTTGTTCAATCAGCGCATGCGGTGGTTTATATTACCGGTGTTCAGTTTTTTTCCTTCGCGGTTTACGCTGCGCTACCGGATCCAGCTGAGCATGCTGGGCATGAGCCTGGGCTCCTTCATCCTGATCGCGATCGTGATCATTTTCTACCTGAGGAGGACTTCGGAAGGCCTGGCCCTGCCGGGATCCGTGATCTCCTATCAGTCCCTCCAACATGAGATCAGCCGGGCGCTCAATACCAATATGGCTTTCAATCCTCAAATCAAAATATACAATCCTGCCGGCCGGCAAATCAACAGCGCCGTACCGGAGCGGATGCCCTATCCCGAATATGAAGCCATCCAGGCTCTTGACCGCCTGCCCTATCATACCAATTCCTATCACGGGTACACCAAAATCACCCTCGACGGAAAGTCCTATTTTTTGGGAAAAAACAAAACCTATACGGAGACCAATACCAAGCGCAGGTTAAACGATATCCTGGGTACCCTGCTCAATGTATATGTTTTCCTGCTGATCCTGATCGTGCTCATCTCCATCGTGGTCGCCAATTCGATCACCCGTCCCCTGACCATCCTCAGCGACAAACTCAAACAGATCCAGATCGGAGGCAGCAACCAGAAACTCGAATGGAACCACGACGATGAATTGGGCGGCCTGATCCGCAATTACAATGAAATGATCCAGGAGCTGGACCGCAGCACCCGGATGCTTGCCCTCACGGAAAGAGAGACCGCCTGGCGGGAAATGGCGAAGCAGGTGGCTCATGAGATCAAAAACCCGCTGACCCCCATGAAACTGATCACCCAGCACCTCCAGAATTCCATGAGCAGGGCCGGGCAGGAGGAGATCCCGAATCTCGTAAAAAGAGTCACCCAGACCCTGATCGAACAGATCGAAAACTTGTCCAAGATCGCTTCGGAGTTTTCCAATTTTGCCAAACTACCCGCTCCTGAAAATGAAAAACTGGTGATGAATGAAGTGGTCACCTCCACCCATGACCTGTTCCGGAAACGGGAAGACATGGATATCCATCTCCGGGTGCCGATTGATGAAATTTATATTTTCGCCGATAAAAACCATGTGATCCGGGTCCTGACCAACCTGATCAAAAATGCCATCCAGGCGATACCTGTAGGCCGCAGGGGCAAGATCGAAATTGTCTTGTACAAGCAGGATGAAAAAGCCATTGTCCAGGTCACGGACAACGGTTGTGGGATCCCCGAATCCATGAAAGACAAGGTCTTTTATCCCAATTTTACCACCAAAAACTCAGGTACCGGCCTGGGACTTGCGATCGTGAGGGACATCGTGGATTGTTGCAACGGTGCCATCTATTTTACCACGGCCGAAAATAAAGGCACTTCCTTTTTTGTGGAGTTCCCTCTCATGCATATGGAGGACAATTTTAAGGTAGTGGAAAGGGTGAGTTTATAGCAGAACAAATGGTTTTTCATTGGATCCCGTCAGGGATTCAATATGGGTAGCATCATTCGCAAGGGGGGCATTCGTCCCGGACGGGACGAGATTTGCATTTTCTCCTTATGGCGAAAGGTAAACGGTCAATGGCAAAGGGAGCAAAAGAGGATTTAGCGAAGCATCAGCAAACCGAATGATGAAGGCGTATGAAATTGAGGGGTTTCCGTATCCGGGCGGACCCAACTGATCCATTTAAATTCGGCTTTCCCCTCCTCGATGCTGATACACTCGCCCCGGTACAATCCCGCCTCGATTTTATTTTTCTTCAGGAGACCCAGCTCTTTCAGTGATTTTTTGCTGACCGCGAATTCAAGGGTATAGCCTTCAGAAGTATAGGCCGAAGCGATTTTCAAATGTCCCGCCGGCCAAAACCAGGCCGGGTTGGACTTATTGGGAAAACTGGTCTGGAAATCATATACCCGGCCTTCGGCATCCATTTCCAGGCCATAATACGGATCCATCCTCGCATCCTGCCTGAAAAAGATCTCCACGCGGTCAGACCGGAGGGTTTCCAGTTTTGAATCCTTATCGCGGTAAACCAGGATCTTTTTTGGATCGTGCACCCGGAACAGGCCGTACAGCCAATCCTTATCATGCACAGCCTGAAAGGACATTGCCGGAGGTCGTCCTTCATTCCAGGGATAAATAAAATCAGTCAGCGGCCCGGCTTTCCTCCATAAGGGATGGTCGCCCCTGCCCGTCAGGGTCATTTTGCCCGCCGGGATCCGGTGGACTTCATAAGGTGACCTGGTTTGTCCGTTTGAAAGCATGGGTAGGAATAGGATCAAAGCGGCCAGGATTCGGGAAATCCCGGACTGGTCTGCAAGCCATTCAGCCATTCACCGGAATTTATTCAACGGAAGCCTGCAGGAGGATATCCTTCACCCGCTTAGCTACAATTCTTTCTTCTCCAGGAATCATCATCCAGGTGGTGATGTCGACGGTTTCGGAACCTCCCATGGTTTCAATCGAAGGATGCCCGTTACGCAGGGCCAGGCGCAATTGCTCGGGGCTGATTTTTACCCTGGATGGGTCGATGCGGATGCGCAGGGAGGGAACGTGATTGGCTATTTCAGGTACATGCTTTTCAGGAGTCACCCCCGGGATGGAAGACGCGGCCTTTGCGATCAGGTCGACCTGGCTTTCCCAAAGCGCCCAGTCTTTTTTATGATCACGGGCAAGGTAGACTTCAATGGCGGCCAGCATTCCGAGAATCTCTTCTTTGTTGACTTTCATACCCCGGCCAACGGTATTGCCGTTCGGCGGGGCGTTTTTACGCGCTGCCTGGATCAGGTTTTTACGGCCCAGCAGGAGTCCGGCGCTTTGCGGCCCTCTCAGGCCTTTCCCCCCGGAAAAACAAACCAGGTCATATCCCATCTTGGTATGCTTCCATAACATTTCCACCGGGGGTACATCCGCCGCACAATCGATGAGGGTCGGAATATTGTGTTTTTTGGCAATCGCCAGATATTCCTCATCCCTGATTTTACCGGCAAAATTGCTGTAATTCAGGAACCACATCATCGCCGTTTTTTCATTGATGGCCGCTTCCAGTTCTTTCACGGTCTCCACTTCGACCACCTTCAGCCCGCAATTGCGCATCGCATGATCGTATCCCACCCGGTGAGTCTTCTGGCTGATCACTTCGGTCTTCATGCCCGTCATATCCACCGGCAGGCGCTCGATCTTATCCTGGTCGCCCCCGGTCACGATGGCGGCGGTCCCCAGGGTGATGGCCGATGCCGCACCTGCGGTCACCATGGCC
>JAKQHS010000209.1 GCA_029557915.1 Bacteroidota bacterium | reverse complement strand
AAATGGGTTGCTAATCTTAATAAACCCAGTTTAGTTTTAATAACTTTGTCTTGAGTAGTCATGGTTTAATCTTGTTTATTCGTTTAATAAATTTGTGTTTCAAAATTAATAAACTGTCAGATTAAATCGTGACTACTTCATTTTACATCAGCCCTCCCCTAATCATCCAGCTTCAGCACATCCAAAAACGCCTTCTGCGGGATCTCCACACTTCCGATCTGCCGAATCTTCTTTAAGCCTTCCTTCTGTTTTTCAAGCAGTTTTCATTTCCGGCTGATGTCCCCGCTGTAACCTTTGGCAGTAATTGCCAAAGACACCAGTGTTAAAATTTCAGCATCCAGTCTAAATTAATTGTAACCTTTCCAAAGTTCGTTTACTCTAATCATATAGTAACTTCTTAAAAAGACAAAAAATGGAAAGTACGATCAAAAAACAGTCGCTGGCACAAACGTTTAACCTATTAAAGTTCACATTCGGAATTGTCCCAATCGTTGCGGGGGCCGACAAATTCACCAATCTGCTGACAAATTGGGAACAATACATTAACCCTTCAATAGCTGACCTATTGCCGTTTTCTCCGTCGGTCTTTATGATGATTGTGGGTGTTATTGAAATTATAGCCGGTATCATTGTGCTGAAAAAAGCCGAAATTGGCGGATATATCGTAGCCGCGTGGCTCACTGGTATTGCTTTAACACTGTTGATTGGTTTCAACTATTTGGATGTAGCTGTGCGCGACCTTGTAATGGCTATTTCGGCTTTTGCTATGGTGAAAATATCTAAACTCATTGCATAACCTATGGTTCAGCTTGAAAAATTAACCGAAACAGAAGTTATCGGACGGGTTTTAAACGGGGAAAAAGCTCTATATGAAATTATCGTGAGGCGGTTCAATCCACATCTGTACAAAGTGGGCAGGTCATACAATTATAATCACGAAGACACGCAGGATTTAATACAGGATACCTTTATGGATGCATATAAAAACCTGTTGCAGTTTGAGGGCCGTTCGGATTTTAAAACGTGGATTATCCGTATAATGATGAACAATTGTTTCAGAAAAAAAAGGAAATCAAGTTTCAAAAACGAAATTATGCAAGATGTAAACGACAATTTAAAACCAATGTTTACCAGCGCAAATAATGATACTGACAAAATAGTTCAAAACCGTGAGTTAAGGCATATTATCGAGGATGCTCTTGGCAAAATTCCTTTCGACTACCGAATGGCTTTTTCATTACGTGAAATAAACGGACTAAATGTATCAGAAACGGCAAATTTATTGAGCATCAACGAAAGCAATGTTAAGGCAAGATTAAACAGGGCAAAGACGATGTTGAGGCGGGAAGTTGAAAAAACATACTCTGCCAACGAACTGTTTGAATTCAATTTAATCTATTGCGATACGATAGTAGAGAATGTAATGAAGAAAATAAACGAATCCTGATTATTCTATGCATGAAATACCAATTGCTGCTGTGAGCGAAACCGCCACAGATACCCCGCTTCACGATACTACTTTTAAACTTACTGATATTGAAAAAATAAACAAAATCGAATACCATTTTGCAAAAATCATGCACACGCTTGGGCTCAATCTTTATGACGACAGTTTGAGCGGAACACCGAAGAGGGTGGCAAAAATGTTTGTAAAAGAAATGTTCAGCGGATTAAATCCAGACAACAAACCTGAGATAAGTCTTTTTGAAAACAGGTATAACTACAAAAAAATGCTTATTGAAAAAGACATTACACTGTATTCTACCTGTGAGCATCACTTTGTACCGATAATTGGCAAAGTCCACGTTGCATATATTCCAGCTAAACACGTTATTGGTTTATCCAAAATCAACCGATTAGCAGAGTATTATGCCAAACGACCGCAAGTACAGGAACGTTTGACAGTTCAGATTTTGGAAGCATTAAAAGAAGTATTGCAACACCATGACGTAGCAGTTGTGATAGAAGCAGACCATTTGTGTGTGGCTTCAAGAGGCATCAAAGACACTAACAGCAAAACAGTTACTGCCAGCTATTCGGGGCAATTTGAAGATAATGCTGTAAGGCAGGAATTTTTATCGCAAATTCAAAACAATAAATGATTTACAGTGGGACAAGTTGTTAAAATAATATCGATAGAACATCTTACCCACGATGTTATCCGAATAGTTGCTGAAAAACCTGTGACATTGACTTATAATCCCGGACAGGCAGTTGACCTATCCATCAATAAACCAGATTGGGAACAGGAATTAAGACCCTTTACCTTTACCTCATTACCCGGTGATGAACACATTGAATTTACCATAAAAACATATCCGGACCACAACGGAGTTACGCAACAATTGCTTTCGCTTAACAACAAAGACCAACTGATTATTCACGATGTTTTCGGGGATATAAGCTATAAGGGAGAAGGTATCTTTATAGCAGGTGGAGCAGGTGTTACCCCTTTCATTGCTATTTTAAAACAGCTTGAAAAGACCAATCGGGTCGGAAATAACAAACTGATTTTTGCCAACAAAACCAAAGCGGATATTATCCTTGAAGACCACTTCCATAAACTGTTAGGCAATAATTTTATCAATATACTTTCTGAAGAAGAACGTGTAGGATACGAACACGGTTATATTACCTCAGACCTTATTAAAAAACATACAGACGAGCACACCAAATACTTTTACCTCTGCGGACCAGAACCGATGATGCAGGCTGTAGAAAAACATTTATCTTCATTAGGAGTTTCCGACCACTTTATTGTAAAAGAAGCCTTTTAATCAATTCTTTCTAATATTCAGACCGTGCCACATGCCTCCGACAAAGGCTACATTCCAGTCGGATCACTCAGCATAAATGAACTTTCTTGTAAATTCCCTTCATGTTGACCCAGGGTTCCTGGCTCCGTTCAGGGAATCCGGAGTCAAGGATTGGAACCTCGGGATTGACCCGCCCCTGATTCGATTCTGCTGATTTAAATTTTGTCTCTCCTCAGGGATCCAGCCAACACAAGCCACCCCTTACTCATCCAGCTTCAGTACATCCAAAAACGCCTTCTGCGGGATCTCCACACTGCCGATCTGCCTCATCTTCTTTTTACCTTCTTTTTGTTTTTCAAGCAGCTTCCGCTTGCGGCTGATGTCCCCGCCGTAACACTTGGCGGTAACGTCTTTGCGCAGGGCGGATATGGTCTCGCGGGCGATGATTTTAGCGCCGATGGCGGCCTGGATGGCGATCACAAATTGCTGGCGGGGCAGGAGGTCTTTCAGCTTTTTGCACATCTTCCGGCCGAGGGCCTCCGCCTTGTCCCGGTGTACCAGGGCCGAGAGGGCATCGACATTTTCCGCGTTGATCTTGATATCCAGTTTTACGAGGTCCGACTCGCGGTAAACCGAAGGGGCATAATCGAAAGAGGCATAACCCTGGGAAATGGACTTGAGCCGGTCGTAAAAGTCGAAGACGATTTCCGCCAGGGGCATTTCAAATTGCAGTTCCACCCGCTGAGGCGTGAGGTAATGCTGTTTGACCAGGCGCCCCCGCTTATCCATGCAGAGGGAAATGATGGACCCGATAAAATCCGGGCGGCTGATGATCTGCGCATCGATATAGGGTTCCTCCACCTTGGAGATCATGGAGGCATCGGGCAGTTCATGCGGGTTTTGTATATTGAGTTTGGTGCCCCGGGTGGTATAGGCATAATAGGAAACGTTGGGCACCGTGGTGATCACCTCCTGGTTGAATTCGCGCCGCAGGCGCTCCTGTACGATCTCCAGATGGAGCATGCCCAGGAATCCGCATCGGAACCCGAATCCCAGGGCGGCGGAGGTCTCCGGTTCAAAGACCAGGGCGGCATCATTGAGCTGGAGTTTCTGAATGCTGTCTTTCAGGTCTTCGTAATCATCGTTGTCGATCGGGTAGATCCCGGCAAAGACCATGGGCTTGACCACCTCAAAACCTTTGATGGCCTCTCCCGGACGGTCTACATGGGTGATGGTGTCGCCGACCCGGATCTCTTTGCTGTCCTTGATCCCGGTGATGATATAGCCGACATTGCCGGCGCTCAGTTCCGGTTTTTTAACCTGCTTGAGCTGGAGCACGCCGATCTCGTCCACCTGGTAATTTTTGCCGGTGGCCACAAAGCGCACTTTTTCATTTTGCCGGACCGTGCCGTTGAATATCCTGAAGTAGGCGACAATGCCCCGGAAAGAATTGAATACGGAATCAAAGATCAGCATCTGCAGAGGCGCTTTGGGATCCCCTTTCGGGGCCGGAATGCGCTCCACGATGGCGGTGAGGATATCCGGCACTCCCAGGCCGGTCTTACCGCTGGCCAGGATGATTTCTTCTTTTTTGCAACCCACCAGGTCGATGATCTGGTCGCTGACCTCATCGATCATGGCGGCTTCCATGTCGATCTTGTTCAGAACGGGGATGATCTCCAGGTTGTGATTGATGGCCATGTAGAGGTTGGAGATGGTCTGTGCCTGGATCCCCTGGGTGGCGTCGACCAGCAGCAGGGCTCCTTCGCAGGCTGCGATGGACCGCGAAACTTCATAGGCAAAGTCCACATGGCCCGGAGTATCGATGAGGTTGAGGGTATATTTCTGACCGTCGCTGTGCTCATAATTCATCTGGATTGCATGGCTTTTGATCGTGATGCCCTTTTCCCTCTCGAGATCCATGTTGTCGAGGGCCTGGTCCTGCATCTCCCGCGCCGCGATGGTATGGGTCAGCTCCAGGAGACGGTCCGACAGGGTGCTTTTGCCGTGGTCAATATGGGCAATGACGCAAAAATTGCGGATGAATTTCATGGCGGGCGCAAATATACCATTTTTAAGAGGGTGCCTAAGTATTAACTTTGCCCATCATGAGGTATCTGTTCTTCGTGGTCCTGCTGCTCTTTTTGGGAGCTTGCAAGAACGCCCCCGGCCTGCAGGGAAATGCAGTCAAAATCTTCCTGGACACCGAAGAAGTCCTTCCGGATGAGGATACCATCTACCTGACCGGCAACCATGCGGCCCTCGGCAGCTGGAACCCCAAAGGACTGGCCATGACCCGCCGGTCGGAAACCCGGTGGGAAAAGACCTTCCGGGTACCGAAAAACACCCATCTCGAATTCAAATTTACCCTGGGTAGTTTTGACCGGGAATCGATCTCCAATTATGGATTGATCCCGAACAATTCCCAGCTCGACGTGGTCGAGGATACGGAGGTTTATTTTGTACTGGAAGACTGGAAAAATCCGCTGTTACTTCCCCGGGTGAGTAAAGGCTCCGTGCAACTGCACATGGTCAGTCCGCACAACGGCCTGGCGGCCCGGAAAGTCACGGTCTGGCTTCCGGACGAATATGCCTCCGCCCCGGAAAGGCGATTCCCGGTGATTTATCTCCACGATGGTCAGAATCAGTTTGATTCCACCCAGGCCTTTACCGGGCAGGAATGGCAGATCGATGAAACGGTGTCCCGGCTGAGTGCGGAGGGCAAGATCCAGGCTCCCATCTGCGTGGCCATTGACAATACCTTTATCAGGGAAGAAGAATACGGAGTGGTCGGCAAAGAAAGTCCTTATGCGGATTTTGTAGCCTACCAGCTCAAGCCCATGATCGATTCGCTTTACCGCACCTTCCCTGACCGCGCCCATACGGTTACCATGGGCGCCAGCCTGGGTGGCCTGATCGCCTTTCACCTGGCCTGGTACCGCGACGAGGTTTTTTCCGCGGCGGCCTGCTTGTCTCCCGCCTTTAAGTTCAAGCAAATCAATCTCGCTCCCGAATTAAAAAAATACAAGGGCCCCAAAAAGGACATCCGGCTTTATATCGACAACGGTACGGGAGGCATTGATGCCCAGATCCAGCCCGGGGTCGATGAGGTCATGGCCTACCTTAAAGAATCCGGCTATCCGGTGTACTACCAGTTGGTCAAAGGGGCTGATCACAATGAGTCTGCCTGGGCCCGTCGCACCGAAGTCCCCCTGGTCCGTTTTTTTGGGATCAACCAATGAAACCTTCCATGAAGATCGACCTGGTCAGCGATACGGTGACCAAACCCACCCCGGGCATGATGAAAGCCATGATGGAAGCCGAATTGGGGGATGACGTATTCCGGGAAGACCCTACGGTTCGCAGGCTGGAGGAAAAAATGGCCGCGCTTTTTGGCCATGAAGCCGCTTTGTTTTGCCCCTCCGGTACCATGACCAACCAGATCGCCCTCAAAATTAATACCCAGGAACTGGACGAAGTGATCATGGACGTCACTTCCCATGTTTATCTCTTTGAGCTGGGCGGGTACAGTTTTAATTCCAGGGTGGCGATTCACCTCCTGCACGGGGAGGACGGCAAATTCACGGCGGAAGACGTGAAAAATGCGATTAAACCCAAACTCGACTGGATGCCCAATTCCCGCCTGGTGGTCATTGAAAATTCCTCCAACCGCGGAGGGGGTAATTATTATACCCTCGATGAGATCCTGCCCATCGCTTCCTTTTGCGCTAAAAACGGACTGAAGCTCCATCTGGACGGCGCCAGGCTGTTTAATGTTCTTGCGGAAACCGGTGAATCTACCCGGGATTGGGGCAGGCCTTTTGATACCATCTCCATCTGCCTGAGCAAAGGCCTGGGTGCCCCGGTCGGCTCCTGTCTCATTGGAAAAGCGGAAGCCATCTCCCGCGCACGCAAAATCCGGAAAGTCATGGGCGGGGGCATGAGGCAGGCAGGGATCCTGGCGGCAGCCGGTATTTACGCTCTGGACCATCATGTGGAACGGCTGAAAGAAGACAATGACCGGGCAAAGCGCATCGGAGCATGCCTGAAGACACTCCCAATGGTTCGTGAAGTCAAACCTGTAAAAACCAATATCGTCATTTTCAGCATGAAGGAACCGCTCACTGCGGAATGGATGCTCCAGGAACTGGCTAAAAGGGGAGTAAGGGCTACCACCATCGGGCCCGGGGCGATCCGTTTTGTGACCCACCTTGATTTTACCGGGGAGATGTGCGATCATTTGATCGCGTTATTGGAAGAGATGGGAAACCTCGTGGTTTAGTGGTGACTTAGGTTCGCAAGGATTCAAACCGCTGAGCACGACTGCTCACAGCTGGCGCAGGGGATAACATAACAAAGGCTCCGCCCACCTCCGCAGTGAATAAAATGATATAAACCGCCGGGCGTGCAGAACAGGCGCTGATTGTGACAATAACCCGGTTTAAATGAATCTTATCGGCGATTCCCCGACCCAGGTCTATTAGGGAAAGGAATCTGGCCTTGATTTTTTATCTTGGTAAAAAAATCACCGATGAGCAAGTTAAAAGCCAACTTCCTTTTATTGTTTTTAGCGCTGACCCTGTCCGGTCTGGCGCAGAAACCAACAGATAAAAGACTCTCCGGCCTGGACACCGTGGTGGCCCGCATCCTCAAGGATTGGAAAGCCCCAGGGGTCTCCATCGCAGTCGTTGAAAAAAACAAAGTGGTATATACGGGCGGCTTTGGTTACCGGGACCTGGAGAAAAAATTACCGGTTACGGAACATACGCTTTTTGCCATCGGTTCCTGCACCAAGGCATTCACCTCCTCCCTGCTCGGCATGCTGGTCAAAGAAGGGCGGGTCGACCTGGACAAGCCGGTGAGGAATTACCTGCCCGAACTCAAATTTGTCAACGATCAACTCAACAACCACGTTACCCTGAGGGATATGATGTGCCACCGGACCGGGCTGCCAAGGCATGATTATTCCTGGTACGGGTCCACCGCCTCCCGCATGGAATTGCTCCGGAGGATTGAATACCTCGAACCCACCGCCGAACTCCGCGCCAAGTATCAATACAATAATTTTATGTTTATGAGCCAGGGGGTGGTCCTGGAAAAACTCACCGGTAAATCCTGGGAGGAAAATATCAAGGAGAGGATCTTCAAACCCCTCGGCATGGATCAGACCGTCACCGATGTGTCGGGCATGGAAAAATCCGGCGACCGATCCCTGGCTTATGCGCTCATCCGGGATTCCGTCGCCCTGGCGATCCCTTACCGGAATATTGACGCGATCGGTCCCGCTGGCTCAATCAACAGCAGCGCCCGGGACATGGCCCGCTGGCTGATCACCTGGATCGGCGGGGGCAAATATGAAGGCAAAGAAATCCTGCCGGCCGACTATGTGCGGGATGCCATGACCAACCAGATGGCCACCGGAGGACTGCCCTCCACTGATAATCCGGATATCCAGGGGATAGGATATGGCCTGGCCTGGGGACTGGCTAGTTACCGGGGCCATTACCGCGTCGAACACGGCGGGGGCATTGACGGGTTTATATCCACCACCGGTTTTTTCCCGCTGGACAGCATCGGGATTTACGTCGTATCCTGCAACGGGCAGGTGACCAGTTCAGTCAGAAACTGGATCGCAGACCGTATGCTCGGCCTACCCTACCGGGACTGGCATAAACAATCGCGGGATGCCTATGTCAAAGGCAGGTTCACCGCGATGATGACCCCCAAACCCAACGATTCCACTGGCAGGGTTTTTAATACCAAACCATCCCTCCCCCTGGGGGACTATGCCGGTAAATACACGCATAAGGGTTACGGATCCATGGAAGTCACTCTCGTCGGCCAACAACTCAGGGCCCAATACAACGGCATGTCCCTTCCCCTCAATCACAAACATTTTGACATTTTCCGCGGCAGGCCGGAAGGCCCCCAGTATGAAGACGGGACGGATACGGAACTGTTTTTTGCCTTGAGTAAGGAAGGAAAGGTCAAATCCTTATCCACCCCCTTGCAGCCCGGTCTGGCGGATATGGTTTTTGAAAAAGAACTGATTGCCGCCCCGCTCACCCGGGCCGATTTGGAAAAATACGCGGGAGAATACCTCCTGGGCCCTCAACAGATCAGCTTCGTCATCCGAAACAACACGACCCTTTTTGCCCTCCTGCCACCCCAGCCGGATTGTGAACTCGTACCTTCCGGAAAGGACGAATTCAAGCTGAAAATCATGGATGGTTTTTCGGTGAAGTTTAAGTTGAATGACCAGGGCAAAGCCATCGAAGCGGCTTTTGTACAGCCCAACGGGGTGTTTACTGCGAAGCGAAAGGAGTGAGCTTAGTTTGCTAGTTTGCTAGCTTGCTAGTGTGATAATTACTTAGTTAATTAACTTATTATTTGTATCTTTGCTGCATGGCAAGGATACCACAACCCATTACAGCAACCGTTGAAGAACAACAGGAATTGCTGGTGATGTTTCGTTCACACAAAATCGAGAAACGA
>JAKQHS010000143.1 GCA_029557915.1 Bacteroidota bacterium | reverse complement strand
CCTTTTCAAAATTCTTGTAATCAAAACCAGTCTTAACTTCCTGGTCCTCTGATTGATCTGTTTTCTTTTTCATGGTCAAAGTTTTGTTTTAATTTGTTATTAATCATTTTAAACTTTGACACACTTTTCTGAATACTCTCGGGTTAAAGGTCCCCCTCACCCCTCACTCCTCACTCCTCACTCCTCACTCCTCACTCCTCACTCCTCACTCCTCACTCCTCACTCCTCACTCCTCACTCCTCACTCCTCACCTTCCTATTATGTCTGATTGTATTGACAATTTTCAAAACTTCCAGGTATTCGTTCATTAATAAGTTTACATCCGTACCCCCGGAAATACCAGACTCTTGCAGGATTTCCAACCAAAAAAGAGTTTCATCCGCTTCTTCCACAACAATCGAAATCTTACTAAAAAACTCCGGACCTGAACGTGCACGGCAGGCAGCCCTGTAATTTGCTGCTACAGAAGTTGAAGACCGCAAAAGTTGTTTCCCAACAATTAGTGTCTCGTCCCTTTTAGGGAGAGACTGATATAGTTTTATGGTCTTAAGCGCTAAATTCTTAGTCCGTTGTTTAAAATTATTGATCCGTTCAAGTGTGCTCATATATTAAGTGTGTTATTTCTCAATCCTCAACCCTCACCCCCAATCCTCACCCCTCACTCCTCAATCCTCAATCCTCAATCCTATTTTATCTGCTTGAGGTACGCCAGACTCTGCGGCACCTGCTCCATTGAGCGTGAAGATTCATCTTCGATAAAATAGTATTTCACGCCGGCTTTACGGCCCGCTTTGAAGATGGCTTCGATGCCGAGGTCGCCCTTACCCAGGACCACATTGGTTTCCACATCAGCGCGGCCGAGCATATTGCCCGGAGTGCCGGGTTTGCGGTCTTTCAGGTGCATCAGCAGGAAACGGCCCGGATATTTCTGTAGCAATTTGACCGGGTCCTGGCCGGGATGGCTTATCCAATACACATCCATTTCGAAATTGGCCACTTTAGGATCCATGTTTTTGGCCATGTAGTCGAATACAGTGCCGTCCTCATAGGGTGAAAATTCATACCCATGGGCATGGTAGACCAGGTCGATGCCGTTGTCCTTGAGCACCTTGCCGGCGGTATTGAAGACCATGACGGCTTCTTTGGCGAGTTCGATGGTGAGCGGGCCTTCGGGATGCGGGATCCAGGGACACATGGCAAAGGAAGCGCCGTAGGCTTTGGCTTTTTCCACCACGGACATGGGATCGGTCTTCAGTTCGTTGTAATCGCAACCCACGCTGACGACCTTGAATTTGTTTTCCGCCAGGAGCATCTTGATGTCTTTGATGGGCAGGCCGTAGCTGTCGCCCCCTTCCACGTAGGTGATGCCCATTTCCCGGATGGCTTTGAGCGTGCCGGGCACATCCGTCTTAAACTGGTTCCGGAAACTGTAAAGCTGCACGCCGACCTTGTCCTGGGCGGTCAGGCTGAAAGCCATGAAAAAGACCAGGCCGAATAAGGATATTTTTTTCATTATACTCTTGTTTTTAGTTTCAATGCAAAGTTGTGAGAAATGGCGGATTAGATGGTAAATATTTTACTTGCAAACAAGCCTAAGCCTGGCCAATGAAAAATTGGCCAGAGAACTATTGATTTCCTAACTTAGCCTGATATATTACCCGAGGAATTGGAGCTGTCACCCCATTCGATCAATCAAAACCATGTGTCTGGATACGGCTCCCCGGAGATCCATTAAATGCCGTCAAGATGCAGGAGAAAATACCAGAACTCGAGAAAAAAATTGAGTTTTTCCAGGCCATCGCGGATAATACTTATGATTGGGAAATATTCAGGGATGCAAACAACAAACTGATTTATTGCAGTCCAGCCATTGAAAACCTGTTAGGATATACCGCCGACGAATACCTGCAGGGACTTCCCCAGGAACAAATCTTTCATGCGGAGGACCTGCCCAAAGCGATCCATGATTTTAACCGGGCCTTGAAGGGGGAAACGGTTCCCTCGTGCATCGTGCGCATGATCACCAAAGAAAAACGGATCATCTGGGTCGAAATCGCCTCCAAACCGGTTTACTCCAAATCCGGGGAATTTATCGGCTTCCGGTCCAGTGTCCGCAACATATCCCACCTGAAGAAGATCGAGCAGGAACTGAACGAGAGCAAGGAAATGCTGAAACTGGCCTTTCATTATTCAAACGACTGGGAGCTGTACCGCGATAAAAACATGAAGCCGGTCTATTGCAGCCAATCCATCGAAAAGATCGTCGGATATACGCCTGAAGAATACCTTTCCGAAAAGGTTAAACCCAAAGACGTGATCCATCCCGAGGACTGGCCCAAATTCCAAACGATCTACGACCGGATCTTAAACGGGGAAACCGTAAATTCCCTGATCCTCCGGTACCTGCATAAGAATGGGCATCTCGTATGGGTCGACCTCTCGGCGCGCGCCGTATATTCTTCAGACCATGAAATGATCGGCATGCGGTTTACCGCCAAAAACGTTACCGACCTGATGGACCTCCAACAAAAACTTGAAAAAAGCGAACAACAATACCGCAACCTGATCGATTCTTCGACAAGCATCGTTTTGGAGTGGGACACCAAGGGCCATATCCTTTTTATGAACAAGTACGGCCTGGATTTCCTGGGTTTCACCATGGATGAACTGCTTGGAAAAAATGTCCTGGGGACCATCGTTGAACCCTTAACGGCAACCGGTGAAAATCTGGCTGAAAAAATCAAAGAAATTCAGAAGCAGCCCGAAGCGTTCTACAGCAGCGAAAATGAAAACATCAAAAAGAACGGAGAACGCGTCTGGATTGCCTGGACCAACAAGGGGATCTACAACGACGAAGGAAAATTAATGAAGACCTTAAGCGTCGGCATCGACCGGACCAAACAACATGAACTGGAGAACGCCCTTCAGAAATACCTTCAGGAACTGAAAACCGCCAACTCGACCAAGGACAAATTTTTTTCCATTCTGGCCCACGATCTCAAAAACCCCTTTTCCTCCCTTTTGCTGAGCGCCGAACTCCTTGAAAAAATGCTTGAAACCAACAATATTGTAAAAGCCAGGGAAAAAGTCGACCGCATCTACCATTCCACGGTAAAATGCCACGATTTATTGGAAAACCTGCTGGAATGGTCCAGGATGGAACAGGGCTTGCTTCATTTTAATCCCGAAAAAATCCATCTGCTCGCCACCATTTTTGAATGTGTTTCGCTGCTGAACTTATCGGCGGAAAATAAAAAAATCCAGTTGACCATGGATGTGGATGACCGGCTATACCTTCTTGCAGACAAGAATATGGCGACCACCGTGATCAGAAATCTGATTTCCAACGCAATCAAGTTTACCGATCCAAACGGGAGGATACAGGTCCGCTCTTCGATGAACGGCAAGCTGGTGGAAATCGCCATTTCAGATAACGGAGTGGGGATTGAAAAATCAAAAATTGAAAAATTATTCCGGATCGGTGAAAACATCAAATCCGTCGGGACCTCCGGAGAAAGCGGGACGGGCTTAGGCTTGATCCTCTGCAAAGGATTTGTGGAAAAGCATGGCGGAAGGATCTGGGCGGAAAGCGAAGTGGGCCGGGGTAGTGAGTTCAAATTTACTATGCCGGTGTATGAGGAGTGAGGAGTGGGGAGTGAGGGTCTGGAATCTCATTCCAGCATGAAGGAAGCTTCCATCTTCACTCCCGAATCCCCTCCGATACCCAGGCTGAATTCCCCGGGCTCGGCCAAATGGGCCAGACGGTAATTATAAAATTTCAGGTGCTCCGTACGGATTTCAAACTCCACCTTTTTTTCTTCGCCCGCACGCAGGAAGATTTTCTTAAATCCTTTTAATTCCTTCACCGGCCGCGTCACGCTGGCCACCTGGTCCCGGATATACAATTGAACCGTTTCCTCCCCGTCGTAAGGCCCGGTGTTTTTAAGGGTCACCGAAGCGGTAAGTTTTTCACCCGCTTTCATTTTGGTTTTGTCCAGGACAGGGGCTCCGTATTCAAAACGGGAATAACCCAGCCCATATCCAAAGGGCAACAGGGGCTCGTTGGACACATCCAGGTAATTGGATTTAAACTTGCGGAAAGGTTCTCCCCGGTATGGCCTTCCCGTACTGCGAATGCTGTAATAGATGGGAATCTGGCCCGCGTTTTTCGGGAAAGTCATGCTGAGTTTCCCGGAAGGATTGTGTTTGCCATACAATACGTCTGCTACCGCGTTACCGGATTCCACCCCACCAAACCAGGAAAGGAGAAAACCCTTTGAGGCGTTTAGTTCGGGCTCAATGGTCATGGGCCTTCCGCTCATCAGCACGATGACCAGGGGTTTGCCGGTCGCTTTCAAGGCCTCCACCAATTTTTTCTGGCTTGCGGGCAGATCAATATTGGACATGCTCGACGCTTCCCCGGTAAACTCAGAAGCTTCGCCGAGGACGGCGACGATCACTTCGGATTGCCTGGCCGCCGCGACCGCTTCATCAATCATGGCCTGGGCGCTGCGCCCGTCGCGGGTCACGCGTTCACCAAAGACATTGGCCTGGCCGGCAAGGAAGTCGTCTTCCGTAATATCACAACCTTTGGCATAGTGGACCTGTCCAGGTCCGGCGGCCAGGTTCCTGATGCCTTCCAGTACCGTCACGGAATGCTCCCAGTTGCCGCTGACCGCCCAGGTGCCCAGCATATTCCTTTTATCGTCGGCCAGGGGCCCGACCAGGGCAATGGATCCACCGGGTTTCAGAGGGAGGATTTGATTTTCATTTTTGACCAGGACCATGGAGCGGGCAGCGATGGACCGGGCCTCGGTGCGGTTTACGGGGGTGAGGATGCGGCCGGCCGGCCGGCTTTCATCGATATATTTATAGGGATCTTTGAACAGGCCCAGTTTGTATTTGGCTTCCAGCACTTTTCTGCAGGCGCCATCGATCTGTGCCAGGCTTACTTTTTTTTCCTTCAGTGATTTTTCTAAAGTAGTCAGATAACCTTCCCCCACCATATCCATATTGCAACCGGCATTCAGGGCCATTGCGGATACCCGCTGCAGGTCGCCGAGGCCGTGATTACTCATTTCATTGATGGAGGTATAATCGCTGACGGTCAGGCCCCTGAATCCCCAAAGGTTTCGAAGGACATCCGTGAGCAACCATTTATTGCCCGAAGCAGGAATGCCCTCGACGTCGTTAAAGGAGGTCATCACGCTGCCCACTCCGGCTTCCACCGCGGCCTTATAAGGGGGCAAATAATCGTTGAACATCCGGCCCCGGCTCATATCCACGGTATTGTAATCCCGTCCCGCTTCCGAAGCGCCATAAAGTGCAAAATGTTTGACACAGGCCATGATCTCCTCACTGCCCGACATATTGCTTCCCTGGTAGCCCCGTACATAGGCCTTTGCGATTTCACTTCCTAAAAACGGATCTTCCCCGGCGCCTTCCGCCACCCTGCCCCAACGCGGATCCCGGGAAATATCCACCATGGGTGAAAAAGTCCAGCAAATGCCATCGGCGCTGGCTTCCCTGGCCGAAAGCCGGGCAGCCCGCTGGATCAGCGCGGTATCCCAACTGCAGGATAAGCCCAGCGGAACCGGCAGGACCGTCTTGTACCCGTGGATCACGTCCAGCCCAAAGATCAGGGGTATTTTCAGGCGGCTCTGCATGGCCAGATCCTGGGCTTGTCTCACCTTATCCGGGCCGGTCAGGCCGAAAATGCCACCCACTTGTCCTTTTCGGATCTTGGCTTCCACATCGGTGCTCACCGCCGAACCGGTAGGGATGGTCCCACCCTGGGTCAGCAAATTGAGCTGGCCTATTTTTTCCTCCAGGGTCATTTTGGCCATGAGGGAGGAGATATAGGTGGACATCGAACCGGATTGGGCCTGGATCAGGGGGGTTGGTAGTAAGGTTAAGGCTAAGGTTAAGGTTAAGGCTAAGGTTAAGGCGGAGGTTAAGGCGGAGGAGACTTTTTCCCGTTTCATAATCATTAATTTCTGTCGGATATAAACCTACGGAATATTTAATTTAAATGGTCCCTGACCGGAAGGTTTAATCCAAATGATCAATAGACCATATCAGTCCATGTACCAGGTATTATAGCCCACGATCCCTCAAGGCCTGCCCCTGGAAGAAACCGATTGTTTTAAACCCCGCTACCTGCAAAAAAATGAGCTCCATACGGGATACCACCCGAAGCTGGTGGCTTTGCAGGAGATCAGGAATTTAAAAATCCGGCAAAGTGGATGATGAAAAGAATTGGTTTTACGCCCGATCGCTGATTGCTGAATGCTGACTGCTGATTGCTGACTATTGACTATTGACTCCTGACTATTGACTCCTGACTATTGACTCCTGACTACTGACTCCTACCCCGCCATCTCCAGCCACTCATCCTCCTTGCTGGACAATTGAGATTCTATCTCTTTCAGTTCCGCCGACCACTTGATCAGGTCTTCGGTGGCCACCTGCGGGCGGTCAAACCGGTTCTGGATTTCTTGCTTTTTTTGGTTCAGCTGTTCCAGCTGTTTTTCAATTCGGCGCATCGCCTTCTGATTTTCATGGTCCTGCCTGGAAGCGCTGAGAGGTCCTGATTCTTTGGGCCTGAGGTCGTCGTATTGTTTGGCTTCCTGCTCCAGCCGGTATTGGGTATAATTCCCGTTGTAATCACGGATATGCCCCTCCCCCTCAAAAATGAACAAATGGTCCACCAGCTTGTCGAGGAAAAAACGGTCGTGCGATACGATGAGGAGGCAACCGCTGTATTCCGCGAGGTATTCCTCAATCACCTGGAGGGTAAAAATATCGAGGTCATTGGTCGGCTCGTCGAGGATGAGGAAATTGGGTTGTTGCATCAGTATGGTGAGCAGGTAAAGCCTCCGTTTTTCCCCCCCGCTGATCTGGCTGACATAGACCTGCTGCTTCTTGCGGTCAAAAAGAAAACGTTCCAGGAGTTGAGCTACGCTGATCACCGATCCGTCCGGTTGTTTCCAGTTGTCCGCGATATCCCGGATCACATCGATGACTTTCTTGTCCTCCTCCAGTTGCAGGCCGGATTGTTCGTAATAAGCAAATTTGACGGTGGAGCCGGTGATGATCTTGCCATGGTCCGGCTGGATCCTGTTCATGATGATATTGAGCAGGGTGGATTTTCCCGCCCCATTGGGGCCGACGATACCGATACGCTCGCCCCTTTTAAACGTGTAATGAAAGTCCCTGATCACGGGCTTTCCCTGAAAAGACTTATTGATATAATGCAGTTCGAGGATCTTGGAACCCAGGCGGGCCGTACCAAAATCAATCCTTATTTTCTGTTGCTCCCGGCTTTGACGGAGGGCGTCTTCAATGACGGCAAACTGATCCACCCGGCTTTTGGCCTTGGTGGTGCGGGCTTTGGGCTGGCGCCTGACCCAGTTCAGTTCCTGTTTGTACAACTGCCGGAGTTTGTCGTGGCGGACCTGGTCGTTCTCCAGCATGAGGTCCTTTTTTTCCAGGAAAGCGGAATAATTTCCCTTATACCGGTGAAGCGATCCGTTGTAAAGTTCCAGGATGGTATCGCATACATGGTCCAGGAAATAGCGGTCGTGAGTCACCATCAAAACGGTAAGCGATTCCTGGCTGAGGTATTCCTCTAGCCATTCGATCATGTCGAGGTCGAGATGATTGGTGGGCTCGTCGAGGATGATGAGGTCCGCCTGGGCCAGTAACACATGAGCCAGGGCCAGCCTCTTGACCTGGCCTCCCGACAGGGTTTTTACTTTTTGCTCAAGTTGCTGAAGATTGAGTTTGAAAAGAATCTCCTTGACCCGGGCTTCCACATCCCAGGCTTTGTACACGTCCATTTCGTGCAGCGCCACTTCCAGGGCTTTGGGGTTTTCGGCCGCATGCAATTGGGCCAGTTCGTATTGGCGCACCGCTTTCACGGCCGGGATGTCCGCATCCAGCACACTGTCCAGCACGGTGGATTCCGGATTAAAGCCGGGATCCTGGTCCAGAAAGGCCAGTTTGACCTGTTTGGAAAGAAGGTAGGTAGCGTTCTCCCCTTCCGGCTTGTCGATACCGGCGATCATACGCAGCAGGGAACTTTTACCGCTCCCGTTCGGGGCGATCAGGGCGATTTTCTCCCCCTTGTTGATCATCAGGGAAACATCCCGGAACAGGACTTTTTCACCAAAGGACTTTCCGGCATGTTCGAGGCTGAGGTAGTGCATCGGGCTGCAAAGATAAGGGAAGGTCAAGAGTCAAGAGTCAAGAGTCAAGAGTCAAGAGTCAAGGGTCAAGGGTCAAGAGTCAAGAGTCAAGAGTCAAGAGTCAAGAGTCAAGGGTCAAGGGAGCGGCTCTCCCTGCTCAAACTTCTCCTGAGACCTCTAACCTCTGACCTCTAGCCTCTGACCTCTAACCTATTTCAAAAATTTAAGAGATCTTTAAAGATCAAAAGCGACCGATTTTAAGTTAAAGAAAGAGAAGATCAATTTATGAAAAAGTCCATTTTATTCCTTTCCCTGGTCCTTTTGGGGCTGGTTGAGTTCAGTACCCCTTTGAATGCCCAGTATTTCGGAAGGAACAAACCCCATTATAAAAGTTTCGATTTTAAATTGTACGAGACCCCTTATTTCAGCATCTATCACTACCTGGAAAACAAGGAAGCCCTGGACCGGATTGCGCTTTGGACGGAACAATGGTACAAAATGCACCAACATGTACTCCGGGACTCCTTTTTCTTCAAGAACCCGATGATCATATACAACGACCACGCGGACTTTCAGCAAACCAATGCCATCACCGGAGAGATCGGGGTGGGCACCGGGGGGGTCACGGAAGCTTTCCGCAACCGGGTGATCTTTCCATTTACCATGACCAACCAGCAGACCTGGCATGTGCTGGGGCATGAGCTGGTCCATGCCTTTCAATACGATATTGTCATCAACGGGGATTCTTCCTCGATCAGAAACCTGGAAAATCTGCCACTGTGGATGGTGGAAGGGCTGGCCGAATACATGTCCATCGGCAGAGTCGATCCCTTTACCTCCATGTGGATGCGCGACGCCGTACTGAACAATGACGTTCCCGGTTTCAAACAACTGCAAAACCCAAATTATTTTCCTTACCGGTACGGACAGGCGTTCTGGGCCTTCCTGGCCGGCCTGTACGGGGATGACATCATAAGGGAAATGTACTCCAATACGGCATTGTACGGCCTGGAAATTGCGGCCCCGGTGACCCTGGGCCTGAGCATGGACGCCTTGTCAGAAAGGTTTCAAAACTCGATACGCACTTATTATGAACCTTTCCTCGGCGATAAAAAAGAAAGACTGGTCGGCAGGGAACTGATCTCTTCCAAAAATGCAGGCAGGCTCAACGTCTCCCCCGCCCTCAGCCCAAATGGCAAATACGTCATCTTCCTTTCGGAAAAAGACTTGTTTTCGACCGATCTTTACCTCGCGGATGCCGCTACGGGAAAAATCATCCGGAAAGTGCTCAGCACGGTCCGGGATGGCCACCTGGACGACCTCAATTATATGGAATCCAGCGGGACCTGGAGCCCCGACAGCAAACAATTTGCCTTCATTGCTTATAAAAAAGGCATCCATGCCATGGTGATCAAGGATGTGGACAACGGCAGGACCGTCGATGAAGTCCATTTCAAGGAAGTGCCTGCCATGGCCAACCCAGCCTGGAGCCCCGATGGTAAAAGCATCGTCTTCGCCGGCCTCGTTCAGGGCCAGTCGGACCTCTACCAATATGAACTCCGCACTAAAAAATTAAAACGGCTGACGAACGATGTGTACAGCGACATCCAGCCCAACTGGTCGCTCGACGGAAAATCCCTGGTCTACGCCACCGATAAAATCAGTATGGATCGCGGGCGAAAACACGGCAAATTCAATATGAACTTGGCCATCCTCGACCTGGCCACCGGCCAAAGCCGTCAGCTGGATTTCTTTTACGGGGCCAACAATCTCAACCCGGAACATGACGACAACGGGAATATCTTTTTCCTCTCGGACCGGGACGGTTACCGCAACATATACCGGTATGCCCTGGCTTCGGATTCCATCTTCCAAATGACGGATTTCCTGGTCGGGGTGAGCGGGATCACCGAATGGTCCCCTGCTTTGAGCGTAGGTCGCAAAAGGGACCGGATCGTGTATTCCTATTACGCCAAAAACAGCTTTACCATATATTCCGCCACCGAAGAACGGTTCTTGAATAAACCGGTGGCCCCCGATGATGTGGACCTTGAGCCCGGAACTCTTCCCATGACCAACCTGGGCCAGAAAGACATCGTGAGCAACAACCTTTCCAAAGCCGACGGATATCCTCAATTGCCCCAGGATGCCGCAACTTATATGAAAAAATTCGCCGAAAAACCGGTACAGAATAAATTCAAACTCGATTACATCGGCGGAAGCACCGGGTTGGGTGTGGGGACGGGAAGTTTCGGTACCCGCACCGGGCTGGCCGGAGGGGTCCAGATGTTGTTTTCAGACCTGTTTGGCAACAACCAGATTTATTCGACCCTGGCGCTCAATGGGGACATCTACGACTTCGGAGGACAGGTGACCTATATCAATTCCAAAAACAAAGTAACCTGGGGCGCCACCCTCTCCCACATCCCTTTCCAGACCGGGGGGGTCAGTTACCGGCTGGATACCATTCAACTGGGCAACCAGTTATGGGAAGTTTTAAGGGAAGACCTGGATATCCTGCGGATCTTTGAGGACCAGGCCGGGGTCTTTGCCCAATTCCCCCTTTCCACGACCCGGAGGTTTGAAACCAGTATTTCGGGCAATTACCGTTCCTTCCGGCTGGACCGCTATCCCACCTATTACGATCCGTTAACCGGCCAGTTTATTGCCGAAGACCGCCGCGAACGGATCCCGATCGAAAGCGATATCATCAATATTGGAGGATACCTGATCAAAAGGACCGGATTTTTTAATACCGGCCTCGCCTATGTAGGGGACAATTCATACTTCGGCATGGCTTCCCCGATGGCAGGCTACCGCACCCGTCTCGAGGTGGAAAAATATTTTTCCGGATTCGATTTCTGGGCCGCAACCGTGGATTACCGCAAATACTGGTGGAAAAAACCGGTGAGCCTTGCCGCCCGGTTCCTCTATCACGCAAGATTTGGTGAAAGCGCCAATGAATTCAGCCCTATCCTGATCGGCAACATGGGCTTTGTCCACGGCTTCTATTATACCCAGCTCGACCGGATCCGCGAAAGATACGGTTTGACTTTTGAACAACTCAGCGGCCAGAAACTCCTGATGGGCAATGTCGAAGTGCGCCTTCCGTTCACAGGCCCTGAACGCTTAGCCGTGATCAAATCCAGCTACCTGCTTTCCGAACTGGCCCTCTTCCTGGACGGCGGGGTAGCCTATAATGACTGGAACAATATTATCTTCAAAGAACCCAGCGATCCCAATTATATCGGCCTGTCGCGCTTTGTCATGAGTACGGGCGTCTCCCTCCGGGTCAACCTGTTCGGCGCCTTCATCCTGGAACCCTATTATGCATTTCCTTTACTCAAAAACAGCAGGGCCACCTTCGGACTAAACCTGGTACCGGGATGGTAGATAGGGGTGAGGAGTGAGGGGTGAGGGTAGCTCAATCCTCAATCCTCAATCCTCAATCCTCAATCCTCAATCCTCAATCCTCAATCCTCAATCCTCAACCCTTAACAATGTTCCCCCGCATCAAAATCTGCTGCATCAGCAGTGAAGAAGAAGCCAAACTGGCCATCCGGTACGGGGCCTCGGCCCTGGGGCTTGTCGGGAAGATGCCCAGCGGGCCGGGAGTGATTTCCGACGAAATGATTTACCGCATTGCCCGGAAAGTCCCGCCCCCCATCGGCACCTTCTTACTGACCAGTGAAACCAAACCGGAAGACATCATCCGGCATCACCGGCACACGATGACCAATACCATTCAACTGGTGGATACCCTGGAGGAAAGATCGTATGACCAGCTCCGGGCAGCCATGCCCTATGTCAAACTGGTGCAGGTGATCCATGTCCTGGATGAAGGATCTGTGGAAGAAGCCATCGCCGCATCCGCCGAAGCCGATGCCCTCCTCCTCGACAGCGGAAACCCAAACCTGGACATTAAAGTGCTTGGCGGTACCGGGCGCACCCACGACTGGAAACTGAGCCGTAAAATCAGAGAAAGCGTGTCCATCCCGGTATTCCTCGCCGGAGGACTCAGGCCGGAAAATGTAAGGAGGGCAGCAGATGAAGTGCAACCCTATGGCCTTGACCTGTGCAGCGGCTTAAAGACGGAGGGTAAATTGGATGAACGAAAAGTCGAGGCGTTCTTCCGGGAAATATACTGATGATCCGATAATCTACTAACCGGCTACCTGTAACTGACTACTGACTACTGACTATTGACTATTGACTATTGACTATTGACTATTGACTACTGAAACACCGTCGTCCACTCAAACTTCTCCCCGTCAAACAATCCCTTATCCGTCATTTTCAGTGCGGGGATCACCGGAAGGGCCATGAAAGAAAGGGTCATAAAAGGAGCCCGCAGAGGGGATTTCAGGTCTTTGCGCACAAAATGATCGAGCATGCTGTATGCTTTGGCTACCGTGACTCCATCGTTTGGGCTCATGATCCCGGCTACGGGCAATTCCAGGCCGAGCACAAAACTGTTGAGGGAAGCGGCGATCCCTCCTTTCTGTTCGATGATTTTATTCACTACCCGGGCGATGGCATCATCATCGGTCCCTACGGCCACGATATTGTGGGAATCGTGGGCTACGCAGGATGCAAAGGCTCCGGTTTTGAGCCCAAAGCCCCGGACAAATCCGGTCGCAGGTTTGGCAGCCTGGTACCGGTTGACCACGGCAATTTTTAAAACGTCATTTTTAGGATCAGCCACGGCATAGCCTTCCCGGATGAGGGCCGGCGCGTCCAGCGCCCGGGTGATCAACTGGCCGTCGAGCGCTTCGATCACCGCGATCTTTTCCGAAAGCGCCCGAAGCCGGAAGTCTTCACCGGATACCGGCATCGCATGGAATGCATTGATCACAGGTACGGGCTTGGACGCCAACAGGCATTCCCCATCCTCAACCACCCTTTGCCCTTTTACATAGACATCCCTGACCCTGAAGTCCCGGAGGTCATCGACCAGGATAAAATCGGCCGGATCCTGGACCCTCAGCCGCCCTGAGGTCAGAGGATAGTGCAGTCTCGGGTTGACGCAGGCAATACGCAATACATCAAACAGATCAAAGCCATCGCCGACCGCCCTGGCCACCAGCTGGTTGATATGGCCCCGTTGGAGGTCGTCGGGATGTTTGTCATCGGAACAAAACATCAAGCGCTCCGGAAATTCCCCGATGAGAGGAGCCAGCTCCGTATAATTTTTGGCCGCACTGCCTTCGCGGATGATGACCTTCATACCCCGTTCCAGCTTTTCCCTGGCTTCATCATAGGAAAAACATTCGTGATCGGTTTGAATCCCTGCGGAAACATAAGATTTGAGCGCTTCCCCGCGAAGGCCCGGGGCATGGCCATCCACCGGCTTATGATTTTTACCGGCCGCCCGGATCATGGCCATCAGTTCAGGGTCCCGGTGAATCACGCCGGGGTAATTCATGACTTCTGACAAGTATCCCACGCGGGGATCGGACAACAAAGCAGCCACTTCCTGGCTGTCAAGGCGGGCGCCGGCCGTTTCAAAAGCGCTGGCCGGCACACAGGAAGGGGCCCCGAACAGGATCTCAAGGGGAAGGCCTTCCGCGTTTTCAATCATGTAATACACCCCCGGCACACCAAGCACATTGGCGATTTCATGAGGGTCGGAAACGGTCGCCAGGGTTCCGAAAGGGAGGGCCATGCGCGCAAATTCCGAAGGGACCAGCATCGAACTTTCAATATGGATATGGGCATCCACAAAACCCGGCAGGAGGAAAGGGCCTTTCGAGGACCTTGTTTTCTGGATGTTCTGGATACGGCCTTCCGAAATCAGGATTTCCGCCCCGTAAATTTTACCCTGTTCCAGGTCCACCATTTGTCCTTGCACTGTCCAAGTCATACTCACCGGGTTCTTTTTCGTTAAATCCTTTAATAGTAGGTCCAAATTATGTTATTCTTTTTAATGCAAATAACCGGTCCCGATTTCTAAAGATCTTGTTTTCAGTTTTTTACAAAATGGAGGGGGTTTGACCACCGGTGACCTGGTGTAACTTTTTGTAGATCAATACAGTTACCTTGTTAACCACATGAATAAAAATAATAACTTTGAATTTAAATCACCGATCATGAAAAAACTATTCTTTGTCCTCTTTCTGGCTTTTGGCTGGACTTTCGCTTCCGCGCAGAAGATCGCCATCGTGGATATTACCCAGGTCCTTGAAAACCTGACCGAATATAAAAAAGCGCAGGAACAGCTGGACAAACTGACAGCCACCTGGAAACAGGAGATCTCCGATGCCCGGGAAAAGATCAAAGTCATGTACAACAAGTACCAGGCAGAACAAGTCCTCCTCACGGACGAACAACGCCGGACCAAAGAAGAGGAGATCATGGCTAAAGAAAAAGAGGTGATGGAGATGCAAAAATCAAAATTCGGACCCGAAGGAGCCCTCTTTATGAAAAGACAGGAACTGGTGCAACCCATCCAGGATAAAGTTTACCGGGCTATTCAGGACTATGCCAATACCCGTGGATTTGACCTCATCCTCGACAAAGGGAGTTCGGCCGGCGTTATATTCTCAAGCGCGGCCCTGGACAAAACACCGGATATACTCAAAAAGTTGGGAATTCAATAGTACCTTTGCGGCCCAAAACAGTATACTCTACTAAACAGCAAAACAGACATGAAAGCCATTAAATACATACTCGCTGCAGCCTTCATCATTGCGGGCATGCAGGGGAACGCCCAGAAATTCGGCTATCTCAACAGTGCCGGCATCCTTTCCGAAGTCCCTGAAGTGAAGCAGGCGGAATCCAATCTAAAGGCTTACCAGGAGCAGCTGTCCAAACAGGGTCAGCAGAAAGTGGAGGCCCTCCAGGCCAAGTACCAGGAACTGGCCCGCAAGGAAAAACAGGGTGAAATTGCCCCGAAGGCCCTTCAGGAACAAGCCGATAAATTAAAATTGGAGGAAGAAGAACTGGCCAAACTCGAGCAGGAAATGCAAGGCCAGCTGGCTCAAAAAAGAGAAGCCCTGCTTCAGCCCATTCTCGACCGGGTCAATAAGGCCATCCAGGACGTAGCCAAAGAGAACGGTTATACCTATATTTTTGATTCCAGTACCGGGATCCTTCTTTATGCCGACGAGGCTTCGGATGTCAGCGCGCTGGTAAGGGCCAAACTTGGACTCCCCAACCTGGCTGCCGCCAAGAAAGATGAAGCGCCTGCCGGGGCTAATACTTCCGTTAAAAACTAGACCGGTCCATCTCTCAAAAAAAACGAATATTGCAAAACAAAAGCCCAGTTTCCTGGGTTTTTGCATTTCTTACGAAGTGCCCAATTTAAAATGAACCTGGAAGAAAAAATCAATAACGATATCCGGGACGCGATGAAGTCCAAAGATCAGGCCTGGCTGCGTGGTGCGCGGGCCATCAAAGCGGCCATATTGCTGGCCAAAACCGACGGAAGCGGGCTGGCCCTGGATCAGGACCGTGAAATCAAACTGCTTCAGAAACTGGTAAAACAAAGGCAGGATTCCCTGGCCATCTATGAAGCCCAGAACCGGGCCGACCTCGCCCAGGTTGAGCGGGAAGAAATTGAAATCATTCAACGCTACCTGCCCCAACCGGTGACGGGGGAAGAACTGGAATCTTTTATCAGAGGCCTGATCCAGGCTGAAGGAGCTTCCGGCATCAAGGACATGGGCCGCATCATGGGTCTCGCCACCAAAGGACTGAGTGGAAAGGCGGACGGAAAAACCATTTCCGAAATTGTAAAAAAACTTCTCACCGCCTGAACATTTCCTGTAAATTACCTTACTTTTGAACAAATTAAGTCGAACAAAAAGGTTAACCGCGGATATTTGCAGCAAATGATTTTCCACTTCAAATCCACCCTCCTCTAATATTTCTTAAAACCAACCGCACGTTTTTTTTCAAATCAGTAATCAATTTTCTTATTTAAATTTTTTTCAGAATGAATATTTATGTTGCAAACATCAGCTACAATGCTACTGATGCACAGCTGGAGGCCTTATTTGCCCAGTACGGGGCCGTAAAGTCTGCCAAAATTATCATGGATCGCATGAGCGGACGTAGCCGCGGATTCGGCTTTGTCGAAATGGAAAATGACGACGAAGCTAAAGCCGCTATTGCAGCCCTCAATGGCCAGTCCTGGATGGAAAAAGAATTAAATGTCAACGAAGCACGCCCTAAAGAAGACAGGGGCCCGAGACCCGGCGGCGGAAGCGGCGGGTTCAGGCCAAGACGCGAAGGAGGCTACGGAGGGGGTTACCGCTCCGGAGGCGATCGCGGTGGTTTCAGCAGGGGCGGTGACCGCGGCGGCAGAACCGGCGGCGGAGACCGTGGCGGCTATCGCGGAGGAAACCGTGACAGCAGCGGAGACCGTGATTTCAACAGGGATTCCGATTGATCTAAACTTTTTCTAGAATACCAAAAGGCCGCGGGTATCCCTGCGGCCTTTTTTATTGGGAGCATTCAATTAAAATCAGGCAGGGACAAACTTTCAGCTATCAGTTATCAGTTATCAGCTATCAGCTTTCAGCGCTGCCGGTTACTTATGCTCCCTTACCCATTAACCTTTCACCCTTCGCCCTTCACCTTTCGCCTTTTCTCCCTTTCTCCTAACAAACACTTAAAGTTGTAGTTCAATTTCCCACTCCGGTCGATTAAATAAGGGAAGCCACAATTTTCAACGATACCTTGAGGTTTATTCATAAAATCAAACCAAAAGCATGACTCCACTGGAACGGTTTTTCCTGATGTGTTCAGGATCCAACCCTGCCATTTTGAAAAAAAGCCCGACCGATATCAACAAATACATCGGCATCGGCGCCACCATCTTTTTCACCGGGGTACTGGCCTTCATCGCCAGCGCCTATGCTATCTATACGGTTTTTGATTCATGGATCGCCTCCTTGGCCTTTGGCCTTACCTGGGGTTTGATGATCTTCAACCTGGACCGTTACATCGTTTCGAGTATGAAACGCCAGGGTTCCGGGTGGCAGGACTTTTTCACCGCCCTTCCCAGGCTGCTGCTGGCCGTGATCATTTCCATTGTCATCTCCAAACCGCTTGAGTTAAAAATATTTGAAAAGGAGATCAATGCCGAACTGATCATTATGGAACAGGAAGTATACAAAACCCAGGAGCAGAAAGTCCGGGAAAGATTCGATTCCGGGATTACCGGCCTTCAGCAGGAGGTCGGCACCCTCAAAACCGAGGTCGAAACCCTCAGGGCCAAAAGGGACGAACTGGCCGAGGCCGCCAGGCAGGAAGCGGACGGGACCGGCGGATCCAGGCAACGCAACCTCGGCCCCATTTATAAAACAAAAAAACAGGACGCCGACCGGGCGGAAGCAGAACTGAATGAGGCCATCGCCCGCAACCAACCCCTGATCGCGGAAAAAGAAAACGCCATCAAATCGCTTCAGGAAGCCTCCTCCTCCGAGGTCACCGGACTTCAGCGGGCAGGCCTGGGCGGCTTTGCTTCCCGCATCGATGCGCTCTCCCGCCTTTCGGAAAAAAGCGGCGCCATCTGGATAGCCAGCCTTTTTATCATGTTGTTATTCATTGCCATTGAAACGGCGCCGATCTTTGTCAAACTGATCTCCAGCCGAAGCCCCTACGATTATGTGCTTCACAAGCACGAACATGTGTTTGAAATGAACCACCAACAGCTTACCTCCATCCTGGCCACCGCCACCCGCAATAAGATCGCCGAAGAAAACGAGATCAATACGTTCCGCACCCAGGCCACCGTCAAAGCCGAAAAACAATTGATCGAACATGCCATCCGGGAAGAAGTGGAAAGACTGAAACAACAACCCGCCGGCTGGAAAGCCTGGTGGTCCAAGGGCCGGTTTTTGGGAGCCGAAGGTTAAACCCGCATTTTTTCTGCGATCTGACCAACCTTTTCCAGGAGGGCTCCGGTCTTATTTAAAAAAGACGGAGTAATGAAATACTGGATGCGTTTATGGTTATTGCCTTTTGGCTTGTTTTCCTGCGAAAAGGCGGACCACCAAGATCCGGAGATCCTGGAAGGCAGGTACCTCACCAATCCGCTGCTTGACTTTCGTTGCATCGCCCTGCCCGCGGATCAACTGCCCACTCTGGAAATTGTGAAAAATTCAGGCAATACCTATGATTTCAAACTGCATCAGTATTTCCCAGAGAAAAAAATAACTGAATTGCGCCAAATCCTTCTGGCACCTTCGGCACAGGGTTTCAAGCTCCGGTATAAAAACCAGGACGCAGGCACCTGGAAAAATGAGGAATTCCTGGACAACCGTAAAATACTGACCCTGTCAGCACAGCTGGAAGATGAGTTTGTATATTTTGTTGGTGAGAAAAAATAGTTGGATGGTGGGTAGTGGCTGGTCCACCCACTATTCACCACCCACCCCTACTCCTTATTCGCCAGTTGGCCGCAGGCGGCGTCAATATCCTTGCCCCGGCTGCGACGGAGGGTGACGTTGACCCCATGATTATATAAATAGGAGGCAAACTCGTCCAACCGGCCTTTACCCGATTTTTTTAATTCCACCCCTTCCACCGGATTGTATTCGATGATATTCACCTTTACTGGAAAATTCCGTTTGCAGAGACGGGTCAGCATTTGGGCGTCGGCCAGGGAATCGTTGAACTGATCGAAGGCGATGTATTCATAGGTGATTTCGTTCTGGGTCTTTGCATAAAAATATTCCAGGGCCTCCATGAGCGCTTCCAAATGGTTCTGTTCATTGATCGGCATGATCTTATTGCGCTTGACATCGTCCGCCGCGTGCAGGGACAGGGCCAGGTTGAACCGGACCTGGTCGTCTCCCAGTTGCCGGATCATTTTGGCAATCCCGGCCGTGCTTACCGTAAGGCGCCTGGGGCTGAGGCCCAGGGCATTTTCGTTGGTCAGCAGGTCCACGCTACGCATCACTTCCCGGTAATTCAGCAGGGGCTCGCCCATGCCCATGTAGACAATATTGGTGAGCGGGGATCCGTAATGTTCCAGGCATTGTCGGTTGACCAGGATGTACTGGTCCACAATTTCGGCGGCATCCAGATTGCGAATCCTTTTCATTTTGCCTGTGGCGCAAAAACTGCAGGTAAGGCTGCATCCCACCTGGGTGGATACACAGACGGTATACCTGTGATCCCGGACGACGGGGATCAATACGGATTCGATCTTGTGGCCATCGTAAAGCGTAAAACGATCCTTGATGGTTCCATCCATACTGAATTGGGCCTTGTCGAGCACGAGGGGACGAATGACCGCACTGTTTTTCAATTTTTCCCTGAACGGCTTTGAAAGATCGCTCATCCGGTCAAAATCGGTCACCTGCTTTTTCCAAAGCCACTGATAGATCTGTTTTGCCCGATACCTGGGTTCCCCCAAGCCAAGGACCCAGGCTTCGAGTTGCTCAGGGTTCATGGCCCGGATATCGGTGCTAAGGGCTTGGGTCGTCATCGGCCTGCAAAGATAAGGGCAATTCAACGGGCTCCAATCCTCAACCTCAACCTCAACCTCAACCTCAACCTCAACCTCAACCTTAACCTCAACCTTAACCTCAACCTCAACATGCCATCCAATACCTTTTTACCTTTGCCCCATGAATCGACTGATGGCCGGTTGTTTGCTGGTGTTTTTAAGCTCCTGTGCCGCTTCCAGGTACAGTATCCAAGAAGAGGATGGGACCGATTATTCCAATGCAAGGAACTGGGCCGCTTTGCCTTCCATGGAAGACAAGGCCGACCTGATCCCCGATGGCCTGCAAACGGTGAAAGATGCCCCGGTGGATGTTTTTTTTATACATCCCACTTCGTTCAACAACAAAAATGACCACCAACAGTGGAATGCTTCCCTGGCGGTCAATAAAATTAACAGACATACCGACCGGAAGCCCATAAAATACCAGGCGAGCATATTTAACCAGGCCGGCAAGGTCTATGCTCCCAGATACCGTCAGGTGCATCTGAAGGCCTATTTTACGAAGGATACGACAAGGGCAAAACGCGCCTTTGAGCTGGCCTACCGGGACGTGCGCGACGCTTTCCGGTATTACCTGGATCATTATAATGCAGGCAGGCCCATCATCATCGCTACGCACAGCCAGGGCACGACCCACGGCCTGCGTTTGATGAAAGAATTCTTTGACGGGAGCCCGCTGCAAAACAAGCTCGTTGCGGCTTACCTGCCTGGCATTCCCGTGCCCCGGGATTATTTCAGTCATATCCCTGCCTGCAATGCACCGGATGCTACCGGTTGTGTCAACAGCTGGCGCACTTTCGAATACGGATACGAACCCCGTTTCCTGGCTGGGGAAAAGCCCATGATCGTAACCAACCCAATAAGCTGGCATTCCGACACCAACTACGTGGATAAAAGTTTCCATAAAGGCGCCGTCCTCTGGAAATTCAAGGGAGGCATCCTCCCGCAGATCGCCGATGCCCAGGTCCATAAAAACATACTCTGGGTCCACAAACCCAAATTTCCCTGGAGCTTTGTTTATAAAAGTAAAAACTACCACATCGCAGACTATAATTTCTTTTACCTGGACGTGCGGGAAAATGCAATACTCAGAAGGGACGTCTATTTGAAAGGAGTGAGGGGTGAGGAGTGAGGATTGATCCAAACCCCTCAATCCTCATCCCTCAACCCTCACCCCTCAATCCTCACCCCTCAACCCTGTTTTCCTTACCTTGTCCATTTTTCAGACCATTCGATCCTTCCTCTCATGTCTTCAGAAAAGCAAAAAATTGGCCTTTGGACCGGTACCTCCCTTGTCGTTGGCAATATGGTTGCCTCGGGCATTTTTATGTTGCCTGCCACCCTGGCATCCTATGGCAGCCTGAGCCTCCTGGCCTGGTTGCTGTCCGGTGTGGGTGCAATAAGCCTGGCCCTGGTTTATGCCTGGCTGAGTCGGATCATGCCTCTTGCAAGGGGAGGGCCATATGCCTATGTCCGGGACAGCCTGGGCCATTTTGCTGGTTTCCAGGTAGCCTGGATCTATTGGATCAGCATCTGGTGTACCAATGCTGCCCTGGCGATTGCCTGCACAAGTTATCTGACTACGTTTTTTCCTGTTTTGGGCAATAGCACCTTGGCAGCTGCCCTGACCTGCCTGGGAATGATCTGGTTTCTGACCTGGCTGAACACAACCGGGATCCGCAATGCGGGAAGAATGCAGTTGATCACCACCATCCTGAAAATCATCCCTCTGCTGATGATCGGGATCGGTGGCTTATTTTATATCCAGGCCAGTCATTTTTCGGACTTCAATCGCTCGGAAACTTCTGTCCTTTCCGCCATTTTGACGACCACAACCCTTACCTTTTTTGCTTTTACAGGTCTTGAATGCGCTACGATCCCGTCCAGGGAAATGGATCAACCGGAAAAAAACATACCAAAAGCGACGGTATACGGAACCTCAATCGGCACCATCATTTATGTACTGATCACCCTGACCGTCATGGGAATCCTGCCTCCTGAAATTCTGGTACAGTCCAATGCCCCCCTCGCTGATGCAGCCAATGAGGTCTGGGGCGGCTGGGCCCGGTACCTCGTAGGAGCAGGTGCTGTAATATCCACATTCGGAGGCCTTAACGGCTGGATCCTCATGCAGGGTCAAATACCCGCTGCGGCGGCAGCAGATCAATTGCTTCCCCACATATTCGCCAGGGAAAATAAATCCAAAACACCGGTTTTCAGCCTGGTCGGATCGAGCATCCTGGTCTCGGCCCTCATTTTCATGAATTACCAAAAGTCCCTGGCTTCAGCTTATGAATTCGCAATCCTGCTGTCTACATTGGCCATATTGATCCCCTACCTCTTTTCAGTGATCGCATTCCTCATCCGGGGCAGGGCCCCGGGTGTGATGAATTGGAAACCCATCCATTTGATCGTGGCAGCCCTGGCCTTTTTATTTTCCGTGATCGCTGTAATCGGTTCCGGGTCAGACATCGTTTACTGGGGATTCCTGTTGCTGATTGCCGGGCTGCCGGTATATGCCTGGATGAAGGCCAGTAATCAATAGTCAATAGTCAATAGTCAATAGTCAATAGTCAATAGTCAGGAATCAGGAGTCAGCTTTAAGCGATCAGTAATCACTTTAGCTAGTGTACTAATTATAAAGTTGATTAACTAATTGTTAGTGCGTTTCCTGTATACGTCCACGCAAAGGGTTTTGCCCTGGTCTGATTGTAGGTTGTAATATATTCAAGGAGTTGTGATACCAATTGTTCATCCGACTTCCAAACACCTCCTTTCAGTACATCTTTGCTAAGCATATTAAACCAAATTTCTACCTGATTTAGCCAGGAGGCGTATGTGGGTGTAAAGTGTAGTTTTATTTTTCGTTTTCCTTTCAGCCATTCATTTACCTTTTGGTTTTTATGAACCGAATAGTTGTCGACGATAATATGCAGCATTTTATTGGTGTAGTGCCTGTCTAATTTTCTCAAAAATTGGAGAAAGTTATCTGCCGTGTTTCTTTTCATGGGCTTTGCTAAAATTTCTCCGCTGTGTACGGCCAATGAAGCGATCAAGGCAACCGTTCCATTTCTTTTATACGTGGTTGTAAGCCTCTTGGGCATTTTTTCTTTCAACGGTAAAACGGGCTGTGTTCGATCCAAAGCTTGGATTTGTGTTTTTTCATCTACGCACAATACAATGGCATTTTCCGGAGGGGTTAAATATAATCCAACGATATTAATCATTTTGGCCTCAAATTCCGGATCTGGACTTTTGCCGCACCAGTAATCAATTTTATGCGGCTTTAAATCCGCCTTTCTTAAAATCTGATGAACCTTGCTCTGGCTTATACCTACTTGTTCAGCAATCCGCTTCTGAGACCAATTGGTATATCCTCCCGTTGGCTTTTCACATGCTTTTTTAATAACCAGGGCTTTTTGCTGCGCAGTAATCACCGATGGCTTTCCACTGCGAGCACCATCCTTTAAGCCTTCAATACCATACCGGCGGAATCGCTGACGCCATTTATTGACCACCGGTCTGCTCAGGCCTGTGTCTTGAATGATTTCCTCCAGGCTTTTACCCTGTAAACTTAATAGGATTATCGATGCACGTTGACTATATCGTTTCTCGATTTTGTGTGAACGAAACATCACCAGCAATTCCTGTTGTTCTTCAACGGTTGCTGTAATGGGTTGTGGTATCCTTGCCATGCAGCAAAGATACAAATAATAAGTTAATTAACTAAGTAATTATCACACTAG
>JAKQHS010000113.1 GCA_029557915.1 Bacteroidota bacterium | reverse complement strand
TCCGCTTTGCCCAGACTTACCGCAATCTCAACAAAGTCAGCCAGCCCCAGATCAAGGCCATCCCGCTCGGAGAATTGTTCAGCACCATGTACAACCTGATGAACCCGACCCTGGAACAAAAAAACATAGATCTGGACATCATCCTTAAAGACCCCAACCTGGTCCTTCACGCCGATCCCAACCTGATCGAACAGGTGATCATCAACCTCCTGCTGAATGCCAAAGACGCTCTCCTCGATAAACCGGACGCCCGAATCATGCTGAGCGCGGAAGAATCCAACAACCGGCTGGTCATCAAGGTTGCAGACAATGGCCGGGGTATCCCGGCGGAAGTAACCGATAAAATATTTGTACCTTTTTTCAGCACCAAGACCAACGGAAGCGGCATCGGCCTGAGCCTTTCAAAACAGATCATGCTCATGCATAAGGGAAACATCCATTATGCCTCGAAGGAAAACGAAGGGACGGTCTTTGAACTTGTATTTCCCAAACTCCCCGCCTGACCCGGTATTTATTCCACTTCCACGAGAAAGGTCTTGCTGACCAACCGGTGCAAGCGGTCATATCCAACCAGTTTGATTTCAAACAAGCCGGTCAGATCGCCGGTATGGAAGCTTATCCTGACCTGGCCGTTCTCCCCGGCTTTGACGTTTGCATCCCAGTACAACAGGGACCGCAAGTCAGGTTCACGGGGGTCCGAAGGCGGGCGGTAGTTCCAGGGCGATCCGGTTGACCAGCCCTGGACAGGCAGGGCCAAACATCCATATCGGGCCGCATGATCTTTCAGTTGGGCACCCTGAATGGCAAGCAGGCCGCTGTGTCTCATCAAGGTATCCAATTGGGAAAGAATGGTGGATTCCCTGTTGAAAATCCCAATGCTGTTGACCTGGGAGACCTCCTGTTCAAAAACCGCGGATTCCTTCCCCGCAAAAAGTCCGTCCACCATGATCCATGCCGGCCACCGGAACAGTTCCTTTTTGATCCTGTTTCTCAGGCGCAGTTTGTTGCGGTCGTCCATCACGGCAGACGCCCGGGTATCCAGCATGACTTCACGGATAAAATCACCCACCGTTTGGATTTGCTGAAAATCTTTTAAATGGTAGACCCGGTCAGGAACCAGGCTTTTAAAGGATTCTACCGGCGGGCCGGCCTGTTCTCCGGGAATTTTGTAAAAATCATGGACAATCCTTCTTTTATAATTCAATTGAAGGTAGGCCTGGACCGATGGCGCCGGGACAGGGGAGCCCTCAATATTATTCAGGGGCAAGGTCGGATTAATATCATCCGGCCTGATCTCCAGGGGACGGCTTTGATTGGGATTGAGTGAGAGCGCCTGAACGGCCTGCATTCCTTCAAAAGCCGGCAACTTCAGCCTGAATCGCCCGCTATCGGAAGAAAATCTCTGAAAAGAACCTAGGCGGGGAACAAACAAGGAAAGATATTTTTCTGAGACCAGGCTCTGATTAACCGGATCGATCAACAGGCCTTCCAGTACGGGCTCTGCCCGCAGTTCGTCAATGCCAGGCTTTATATCCGGGCTCCTGTTAAATTGCATCAGCCGGGTGGGGTCCGGGGATCCGGGAAGATATTGAAAAACGGATACCGATCCCTTTTGAAAGGTACCGTCTGCGGGGTTGGAGGCCGTATTCAGGTCCAATTGTACCCTGCTCCTGCTTTTAAGGCGGGCATATACCTCCCTGCCGTCGGAATCAAAATTGGGTCCTGGTCGTCCAAGGTCGGTTATTTCTTCTTCAAAATCGTTGTAGACGTCGACTGGCAGGAAACCGGATTCAAATTTTGGTACCGTGCCGAACCTGGAATCCCAGACCAGGTAGAAATGCAGGAAATAACGGCCGGTTTCCAGTTTAGACGGAAGGTAGATACATCCCTCCGCTCCCAGGGAATCCAGCTTTAACAATTGCCTGTCCAGGGTGAATTGTTTTGCATTGAGTAAACGCACATAAAGCAAACCCGGGTTTTTATCCAGCTTGTCGAGATAATAGATTTTGAATCTCAGCGCGTCACCGGAGATATAGACGCTCCGGTCCAGGTGTATGCCGAATCCCTGGCAATACCCTTCCCGGCCTGCGAAGAGCCATGACATCAAAAAGATAAGGTGCCGGACTTTGTTTTTCACCACCAGTCCGGTTTATCGATGAGCGGGAATTTAATCGAAAAACAATTGCAGCAGCCTTCAAAGTACCCCGCATCGGGATAACCGAAATAAAGTCCGCATAAATTATTCCTTTTGTCCAGGAGCGTGTATTTGCCCTCGAGGTCAGCCTGTACAACTTTCAACCGGGCGACGGCAATCGAAGAAACCTGGAAATATCCCAAGACCTTTTCATCCTCCCGGTCCACCCGGTACACATTGCCTTTTACCGATGCCGGGATGGGATCGAAAATGCTGCCGTTTTGAATGGCCACCTGGTTGAGCCTTGAATAATATTCATAGGCCCTTTGTGAAATCCGGTGCTGGTAAATGGTAAAATAATGGGTCTCTGAATACCGGTAAAAGG
>JAKQHS010000093.1 GCA_029557915.1 Bacteroidota bacterium | reverse complement strand
ACCGCGTAGGGATATCCCTCCTCTGCAAGGTGAGCCGCCAATTGTTGCATGACAGACCGGCATTGGTCCAGGTTCCAGTCCTGGTCCACATCCTTGCGCCGGAGTATACCCGAATTGATTAAAAAAGGAAGTGGAATGCCGCTCATGTCCACTTTGGCCCAGACGTATTTTGAACCGGCCTGGATGCGGACCTCGAGCAGGGTATCGGATTCAGCCAGGACCTCATAATGGCAGGCCAGGAATCCCTGGGTATGAAAAGAGTCGACCACCTGCAAGAGCCTGTTCGCCGCCTCGTCTTTGGTTTTATGCATGGAAATCAACGGGTGATCATCCAGCCACAGAGCGAGCCTCGCCGGGTCCTGGCTAAACAGGTTTACCGCCAGGAGACTGAAAAGAATGAACGATGACCCATTTTTCATGACCAATTCCCCGCGAAAATACAGGAAGCCTGTATTTTGCCCTTTTACCGGCATGGCAGGCCTTTATATCCATATCCCCTTTTGCAAACAGGCATGCACCTATTGCAATTTTCATTTTTCCACCAATCTCAAATACACCGGTGAATTGGTCACGGCCCTGCACAGGGAACTTGCCCAGCGTAAGTCCTTTTTGCCCGGAAGGCGTATTTCAACCATTTATTTTGGCGGGGGTACCCCTTCCCTTCTCCACGCCGGTCAAATAAAATCGCTGCTTTCAGATATCCGGGCATGGTATGAGGTAGACTCTGGACCCGAAGTGACCCTGGAGGCCAACCCGGATGATCTGAATCCGCTTTATCTCCGTCAGGTCCGGGAAGCCGGGATCAACCGGCTGAGTATCGGCGTGCAATCCTTTTTCGATGAAGACCTCAAATTCATGCACCGCGCGCATCACTCCGGTCAGGCGCTGGATTCCATCCGCATGAGCAAGGACGCGGGATTCGAAAACATCACCATTGACCTGATTTACGGCATACCCGGCTCGTCCCTGGACCAATGGCGGCAGAACCTTTTCCAGGCATTTGAGCTGGAGGTGCCGCATTTGTCCTGTTACGCCCTCACGGTGGAACCCCGGACCATTCTTTCGGATTGGATTAAAAAAGGGAAAGCCGCAGTCCCGGATGAGGAAGAAACCATCCGGCAATTTGAATTCCTCATGGAAGAAGCGGAGCGCCGGGGCTGGAGGCATTATGAAATTTCAAATTTTGCCAAAGCCGGTTTTGAATCCCGGCACAACAGCAGTTATTGGGAAGGCACGGAATACCTGGGCATCGGCCCATCCGCTCATTCCTATCGCGAAGGGGAACGTCAATGGAACGTAGCCAATAACCATCTTTACCTGAAAGCCCTGGCCGAAGGGCTTCCTCCTTACGAATCGGAACACCTCAGCCCTGAAAATATCTATAACGAGTACATTTTAACCCGCATCCGCACGGCTGAAGGACTGGATCTTTTCAAGGTGCCTGAATCGTTCAGGGCCCACCTGGTCCAATGCGCGGTCAAACATCTTCAGCAAGGACACCTGGAGCGGGAAGGAAATTTTTACCGGCTGACCCGGAAGGGAAAGTTCATAGCGGACCGGGTCACGGTGGATTTGTTTCTGTGAAAACAGAGGCCTCCCCCGATCATCCTCTGAGACTTAGTTTCATCAATTCGACAGCCGCTTTGGCCAGATTGGTCCCGGGGCC
>JAKQHS010000067.1 GCA_029557915.1 Bacteroidota bacterium | reverse complement strand
TACAAACCTCACGGAACCGCCAGTCCAAAACGCCCTAACTTCTAACTTCTAACTTCGAGCTTCTAACTTGGAAGCTGGGAGCTGGAAGCTGGGGGGAGGAACTACAAATCTCACGGAACCGCCAGGCCAAAACGCCCTAATTTCTAACTTCTAACTTCGAGCTTCTAACTTGGAAGCTGGAAGCTGGGAGCTGGAAGCTGGGGGATGGTCTACTAAATTTCCAGGAACTGCCAGGCCAAAGCGCCCTAGCTTCTAACTTCTAACTTCGAGCTTCTAACTTGGAAGCTGGGAGCTAGAAGCTGGAAGCTAGGGGGAGGAACTACAAACCTCACGGAACCGCCAGGCCAAAACGCCCTAACTTCTAACTTCTAACTTCGAGCTTCTAAATTGGAAGCTGGAAGTTGGGAGCTGGAAGTTGGGAGCTGGAAGCTGGGGGTGGGTCTTCTATTTCCCGGAACTGCCGAGCCATAACGCCCGAGCTTTTAACTTCTAGCTTCGAGCTCCTAACTTGGAAGCTGGAAGCTGGGGGAGCGTCTACTATTTCCCGGAACTGCCATGCCAAGGCGCCCTAGCTTCTAACTTCTAGCTTCGAGCTTCTAACTTGGAAGCTGGAAGTTGGGAGCTGGAAGCTGGGGGAGGGTCTATTATTTCCCGGAACTGCCATGCCAAAACGCCCTAGCTTCTTGCTTCGAGCTTCTAACTTGGAAGCTGGGAGCTGGAAGCTGGAAGCTAGGGGGAGGAACTACAAACCTCACGGAACCGCCAGGCCAAAACGCCCTAACTTCTAACTTCTAGCTTCGAGCTTCTAACTTGGAAGCTGGGAGCTGGAAGCTGGAAGCTAGGGGGAGGAACTACAAATCTCACGGAACCGCCAGGCCAAAACGCCCTAACTTCTAACTTCGAGCTTCGAGCTTCTAAATTGGAAGCTGGAAGTTGGAAGCTGGAAGCTGGGGTGGGTCTACTAAATTTCCGGAACTGCCAGGCCAAAGCGCCCGAGCTTCTAACTTCTAGCTTCGAGCTTCTAACTTGGAAGCTGGAAGCTGGGAGCTGGAAGCTGGGGGAGCGTCTATTATTTCCCGGAACTGCCATGCCAAAACGCCCTAGCTTCTAACTTCTAGCTTCGAGCTTCTATCTTGAGGGTGGAACATACCTCACCCCTTGCCCCCCTTCATCACTGACCCAATCGTCCTTTTCAACTTATCATAGCCCGCCCGTCTTACCGGACTATGCCCGAAGGTTTCCGCAAACTGGGATTCATCCAGCTTTATCCACTGGTCCCTGTTCCAATTCAAAAAATCATTCCCGGGCTCAAATTCAGGCTCTTCATGGGGCCGGCTGAACCGGTTCCAGGGACAAACCTGCTGGCAGATGTCGCATCCGAAAATATAGCCCTCCATGTGCTGCACCTGTTCTTCCGGAATATCATTCTGTGTTTCAATCGTCAGGTAGGAAATGCACCGGCGGGCATCCAGTTCATATCCGGCCGGGGCGATGGCCTGGGTCGGGCAGGCATCGATGCACCGGGTGCAGGTTCCGCAATGGTCCCACGTCGGCTCATCATATTCCAGTTCCAGGTCAGTGATGATCTCGGCAAGGAAAAAAAAGGAGCCATGCCCCGGGTGGATCAGCAAGGTGTTTTTACCCAGCCAACCCAGTCCCGCCCGGGCCGCCCATTGCCTCTCCATCACCGGGGCGGAGTCAACAAAATACCTTGCCTGGGCATCCGGAGAAAGCTGCATCCGGATCGAATTCCACAACGCTTTTAATTTTTTTTTCAACACCTTATGATAATCGCGGCCATAGGCGTAGGTCGATATTTTCAATGACCCGGGTACCGGCCGGTCCGGGGTATAATAATTATAGGCCAGGGAGATCACGGATTTCGCTCCGGGAACCAGCCCGGCCGGGTCCACTCTTTTATCCAGATTCCTCTCCATATAAGACATGTCTCCCTGATAGCCTTTCCGGAGCCAGGCTTCGAGTTGTTTTTGCTCTTCATTCAAGGGTTCCGCGCGAGCGATGCCCGCCGTTAGAAATCCTGATTTCAGGGCTTCCGATTTTATCCAGGCTGATTTTTCCGCCGGATTCATGCCCAGTGCGGGTATATTTGGGAATATTCCATCGAAGGCTAAATTAAGTATGAAAATAACAATCCTGACCCTGGGTACCCGGGGGGACGTCCAACCGTTTGCAGTCCTCGGTCAGGCTTTGACCAAACGTGGGCACGAAGTGACCCTTTCCACGGGAAAAAATTTCGAATCGCTGGTGCGTTCTTACGGACTCGGTTTTGTACCAGTAGAAGCAGATTTCCAGGCTATGATCCATTCCGACGCGGGTAAACAGATGAAAAAAAACCCGCTTCGTGCCCGGAAAGAGATTGGCAAGGTCGTCTTTCCCATGCTGGCCAATGCATTCGTCACTTTTTATGAACTTTCAAAGAGGAGCGACCTTGTTTTATTTCATGTGAAAACCATGGCTGAAAATTTCTCGGATCAGTTTCCCGGAAAAATGATCATGGCCAACGTGGTTCCCGCAAGCCAGGCCACCCGGGAATTTCCCAATCCTGTGTTCAGCGCGATGCCCCTGCCCCGGTTCCTGAATAAATTCAGTTATAAATTGACCGAATGGGGCCTGGCTATGTGGAAAAAAGCCATTGACGATTTCCGGGTAAAAGCCGGGTTACCCGTGCATTTTATAAAACCCTCCCTGCCTTCCCTCTACGGCATTAGCCCTCAATTTTTAAAAAAACCGGATGATTATCCGGCCAATGCCCATTTCACCGGTTTCTGGTCAGCGCCGAGTGATGAGGCGCTGAGCCCGGAGATCCTTCATTTTATTCAGGCCGGGGAAGCCCCCGTACTCATTACTTTTGGAAGCATGCCTTTTGAAAGCAGACTGGACCTTCCCGAAGCCCTGAGATCGGCCAGGGAAACGCTCGGTATTCGCCTTCTTGTGATCAAAGGCTGGGGTATCACGTCTTCGGCAGATCAAAATTCCGATACAGATATTCTGTTCGTGGATTCCGCTCCTTATGACAAATTGATCCCCCTGGTCAGAGCGGTGGTCCACCACGGCGGCATCGGCACCATGGCCGCCTGTTTGCAGGCCGGAAAACCCTTTATGACCTGTCCCGTCCTTTATCCTCTGGGCGACCAGCATTTTTGGGGGACCCTTGCCTTTAATAAAGGAGTGGCCTTAAAACCGCTTCCTCTGAAAAAATTGACCCAGGATCTCCTGAACGATGGGATACGCGAATTGATCAGCAATCCGGAGATCCATGCCAGAGCCCTCCGGCTCGCTGAAGAAATAAAAAAAGAAGACGGCATAAAGAAAGCCATTGAAATCATTGAAAATCCGGATCTCCGGGAGGCATTGCGGTGATGAAGTGAAGACTAATACGGTGGAGAAACAGACCCGGCTCTCGCAAAGGGCATGACGCAAAGAAAAAGGATTGGAAATACCTAGCTTCTAACTTCCAGCTTCTAACTTCTAACTTCCAGCTTCCAAAATCGATGATTATATTTAAAATAAAAAGATGAACGAACTGCCCTTGAATAAAGCTTTCATGCTCCTGGAACCCGGCCCTGTGGTGCTGGTCACGACGGCGGATAAAGGGAGCAAAAATATCATGACCATTTCCTGGCATATGGTCATGGATTTCACTCCACGTTTTGCCCTGCTGACGGGGCCCTGGAATTATTCTTATAAGGCCCTGGTCAAAACGAAAGAATGTGTCCTCGCGATTCCAGCCCTGGATCTTTCCAAAAAAGTCATTGACATTGGCATGTGCTCCGGGGCGGACACCGATAAATTTAAAAAATTCAGGCTCACGGCCTTGGAGGCGAAGCAGGTCGATGCCCCCCTGATCAGGGAATGTCTGGCCAATATCGAGTGCCGCGTGGTCCATCACCTTAAAAAACACAAACTGTTTATCCTGGAAGCCGTTCAGGCATGGATTGAGCCAAACCGGAAGGAGCGACGCACCATCCATTCGAGAGGGGACGGTTTTTTTATTGTGGATGGAAGGACCCTCAATTACCGCCGGCGGATGTTTGAAAAATTGCCTCCCGGGGTTTGAGCGACCGGTAATCAATATCCCTGCCTCAAGGTTTGATAATAACGGAGCTCCGGCCTTAAAACCATCAAACGCTGAGGACAGTAAAGAAATTATTTCACCTTGCCCTTCGCTTTTACGGGACCCTTTAATGAACAACCCTTACCACCAGGGACCTTTTAAAATCCGGTAAGGTAAAACCGGTGCCCTTCTTTTTAACCACCGACCATTGATTTTTCCACGGATCATAAACTTCGATGGTCCGGGCTCTTCGCGGCAATCCGGTTTCATTGGGGGTCAACCTAATCCCTTTCCGGGATTGAGGAAGGATTCCTTTTTCCAGTTCTGATTCCCAGTGGCTTGATTTATCCCTGATCCAGAACAGGCTGGTCTTTTTGCCCTTTAGATGATAAATGCGCACCGCATGGGTTTCTGTTCTCACGGGAACAAAGCCCTCTTCAATGGGGTCAATCCCCTTGATGGCCTCTTGGAAACGGCCAAAATGGTACCACAAATTATTTTTATGAACATAGGATTCCCAATGCCAGGCCATCCCGGCTCCCGCCGATCCGGAGAAGAAGGGGGCAAAAAGGATATCGTGCAATAGAGTGCCGGCGGTATCCCGCGGGTAATATTTGCTGGGACCCGTATGGCGCGGTTCTACGGCGCCCGTCTCGGCGAGGATGAGGGGTTTGCCGGTTTGGTAAGTCACCAATTCGTCCACCGCCGAAGAAGCAATAAGGTCCATCGGGGCCTGGCATATCTCCATTTTCGCTCCCAGGTCCAGGTATCGATGCACCTGGGCTACTTCATTCCCGGGAAGCAACATCATCCTTTTATAGACGGGCCTGACGTTTTCATGATCAAAACTACCCAGGCTTTGCATGACCAGGTTTTCCGGAAACCGTTGTTTCACTTCCCTGAGCATCGTTTCATTCCATTCAAAAAACAGGTCGTCTTCCGGTCCTTTCACCGCGTTCATTTCATTCCACAACTCCCAGCCGAAAAACAAGGTATCGTTCCCGAAATGTTTTTGATAAAAATCAATTTTATTTAAAAACAACCGCCGTCCTTCCGGGCTGCTGAGGTATTGCCGGATGCTGTCCAGGGGGCCGCCCTTCGATTTATGGTAGACCCCTTTCACCGCCCAGGACTGGGGATTTTCCTCCATCGTGATGCTCCTGAAATGTTCCAGGGTCATTTTAATCCGGAGCCCGTACTTTCTGGCCATGGCAACGAAGCGGTCGATCCGGTGCACTTTTTCTTCATTGTATTTGCCCGCCGCCTGATCTTCCATATCCCAGAAAGACTGGCTCAGCCATATCCGCACATAGTTGCCTCCGTTTTCAGCCAGGTTCTTCATCCATTGTTCGATCTCCTGGAAGGCGGAATCTGCATTATTATGATTCCGGCCGCTCGGATTGATCATATTTATACCGACAGGCACATAAGGGCGGCCGTCAGCAAAGGAAAAATATGAGGGGCTTTTTTTACTAATCCCGATGAATTGCTGCGGGCCGTTCCCCCTTTGTGCAGATCCCTGTTGGATCATGCAGGCTAAGAACAGGAAAATAAGTTGGGCTGAAGGCAACAAGGATTTCATAACGGATACCATTTTGGTTAATGATTCCAAATTATCGGAATTCCCGAAAATCATTCCGGAAAAGGAATTAGCTTATTTTTAAAAAAAAATCAGACATGTCCAGGATCAAAGTTCTAGGCTGTGGCATGGTCGGCAGTGCCATCGCGCGGATCATGGCCGCAAAACATGAAGTCAGCGTACTGGATATCAGCCGCCGATCTTTGGACAGCCTGCCGCACGACATAAAAAAAATTAAGGCCGATATCGGGGATAGGATCGCATTACAGAAAAACATTAAAAATGCCGACCTGGTCATCGGAGCCGTGCCTGGTTTTATGGGTTTTGAAGTCATGAAAAACACCATTGAAGCCGGAAAAAATATGGTGGACATCTCTTTTTTCCCTGAGAACGCCTTCAAGCTGAATGCTCTCGCAAGACAAAATAATGTCATTGTCGTTTTTGATTGCGGGGTGGCTCCGGGCATGGACAATATCCTGCTGGGATACCACGATCAACGGATGCGGGTGACCGGATTCGCCTGTTATGTCGGAGGCTTACCTAAAAAAAGGCAAGTCCCCTTTGAATATAAAGCCCCTTTCTCGCCGGCGGATGTCCTGGAGGAATATACCCGCCCCGCCCGACTGAAAGAAAAGGGGAAAGTGGTGGTGAAACCGGCGCTCACCGACCTGGAATATATCCATACCGGCAAAGGCCTGAAACTGGAAGCCTTCAATTCCGATGGCCTGCGTTCCTTGCTCACTACGATGAAACATATTCCGGAAATGAAAGAAAAGACTTTACGTTATCCGGGACACGCCGGGCAAATGGCCTTATTGCGCGAGATCGGATTGCTGGACAAAAATCCGGTGAAAGTTAAAAACAAGGAGGTCATCCCCCTCGAGCTTACCAGTACCCTCCTTTTCAAACACTGGAAATATCTTCCCGGTGAGGCGGATTTCACTTTTATGAGAACCCTCATCGATGGAGTGGAAGAGGGAAGAAAAATCCGGTACACTTACAACCTGTACGATGAATACGACCCGGCAACTTCCATGAGTTCCATGGCCCGGACTACCGGCCTGACCGCCTGCGCCGCGGCTGAACTCATCCTGGCAAAAAAAATCACCAAACCCGGCGTCATGGCCCCTGAAACGCTCGGACGATCATCCGTATGTTTTGAATTTATCCTGAATTATCTCAAAGATCACCGGATCTATTACCGGAAAAGAAAATCCATTTTCACCCCACCAACCACCGTCCACTTTCCACCCTCATAACTTCTCCTTCAACCACTCTAAGGTCTCCTTCCACATTTCCGGGGTATAGGCATGCCCTACCCCCTCATAGATCTTGTATTTAAACTGGTCAGGGCTACCTACCACTTTATAAATACCCCCGAGGGCTTCATTGATAAATTTCTGCCCTTCCAGGGGTTCCAGCATATCATCGGCCCCGGAGAGATTGAGGAGGGTCCTGGGGGCGATACAGCCCATGATGCTTTCCGTGTCAAAATGTTTCATCAGCCCGTGGACATAATAATAGACCCCGTGGAGGTTGAGCGCGCCGCCTTTGATCAGATCCGCGTTTCGGGTGATGCAGGATACCGGAACCGTCACTTTGACCCGCTCGTCCAGGGCTGCCAGGTAAAAAGCCCTGAAACAGCCCATGCTCAGGCCGATGGCCGCGATCCGTTTGGGGTCCACCTCGGCACGTCCGGCCAGGTAATCCAGGGAAATCAGGTCGTCCCGCACCATCATGCCCCAATGGTTCCGGCCTTTCCATATATTCATTTTTGCCCAGGTCAGTTCTTCCCCGGAGCCCTTTTCTTTGGAGCCGTTCGGGCCCTTTCCCGACCTTTCCCCAAATGCGTAAGCATCGATGGCCATGACCACGTACCCGGCTTTCACCAATTCGGGCCCGGGCCCAAAGGGAATTAATTTTGAAGAAAATAATTCATCCTTGCCATGGTAATATTCTCCGCCATGGTAATGCTGGTACAAAACCGCCGGAGCTTTTCCGGTGAGGCCTTTCGGGATCAGGACAATGCCCGGAACCGTGGCATCCACCCCATTAAAAAATTCAAAAGATTCAAGGATATACCCATCCTTCTCTTCCCTGGATTTTATTTTTACCTCCGGTTTTTGCGGCCTTGGCGGGAGGTCGCCAAAACAATCCCAGACCGTTTTACGGATAAACTTCTGGCGTTTGAGCCATTCCTGTTTCGATTTCGGAGCTTCATATTTTTTAAGCTGGAAAGTCTGGTCCTGGTAGGTTTGTTGCGCTTTGGCCATTCCGCAGAGGATTAGTGGAGATAGGATAAATAATAATTTCGGGGGCATGGGGTTGAGGTTGAGGTTAAGGTTGAGGTTGAGGTTGAGGTTAAGGTTGAGGTTGAGAAGTCCTAAAACAATTTGACAATTTAACAATTCAACAATTCAACAATTCATCATCAATCATGGATTTTCAATTGATACTTAAACGGAGTATACCCGGTGATATAAACGCTCTGCCCCGGAATTTTCGGTTCTGCACCACGAAGCTGGGTCCAGGCATGTTCATTCTTCCCGGGGCCGAAGAAGAGGTTTGATCCTTTCATGGTGTATTTTCCATTTGTGCTTTTGAGAAAAAAGGCATGCTCTATACCGGGCACCGGTTCGACGCCGGTCAGCTTGCCTCCGCTCCGAAAACTCAGTTCCAGCGCGACAGGTACCCGGTCCGTGCCGTGAAGGTCAAAATCGAGGGACCAGGTATCCCCTTCGTGATGGGCCTCCAGGATATATTCCATGCGCTGGACTTCGGACCTGGGCCGTTGGTCCCTGGGCATTTTTTCCCAATCGCCATCCCCGGGCAGGCTGTCCGCCGGAAAGGGCTGAAAATAGGGTCCTTCCAGAGTTTGAGTCCACCGGTAACCGTTCCCGGTTTTTTCCAGTTTTTCCGCGATAAACTGCCCTTTCCCGAAAAAAGCGGTTGCCACGCGCACCGCCTGTAAGAGGGCGTCCTTATTGGACAGAGTGAATAAAGTTGAATTTTTTGACAGGAGGGAAGCATCCATATCCCAATTTCTCCAGCGGACCAGGCCCGATTCGTCAAATAATTTTTCATATTCAGCCGGCAGGGCGCCTGTGGGATAGGTGGAAAGGAGCTGAGCATCCTCGAGATAATAAGCAAGGCTGCCTGTCAGTTCCCCCGGGCTGTTTTCCTTTTCTATTTTCCGGGCCATAGCTCCGAAAGCGCCGTTCTGGTCCTTCAGGCTCATAAACAAATAGGGATAATGGTATGCCGACGCGTTCCGGGCCTGGTACTGATCCTGCCGCCTCGACGTTTCAGTCACGATCTCTCCATTGGGATGAAGGTAATACAGGGTCATTTCCAGGTTTTTCCGGACCGGTTCAAACAAATATTCTTTATTCAGGAGACGGGCAATGGTAATCAGGCATCGGTTGGTCAGCGGGGAATAGACCGAGGTACTTCGCTCGGTGTATTGCCCGTCCGAATCAATATCAATGCCTTCGGTCAGCCAGGCATCGGCTCGATTGGAATAAGCGGGATCTGGAAACAACTCCGACAACCGGGCCAGCGCCATGCATACGACCCACCGGTGATTGGGGGTATGAATGCCCCCGGTAGACAAAGCCAGGCCTGCTTTCACCAGGAAGTCCCGGATTTGATTTTGCAACTCTTTTGATTTTCCATCGCTCTCGCGGGATAAAAGTTTGTAACTCAGCGCCAGGGGTTCCACGACAAAAGCCGTATCCGGAGTAGAATGAAAATTGGTCGTAAGCAAATCGATGGTCCCGTCTTCATGCTGGACTCGCCGTAGATAGATCATGGCAAGGCTCATGGCTGCCAGCAATTTTTCATCCCCGTGATAGGTTGATCCGGGACTGACATAGGCACAAGTAAAAGCCTGGACCAGGCCTGCGGCATTTCCCGGGTGATGGATCTGGAAAGGGTCCGGCACGGAACCGAGCAGGGGGCTCAGGGCATCCTGGACCTGGTTCCCAAGAAGTCCGGGAATTCGGTGGTCATTGGCCTTGATCAGTTGATCCAGCCAGGCCTGGTCAGGCCGGCACGACCATCCGTTCAGGGCCATGGTACCGGCCATTCCGATAGCCGCATTCCTTAAAAATTGCCTGCGTTCCATCCCGTATATATTGGTTCAAGATACAAAAACGGGAAGCCAGGTATTCTCCCCGGAAATGAATAATTTTAACCTCAAACCTCAAACCTCAAACCTCAAACCTCAAACCTCAAACCTCAAACCTCAAACCTCAAACCAATGAACCGTAAAGAATTTATACACAAAAGCTCCCTCGGCGCCCTGGCTCTCACCGCTTCCCCATTTTTGATCCGGAAGCAAGCGGCCAAATACACGACGGTACTCATTGGTTCAGGCTGGTGGGGCACCAATATTCTCCGTGAAGCCATTCGCAGCGGGGAAGTCAGGGTAGCCGCCCTCTGTGATGTCGATGAATCCCAACTCGCGAAATGCAAGGAGGAAGTCGCACGGCTGTGTAATGACCAACCTAAAATCTACAAGGACTTCAGAGAATGCATTGCAAAAGAAAAACCGCAGATCGTAATCAATGCCACGCCGGACCATTGGCATGCCCTGGTAGCCATCGAGGCACTTAACCAGGGCGCCCATGTTTACCTTGAAAAACCCATCAGCCATACCGTACTCGAAGGAGCCGCCATCGAAAAAGCCGCCCGCGACAACAAGCGAATATGCATCACCGGCTTTCACCGTCGGTATTCCCCGCACAACGCCAGCGGGATTGAATTCCTGCGTTCGGGGAAGGTGGGAAAGATCAGGGAGGTTAAAGCCTTTGTGGAATACGGAGGAGGCGACCGGGTGCAAAGGGAGGAACAAAGTCCCGTGCCGGCTGGCTTGGACTGGGACATGTATTGCGGCCCTGCAAAACTGGTCACCTATAACAAAGGCATGCATCCGCGGGGCTGGCGGCAATACCGGAATTTTGCCAACGGTCAATTGGGGGACTGGGGGCCTCATTGGTTTGACCAGATCCTTTGGTGGTCGGATGAAAAAGCGCCTAAAAAAGTGTATTCCGTGGCTACCCAGCGGGACCGGGATTCCTGGTCGGATGCACCGACTTCTCAGACCGTGGTCTATTCCTTCGAGTCTTTTCACCTGACCTGGAACCACAACCTTTTTAATCCCCACCGGGAAACCAAAACGGAAAACGTCGGGGTTTATTTTTATGGAACGGAAGGAGTATTCCACATGGGCTGGATAAAAGGATGGACCTTCTTCCCCAACGATGAGAAAAAAGAAACTCTTCATGAAGAGGCAAAACTGAATCAACCAGACCTGCAAAATATTGACCTCGTCTGGCAGGATTTCCTCAAGTCCATCAAATCCGGACAACTGCCCCATGCCGACATTGCCCACGGCCGCCGCGCCACCAACATGGCCCTTCTGGGCATGTTATCGGCAGACCTGGGCAGAAGTATCGAATGGGATGATCAAAACAACCGGATCCTTAAGGATAAGGCCGCCAACGCACTCCTGAAAAGGCAGTACCGGTCACCGTGGAAGTATCCTTTGTAGCCACCAGCTATCAGCTATCAGCTATCAGCTATCAGCTATCAGCTATCAGCTATCAGCTATCAGAATAAACGGCTGTCTATTGAAAGCTGATTACTGACTACTGACTATTGACTATTGACTACTGACTCTTGACTACTGACTACTGACTACTGACTCTTGACTACTGACTACTGACTACTGACTCTTGACTACTGACTCTTGACTACTGGCAGCCTCACCTGACTGGGATAAACCGCATTATGATGGATGCGGTTGTTCGCTACGACTCCTTTTGATTCATCGTAATTATTACCGCCCGTATTGAGATTGCGATCAAACCGGGGAAAATTGCTGGACGATATTTCAATGCGGATCCGGTGGCCGGGGGCGAAATAATTGGACGTGGACATGGGGGTCATTTCCACCTGGTATACCTTGTCCTTTTCCATAAAGACCTCCTTGTCGTAACCCTCGCGATAACGCAGGCGCTGAATGGTTTCATCCAGGTTATAAGCTTTCCCATCGGGATAAACGTCGAGCAATTTGATGGTGATGTCCGTGTCTTTGGCGTCCGAAGAGACGAAGAGGGTCGCTTCAATAAAACCGGAAATTTCCAGGCCTTGCTGCAAGGGGTCAGTGGTATAAACCAGGATATCATTACGGGTTTCCATCTGTCTTTGGTCAAACGAACCACCCGCCAGGGCATTGCCCATGCAGCAGACATTTCCTCCGTAGGAAGGCACGGGAAAAGCCGGATCATAGACAAAGCCGTCCGCGGGCAGGGAGGGACCCGGTTTTTGACCGGACAGGCGGCCGTCGCCAAACACGCTGTTGGCCTTGCCCTGGCTGTGCAGATACCAGGTAGTCATGGACGAAGAGCCCGGTGGCCAGGTTTCCGAGGATTGCCATTTATTGCTTCCCATGGTATAATATTGCACTTTGGGGATGCGGGTGAGCACCCCGTTGTTTTCCCCTTTGAGCCAGTATTCAAACCAATCGTAGGTCATGCTGTCGTAATCCAGACGGGCATCCCCAACACTCCGTTCGCCCACCAGGGTATTCTCCGAGGCCCTCTTATAAGCGCAGTGCAGGGTGGGAGCAATGACCAGATATTGTTGGTCCGCGACCCCTGCTTTCTTTGCCTGGCTTTTAATCCGGTTGACCATGGCCAGGTTGGGGCTGGTGGATACATCGTACCAGGACACGAACCAGAAGGTGGGTTTTTCATAAGGCATATGGTCATGGTAAAGTCCTCCCTGGTACCAGGCCGGGTCATTGGGTTTGCGCGCCACCATCGATTCAAAGATGCTTTTGGGGCCGTTTACGTTGCGGATGATATCCCTGACGGGCAGGTGCTGGAAAGCTTTTGACCAATCCACCCGGGGATATTCAGGGTCCAGGTCATAAAAGCGTTGCAGCCGGACCAGGTCCTCCTGGCTGGCATTCTTGGGAATGGAAGGCCTGAAAATATCGTGCTGGGTGTCATAAAGCCAGGAGATAAATAACATTTGGGTGGCTCCGCCCCGGTACCAGTTTCCCTGTTCGTAATAGTTGCCAATGCGTCCCACCCCGGCTCCGAAGCCTTGGGCGATGGCCGTCGCCAGAGCCGGATGGTCCTGCGCAGCGACCGCCATTTGCCATTCCGCGGTGGACGAACATCCTGTAAGCCCGATTTTTCCATTGCACCAGGCTTGGGCTTCCAGCCAGCTGAAGGCATCCGAACCATCGGTGACCGGGGTTCCAAGGATATCCCATTGCCCTTCTGAAAAATACCTCCCCCTTTCGTTTTGCACGACATAGGCAAACCCTCGCCGGACGGCCTCATAGGCCGCCGAATAGCTGTTAAAGCGCTGTTCCCCGTTGCCCCAGCTGTTGAAATTATAAGGCGTTCTGGAGAAGATCACCGGCACCTTCTGGTCCCCTTTCGGCCGGTAAATATCTGTGGCCAGCCGTATCCCGTCGCGCATGGGCATCATCACTTTCTGGTCGATGACGGCGATGGCCTGCAGTTTTTTATACACCTCCTCCCCGGTTTGGCTATGTGCATGAGGAAGGACAGCGAGTAAGAATAATATAAGGAAATGCAGTCTTTTCATTGTACAGGTATTAGGACGATGAAATTACAAAGGGATAATTCAATTTCCCCTTTAAATTTATCCATAAGAAATACTATCAAACCATGAATTGGATCACGCGAGAAAGACCTAAAATAGATCGGATTGCCTGTCCCTGGCTCATTAAAAACTTCGTGGATAAAGAGGCGCAATTTTTTTATGCCCCTGCCGGTGAAGTCCAGCAGAAAGCCCGGCTTTTAGACGCCACTCCTTTTGATATTCCCGGTGTGGAGTATTCTCATGAAGGTGAATTTTGCACCTTTGATAAAATCCTTAAAAAACATGAATTAAAGGATCCTTCCCTCCTGCAACTGGCTGTCATCGTCCGGGGAGCGGACACCGATCGTTTCCATCTTGCTCCCCAGGCAGCCGGGTTATGGGCTATTTCGGCAGGATTAGCAGGCCGCATCCGGGATGACCAAAAGCTGTTGGAATTCGGGATGGTTCTTTATGATGCCCTCTATTATTGGGTGAAACATCTGCAGCATGAAAAACACACCGGAGACCCGGTTGAACAATTGTTGATTCAAATGCTGAACACTTACCTTTCTGGAAAAGTTGCACCGGGAAAACGCATTCCGGCCTGGGCGAAAGGACTGAAGGAAACGATCCAGGATTATGTAGACACCAATTTCAGTTTAAGCCTGAAAAAAATTTCAAAGGATCTCGACCTGCATCCAGCCTATGTTTCCAGAACCTTTTCAAAATACTTCGACAATCTTTCTTTCGGCGAATACATCCGGAAGCAGCGCATCGAAAAAGCCATTCATTTGATTAAAACCTCAGACTATTCCTTCACCGAAATCGCCTACCTCACCGGTTTTTCCGATCAGAGTCATTTTAACCGGATTTTTAAGAAACAAACCGGTATCCAGCCCTCTGTTTATAAAAAATCACTTAAAAAAGGTAAACCCGATACAAGCAGTTAATTCCATTCTATTTATTTTTTGTTTTATCGCCCAGACTTGCGGTAAAATCAATGAATTATGAAATGGATTACCCGTGAGCGTCCCAAAATAGACCGTATCGCCTGTCCCTGGCTGATTAAAAACTTCGTGGACCCTGATGCAGAATTCATTTATGTGCCGAAACCATTTGTGTTTGACAGGGCAAAGGAAATTGGGGCTATTCCTTATGATATACCGGGCGCTGAATATTCGCACGAGGGGGACCTCTGCACCTTTGATTTTATCATCCGAAAACACGGTCTTACCGATCCCGCACTGCTCCAACTCGCTTTAATCGTACGCGGCGCCGATACAGACCGGTTTCATCTTGCACCTCAGGCAGCAGGGTTGTGGGCGATCTCCGCAGGATTGTCCTACAATAATCAGAACGATCAGGATATGCTGGCCATTGGCATGATCATCTACGATGCCCTCTACAGCTGGGCCAAACACCTTCAGGGTGAAAAGCATACCTGGAATCCTCAACTTTAAACCAGGTTTTTAATGGAACCAATGGATAAACCGGCTGATATTCGCCAAAGGCCGGCCCAGATTTTTCGACGTTTCCTGCGTTTCGGTTGCCTGGCCTGGGGCGGTCCGGTGGCCCAAATCGCCATGCTCCGGCAGGAATTGGTGGAAGAAGAAAAATGGGTTTCCAGTGAGCGATTTAACCGGGCTTTGGCCGTTTACCAGGTTTTACCCGGGCCTGAAGCACACGAACTTTGTGTCTGGTTTGGCATGATTGCCGGAGGAAGAACAGGAGGCTTTCTGGCGGGGCTGGGTTTTATGCTGCCAGGATTTTTGCTGATGCTGGCGCTAACCTGGTTTTATTTGAGTTTTGGGATCGGGTCTCCCGTTTTGCAGGCAGTATTTACCGGATTTCAGTCAGCGGTGATTGCACTGATCTTTTCCGCCGTTCATCGGATCGGGAAACATATTTTAGTGAAAGGATCATTGATCACCCTTGCCCTTCTTTCGGCCCTGGCAACCTTTTGCGGTACCGGCTTTATTCCGGTCCTTGCGGTTGCTGGAATCACTAATGCGCTTTGGATGACGGGCAGAAGGATTGCAGGAGCAGTTATAGCCATACTTTTAACCGCTTATTGTACCTGGTCATTTTCGCCCGGTATGTTCTCGAATCTCAGTCCCGCAACAACGACATTAGAAGTCAACCTTGAATCCGGCAGTTCTTTAGGGTCTGTCTTTTTGACCGGCTTAAAGGGCGGGCTGCTCACCTTTGGCGGGGCTTATACCGTCATTCCTTTTATCCAGCAGGATGCTGTGATCTGCCATGGATGGATGAGCAATGAACAATTTCTCGATGGCATTGCCCTTTCGGGTATGTTGCCCGCACCGCTGATTATCTTTTCTACATTCGTCGGGTACTTTGGTGCTGGCTGGTCCGGTGCTTTCATCATCACCCTGGCTATTTTCCTACCCGCCTTTTGTTTTACTTTGATTGGGCATCGGGTCATCGAAAGTGTGATTGAAAACAATAGTTTACACCATTTCCTGGATGGCATTGCAGCCGGTGTTACCGGTTTGATTGCCGTTACCGCCATTCAGCTTTTCCAGCCGACCATAAACGGCTGGAGTAATTTTATTATATTTATTGCTGCCCTGTTCGTTGTATACCAGGTAAAAACCAAATTCACAGCAGCTTTCGTAATTCTAGGTGCTGGTGTGATCAGTCTGCTTTATTACCTAATTTTTTAAGTCATGGATCGAAAAAAATTCATCAAAACATCCACTATTCTCAGCGCTGCTGCCCTCCTGCCTTCAGATTCTGTCTTCGCCCATAACCTCGCTGAGAACGGGATCGACAGACTGGTAGATGCCCAGGGAAACTTTATGCTTCAGCCCCTTCCTTATGCTAAAAATTATCTCGAACCTTATATGGATGAGGAGACCCTCCATCTGCATTATACCTTCCACCATGGGGGTGCGGTGAATGGCGCCAATAAGGATTTGCAGATGGTCCGAAAAGCATTGGATGAAAATGCCGTGGAAACGGTAGACTATTGGACAAAAAAACTCGCTTATCACCTGTCTTCCCATGTCCTGCACACCATTTTCTGGACAAATCTATCCAACAAAAAATCAGCACCCGCCGGCGATTTGCTGAAACGCATCGAGCGTGATTTCGGAAGCTACGACAAACTCAAACTGCTCCTTTCAAAAACTTCCAAAGACGTGGATGGAAACGGCTGGGGAATCCTTGGCTACCAGCCATACACCGATAAGCTAACCGTGTTGCAATGTGAAAACCACGAGAAATTAACCCAATGGGGAGTGATCCCCCTGCTGGTGATCGATGTATGGGAACATTCCTATTACTTGAAATACCGGAACCGGCGGGCGGAATTTGTGGATAACTTGTACCAGATCATTCATTGGGATAATGTAGCCCAGAGGCTGGATGTGGCTGTTAAGTTGATGAAGTGAAGAAATTCAGACTGGCCGACAGGTCTAAAGCCTTATATCAGCATTCCACCTGACCCCTATTATTTCCAACTCCATTATATGCGGGAATTTAAATTTAAATAAAAGCAAATGAATTTGCCTTTTACGATTGACGAGTTTTTGGAGGTTTTCAGGAAATATAATCTTTCTGTTTTTCCGATGCAGGTAGTTTTTTATTTGTTTGGTGGCTTGGCCATATTCCACTCCATTTATAAAACCAGGATCAGTGACAAAATTAATCTTCTCTTTCTATCATTATTATGGCTCTGGTCCGGGATAGTATATCATATTCTTCATTTCTCCGGGATCAATAAGGCGGCCCATTTATTCGGTGCCCTGAATATCGTTCAGGCAGGCCTCTTATACTTTTATGGCATACACCGGGAAAAAATAACCTTTCAATTTAAGTGGGATATTTATGGGGTAGCCGGTGGCCTCCTGATTTTATATGCGCTCCTGGTTTATCCTATACTGGGATACCTTTTGGGTCATCAGTATCCCGCCTCTCCGACTTTTGGTGTACCCTGCCCCACAACGATATTCACTTTTGGTATGTTGTTATGGTCGGGAAATAAAGTACCTATGGCAGTCCTTATTATTCCTTTCCTATGGTCCTTGATAGGAACTACCGCTGCGATTTATCTGGGTATGACGGAAGATCTGGGTTTGTTCCTATCGGCTCTGATCACCGCCTTTCTCCTTTATTTCAGATCTCCTCTTTCCCCCAAAACAATGGTTGGGTAAAAACAGCGCTTAATGAAAATACGGTCAGCGCTGGAGGGATAAGCAATTATTTTAAAGCCGGAATTTGAAGTAAGGCTACATTTTCCGCGGTCTCCGCATGCGCATCATGGAAGGATCCCCGCCCATCAGGTGTTTTTGCTGGCCCCGCTGCTGCATGGCTTTTTCAAATTGTTTGATCTGGTCCTTGATCATGGGTTCGGTCACCTTGTATTCCTTGATCTCTTTCATATAGATCTGGGCCTGGTTCCATTTATTTTTTACGGCGCTGAAATTGGCCAACTGCAGGGCAACCATGGCTTTTTCATTGGCCGAGGGCAATCCGATGGACTTGGACCTGAGCAACAACTGCTCCGCGCGGTCATAATCCTTGAGCTGGGCCGCAATGGAGCCTTTGATCATATAAAAATAGGCCCGGTTTGGACGATAGAGCCATTGAGGGAAAAAAGTGAGCCCAAGTCTTCGTTCACTGCCGGCAAAATCCATTTTCTCCATCAACTGGGCCGCCGATTGTACGGTGCCCAGGAAAATATAGCTGATGAGCAGCAGGATGCCGATGAGGATCACCGGGAAAGCCCACCAGAATCCATAAGCAAAGGCCAGGGCAACGCCCCCGAAAAGGCAAAGGGCAATCAGTGCAAACTTTAAATAAATATTGATGGTAAACATGTCGAATGGATCAGGGCCGCAAAATTAACCAAAAATCAGCTCTTCAGCAGATGTTTGTTGCTGGCAAAGACCCAGTTGGTCTTGATCTGCAGGATCTCCGCATCCGGAAAAACTTTCGAAAACGCCTGGTCGTAAAATTCCATATTCTGCATGATCTGGGAAGGTTCCATGGCAATCCGGTTGTACAGGATCAATCCCCCCGGAGTGAGGCCTGAAGCCAGCTTTTTGGTAAAGGCGAGGCTTTCAAACTGGGAGGGGATATAATCATCGACAAAGATGTCAAACAGGATAAGGTCAAATTTTTGCCGGTTCTGCTGGACAAAATCATAGGCATCCGCGCACAGGTATTGGATGGGTGACCGGAATTTGGAAGCGCTGTATTTTTTTACCAGGTAAAGCACCCCCTCATCCAGTTCCACGGCAGTGATCGACAGCGGGTATGTGACCTTGCGCTCCAGGATCTGGATCACAGAGCCCAATCCTAAACCCAGGACCAGCACATTTTTGGGCTTGAATTTTTTCCAGTTGATCCGGTTGGAGGCATACCTGAAATTGCGGTAAAGGTCTTCCCAACTGTAAATGACGTGATCCGTGGTGAGCTGGAGGCGTCCGCGGATCATGCTTACATGGAGCCTTTGGCTGATCTTGCTGTCCACCGATTCCAGCGGCACTTCGGATAAATAACTCTTACCCTTGATCAACCATTCCTTTGCCTGCATGATGAAACCGGACCTTGTGATGGGGCAAAGGTAATCGCTAACCCACCAACTTGCTCACTTGCTAACTTGCTAACTTACTAACTTACTAACTAAAAAAACCCAACCAGCATGACCCCCAAAACACTCAACAGCATAAAACCCACCGCCACGAGGGTCAATACCCCATAGGCCTGGAAATAATTTTTAAGATTGTTGAAGGCGGCAGCCATATGCTCCGGAGAATGGGTCATGAGCCCTTCGCGGATTTCATTGCCAAAGCGGAAGGTCCACCAGCTGATCAGGAAATAAATACCGCCGATCACGAGGTATAACAAACCGGTGAAAGTGCCCAGGCCTCTGGCCATTCCCGGAAATTCCTCGCCGGAGGATTCGGCCAGGAACTGGTTTAGGTATGAACCTCCCAAAAGCATCATCAGCGCTGCAAGAAAGATGAATGCCGTGAATATAAAGCCTAAGATTCCGAGTAAACGGGCCCAGGTGCCTGCGGTCGCCAGGTGATTTTTGCTGTCGTGGTTGAGCAATTCGGTCGGTGTATCCTGTTCCATGATCGGTTTGATTTGCAATTAAAGATACAAATCAAGCCATTAAAGGTTTCTTTTCTTTAATTCCTTCACCGCATATTGGGCGGCTCTGGCGGAGAAAGCCATATAGGTCAACGAAGGATTCTGGGTGGACGTGGAGGTCATGCAGGCCCCGTCCGTGACAAAAACATTCCTGCACAGATGGAGCTGGTTCCATTTGTTCAGCATGGACGTTTTAGGGTCATGGCCCATGCGTACCCCGCCCATTTCATGGATATCCAGGCCCGCGGCCTGTTTGCTGTCGCTGGTGCGGATATTGGTAAACCCGGCTTTGGTGTACATTTCGGAAAACTGCTCCAGGAAATCCCTGACCATTTTTTCATCGTTGTCATCGTAATCCACCTTGATGTGGAGCAGCGGAATACCCCAGTCGTCTTTTTTATCCTTATCCAGGGTGACCTGGTTGGATTCTTTGGGGATGGTTTCGCCCATGATCCCTGACCCCACCCTCCAGGAACTCCATTTGGCCGTATGCAGGTTGTTTTTCAACTCTGTGCCCAGGCCCTCGTTGCTCCGGACTTCACCGCGGCTGGCGCTGAAGCCGGAGGCATAACCCCTCAGAAAATCCGTCTCCTGCTTATACACATTCCTGAACCTGGGAATATACCCGGAACTGGGCTTCCTTCCCTCCGTCCTGCTTTCCAGGTATCCGTCGTATTCGGCCGAGATCCTCGCCCGGTAATTGTGGAAGGCCACATATTTACCCAATACCCCGCTGTCGTTGCCCAGGCCGTTGGGGAAACGGTTGGAGGTGGAATTTAAGAGGATGAGATTGGTATTGAGGGCGGCCGCGTTGACAAAAATGATTTTGGCGTAAAATTCCATCATTTCCTTGGTGTTGGCATCAATCACCCGGACTCCGGTGGCTTTGCCTTTTTGTTCATCGTATATGATGGAATGGACCACGGAATGAGGGCGTAGCGTCAACTTGCCGGATTTCAGCGCCCAGGGGATCGTGGAGGCATTGCTGCTGAAATATCCCCCATAAGGACAACCCCTTTCACAGATGGTCCGGTTGACGCATTTGCCCCTGCCCTGCTTGTAATGAATGGCCTGAGGTTCGGAGAGGTGGGCGGTGCGGCCGCTGATCACATGCCGGCCAGGAAAATGTTTGGCCATTTGCTCCTTGAAATATTTTTCCACGCAGGACAATTCATAAGCCGGTAAAAACTCCCCGTCAGGAAGCGTATCCAGGCCGTCCCGGTTGCCCGTGATGCCTGCAAACTTTTCCACATGGCTGTACCAGGGCGCCAGGTCCTCGTACCGGATGGGCCAATCTACGGCATAACCATCGCGGGCAGGCCCTGTAAAGTCATGATCGCTCCAGCGCTGGGTCATGCGTGCCCACATCAGGGACTTGCCGCCCACCTGGTAACCCCGGATCCAGTCAAAGGGCTTGTCCTGGATATAGGGGTGTTCCGCATCTTTTACAAAAAAATGGGTCGTTCCTTCATAAAAAGCATAACACTTGGATATGATGGGATTGTTTTTTTTCACCTCCAGGGGCAATTGGTTGCGGTGCTCAAATTCCCAGGGCTGCAGGGTCGCCGTGGGATAATCCACAATATGTTTCACATCGCGGCCTCTTTCCAGCAGCAGGGTTTTAAGGCCACGGTCCGTCAGTTCCTTGGCCGACCATCCGCCGCTGATCCCGGAACCTATCACAATGGCATCGTAAGTAGTTTTTTTCTTTACGTTAATATTGAGGTTGGACATGATTTTAATTTGAAATCAGATAGAAATAATAAAGGACATTAAACCGGACGGCAACCGTAGAACCTGTTGGGAGCGAACTCAAACTTGGTGATATTGGTCATCACATATTCCGACCTCATATACCCATCAATGGTCAGCCGTTTGACCATGGATAAAAAGTTTTTCTGGTCTGCATGGGGCGAAATCGCCATTTTTTTAAGGACGGCAAGCCTTTGCTCGGGATTCAGATGGCGAAAAGCACTTCCATAATCTCCCAGGGATACCGCATCGGTGAGCACCAGGCCCATGCTGAGGGTGTCCTGGGCCGGAGCATCGTAACAATCCGCCACGATTTTCTGCAGCAATTGATGAACACCCAGTTCTTTTGCACCCGGGGTATCGGTAGCAGGAATTATGGTATCGACGATGGCTGCGAGGGATTCCTCTTCGGAAAGCGGCAGTCGCCGGAATACCCCGAGTCCCGCCGGGTTCCAGGAATCCGCCCAGGCTGGAAGACTGATCATGCCAGCAAGGCCCGAAGCGATTTTTGTCAATGCCGATCTGCGTTTGATCATATTTTTTATCTTAAAGATGGAGGTTTAAAATTACGGACATCTCCGGATATGAAACTCCGGAAGAATAGGACGGATTTATCCAAGAATGATGGTAGATCGAATCCTTCGAATTACATTTCTTTCAGGTATTTCAGGCTTTGCGGCACCTGGTCCCAGGCTTTCACATTTTCATCCTCGATATAAAAATGCTCAATGGAAGATTTTTTGGATGCTTTGAGCACTTTTTTAAGATCGATCTGTCCGGTTCCCAGGATGACATCATGGTCGGTGGAAGTCTTTCCGGAAAGATCTCCCTGTACTCCGGTCTTAAGGTCTTTGAGGTGCATCAGCTTAAAGCGCCGGGGGTACTTTTTAATAAGCCTGGCGGGATCCTGCCCGGGGAAATGGACCCAAAGAATGTCTATTTCATACCCGACGTATTCCGGATTGGTTTCCTGTACCAGCACATCAAACAAAGTCCCTTTGCCATGGGCCTGGAATTCATAACCATGGTTGTGGTAACAAAAGACGAGACCCTGGGCTTTAAGGTCCCTGCCGATTTCATTGAAGGCGGCCGCCGTCTGCCGGGTAAATTCCAGGTCCCAGGGCTTGTCGTGAGGCATCCAGGCGACACGCACATATTTGGCGCCCAGGATCTTCGCATTTTCGACCACCTGGGACCTCTTGTTCATCAGGTCGTCCCAGGATACCCCATAACTCGTGCATCGGATTCCCCGGCGGTCGATCATGACCTTTAGGTCGTGAGCGTTTTGGCCGAAGAGGTTGGAAAATTCAATATTGTCGATGCCCAGCGATTGAATGTAATCCAGGGTCCCCGGGATATCCTTGCTGAATTCATTGCGAAAGGTATAGGACACGATACCCGGCCTGGGCCCCATGAGCCTGCTGAATTTTTGAGATAAAAGGGCAGATGGAATCAGGAGCAGCAATGCATACGCGGAAATATATTTTTTCACAGGACTGGTTTTTAATTGGCGGATGGGTTGTCCACCGGTAGCAATCTGAAGATATATCCCGGCTCCTCCACACCCACATAGATAAATCCGTCCGGACCCATTTCGACAAAACGCAGCCGGCCAATGCCTTTAAGCAGGTTTTCTTTCTCCCCCGGTGTCTTGCCGTCTATGGCAACGCGCTCGAGATACCGGAATCGCAAAGAACCCATCAGGATATCCCCTTCCCATGCCGGGTATTTGTTTCCTTTTACGAAGGTCAGGCCGCTGGGGCCGATGGAGGGCACCCACCGGACGAGGGGTTGTTCCATTCCTTCCTTATGGGTCAGGGGGGTGAGGATGGTGCCGTCGTAGTTAATACCATAGCTGATCACCGGCCATCCGTAGTTTTTACCTTTTTCCGGGATATTCAGTTCGTCCCCTCCCCTTGGTCCGTGTTCATGGGTCCAGATGGTATTGGTGCCGGGCTGCAGGGCCATACCCTGGAGATTCCGGTGACCGTATGACCAGATGGATTTGCGGGCCCCGGGAGTATTATAGAAAGGATTGTCGTCCGGGATGCTCCCGTCTTCCCGGATGCGGTGCACCTTGCCCATATCGTTGTCCAGTTTCTGAGGAAGGGAATCCATATGCTGGCCCCGGTCGCCTACGGTGATAAACATGAAGCCGGTGGAATCGAATTCGATCCGGGAGCCATAATGGTGCCTGGTTTTTTGATAGGGCATTGCGATAAAAATATCCTTCTGACCGGTGATCTGATTGCCGCTGAGTTTGGCCTTCTGCACGGCGGTGGTTGCTAATTTCTGGCCTGCGGTATCCTTGAGTTTGGAATAGGACAGGTAAATGGTTTGATTGTTGGCAAAATCCGGGGACAATTCCACGTCCAGAAGGCCACCCTGTCCTTCGGCGACCACCTGCGGAGCCCCTTTGACCATGCTTTGAACGCCCTTGGACTGGCGGTACAAATTGCCATTCCGGTCGGTGTAGAGGAAGTCTCCATTGGGTAAAAAGGCCATGCCCCAGGGATTTTCCAGTCCGCGTGCAATCGTATCCAGTTTTACGGTCATGCTTTCATGCACAAAGACACTGGACCGGACACTGTCCTGGAAATCAAATTTTTTCCTGTTTTCAATGGCCTTCATCAGGTAATCGGCCAGGTCCGCCGCTTCCTGTTCGGTGATCACCGAATCCCATTTCGGCATACCCAGGTCCGGGAAACCCGCGCGGATATTCATCATGATGGAATCGCGGGTTCTTCCGTGTTTCCATTGCCGGTCCACAAATACATCCCCGTTGTCCCCGTGGCAGGTAGAACAGAATTTTTTAAAAGTGGCGTCGGCGCTGGCCATACGGCTGGCTTCGTCTGCAACCGGCATGGCTTCTTTGGGCTTGCATTGGCTGAACCATTGAATACAGAGTATTAAGAGGAAGAGGCGGAACATGATTTTAAATTGAATTTATTTGTATTAACCTTTATTTTAATTCAAGCATGACGATGCTTTTGGCCGGCAAAGTTAAAACCAGGTTTCCACTTTCCCTCGATGCCCCGGTAAAGGGCCGGATGGCGATTTTGTTTTTGTGATCAAAATCATTGTAGTCGGTGTACTGGGCGGAACTGATGATCGATCCCGTCACGGAAGACCAGGGAATATCCGCAATCCGGATATGGACCGGATGGTTTTTCACCGGATCGATGTTGACCAGGGAAATGTGGGAAAGGCCCGCGGAATCCCTGGAGGCTGAAATATGGACCGCCGGTATTTTGGTGTTTTCAAATACATAATCCGGGGACTGGAAACGAACCGGCAGGTATTGGGCGTCCTGGTGGACTTTATAGAGGTCAAAGACGTGATAGGTCGGCGTCAGCAAGAGGTCTGCCCCCCGGGTGAGCACCAGGGCCTGAAGCACATTAATGGTCTGGGCCAGGTTGGCCATGCGAACCCGGTCGCTGTGGTTATTAAAAATATTGAGCGTAACCCCGGCCACCAGGGCATCCCGGAGGCTGTTTTGCTGATATAAGAAACCGGGATTGGTCCCCGGTTCAACGTCCGTCCACACGCCCCATTCATCGACGACCAGGGCGACGCGCTTGGCCAGATCGTATTTGTCCATGATGGTGGAATGCCGGGTGACCAGCTCTTCCATGAACCAGGCATTTTTAAGGGTGGTAAAATACTCCTGTTCCGAAAACCGGGTGGCCGAACCTTTCTTTGCCCAGGAATTGCTGGGAATGGAATAATGGTGAAGCGTGGTGCCCCACATCCGGTTGGGGCCTACGTTTTTCATCAGGACTTCGGTCCAATGGTAGTCCGCGACGTTGGACCCGCTGGCGATCCTGTGAATGGGCGCCCCGGGATAGTTCCGGACGTAAGTGGCATACCGTTTATACTCGTCCGCGTAATATTCGGCGGTCATATTGCCTCCGCATCCCCAGGTTTCATTGCCCACCCCCCAGAATTTTACCTTATACGGTTCGGCATGGCCATTTTGTTTCCTTAAATCCGAAAGCGTGCTTCCCCCCGGATGGTTCAGGTATTCCACCCAGTTGGACATTTCGAGGACCGTTCCGCTGCCGACGTTTCCGGCGATATAGGGCTCACATTCGAGCAGGGAACATAATTCCAGGAATTCGTGTGTTCCGAAACTGTTGTCTTCCACGACATTTCCCCAATGGGTATTGACCATCCGGGGCCTCTGATTCCTTGGGCCTATCCCATCCCGCCAGTGATATTCATCGGCGAAACATCCGCCGGGCCACCGAAGGTTGGGAACCTTTATCTTTTTAAGGGCATCCACGATATCCAGCCGGATCCGGTCTTTTTTGGCCACTTTGAGGGTGTCGGCAACCCAGAATCCGTCATAAATGCAACGGCCCAGGTGTTCCGAAAAATGCCCATAAATATGTCTGCTGATCTGATGGGTTGGAAGCCCCCCATCAACGTAGACGGCTACTGCGCCCTGTGCCTGCAACCGATGGCTGCTGAGCAATACAAAACCAACCAGGAATAGACTAAAAATGTATTTCATGCCCCAAATTTTTATTTAAAATGCAATATATAAAGCCGCCTGAATATCAAGGGGTTCTCCTCATTGTATTTTCACGATTTTTTTCTTGCTGGAATCCCGGATGATGAGGTTTCCGGGCATTACAATGGTTTGGGGAGGCTGATCCGGGGTTTTAATCCGGTCGAGCAAAAGCTGGCAACTGGTCGTCCCGATCTGGTAGGCCGATTGTTCAATGGTGGTGAGCCCGGGTTCCACCGCTTCGCTGATCGGGGCATTGGTAAACCCGGCCAGACCCATATCGTCGGGAAGAAGGTAACCGCTCTTTTTGAGAGTCATCATGGCCCCGATTGCTTTCCGGTCGTTTACGGCGAATATGGCTTCGGGCATGGGCCGGACCGCCAGTAATTTGGAAACATCCCGGATCCCGTCTTCATGGGTAAAACCTGAATGCAGGATGTATTCTTTCCGGATGGGTATCCGCGCATCGCGGAGGGCATCGATATAACCCTGCATCCGGCGGTTG
>JAKQHS010000043.1 GCA_029557915.1 Bacteroidota bacterium | reverse complement strand
CCTGGTCAATATGCTGGTCCGCTGGCACCGGGACAGCACCAGTGAAAAAATCAGGCAGTGGGCCGAGGATTTTATGACCATCAGCCTTTGTCCCGAATGCCAGGGGGCCAGGCTGAAAAAAGAGGCGCTGCATTTCAAGGTAGCCGGCCTCAATATTTCTGAACTGGCCGACATGGACCTGTCCGATTTGTCCCGGTGGCTCGATGCAGCGGAACCAAAACTAAATCCCAGGCAACAACAGATCGGACTGGATGTGATCAAGGAGATCCGGCTGCGGCTCCGGTTTTTGCTGCACGTGGGTCTTGATTACCTGAGTATGAACCGGCCGGCTAACTCCCTCTCCGGCGGGGAATCCCAACGTACCCGCCTGGCCACCCAGATCGGTTCCCAACTCACTGGGGTTACCTATATCCTGGACGAGCCCAGCATCGGCCTGCATGCCAGGGACAATCAAAGACTGATCCAGGCCTTGCGAGAACTCAGGGACATCGGCAATTCCCTGCTGGTGGTGGAACACGACAAAGAAATCATGCTGGCTTCAGATTACCTGATGGACCTGGGGCCTGGTGCGGGCTCACATGGCGGACGGCTCGTGGCCAGCGGCATTCCCCGGGAATTTATTGAACAGGACTCGCTCACAGCCGATTATCTCAGTGACCGGAAACAAATTGCAGTACCGGGAAAACGCCGGAAAGGGAATGGCCAGTTTCTGAAGCTGTTCGGGGCCCGGGGGCACAATCTTCAGAAAGTGGACCTGAAAATTCCCCTGGGAACCTTTATTTGCGTAACGGGGGTCAGCGGGAGCGGCAAAAGCAGCCTGATCAACGAAACCCTTTATCCGGTCCTTAGGAAACATTTTTATGGAAGTGTGCAAAAACCCTTGCCGTTCGACCGCATCGAAGGGATTGACCTTTTGGACAAGGTCATTGAGATCGACCAGTCCCCCATTGGCCGCACCCCGCGCTCCAACCCGGCCACCTATACCGGGGTGTTTACCGATATCCGCAATATATTCACCGGGCTCCCTGAGGCAAAAATCAGGGGCTATAAGGCCGGCCGGTTTTCTTTTAATGTCAAGGGAGGCCGTTGCGAAACCTGCGAAGGTGGTGGGATGCGGGTGATCGAGATGAATTTCCTACCGGATGTCCAGGTTGAATGTGAGACCTGTCAGGGTCGCAGGTACAACCGGGAAACCCTGGAAATCCTCTATAAAGGCAAGAATATCAGCCAGGTACTCGATATGCGGGTGGAGGACGCGATGCATTTTTTTGAAAATGTACCCAATATCCACCGTAAAATGAAGACCCTTTTTGAGGTGGGCCTGGGTTATATCTCCCTGGGCCAGCAGGCGACCACGCTTTCAGGGGGGGAGGCCCAGAGGGTCAAATTGTCGGAAGAATTGTCCAAACGGGACAGCGGCAACACCCTGTATATCCTGGATGAGCCGACCACAGGTTTACACTTTGCTGATATTCAACATCTTCTGGATATTTTAAACCGCCTGGTCGACCGCGGCAATACCGTAGTGGTCATCGAGCACAACCTGGACGTGATCAAGGTGGCAGACCATATTATCGATATGGGGCCTGAAGGGGGTAAATATGGGGGTAAAGTGGTGGCTACCGGGACCCCGGAGGCAGTAGTAAGGTCAAAAGACAGCCTCACCGCGAAATATTTAATGGGACAACTATGAAAGGCCAGGCATTTATTGTCAGGTCATGATTCCCTGTATGGCACGCGAAGGATGTTCTTGGTTTCGGCGGAAAAAATAAGCTGATATTCAGTAAGTTGCATAAAAAAATAAAGCCCGATTCCTTTGAATCGGGCTTTTATCAAATTACCCTTTACACTAAATACGTATTAATATTCAAGCCTTTATACTCATCCGGGTCTTTCTCAACTCCGGAATCACCTCATTATCAAAATTTCAAGCAGGCTCGTAATGTTTTATCATTCGTCTCATATGGTTGTAAAAAGTTGATTTATAATTAATTAAATACTTTTTACACCACAACCCCCTATTTAGGAAGCCTTGTAAATCCTTGGATCAATTAATTCTAGAATCCATCTATTTCAGTGGTAATTCCCAAAGCGCAGAGTAACCAATCAATAAAATTTTTCATTTCGATTCAATTTTGAATCAAAATTATAGCTGCCCTGGAAGCCAACGAATATCATAAACCTTTGTTTATGGACGGAGTGATTTACAAAAAATATATGAGTTTAAATAATATATAGTTGATATTCAATACTATAACCTTATTTATGTGTCTTATATTAATTATTCCTCACATCTATATAAAAGCTTTTGTCAAAGCTAAATTGACTTGAGGAGGATCATTGTATCAATATTTCATTCATGAAGACGTAAAAAAAATACTTTTTTTTAAATAAAAAAAATTCAAACTATTGATATTTAGATAATTATAACTATTATTGATTGAATAAATTATTATGATAAACGAAATAAAATCCCTGGTGGACTTTGTCAATAAATGCAAGGTCCAGCACCTGGAGATCTTCACCCGGGAAGATTTTGGTAAAAAGAAGACCAAAATGGGGGAAATGTTTGAACTGATCCGGGACCTGGACCTGAAGACGGAGGACGATTTGAAGACGGCCTTGTATGGCGACAAGATCCTGGCTTATGGTTTTGATAAGATCTATTCGAGGTTCCAGGAAAAGCTGTCGAATACCCTCTTTTTTATAGATACCCGGACCTCCCTGTTCAGCGAAAGGGCCATCGCCTATTACAATTGTTCACGAAGGGCCTATATCACCCGGATCCTGCTTGAGCGCGGATATCACAAGTTCTCCATTTCCCTCGTGGAAAAGACCCTTCCGGTCAGCCTCAAATTTGAGTTTACCGACCTCTCGGTTCATTTCCTGAAACTGTTGATCCGCCATTACAGTACGCGGACCATAGATTTAAAAAAGTTTGAGAAATATAAAACCAGGTATCTGCCGGCCGTCCAAACCCTCCATACGGAAAACCGATTGGAAATCATGGTAGCAAATATTGCCTATGAAAGCAATGCCGCGCATGTTGCCCGGCACAGCCTCATCCCTGAGGATGCGCTTCTTGATTCGGTGGAGACATCAGAAAGCCTTCTGAAAGGGGAGGCTTCCATTGATTCCATCATGGCCGCTTCAAAAATCCTGCAGTATTATTTTAAACAGAATAAAAATTACGGCGAATACAAAAAGATCACGGCCGAGGCCCTTAAAAAGATCAGCGCCAAACCTTTCAGGTCTGTCATTACGATCGAATCCCTGATTCACGCCCAACTGATTATGACCCTGGTCACCAGGGATGTCCCATCTGCAGAGGCCATCCGCTCAGAGTATTTCAACAGAATCAATACGGGCAATTTCAACTGGTATGTCATACACTATTATTATGCCTTAACGTTAATGCATGGCAAGGCCTACCAGAAAGCTTATGAGGTGATCCAGTTCATTTTAAATTATAAGACTTTCGGCAAACAACCCCCCGTGATCAGGGAAAATTTTTACGTCCTGCAGGCTTATACGGAATTCCTGCTCAAGATCGGGCGGATCCTACCGGTCGAAGAGGCGCTGGATTTCAGGCTGAACAAATTCCTGAACCAGGTGCCCGAATACTCCAAGGATAAACAGGGAGTCAATATTTCGATCATCCTCATCCAGGTCCTTTATTTTCTGGCCGACCGAAAATACACCCGGATCATCGACCGGATGGAGTCCCTGAACTTGTATGCCTACCGGCACCTGAAGCGGGATGAAAGTTTCCGGTCCCAATCCTTTATCCGCATGCTCGGTGAAATGGTCAGGGCGGATTTCAGGAAAAAAGGCACCCTCTTCCGCACGGAGAAGCTCAGCCAAAACTTAAAAAATACCGCCATCGATGCCTTCCCGGATGCGGCGGAGACTGAAATCATTCCTTACGAGGATTTATGGGCATTGATCCTGGATCAATTGGAATAAAAAAAGCTGGACTTAAGGTTCTGAACTATTGGCTTATAAGATGGGATCCAATAGAAGTATTTGAGGCCGACTGGTGACATTTCATTCCATTCAACTTACCGCTAAGAGGAAATGGGTATCTTTATAAAGCACAATAGAAGTATTGGCCTTTAATTTTCAACAAAAGTTGATTTTTATTGCAAACCGGAAGCCGGGAAAACTTTCATTTCGATTCAATTTTTATCCATAGTGAAACACTATGACTCCCGGCTTCGGTTTTATAAAAAATAGGACAGAATTACCTGTTATTATGAATTGGTAATTCCTTAATGGTGTTTTGTAATGTTGTATTTTGATTTGAAGGTATGGAATGTATAGCTATCACCAGAATCGGACCTGTGTAAGAGATTGACCAGTGAAATTTAACAAGTTTCTATTTTAGACTGGAAAGGCGAAACTGTGATTAAAATGTGTACTTAAATTAGGAGGCCTTCTGGAAACTTAGCAATGAGCTTCAGTGAAGCAAAAATGTTTCAGAGAGTTACCATTTTTTTTCTGTTTTCCCCTGGAATTTTTGTTGATATTCTCATCAAAGGGTTGAGCATATCACTTCTGTTTATCCTGCCGGATTTCTTCCGCAATTGAGCGGCCAACGCGGAATAACCCAACTTCATCAGAATCTGGATCTGGCTATCCGGACTGATAAGTCCTCTTGGGATATTTAACTCTGCCCGGAGCAGTTTCCTCTGTAAGGTCCTTAGGCTAAGTCCAAGTAAATCTGCCAGTTGACTTTTTGTTATCGGTTCATGTTTCATAGAGGGACTTTTTTAATTAGAAGGCAAGATCGAACAACAAAAAGTCAATTATTGTTTCTTATTTTGGACTTGTGTGACATGGGAAATATAATAAAATCCTTTCTATATATGTGTAACAAATTAGAAATCAATTAAATAGATATTTAAATGAATGATAGTAATTGCTGGAACAATGTCGAATATTGAGTTTGATGAAATACGGGAGTTGGCAAAACTAATAAAGCAGGCCAATGTGAATAGTCTGGAGTTATTTTCTGCTGCTGATTTCAATGATAACTCTAATTTAATGACTAAATTCTTTCATGGAATTTGTAGAAATGACATTGCAGAATTAAGTGATCTTAAAAAATTCATTTACAAAACTTCGAATGTTTCCCAAAGTACTTTTAGAAGACTATTTTTTAGATTTCGAGAGAAATTATTAAATACGCTATTTTTCATTAATACTAACTCAAGTAAATTCACAATTAGAGCGATATCTTATTATGAATGTGCAAAAAGGTTTTTTATTTCACGAATGATTTCCGAAAGAGGGTTTAGATATGCAGCATTGTCAATTGCTGATGATTCCTTGAAAATAGCTATTAAATTTGAATTTTCAGAATTAGCTCTTAACCTGAGTAAATTTATTATCACACTATCTGGCGCTATGAACTATAGAGCTCACCTAATTAGTTATTATAAAGATATTTATTACGAGGCAAAAAATATGTATTTGAACGAACTTAAATTTTCAGAACATAGCCGAGATGTGACTGCATATCTTAATTCAAGTCATAAACGAAGTAATAATCCTATGCAATCAAATCATTTTGAAAATTTGATCCATGAAGCATGGGAATGCATGAAAGCTGCACCTTCTATAGAATTAATTAGTTCATGTTGCGTGCTAATATTGAATTATAATAAATATAATGGAAAATTTAATGAATTTAAAAATAACACGTTATTATTTATTGACGAACTTTTTAAAAAACCTTTTTTGTCAGTTTTTGTATTAGAGTATTTGGTTAATGAATTTTTAAAAGTTGTATTAATTACTAAGGATCTATCGACATGTATTCTTATTAAAAGAAAATATTTCAATTATTTTAATGAAATATCATTTAATTGGTTTGTTATACGATTTGGCTATATTCAAGCATTGTTGCATTGTCATGAATATTTCTCAAGTTACCAAGAAATTAATATGGTGTTTAATATTAAATCATTTAATAAACAGCCTCCTATTATTAAACAAAATTACTTAGTAGGATATGCTTATATTTATTTCCTCTATAAAATCGGAAAAATAAAAGGAGTAACCCCTGACCGGGAATTCCGGATCAATAAATTTCTAAATGAGGTACCCGAATATTCAAAAGACAAGCAAGGGGTAAATATCCCGATCATCCTCATCCAGATCCTGTTTTTCCTGGCCGATCATAAACATCATCTGATCATCGACCGGATGGACTCCTTAAAACTTTATGCCTATCGATACCTCAAAAAGGATGAGAACTTCAGGTCCCAATGTTTTATACGCATGCTTGGAGAAATGGTCCGGGCCGGCTTTAAACGCCAGGGCACCCTATTCCGCACCAAAGCCTTAACAGACAAATTAAAACTGGTGCCTATCGACACCTACCCAGCCACCGCTGAAAATGAGATCATTCCCTACGAAGATTTATGGGAAATGGTGGTGGGATTGCTTAAATAAACCGGGCCACAGACGGGGTGCATGCGTTCAACACACTGATCTCCGAATTTTCTACCTTTGCCCCTCCTAACCAAAACAATATCCGTCTATGTCAGACCTCAAAAAGGATGCCCTCCAATACCATCAGCAGGGCAGGCCCGGGAAAATCGAAGTCATTCCTTCAAAACCCCATTCGACCCAGAGGGACCTGAGCCTGGCTTATTCTCCCGGAGTGGCCGAACCCTGCCTGGCCATTAAAGAAAATCCTGAGGACGTTTATAAATATACCGCCAAGGGAAACCTGGTCGCCGTGATCTCCAACGGCACAGCCGTGCTCGGCCTTGGCAACATTGGGGCCGAAGCAGGCAAGCCGGTGATGGAAGGCAAGGGCCTGCTTTTTAAAATTTACGCCGACATCGATGTCTTTGATATTGAGATCAATGAAACGGATCCCGACAAATTGGTCGACACGGTGAAAGCGATCGCACCCACCTTCGGGGGGATCAACCTGGAAGACATCAAAGCGCCGGAATGTTTTTATATCGAAGACCGGCTGAAGAAAGAATTGGATATCCCCCTTATGCACGACGACCAGCATGGGACAGCCATCATCTCCTCGGCGGCCCTGCTCAACGCCCTCCAGGTGGTGGACAAAAAAATCGAAGAGGTCCGGATCGTGGTGAGCGGATCCGGCGCCTCCGCCATCTCCTGCACCCGCCTATATATCAAGCTGGGAGCCCGGCTCGAAAACATCGTGATGCTGGACAGTACCGGGGTGCTCAACCGCAAAAGAACCGACCTCAATAAACAAAAACAGGAGTTTGTCACCGACCGGGACATCGATACCCTCGCGGAAGCCCTGACGGATGCCGACGTTTTCCTGGGCCTGAGCGTGGCCGGGGTCCTGAAAAAAGAGATGCTGCTGTCCATGGCCAAGGACCCCATCGTATTTGCCCTGGCAAACCCGGACCCGGAAATCACCTACGAAGACGCAACCAGTACCCGGGATGACGTGATCATGGCCACCGGGAGGTCGGACTATCCCAACCAGGTCAATAACGTCCTCGGTTTTCCCTATATTTTCCGGGGAGCGCTCGACGTCCGGGCTACCGTCATCAACGACGAAATGAAACTGGCCGCGGCCCTGGCCCTGGCCAACCTGGCCAAACTCCCGGTACCCGAAGAAGTGAATTCCGCCTATGGGGGATCCAACCTTCATTTCGGCCCTGAATACATCATCCCCAAGCCGGTCGACCCCAGGCTGATCACCACGGTGGCGATCGCCGTGGCCAAAACCGCCATTGCGACCGGAGTGGCCCGCAAAACCATCGAGGATTGGGAAGCTTACGGAGAAGAGCTCACCAAGAGACTGGGCCTTTACAAACCCCTCATCCGCCAGATCCGGTCGAAAGCCAGGTCCAATCCCAAAAGGGTGGTCTTTGCCGAGGCCGAATCCTACAAGATCCTGAAAGCCGCCGAGATCTGTATAGAAGAAAAACTGGCCAAACCCATCCTCCTGGGCAATGAAGAAAACATTAAAAAGAAAATTGAGGAGTTTGACCTCTCCCTGGAAAATGCGGTGATCATAGATCCCCGCTCGGAAAACCAGCAGGAGAGAAGGGCCCGGTTTGCCAACACCTATTTTAACAAACGCAACCGGAAGGGGGTCACCCTCCGGTCCGCGCAAAACACCATGTTTGAATGGAATTATTTCGGGCTCAGCCTGATTGAACACGGGGAGGCGGATGCCATGGTCAGCGGGCTTACGGCCAATTACCCGGAATTCATGCGGCCGGCCCTCCGGCTGTTTGGCCAGGCCCAAAACGTGCATATCGTGGCGGGCATGGATATCCTCATGACCAAAAGAGGTCCGCTATTTTTTGCGGACACCATGGTCAACCTCGATCCCGATGCACGGACCATTGTAAACATCACCCTGCAAACTGCCGACATGGTGCGCCGGTTTAATATCGTGCCCAAGATCGCCCTGCTCTCCTACAGCAATTTTGGTTCGGTGAAAGGCGTCGTGCCCACAAAGATGAGGGAAGCCGTGTCCATCCTGCACCGGGATTATCCCGATCTGCTGGTGGACGGGGATATCCAGGGCAATTTTGCCATAAACAGCGAAATGGTCCGGGAGACCTTCCCCTTTTCAAAACTGGTGGATGGTCCGGCCAATACCCTGATTTTCCCCAACCTGGCCTCCGCCCATATCGCATTTAAATTGTTAAAGGAAGGGGGGAATCTCGATTCCATCGGCCCGGTGCTCACGGGTTTGAAAAAATCGGTGCATGTCCTGTCCCTGGGCAGTACGGTGACCGAGATCGTCAATATGGTCTCCATCGCCGTGGCCGACGCCCAGGACAAAGCCTGACCGCATCTGGGCCGGACTGCGTATTTTTACCAGTAAAAAGCAGGTGGCCGGTAATCAGTTCGGAGAAATATTCAGGATCAGCACTTTTGGCGAATCCCACGGGAAGGCGGTCGGCGTCATCATCGACGGATGTCCGGCCGGTTTGCTGATCCAGTCGGATTTTATACAAAAAGAAATGGACCGCCGGAGGCCGGGGCAGTCCGCCATCGTCACCCAACGCAAGGAAGCCGACGAAATTGAAATTCTGTCGGGGGTTTTTGAAAACCGTACCACCGGCGCCCCCATCAGCATGATGCTCCGCAATGTGGACCAGCATTCCGCGGACTATGATCATATCAAAGACAAATTCCGTCCGTCCCATGCTGATTTTACCTATCAGAACAAATGGGGCCTTCGCGACCACCGGGGCGGGGGTCGTTCCTCCGCCCGCGAGACCGCCGCCAGGGTTGCCGCGGGGGCGGTTGCCAAATTGTTTTTACACCAGCTTGATATTCATATCCATGGATTCGTCAGCCAGGTGGGCCCTATCCGTTATGAACCGGATCTGGACCGTTTCGATCCCGCAGAGGTGGAAGCCAATCCTGTTCGTTGTCCCGACCCGGAGACTGCAGAGAAGATGATCGAGCTGATCCGGGAGGTGCGCAAGGATGGGGATACGATCGGCGGGGTAGTGACCTGCCTGGTCAGGGGCTGCCCGCCGGGCCTGGGCGAGCCAGCCTTCGACAAATTGCATGCCTGCCTGGGCCATGCCATGCTCAGCATCAATGCCTGCAAAGGTTTTGAAATCGGGTCCGGGTTTGGAGGGGTAAGCATGCGGGGCTCCCGGCATAACGATGTTTTTTATAAGGAAGGGGATGACATCCGCACCCGGAGCAACCATTCCGGGGGAGTCCAGGGCGGCATATCCAACGGCATGGATATCTATTTCCGGGTTGCTTTCAAACCCGTGGCCACCATCGTCCCGGCACAGGAATCCGTTGATCTCGAAGGAAATTCCGTCACCGTCACCGGCAAGGGCAGGCACGATCCCTGCGTGGTCCCCCGAGCCGTGCCGATTGTGGAAGCCATGACGGCCCTGGTACTGGCCGACCACGTGCTGAGACATCGGGCATCCAGAATTTAATTAAGAATTAAAAAATTAAGAATTAAGGGCAGGGATCTGCTTTAATTTATTAATTCTTAATTCCTTAATTATTTCTGATAGGCCCAGGTCAAAAGGATCGCTCCCCAGGTATATCCTCCCCCGAAGGCGGTAAGCACGAGTTTATCCCCTTCTTTTAATTGGGGTTCGTATTCCCAAAGGCAGAGGGGAATGGTGGCGGCAGTAGTGTTGCCGTACTTCTGGATATTGATCATGACTTTTTCCAGGGGGTAGTCCAGCATTTCGGCCACTGATTTGATGATCCGGTAATTGGCCTGATGGGGTACGATCCAGTCAATATCTGCGGATTGATAGCCCGCCCGGCTGATCACTTCTTTGACGGCTTCAGCCATCCCTTTCACTGCAGCCTTAAACACCACCCGCCCGTCCTGCCAGACAAAATGTTCGCGGTGGGCAACCGTTTCCTCTGAAGGCGGACGCAGGGATCCTCCGGATTTGATGCGAAGCATGTCTTTTCCGGAAGCATCTCCGTATAGGGCGATTTGTTCCAGTCCAAATTCATTGATGGACGGCTCCAGCAAGACGGCGCCGGCGGCATCCCCAAAAAGGATGCAGGTGGACCGGTCGGTATAGTCGGTGATGGAGGACATTTTATCGCTGCCCACCACGATCACTTTCCGGTGGGTACCGGATTTGATAAACTGGGCGCCGGTCGCGAGGGCAAATAAAAATCCGGAACAGGCCGCATTGAGGTCAAAACCATAAGCCCGGCTCAGTCCGCTGAGTTTGCAGATCTGGTTGGCTGTGTCGGGCACCTGGTAATCCCCGGTGACGGTGGCGCAAATCAGCAATTCCACGTCTTCCGGATCCGTGCCCGTTTTTTGGAGAAGGCCCTTGACGGCTTCCGCTCCCATGAAGGCGCTTGCCTTGTCCGGATCTTTGAGGATATGCCTTTCTTTGATGCCGACCCGTTCCATGATCCAGGCGTCGTTGGTATTTACCATCTTTTCAAGGTCCTTATTGGTCAGCACGTCTTCAGGCACAAAGGCATGCACGCCGGTGATGGCCACCGTAATGTCTCCACTCATGGCGCAAATGTATAAAATATTCGGATTCAGGGGGCCCACCCCGGGAATCATATAAAATATTTTTATCACTCATAGTAGTATAAAAATCAAGGAAATACAGTTTTATTAAATATCGTATAACTAAATCTGGTATGAGAATTGCTTTTATAATAAGCGTTGCAAAGTGCTATTCAATAATAAAAAATTCAGGAGGTAACTATGAAAGCGACAAAAAGCCTGTTTATCCTGCTGGCCGGCCTGGCCTTCACACTTCCCGCCCAAGCGGAAGACTCGGTGGTCTTTTATAAGGGCACGGTTGAAGGAGCCCGGGAGAAAGCCCGTAAAGAATCAAAATACTATTTCATTGAGTTTTATGCCAAATGGTGTGAACCCTGCAAATGGATGGACGAATACACCTATAAAAATGAGGAATTGTCCGATTATGTTTCCCAGCACTACGTCCCGGTAAAAGTCGATGTGGAAAACCTGGACGGCTATGTCTGGAAACAAAAATTCAAAGTCCAGTATCTGCCTACCATCATCGTACTGAACTCCAACGGCACGATGCTGGGTAAATATGAAAAAAGCCTCACGGCTCCTGACCTGATCAGAATATTAAAGAATCACCGATCCTTGCCTGGGGAGGCTGGTCCAGCCCAACTGTCCAATGAAACAGATGGGGTTGTAGCTGTG
>JAKQHS010000034.1 GCA_029557915.1 Bacteroidota bacterium | reverse complement strand
GGCCCGCTTTGTGTCATGGCCGTGGAAGCCGTAAAAATATTACAGGGGAAAAAAATCAAGGCGGTCCGAATGGAAGACGGATACGTGGAATGGAAATTAAAGCAGTTGGAAACCATCGGATCGGGTCCGGCTTTTAAAAATGGATGATTATCAGTCAATATCGTTTTATGCACTTCGGACCGGACCGGATTTCAATTTCTTCAATATCCTTAAAATGAAAATTTTAATTATTATCAATGATCCCCCTTACGGCACGGAAAAGCTTTACAATGCCATGCGCTTGACGCATCAACTGGTCAAAGACCATCCCGAGATTGAATTGCGAGTATTCCTGATGGCGGATGCCGCCACCGCCGCGCTGACCAACCAGGTGACCCCAAATGGTTATTACAATGTGGAAAGAATGCTGAAGTTGGCCCTTTCAAAAGGAGTGAAAATAAAAATATGCGGGTCCTGCGCGGAAGCCAGGGGTATAAATAAGCTCCCCCTGATCGAAGGGACTGAATTAAGCAATATGTCTGAACTGGCCCATTGGGTCGTTGACAGCGACAAGGTTTTGACTTTTTAAATCCCCTGCCCCCCAGCATCTGAATCGAAATAAACAAAACAACCGTGGAACGCAGAATACCAATAGATACCGGCACTCTCCTGACCTGGCTTAAAGAAGGCAAACCGAGGCGCCGTATCATGATTCTAAATTTCAATAGAAGGCGTTAAGCAGGTTTTATGGAGCATATCAGGTTGGGCTTGAAAGAAAACTGGAGGCAGTTTACCCTGCTGGTGATCATCAATGGTTTTGTCGGCGGCATGGTCGGCCTGGAGCGATCGATCCTGCCAAAGATTGCTGAACAGGAATTTGAAATTGCCGCAAAGACGGCGATTCTTTCGTTTATCGTCGTATTTGGGATCGTAAAGGCCCTCACCAATTATTATACCGGGGTCCTGGCCAACCGATTTGGCAGGAAAAAACTGCTCATCGCGGGCTGGGTCGCTGGACTACCCATCCCTTTTATGCTAATGTTTGCCCCGGACTGGAACTGGGTCATCGCTGCCAATATCCTCCTTGGGATCAACCAGGGGCTGGCCTGGAGCAGTACGGTGGTCATGAAGATCGACCTGGTCGGTGAAAAACAAAGAGGTTTTGCCATGGGCCTGAATGAATTTGCAGGCTACCTCTCCCTGGCCCTGGTCGCTTTTATCACCGGCTGGATTGCCGGGGAGTACGGCCTCAGGCCTTATCCGTTTTATACCGGCATTGTATTGGTTGGGCTCGGCCTGCTGGCCAGTATATTCCTGGTCAAAGACACCCGGCATCATGTGGACCGGGAAAAACTGACCAGTACCCTTCCGGCCCTGAGGAATGTATTTTGGGATACCACCTGGAGAGATAAAAACCTGGGCTCCGTAACCCAGGCGGGGCTCATCAACAACCTGAATGACGGGATGGCCTGGGGCCTCCTCCCGATCCTCCTGGCCGGTAAAGGGTTTACCCTCGGAGAAATAGGCCTGGTGACCGCGGTTTATCCCGCTGTCTGGGGTTTGGGCCAATTGATCACCGGCGCCATGGCCGACCGGTTTTGTAAAAAAAACATGCTTTACCTGGGCATGTTTTTGCAGTCCCTGGCTTTGTTTTTCCTGGTCATGGCCCATACCCTGAACCACTTTATTTTTCTTTCTTCCCTTTTAGGTTGGGGCACCGCCCTGGTTTACCCCACCTTCCTCGCTACGGTGGCGGAAAACACCAATCCGGAAGACCGGGCAAAAAGTATTGGCATATTCCGGCTATGGAGGGATTTGGGTTATGCGATTGGCGCCATGCTCACAGGGATCGTCGCGGATTTGGTCAATATCAATATGTCCATCCTCCTTATCGGAACCCTGACTTTCGCATCCGGCTGTATCCTATTATTCCGGATGAAGTGCAGGACCGTAATCCGATCGGAGATCTCATAATGTTCAGGATCATTCATCAAGCTTTCTCCGCGGAAACCGGTCCGCCGGCAGCTTTAAACCTTAAACCTTTTTCTTCCAGGGCCAGGCGCAATTCAATCATGGCCTTGTTGCCTATACCGTGCAGGCTCAGGATTTCCTGTTCCGTATATTTTGAAAGCTGCGAAAGCTCCAGGATCCCCTTTGCTTCAAGGGCCCGCCGGGCAGGTGCGCTGATTTTCGACAGGAAACCCTCCCTGGGCCTGGCTAATGATGCACATACCGGGCAAACCGGGCAGTCGCTGCTTTTATTAAAAACATGGCCCCTCGGGCAGGTTTTTTTCTTTTTTCCGGCGATTGACGTCATGGATTTTAAGTCCTGTTTTTCCATGTTTTCCTTTACCCGGAACAGGATCATTTCCCTCAGTAACTTCAAAGGCAAGGGCCCATGTAAAGGAAGATGGACAGCCCCTTTGGAACAGACATAGGGTGCAAGAGCGGTTTTGAAAGCCTGAATGGCGCCGGCGCCCGGATAAAATCCAATGTGCCGGTCATAGGCGGCAAACCGGACCAGATTGCCGTGATACTGATAGACCGGAATATAAAAGGAGATGCCTTCCCGGGCTTCCGGCGCAGCCTTAAGAATGACCTTTCTGATTTGTTCAAGACGGATCCGGATCTCCGCCGGGAAAGCGGAAAGGTAGTCATCCACCGTTTCGGCTCCGATATTCTGCACGGGCTTTATTTTTTCTTCCCGGATTTTTGTTTGTTCTCAACCACCCTGAACCGGACGATCCGGGCAATGAGATCATAGGGTATGGGCTGGTCCAGTGGAAATTGTACGGATCCTTTTGCGCCCTTATAGGCGGACAATTCCCCGGCAAAGGCGCTCATGCCGGAAGGGGTAGGATAAAACCCGATATGATTTTTGAAGGCGGCAAAATGCACGAGGTTTCCGTTGAGGGTAAAAGTGGGGATCTGGTAATTGATGGTTTCCGTCGCTTCGGGGGCCGCATCCCGGACGGTCGACCTAATTTTATTCAATATCACCCGGACTTCCCCTGAAAATCCTGCAATGTATTCGTCAATGGTCACCGGCCTGGAGTTCATTGGATATCTTTTTTTACAAATTTGAAAAATAAATCCCTTTTCCCCTGAAGGAAACCCGACATTCAGGAGGGGGTATTCCGCCGATGTCACCCGAACAGTCAGAGACCGGAGTCTTGATCCCAGTCTTTTCTTACCAAGCGGAAAACCAGACAATCATCCTGACCAAACCGCCTTTTCTCCAGCAACCGGAATCCCAATCTTTCATAAAACCGGTGTGCTCGGACGTTGCTTTCCAGGGGATCCACAAGGATGGCGTTAATCCCGGCGTTTTCAAAAATTCGGGCAATGGTCTGCTTCATCATTTCCGTACCCAATCCCTTGCCCAGGTCCGCTTGTTCGCCCAGCCAGATATCAATGGCGCGCAATCCCCGGGGCACCTCCCCCCAATAATGACTTTCTTCCAGGGCCGGATCGATGATCTGGAGGAAACCCACAGGCTTTCCATCTGATTCGGCGATCAGCTGTTCTCTCCATTCGGGTTCACGCTGCAGTTCATACTCCCAGTTCCAGTCGTCGTTGGGATCGGATTCCAGCACATGCTCCTGTTTGTCCCAATACCTGAGTAATTCCAAATCCTCCAGGGAAGCTTTTCGGAGTTTGATTCTTTTTTCCATAATGGGTCATCCATTGAACTTTTTTCTTCTTGTGAAGAGGGGTTTAACCCAAATCGGAAATCTATTTGCATGGTTTGGGTTTACAGCCCCTGTCCCAGCGCCACCACCAGGCCGTTGATAATCCTGGGCATAAAATAGGTGCTTTTCGGAGGAAGGATTTTTTTATTGCTCAGGATTTCCCGGGGAGTAAGAGAAGGTAAGATGAAAATATATTTCTGAGGGTATTGTTCCATCAGTGTTTTTAAAACCTCCACATCATACGTTTTTTCGAAATAGGAGATTCTCGGGCTC
>JAKQHS010000020.1 GCA_029557915.1 Bacteroidota bacterium | reverse complement strand
TATTTAGTCGCCTCATCTTGCTTAAAACATGTCACCGTTGGTCCGAGCCTATATCCTGCTTCACCTGGCCGTTTTGTTGTTTGGTTTCACGGCCATACTCGGCGCCCTGATCAGCCTGCCGGCGCTCAGCCTGGTCTGGTGGCGTGTGGGGATTGCCAGCATCAGCCTTCTTTTTTTCACCCGGGGATTCAAATTCCTCACTACCCTTCCGCGTAAACAAGTCCTTCGTTTTTCAGGCATAGGGGCAATCATCGCCATTCATTGGGTGAGTTTTTTTGCTTCCGTAAAACTGGCCGGAGCCTCGGTATGCCTCGTGTGTATGGCGACCACCTGTTTTTTTCTCAGTCTCATCGAACCTCTCCTGTTCAGAAAACCATTCAACCGCTTTGATTTTTTTATCGCCTTTTTGATTGTCCCCGGAATGGCTCTCGTCGTTCAAAACATCGATGCCGAAAGGTACGGCGGGGTGCTCGCGGGACTTTTCTCCGCGTTCCTGGCGGCTGTTTTTTCGAGCCTGAATAAAAAATACATCACGCGGGCCAGCGTTTGGAATATTTCCTGGATAGAAATGACCAGCGCCTTGCTCACCCTCAGTATCCTCCTTTGGATTTACCAGGCCATGGCAGGGCCCCTTCCCTGGTGGCCCGCCAAAGCGGATTGGGCCTATCTCTTGATCCTGGGTGTGCTATGCACCACCATTGCCCATGCCATGTCCCTTTTTGCCTTACATCATGTTTCTGCCTTTGCCCTCAACCTGGTCATCAATCTCGAACCGGTGTACGGCATCTTGCTTGCGATGGTCCTCCTGAAAGAAAATAAATCACTGAATGCCGGTTTTTATACCGGTGCCGCAGTGATCCTGATAGCCGTACTGAGTTACCCCTACCTGCAAAAAAGATTGTCCCATGTGGCCCGATGAACGCATCCTGGATTATTGCGACCGGTACAGTTTCGAACTTCCGGACTACCTCAACCAACTCGAGCGGGAAACCGGACTTTCCACAGTCAACCCCTTTATGTCCTGCGGTCCCGTCATGGGCCGGTTTTTGATCCAGCTCAGCACCTGGTTGAAACCCAAAAGCATACTGGAAATAGGCAGCTTTACGGGTTATTCGGCGCTCTGTCTGGCCCAGGGGCTTGACGAAGAGGGCCGGATCACCTGCATCGAAGTAAACGAAGAATATGAGGAGGTCATCCGGAAATATTTTCATCTCGCGGACAAAAGCCGGCAGCTGGACCTGGTCATCGGGGATGCCCGTTCCCGCCTCCAGGATTTACATGGGCCCTTCGATCTGGTATGGATCGACGCCAACAAACAATTTAACGAAGAACTTTACGAGAGCGTGCTGCCGTTGCTCAGCAGGGCCGGGACCATTTTGGTGGACAACGTTCTCTGGTATGGAAATGTATTGGATAGCCGGCCCGACCGGGAAACCAGGGCCATCCAAGCTTTTAATGAAAAAATAAAATCCGATCCGCGGGTAAAGGCGATGATCCTGCCCCTGAGAGACGGAATTACGATTATCCAGAAGGTAAGCCTCGCCGCAAGCTGATCAAAAAACCGTGAGGTAACCAATGTGCAATTTAATTCCCCGGAGGTCAAAGGAGGCCGGAAACCGCCGGCCCGCCGCAGCGGATACCGATAAATTACCCAATGAAGTATTGAAGGTCAAACCCGCTCCCAGGCCCCAGAATACCGCGTTCTGATATTGTTCTCCGGTATATTGATTGACCAGGGCCAGGTCGGAAAATACCTGGATATAAGACCATTCCCCGGTGAGGAGCCGCGCCTCATTGGTCCACATGGAATAAGCGCTGGCAAAAATGGATTCTTCATCGAAACCCCTAAGCAATTTAAAACCGCCCAATCTCCATCTTTCATTAAGCTGCAGTAAACCGGATGCCTGGCGGCTGGCCGCGCGCAGCCAGCTGTGCCAGGTGCCATACCTGCCGAGGACCGTGTATTTTTCCGCCTCCACCTGAACATCGAAGGCATACCCATTTTTTTTGACCTGGTCATACAAGCCGGCAAAAGAAAAACTGGAATCCGCCGGGTCCCTGAGGCTCGTAATGGACGAATTAGGAATGATTTTGCGGCTTGCGCCATGGGCATACAGCGAAAAGGAATATCCCCTTCTTGGATTCCTTTCAAAATCCAGTCGCCTGAATCGAAGGGCGGCACCGAGATGATTCAAGCGCAAGTCCAGGGCATCCGGCAAACGATGGCTGATGAGGATTTGCCGCAAATCGGGTGACAACAAAGAGGAGGATTTCTGCCCGATAAAAAACCGGATTTCTCCCCGTTCCCCGACCGGGAGTGTCGCGCCCAGTTCGGCGAAGACATCCAGGAACAGGGAATCGCGCCGGTAGAGGTTAAATTGAAAAAAGGGATGGAACGGAAGTTGGAAGAGAAAGGGTGCGCCTGCCCGGATCCTCAATTCCTGGCTGCTGGATTGCAGGCTCTGAAAGTCAAAGGTGAACCGCTCGCCCCTTCCGAGTTGATTCAGCAGGTCCGCCCTGAAATTACCATTGAATTTTAATTTCCCTCCGCGTTCGCTGGACGGCAATATACCGATCAGGGCATCCACCTGGCTGGTGCGGCGCGTCCGGAGGTAAAGCCTCACCCGGGCAAGACCCCTCGACAGGGTTATATCCGGATCGGCATAGGGCTCCACGAAGGAATAAGCCGCCAGGGCCTGCACCCCTTGGTCTATTTTTTTCTTATTGAATGGAGAACCGCTCTGAATGCCAAGGATGCGTAACAGGAGGGAAGGGGATATTTTCAATCCATCGTCCCATTCCAGGGTATCCAGGGTCACCCTAGGTCCGGTGACCAGGTTCATTCTGGCATTGATCCTTTGTTCCTCTAATCGGGTGCTGTCCAGGAAAACGACCGCGTAGGGATATCCCTCCTCTGCAAGGTGAGCCGCCAATTGTTGCATGACAGACCGGCATTGGGCCAGGTTCCAGTCCTGGTCCACATCCTTGCGCCGGAGTATGCCCGAATTGATTAAAAAAGGAAGTGGAATGCCGCTCATATCCACTTTGGCCCAGACGTATTTTGAACCGGCTTGGAGGCGGACCTCGAGCAGGGTATCGGATTCAACCAGGACCTCATAATGGCAGGCCAGGTATCCCTGGGTCTGAAAAGAGTCGATCACCTGCAGGAGCCTGTTCGCAGCCTCGTCTTTGGTTCTATGAATGGAAATCACGGGGTGATCATCCAGCCACAGAGCGAGCTTCGCCGGGTCCTGTCCAAACAGGTTTACCGCCAAGAGACTGAAAAGAATGAACGATGACCCATTTTTCATGACCAATTCCCCGCGAAAATACAGGAAGCCTGTATTTTGCCCTTTTACCGGCATGGCAGGCCTCTATATCCATATTCCTTTTTGCAAACAGGCATGCACCTATTGTAATTTTCATTTTTCTACCAATCTCAAATACACCGATGAATTGGTCACAGCCCTGCACAGGGAACTTGCCCAGCGTAAAACCTTTTTGCCCGGAAGGCGTATTTCGACCATTTATTTTGGCGGGGGTACCCCTTCCCTTCTCCGCGCCGGTCAAATAAAATCGTTGATCTCAGATATCCAGGCATGGTATGAGGTAGACCCTGAACCCGAAGTGACCCTTGAGGCCAACCCGGATGATCTGAATCCTCTTTATCTCCATCAGGTCCGGGAGGCGGGGATCAACCGGCTGAGTATCGGCGTCCAATCCTTTTTCGATGAGGACCTCAAATTCATGCGCCGCGCGCATCATTCCCGGCAAGCGCTGGATTCCATCCGCATGAGCAGGGAGGCGGGATTCGAAAACATCACTATTGACCTGATTTACGGCATACCCGGCTCGTCCATGGACCAATGGAGGCAGAACCTTTTCCAGGCTTTTGAGCTGGAGGTGCCGCATTTGTCCTGTTACGCACTCACGGTAGAACCCCGGACCATCCTTTCGGATTGGATAAAAAAAGGGAAAGCCGCAGTCCCGGAGGAGGAAGAAACCATCCGGCAATTTGAATTCCTCATGGAAGAAGCCGAACGCCGGGGCTGGAGGCATTATGAAATTTCAAATTTTGCCAAGGCCGGTTTTGAATCCCGGCACAACAGCAGTTATTGGGAGGGCACTGAATACCTGGGCATCGGGCCATCCGCTCATTCCTATCGCGAAGGAGAACGTCAATGGAACGTAGCCAACAACCATCTGTACCTGAAAGCCCTGGCTGAAGGACTTCCTCATTACGAATCGGAACAACTCAGCCGTGAAAACATCTACAACGAGTACATTTTAACCCGCATCCGCACAGCTGCAGGACTGGATCTTTTCAGCGTGCCTGAATCGTTCAGGGCCCACCTGGTCCGATGCGCGGACAAACATCTTCAGCAAGGACACCTGGAGCAGGAAGGAAATTTTTACCGGCTGACCCGGAAAGGAAAGTTCATAGCGGACCGGGTAACGGTGGATTTGTTTCTGTGAAAAAAGAGGCCTCTTCGGTTCATCCTCTGAGACTTAGTTTCATCAATTCGACAGCCGCTTTGGCCAGATTGGTCCCGGGGCCGAAGACGGCGAGCACTCCTTTGTCAAACAGGGCCCGGGCATCGGTATCCGGAATAATACCGCCTGCGATCACGGCGATATCGTCCCGGCCTTTTTCCTTAAGCAATCCGATCAGCTCCGGAATGAGGGCCTGATGGGCTCCGGCCAGGGAAGATACCCCGATGAAATGGACATCGTTTTCCATGGCATGCCTGGCCGTCTCGGCCGGGGTTTGGAAGAGGGGGCCCATGTCGACATCAAAACCAAGGTCGGCGAAACCGCTGGCAATGATGCGGGCACCGCGGTCATGGCCATCCTGGCCCATTTTTGCGATCAGGATCCTTGGCCTTCTTCCGAATTTTTTCTCAAAATCCAGGACCAGCTTGCACGCTTTTTTGAAATATCTGTTGTTCATGCTGTGTGCTGCATATATTTTGGACAATCCCCCCGCAGGGGCGTGATACCGGCCGAAGACCTTTTCAATAGCCGAAGAAATCTCTCCAAGGGTAGCCCTGTTCCGGGCCGCTTCGATGGCCCGTTCCAGAATGTTTTCTTTTTCATCCCTGCAGGCTTTCGACAGGTGCTGGAGTGCCTGGCGCACCCTGCTTTGACTGCGGTTTTTTTTCAGGGTTTCCAGCTTCTTTAACTGGATTTGCAATACTTCCTCATGATCGATCTGGAGGACGGGAATTTCAAGTTCCTGATCAGGAGGATAAAGATTGAGTCCAATGATTTTCTCTTCCCCGCTGTCTATCCGGGCTTGTTTCAATGCGGCAGCTTCTTCAATTCTTTTTTTGGGATATCCGTCCTGTATGGCCCTCGTCATCCCACCCAGCGAAAGGACCTCTTTGATGATTTTCCAACTCTCGTCCACCATTTCATCGGTCAGGGATTCAATATGGATGGAACCACCGACCGGATCGGGCCAATGGCAGAGTCCTGCTTCCTTCTGCAGAAAAAGTTGGGTTTCCCGGGCGATCGCCGAGGTGGCTGCAGTCGGAAGGGATACCGCTTCATCCAGGGAATTGGTGTGCAGGGATTGTGTGCCGCCCCAGGTTGCCGCAAGGGCTTCCAGGGCGGTCCGTGCAATATTATTGAAAGGGTCCTGCTGGGTCAGCGACCAGCCGGAAGTCTGGCAATGGGTGCGAAGGACCTGGGACCTTGGAGCTTCGCTGCCGGCGGCTTTTACGAGCCGGGCCCAGAGAATACGGGCTGCCCGCAGCTTGGCGATTTCACGAAGACCATCCATGCCGATGCCGAAAAAGAAAGAAAAACGCGGCGCAAATTCATCAATGTGGAGACCGGCTTTGATCCCGTATTGAAGGTATTCGTATCCGTCTGCCAGGGTAAATGCCAGTTCAAGCGGAGGGGGAGCGCCGGCTTCGAGCATATGGTAGCCGCTCACGCTGATGGAATTGAACCGGGGAAGGCGGGCAGAGGAATATTTGAAGATATCGGTCACCAGCCTCATGGAGGCCGCAGGGGGATAAATGTAGGTATTGCGGACCAGGAATTCTTTCAGGATATCATTTTGGATCGTGCCCGTAAGTTGTTCACTGGGCACCCCCTGTTCTTCTGCGCAGACAATAAAAAAAGCAAGGATGGGTATGACGGCCCCGTTCATGGTCATGGACACGGACATCTTATGCAGAGGAATCCCGTCAAACAGGATTTTCATATCCTCCACGCTGTCCATGGCGACCCCGGCTTTTCCCACATCGCCCCTGACCCTGGGATGATCTGAATCGTAGCCCCGGTGTGTTGCCAGGTCAAAGGCCACGCTCAATCCCCGCTGGCCCGCAGCGAGGTTTTTTTTGTAAAAGGCATTGCTTTCTTCAGCAGTGGAGAAGCCCGCGTATTGCCGGATGGTCCAGGGTTGTGAAACATACATGGTCGCGTAAGGTCCGCCTCGGAATGGAGGGAAACCGGTCACCGGAGGCGTCGGGGTCCCTTTAATGGAGGGGTCAAAAGGGACTTCGCGAAATCGGATACCCTTGCCTTTCATTCCGTAAAATTATACACATTCTCTTCCCACTGGCTGCAATACACAAAGAAGATGGCCATGGAAACCCACACGGAGGTATGGAAAAGATAAGTATAAGGTATGGGAATAAAATGGTAAAACAGCACCAGGCTGAGTTTGAGCAGGCCCAGGAGGACAAACGGGTGAGGATTTTTTTTATACAGGTAGACCATCCAGCATGCGAGGGAGATCAATAAAAAGACCATCCACCGGTAAAGGGAAGTATAGGAAGCCGGGTCAGACCAAGGGACAAATCCCAGTGCATCTTTCATGAGATCATGATATTTCACCGGATTGGCCTGCAGGTTTTCCAGGTATACCCCGGGCAGCCGGATAAATTCGGGAATATATGACCAGGCCCCGCTAATGGTAAATAAAACGATTCCGGTCACGGAAGCGGAAATAAATATTTGAAAGAACGCACGCCTGTTTTCAAATAAATAAAAACAAAGGAACAAGGCCCCGGTATAAAAAAGAATTCCATACCGGCTGAGCAGGCAGCAGGCCAGTACTATGCCGGTCAGCCGGTGCGCCTTGAGGTAAAGCCCGAGGACCAACAGGATGTAATAAGCATAGACCACCCCTTCCTGAGACCATACAAAAGTTTCGTTGCGGTTGTTGATCTGATAATCCATCCATAAACCTGCGGGCAGAAAGACCAGTAAGGAGCCGGCATTGGCGCGAACCCGTCGAAATAGAAAAACCAGCGCTAAAAACAAAAACACCAGGCTGGTCCAGCGCAGGTCCAGTCCCGCAGCCACCGCGGGCACAAAAGGAAGCCAAAGGGCGGGCATATAAACCGGCATGACCCCGGACCAGATTTCAGGGATCAACGCATATACCTTTTCCCAATGGAGAAACCGCTGCGCCATGACCTTGATTACGGGCAACATATCCGCTTTGGTATGATCCAACGGATTCTGGTCAAACAAGGGATATAAGCGGATCGCAGACCAGGCAAACAATAAAATCAATAAAAGCATTGAAATTCCCTGGTGGGAGTCCTGCTGAGCGGTCTTGTTTTGCGCGGCAAACAAGATGACCAGTCCCAATACTCCACCTGAAATGTAATGAATCCAGCGGCAAGTTCCGATGGACAGGGTCTGCATCCAAAAGGTGATGCTAAGGACTTCAGCCAGCAATGCTGCAAAGAGTACCAGCACCACCAGGCGGTAATTCCATCTTTCAGAGAATGCCCGAAGTCCCTTCAAATTAACAATTTAAATTATTGATAATGATTCGTTTAGAAAAAATACGGACAAAGATGTCAATCCTTATTTATATTTCATTAGCTTTATTTAAGGTTTTTTTAAAAGGTGGACCGGGCTTAATGTCTACCTTTGC
>JAKQHS010000208.1 GCA_029557915.1 Bacteroidota bacterium | reverse complement strand
CCAGGGTCAGGGGCGATGTGGGAAAAGCCGGGGTCGCCGTGGACAGCGTGGAGGATATGAAAATCCTGTTTGAGGGGATCCCTCTGGATAAGATGTCCGTGTCCATGACCATGAACGGGGCCGTCATACCCATCCTTGCTTTTTTTATTGTCTGCGCGGAAGAACAGGGGGTGCCCGGTGAACAACTTACAGGCACGATCCAAAATGACATCCTGAAAGAATTCCTGGTCCGCAATACATACATTTATCCACCCGCGGCCTCCATGAGGCTGGTGACCGATATCTTCAAATATACCGCTGCCCGCCTTCCCCGTTTCAATTCCATCAGCGTGAGCGGCTACCATATGCTCGAAGCCGGCGCTCCCCCTCCGCTTGAACTGGCTTTTACCCTGGCAGACGGATACGAATACCTGCAATATGGCATCAAAGCCGGTCTCCACATCGATGAATTTGCGCCGCGTTTTTCTTTCTTTTTCGGCATCGGCATGGATGGTCTTCGAGAAATCGCCAAGCTCCGGGCGGCCCGTATTCTCTGGGCCCGGCTCGTAAAAGCCGCCGGCAGCGATGCTCCGAGGTCCCAGGTCCTTCGCACCCACTGCCAGACTTCCGGTTGGTCGCTGACCCAGCAGGACCCTTTCAATAATATTGCGCGGACTGCCCTGGAAGCCCTTGCGGCCACCTGGGGCGGCACCCAATCCCTGCACACCAATTCCCTGGATGAAGCGGTATCCCTTCCGACTGCAGCCACCTCGGCGATCGCCCGGGAAACCCAACTTTTCCTGCAGAAGGAAGCAGGACTCTGCCATTGGCCCGACCCGGTCGGTGGTTCCATTCATATTGAATCCCTGACCGATGAGATGGTGGACGAGAGCTGGAAAATCATCGAAGAGGTCCTTTCGCTGGGCGGGATGACGAGGGCCATACAGGACGGATATCCCAAAAAAAGAATTGAAGAAGCCGCCGCATTGAAACAAGCCCGGATAGACAGCGGGGAAGATAAAATCATTGGACTCAATCTTTATCCTCCTGATCGGGAGCTTGAAATTCCCGTCCTCCAAATCGATCATCAGGAAGTATTGCAAATCCAGTTAAAGAAGCTGGAAACCCTGAAAAAAAACCGCAGCCAAATCAGGGTTCGCCAGGCACTCCAGCACCTGTCAAAAGCCTGTAAGGATGAAAAAGAAAACATTTTGGAACGGGCCATCGAAGCGGCCCGGAACAGGGCAACCCTCGGAGAGATTTCTTCGGCTATTGAAAAAGTCTTCGGCCGGTATCACGCCCCTGCGGGGGGATTGTCCAAAATATATGCAGCCCACAGCATGAACAACAGATATTTCAAAAAGGCGTGCAAACTGGTCCTGGATTTCGAGAAAAAATTCGGAAGAAGGCCAAGGATCCTGATCGCAAAAATGGGCCAGGATGGCCATGATCGCGGTGCCCGCATCATTGCCAGCGGTTTTGCCGACCTTGGTTTTGATGTAGACATGGGCCCCCTCTTCCAAACCCCGGCCGAGACGGCCAGGCATGCCATGGAAAACGATGTCCATTTCATCGGGGTGTCTTCCCTGGCCGGGGCCCATCAGGCCCTCATTCCAGAACTGATCGGATTGCTTAAAGAAAAAGGCCGAGACGATATCGCAGTCATCGCAGGCGGTATCATTCCGGATACCGATGCCCGGGCCCTGTTTGACAAAGG
>JAKQHS010000025.1 GCA_029557915.1 Bacteroidota bacterium | reverse complement strand
TGCTGTGCAGGGAGCTGCCGTCGGATTACTGGAGGGACGGGCTGCACACGCCCAAGGTATTTGTCATCGTGCACCGCAGCGAGGGGATCACCTGCAAGGAGGTGACCCTCCACAACCGGGAAACCGGCGAGATCACCTGCCACAGCTGGAACAGGGATCCCGAGTACGCCGACTTCGTGGTCAACCTCCGGGATGTGTCGCAGCTGTTCTACCTCAAGGAGATTTCCCGGAAAAGCAGGTACTGACCAGTACGGTAATTTGTTATTCTTGCTTCTGCGGTTCGCCCTCTTTGGGTTCTGTCTCTTTCAGGGTATCGAGGACTTTGCGGTTGGATTCATCAATGATGGAATAGTCGTAATCGATGTAAATATCGGTAACCGTATTGTCCGGATCTTCATGTCCCAGGCACAAAGCCACGTCATCCTTGTTGATCCTGCAATTGTTACGGGCAATAGTGGCCCAGGTGTGACGGGCCCAGTTGGTAGAAATGGTTTTGGGATAGGAAAATTCAGGATCCGCTTTTTGGTGCTCTTTTTCAATTGACTCCCCTATCCTTTTCAACTCCATGTTGATGTATTTCTGCCAGTCAAGATAGTTCCCATAGCGTTCTGCGGCATTAATGAGAGTGGCTGAACCTTCGTACCTGGCTATGATTTCAAGGGCCTCCGGTTCCAGTTTTATCGAGTAATCCCTTCCCGTTTTAGCCCTCACATAGTTTAACCTGCCTTTTTTATCAGGTTTTTGAAGAGTATACAAATCCGCTGTATTGATCCCGATCAGGTAGAACATCAGCAGGAACATATCTTTTGCCATCTGCTCCCTGCCACGGTCCGGCCGGAAATCCCTGAGCATCTTCATCTGCTCGACGGTCAGCCTTTTTTCCGATGTTTTCCGCTTTATCCTTTCAAACTTGAATTTCTTGAATGGATACTGGGGGATCCGGATAATGGCGCGGTCTTCGTCGTTAAACCTGTCTATCCCGACCTTGAACAACAACCTGAATTCCCGCATGTAATTATCCACCCCGTTCTTAACCCCGTTTCCTTTCAGAAATTCAACAAAACCATTCAGGAATTGAAGGTCAATATCATGGAAATAGATTTCGGGCTGGTATTTTTTCAGGTTGGATATGACGCCCTTCAAACCGCGGGCTGAACCAAGTTTCCCCTTTTTTATCAATTCCTGGTAATATTTATCTGCAAATTCGAGGAAATCAATGCAGTCGCTTTCATCATCACTGTACAATCTTTGCCTTAATTCTTTTGCTGACAGCTTTTTGACGATAGGACCCATTCTGAGATACTTACCATTCAGTCTGCTCAGTTCATCCCTGATCCTTCCATTGATGAAGGAGGAGTTTTTACCCGTAGCCTGACCCTTCTCAAAATTATCAGGATTCACATACAGGTCGGTGGAAACATTTTCCACTTTCCGGTTATGGGTTATTCGTATCTTGATGTTGGTTGTTTTGTCCTGCCTGACATGGATTGGCCCTTTGAGGATCACTGCATGGAAAGTAGCCATTTCTTATAAACTATTTATAAACTTATTTCCTCAAAAGTATTCATTTTTCGCTTAAATTGCAACACACAAAAAGGGGTCTCATTTCTGAAACCCCTTTAATTCCTTGATTCTCCGGTGCTCCCCAGGTAGGACTTGAACCTACGACCTACGGATTAACAGTCCGCCGCTCTAACCAACTGAGCTACTAGGGAAAATAAGCTTTTCTATCCCGCCTGCGCCCCGGTCCGGCGTTGATTTATAAACACCGCTATTCCCTGGAAGCCTGCTCTGTATTGAGAACCCGCTTTTTTAAAGCGACGCAAAAATAAGAGGTTTTTCAGAAAGAAAAAATATTTTTGTGAAAATTTAAACGGCAATCAAATGCTGAAAACCACTCAATTTCCTGCTATTCTTGGCGTTGGCAATGCCCTGGTGGATGTGATGATCGCCCTCCCCGGCGACGAACTTCTCCGACAATACGGACTACCCAGGGGAAGCATGACCCTGGTGGACAGTGAACGTTCTGCTGCCCTCTACGAAGCCACCCGCCCCTGGCAAAAAAACCTGACCACCGGGGGTTCGGCTGCCAATACCATCCACACCCTGGCCAGCCTGGGCGCCTCCTGCGGCTATGCCGGAAAAATCGGACGCGACGAACTGGGCGCCCTCTTCGAAAAAGAATTCCATGAAAAAGGAATTCGCACCCATTTAAACTACAGCCAGGACAGTACCGGAAGGGTGATGGCCATGGTAAGCCCCGACTCGGAAAGGACTATGGCAACTTTCCTTGGCGCAGCCG
>JAKQHS010000137.1 GCA_029557915.1 Bacteroidota bacterium | reverse complement strand
CAGGCTGTGAGCAGGGCCGCTTCCGTGCTCGAAGGTTCGTTTCCATGGACATTGTATCCCAGGGTGAGGACAAGGGGAGCCTCATCGCCTCCTGGCCGGTTGGCTCGGGCAAGATTGGCCTGCCGGATCTCCTCGATCCGGGAGTGGTTGGAGGGTGAGGTGATAAAAGCCACGATCTGGTCCCTTTGCTCATAAGACTGTCCGATGATCCGGGTAGTCATCCGGTCACTGAGACGGTCCAGTTCCCTGATGTATTCCACTACCTTATCGTGCCGGGTATGATGGCTGCCAATGGGATAACCCAGGAATTGTTCCGGGTTGGGGATGGAAGTATTGAATCCCGTTGCCCCGGGGAAATAATATCCGTTTTGGCCGAAAACAAAAGCTGTCCCGGAAAGGCAAAACAGGGATAAAAGGAGTCTTTTTATCATTGGTAAGAATATAAGATTCTCAAGATAAGGGGTTGGATGGAAATGCCAAATCGAAATAAAATCAGCACTTTATCGTGAGGAAAAGTGCATATCCCCAACTTGCTAACTTACGAACTTGCTAACTTGCTAACTAAAACAAAGTATCCCTCTCCTTACCACCCCGGATCCGGTCCAGGATCCTGTTGAGTTCCACTTCGCTGCTGACCAGGACTTCTCGCGGTTTTGAACCTTCTCCCGCACCGACCACACCCAGCAGTTCAAGCTGGTCCATAATGCGGCCGGCCCGGTTGTAGCCGAGTTTGAGCCTGCGCTGGATCATGGAGGTGCTGCCGTGCTGGTTTTGCACCACCAACCGGGCGGCTTCGTCCAGCATATCGTCCAAGTCTTCCAGCACCGCTTTCTCAGTACCTGAAGCGCCCTCCTCACCGGTATATTCAGGTAAAAAATAGGGTTGGGGGAAACCCCTCTGATCGTGAATGAAATGCAATACATTTTCTACTTCCGGGGTATCCACGAAAGCGCACTGAAGCCGGATCATATCGCCCCCGACGCTCAGGAGCATATCCCCGCTACCGATCAACTGGTCGGCGCCCCCGGTATCCAGGATGGTGCGGGAGTCCACTTTGGAAGATACTTTGAAAGCCAGGCGGGCCGGGAAATTGGCCTTGATCACCCCGGTGATGATGTTCACGGAAGGCCTCTGGGTGGCAATGATCAGGTGGATGCCGACCGCCCTGGCCAACTGGGCCAGTCGACCGATGGGCAATTCCACTTCTTTTCCCGCGGTCATGATCATATCGGCAAATTCGTCGATGACGAGGATGATGAAAGGCAGGTACCGGTGACCCTTTTCCGGGTTGAGTTGACGGGCCGTGAATTTTTTATTGTATTCCTTGATGTTCCTCGCTTCCGCTTTTTTGAGCAGGTCATACCGGGTATCCATCTCGATGCAGAGCGAATTCAGGGTATAAATCACCTTGTTGGTCTCCGTCACGATGGGTTCATCCTGATCGGGCAGGTAAGCCAGGTAATGATTTTCCAGTTTGGCATATGGAAACAATTCCACTTTTTTGGGATCGATCAGGACCAGCTTCACCTGGGAGGGATGTTTGCGGTACAGGAGGGACATGAGGATGGCATTGATGCCCACGGATTTGCCCTGGCCGGTGGCCCCGGCAATGAGGAGGTGGGGCATTTTAGCCAGGTCGGCCACAAAGACTTCATTGGCAATGGTCCGTCCAAGGGCGATGGGCAGATCCATTTTGGAGGACTGGAATTTTTCAGAGACCAGCACTTCCTTGAGGGAGACGATCTGTTTTTTCTTGTTGGGCACCTCGATCCCGATCGTGCCTTTTCCGGGAATGGGCGCAATGATGCGGATGCCCAGGGCGGAAAGGTTCAGGGCGATATCGTCTTCCAGGTTTTTGATTTTTGAAATCCGGACGCCGGG
>JAKQHS010000132.1 GCA_029557915.1 Bacteroidota bacterium | reverse complement strand
CTTGTAACTCCAGGATTTCCTCAAAGAGGTCGGCAGGAGGAGAGGTGCGGATGTCCTTAACCGAACCGGACTCAAGCGCCAAGAGGTATTCCGCTCGTTGGATAGGATCACGCAGCGTCCGGTACGCCGTATTGAGTACGGCGGCGTTGCTGAGGCTGATCGTTTGCTCCTTCGGACCCTTGGCTTGATAAAAATCCGGATGAAAGGCGCGGCTCAGTTCGTAGAATTTGGCTTCCAGCTTTTTAGGGTCTAACGTGAGCCGACGCGGAAACCCGAGGCAGGTGAAATAGTCGGTGTCCTTCGAGACCGGCTGGACTTTCACGCATCGCTCGCAAAAGTATTCTCCCGACATCTCGGATTGACAATGCCAGCACATACTCCTCGCCATCTGCAACTGGTGGCGAGTTTCGGGGCGGGTCGATGGTTGATCGTGAGCCATAAATAGATAACCGGCATGACACACGCCATGCTTGGTCGGGTTCTCCTATATATTGCCAATTAGGCGGAGAACGATTCTCCGCAGCCGCAGGTCTTGTTGGCGTTCGGGTTGACGAACTTGAAGTTTCCACCCATCAGGTCTTTTTGATAATCCAATTGGGTGCCTTGGAGGTAGATCGCGCTCTTGGCATCGACGATCACCTTCACGCCGTCGATCTCGAAGACTTGATCATACTGCCCGATCTTGTCATCAAAGTTGATCGTGTAGCTCAAGCCGGAACAACCTCCCCCCTTTACCCCGAGGCGAAGCCCACCTTCTTCGATCCCTTGCACATTGATCAGCCGCTTGACTTCTTTCAACGCCGCATCGGTCAAAGAGATGATCGGAGTCTGAGTTTCTGTGTTCGTGGTCTCCATATCCAGCTCCTTTCCTACCCGTTACTTGGTGTCGACCGGCTCGGTATCAGATTTCTTCTGATAATCGGCCAACGCCGCTTTGATGGCGTCTTCCGCGAGAACGGAACAGTGAATTTTTACCGGAGGAAGATTCAATTCCTGAACGATGTCCGTGTTCTTGATTTTCTGCGCTTCCTCGATCGTCTTGCCTTTGAGCCATTCGGTGGCCAAGCTCGAGCTGGCGATCGCTGATCCACACCCGAATGTCTTGAACTTGGCATCGACGATCGTATCGTTCTGTACCTTGATTTGGAGCTTCATGACGTCGCCGCATTCCGGGGCTCCCACGAGGCCTGTGCCGACGTTGTTTTTGCTTTTATCCAGGGTGCCCACGTTGCGGGGATGCTGGAAGTGTTCGAGGACTTTTTCTGAGTATGCCATAATGATTGGAATTTACTTTAATAAATAATACAGGTTTTGTTTTTGATTAATGGGGTGACCAGGTTACTTGGGAAAGATCAACCCCTTCTTTATACATTTCCCAGATCGGGCTGAGGCTGCGCATATGGTTGACCCCTTCCTCGATGGACTGGATGGCAATATCGATGTCTTCATCCGTAGTGAACCTGCCCAGGCTGAAACGCAGGGAGGAATGCGCCAGGTCGTCACCCAGTCCCAGGGCGACCAGGACATAGGAGGGCTCCAGGCTGGCGGAGGTACAGGCTGAACCGGATGAAAGGGCCATGCGTTGATTGAAGGTCATCATCAGTCCTTCCCCTTCCACATGTTTGAAAGACATATTGGTCACATGGGGCATGCGGTGGGCCGGATCTCCGTTGATATAAACTTCTTCCAGTTTGTTTTTGAGTGTCGTTTCGAGGCGGTCGCGAAGCTTGCTGATCCGGGCCATGTCCTGGTCCATTTCCTTGCGGGCGAGTTCGGCCGCTTTGCCAAAACCGACAATGCCGGTCACATTAAGGGTGCCTGAACGCATGCCCCTTTCATGTCCACCGCCATCCATCTGGGCCGTAACCTTGACCCGGGGATTTTTCCGGCTGACGTACAAGGCGCCAACTCCTTTGGGCCCGTACATTTTATGCGCAGTGAAGGCCATCAAGTGGATGCCCATTTCGCGAGGATTCACATCGATCTTGCCGACTGCCTGGGTGGCATCGCTCATAAAAAGGATCCCTTTTTTTGCGCAGATCTCGCCTATTTCTTTGACCGGTTGAATGACTCCGGTTTCGTTATTGGCCCACATGATCGAGACGAGGATGGTGGTCGGTTTGATGGCCGCCTCGAGCTCGGCCAGGTCGATGAGGCCTTTGTCGTTCACCTTGAGGTAGGTGATCTCGGCACCCTGTTCGGCCAGGTGTTTGCAGGTATCGAGCACCGCCTTATGTTCGGTAGTGGCGGTAATGATGTGATTTCCTTTTTTGCGGTACATGTCGAAAACCCCTTTCAAAGCCAGGTTATCCGACTCGGTTGCCCCGGAAGTGAAGATGATTTCCTTGGGATCGGCGTGGATTAAGGTGGCAATCTGCTCCCGGGCATAGTCCACGGCTTCCTCGGCTTCCCAGCCATAAGGATGGCTGCGGCTGGCCGCATTGCCGAATTTTTCGGTAAAATAGGGCAGCATGGCTTCCACCACCCTGGGATCACAGGGAGTAGTGGCGTTGTTGTCGAGATATACTCTTTTCATTTTGAGTCGTATATAAATTAATACTCATCCAAATGTTATTTGGACTATGTCTAAGTAAGAACAAAAATACATTCAAAAGGATTACGGGAGATTAAAATATTTTTTAAAGTTTTTCGGAGGTTAGAGGTCAGGGGTTAGAGGTCAGAGGTCAGAGGCAGATTAGCTGGAAAGAGTTTTTTGACTCATCTGTAACCTTCAAGGGGCTAAAGCCCTAAAATTATCCTTTTGTGCAAACCCCAGGCTAAAGCCTGGGGTTAGTCCAACCCTTGACCATCCATGGGTGAGGCAACGTGGATGGCACCTCTGACTAAAGCCTGGGGTTAGTCCAACCCTTGACCATCCATGGGCGAGGCGACGTGGATGGCACCTCTGACTAAAGCCCGGGGTTAGTCCAACCCTTGACCATCCATGGGCGAGGCGACGTGGATGGCACCTCTGACTAAAGCCTGGGTTTAGTCCAACCCTTGACCATCCATGGGCGAGGCGACGTGGATGGCACCTCTGACTAAAGCCTGGGATTAGTCCAACCCTTGACCATCCATGGGCGAGGCGACGTGGATGGCACCTCTGACTAAAGCCTGGGCTTAGTCCACACATTGACCCAACCCCGGCCTTCAGGCCGGGGGTTGTTCACGTTTACTGATTTGGGCTTTAGCCCTGAATTTGGTAGCCAACTAATTTTTGCACGGATTAAGATTAATCAATATTTTACTCCGCTAACCAGAATATGATCATGAAATCCTTATTTGTTTTTGTTTTTCTATTTATCTCCGTCTTTGCCTCTGCCCAACTGCAGGTGCATGACCTCCGGGTGGAGCAACTGGTCAATCCGGTCGGCCTGGAAGTCGCCAAACCCCATTTCAGTTGGAAAATAACCAGCCCGGCAAAAAATACCATGCAGACTGCTTATGAAATCACTGTGGCTTCTGCACCGGACTTCAATAAAAAAAGCATACTCTGGACCAGTAAACAGGATTCAGATCAATCCACCTATATCCCTTATGGCGGCCCTATGCTCAGCTCCAATACCCGTTATTACTGGAAACTGGCCGTTTGGGACAACCATTCCAATATGGCTGCCGGCCCCGGGGGGCAGTACTGGCATACGGGCCTGCTTAATCCCGCGGAATGGACCGCTTCCTGGATAGCCGCCGGGCCAACCGCCGATACGGCCGGGCCCAGCCCTATGCTGCGCAGGGTATTCGAGATTAAAAAGGATATTATATCTGCCACCTTGTTTATCAGCGCCCGGGGATTGTATGAAGCTCAGATCAATGGTCAGAGGGTAGGACAGGATTACCTGACGCCGGGATGGACGGCTTATCAGAAAAGAATACAATACCAGGCTTACGACGTCACGTCCATGCTTCAAAAAGGCATGAATGCCATAGGGGTCACCCTGGGCAACGGTTGGTTTACCGGGGAAATCGGCTTTACCAAAAACAATAAGTTCTACGGAGAAGACCTTGCCCTGATCAGTCAGTTGTATGTCACCCTCAAAAACGGGATGGTGATCCGGATTGACTCGGACCAGGCATGGCAGTCCTCCACCGGCCCCATCCGTTATTCCGAAATTTACCATGGGGAGACCTATGACTCCCGCAAAGAACAAGCCGGCTGGTCTGGTCCGGATTTCGCGGCCACCGGCTGGGTCCCCGTCGTACTAAAAGACCATCCCAAAAACCTGGTAGGCACCTATAACGAACCGGTCAGGAAAAGGGAGAAGATCAAGGCGGTAAAACTGATCGTCACCCCCAAAGGAGAGCAGGTCCTGGACTTCGGGCAGAATATGACGGGCTGGGTGGAAGTCAAAGCCAGCGGGCCCGCAGGGACTCAAATTGAACTGATTCATGCAGAAGTCCTGGATAAATTCGGTAATTTTTATATCGAAAACCTCCGGAGGGCAAAACAATCCAACAAGTTTGTTCTCAAAGGCGCAGGGATGGAAGTCTTTGAACCTCATTTTACTTTCCAGGGCTTCCGTTATGTTAAAGTCATGGGTTATCCGGGAACCATAAACCCTGAAAATTTCACCGGGATCGTCCTTTATTCGGATATGGAGCGGACCGGCCATTTTGAATGTTCCAATCCCCTGGTCAACCAGTTGCAGCACAATATTCAGTGGGGACAAAGGGGCAATTTTGTCGATGTGCCCACCGATTGCCCCCAAAGGGATGAAAGGCTGGGCTGGACCGGGGACGCCCAGGCCTTTGCGCGGACCGCGGCTTTTAATTTCGGAGTGCAGAACTTTTTTGCCAAATGGCTCCAGGACCTGGCGGCAGATCAGAGGCCAAATGGGGCGGTGCCTTTTGTGGTGCCCAATGTACTGAGCCCTACTGCGGTAGCTTCCGCCGGATGGGCGGATGCCGCGACCATCATTCCCTGGGATATGTACCAGGTCTATGGAGACAAGGGTTTGCTGGCCAGGCAGTACGAAAGCATGAAAAACTGGGTGAAATATATGCAGGACAGCAGTACCCAATACCTCTGGAACCGGGGATTTCACTTCGGGGACTGGTTGTTTTACAGCCTTGGCAACGATACGGACGGGCGCTCGGCCGTAACCGATAAGTATCTGATCGCCCAGTGTTTCTTTGCCCACTCAACCCAGCTGGTGATCCGGGCAGCCGAAGTATTGGGTAAGAACGAGGACATCGCCTATTATAAAGACCTCCTGGATAAAATAAAAGAAGCTTACCGGAAAGAATATGTCACCGCCAACGGCCGCCTGGTCTCAAGTACCCAGACCGCTTATGTCCTGGCCCTTCATTTTGATATGTTGCCCGAGACTATGCGCGCGGATGCGGCGAAGAGGCTTGCAGACAACATCAGAGCTTACAACCATCATATCACTACCGGATTTCTGGGTACCCCTTACATCTGCCATGTTCTTTCCAGGTTTGGCTACACCGATCTGGCCTACACCCTGCTTCTCCAGGAAACCTATCCTTCGTGGCTTTACCCGGTAAAGATGGGGGCAACTACGATCTGGGAGCGCTGGGATGGCATCAAACCCGATTCCACCTTCCAGTCCGCAGGTATGAATTCATTCAATCATTATGCTTATGGGGCCATCGGCGACTGGATGTACCGGGTGGTTTGCGGTATTGAGGTTGAGGAGCCGGGGTATAAGAAAAGCATCCTTCAACCCCGGTTGACGGATTCTTTGCAGCATGCGGCGGCCTCAACCATGACGCCTTACGGACCCATCTACTCCGGCTGGAAAAAACAGAATGGAGCGGTGATCTTTGAAGTTGAAATCCCGGCTAATACGACCTCAACACTTATAATTCCTGCCATGGGTACGTCTAATATCATGGTGGATGACCAGCCCTTGCCGGCTCAAAAGGAGATCCAGGTACTGGCTTCCGGACAAGGGATGGTAAAACTGGGCCTGGGATCCGGTAAATACCGTATCAAAGTCGGTTGACCAGCGGAATTACCTGTGGGAACCGGAAATCCGTTGACCCGGAATTTTCCGATCTTTAAACCGGGAAAAGATTATTCATGAACCTTTGATCCGATATGGACGCATCAGACCCTGTTTTAATCATTAAAATCGGAGGGAATGTATTGGACCATCCGCCCGATACCCATTCCTTTTTAAATAAATTTATCGGGCTTCCGCATAAAAAAATCCTGATCCATGGCGGAGGAAAGCTGGCCACCGACCTCTCCGCCAGGCTTGGTATGGAAACAAAAATGGTGGACGGCCGGAGGATCACCGATTTTGAAACCCTCAAGATCGCCACCATGGTTTATGCCGGCTGGACCAATAAAAGCCTGGTGGCCGACCTGCAAGCCATGGGAGTCAACGCCCTCGGGCTGAGCGGGGCCGACCTCAACCTGGTACAGGCCCAAAAGAGGCCGGTAAGGGACATCGATTACGGCTGGGTGGGTGATGTGTCCAAGATTTTTATCAAACGCTGGTCTTTTTTGCTTGAAAACGGCATTCTTCCGGTGCTTTGTGCCATTACCCACGACCGCCAGGGCCACCTGCTCAACACGAATGCGGATACCCTGGCATCGGAACTGGCCTGTGCCCTGGTCGAAAAATACCCGGTCAAACTGATTTATTGTTTTGAAAAAAGGGGAGTGCTGCTGGACCAGCTTGATGACCAATCCGTCATCCCGCAACTCGATAAAGAAGCATATCTCCGGTTGAAAGAGGCCGGCATCATATCCAAAGGCATGATCCCAAAACTGGAAAACGCTTTTAAAGCCTCGGCCAAAGGCATCCAGGATGTTTATATTTGTGCTGCCCAGAATATCGATCAATACCAGACTTCAGGCACACAGATATGCCCATCGATGATACCGAACTCCACCAACTGACGGATCAGGCCATCGCCCTCCTGCAGGCGCTCATCCCCATTCCGGCCTACAGCCGGGAAGAGCATGCGAAAGCCGATAAACTTGGGGAGGAATTGTCCAAACTGGGCCTTCAACCACAAAGAGTCCTCAACAATCTGATCCTGGGCCGGCGGGACGATTCATCCAGGCCCGTCCTCCTGCTCAACAGCCATATCGATACGGTCCGTCCCGTGGAAACCTGGACCTTTAATCCACATGAGCCGGTTTTGAGGGAGGATAAAATCTTTGGCCTGGGTACAAACGATGCAGGCGCTTCGGTGGTATGCCTGGCCATGGCCTATTCCCATCTCTGTAAAAAACAACAAGCCTATCAACTGATCTTCGCCGCCTCGGCGGAAGAAGAAATCTCCGGGCAAAACGGGATCCTCAGGGTTTTGGAAGAAACCGGGCCGGTGCAGCTGGCCATTGTGGGAGAACCCACCGGCATGCAAATGGCCATTGCAGAAAAAGGCCTGATGGTGATCGATGCCGTGTCCAAAGGACAATCGGGGCATGCCGCCAGGGACGAAGGCATCAATGCGATCTATGAGGCCCTTCCGGATATTGAATGGATCCGGAATTACCGGTTTGAAAAAGTATCGGATCACCTGGGCGCGAGCAAAGCCACCGTCACGGTCATCCATGCGGGAAAACAACACAATGTGGTGCCCGATTCCTGTCATTATGTGATCGATGTGCGAAGCAATGAATTGTACACCAACGAAGAGATGCTGCATATCCTGCAATCCGGGGTGAAGTCGGTGCTCACCCCTCGCTCGCTTCGGCTGAAGTCCTCGGGGATCCCCTTGAGCCATCCTGTGGTGCAGAGGGGTTTAAGTTTAGGATTGAGTACCTATGGGTCCCCAACCCTTTCGGACCAGGCGCTGATGCCCAACCTGTCCTTAAAAATCGGGCCGGGGCAATCCGCGAGGTCCCATACGGCGGATGAATTTATACTTATTGAGGAAATAAAGGAGGGGATCAGGATTTATATTGAATTGTTGGATGGGTTGGAAATTTAGAGTTGAGGATTGAGGGTTGAGGGTTGAGAATTGAGAATTGAGGATTCGATACCTATACTTCAGGAGAAGGAAAATAAATGACTTAAGATGAAACTTTGGGATAAAAATAAATCGACGGACCAGCTGGTTGAGGTTTTCACGGTGGGCAACGACCGGGAACTGGACCTGGTGCTTGCTCCATACGACGCGCTGGCTTCCATCGCACACGTGGATATGCTGGCGGCCACCGGCTTGCTCAGCAAGGACGAGGGCCTGCAAATCCGGAAAGAACTTCAACAGATCTACCATCAGGCCCTGCAGGGAAAATTTGTAATCGAACCGGGGGCCGAGGATGTGCACAGCCAGATTGAAATGGAACTTACCCGGAGATTGGGGGAAACCGGCAAAAAAGTGCACAGCGGCCGGTCCAGAAACGACCAGGTGCTGGTGGCTTTGAAACTTTATTTCAGGGCAGAGATTGAACAGATGGTGACGGGCACCCAAACCCTGTTTGACCTGCTCCAGGAACTGAGCACAAAATACCAGGAAGTCCTGATGCCCGGATATACCCATATGCAGGTAGCCATGGTTTCCTCATTCGGCCTGTGGTTTGGCGCCTATGCCGAGGCCCTGGCCGATGACCTCCGCACCATGCAGTCTGCTTTTCAATTGGCCAACCAGAATCCGTTGGGATCTGCAGCCGGTTATGGATCGTCTTTCCCCCTGGACCGGACCATGACGACCCGGGCCCTGGGTTTCCAGGACATGCATTACAACGTTATCAACGCCCAGATGAGCAGGGGCAAAACGGAATTGGCCCTGGGCTTCGCCATGGCTACCCTGGCGGCCACCATCAATAAACTGGCGATGGACGTATGTCTTTACGCGGGGCAGGACTTTGGATTTATATCTTTTCCCGATGACCTGACCACGGGGTCAAGCATCATGCCGCATAAAAAGAACCCGGACGTATGGGAATTGATCCGGAGCCATTGCAATCGGATTGCCGCCTTGCCCAATGAAGTGCAACTCATGATCCATAATTTACCGGCCGGTTATCACCGCGATTTCCAATTGCTGAAAGAAGTGCTCTTCCCCAGGATCCAGGCAATGAAATCCGTGCTGGACCTGTCGTCATTCATGCTCCGGCATATTACCGTCCAAACCGGGCTCATCCTGCAGGAAAAATACATCTACCTGTTTAGCGTGGAGGAAGTCAACCGTCTGGTCTTGCAGGGAGTACCCTTCCGGGATGCTTACAAACAAGTGGGCCTCGACATTGAAAAAGGCCAATACAAACCGGATTATAACATCCATCATACCCACGAAGGAAGTATTGGAAATCCCTGCACCAGCGAAATCAGGGCCAAGATGGAAGGGGTGCTCTATGGATTTGATTTTGAAACGGTAAAAGAAAGCCTGGATAAGTTATTGCTGCCCCTCTCTGAATAGGCTCAATGCAATGTGGAATTGCGGAATGGCGGAACTGTTGAATTGATTTAGAAATACATGACTCAATAATTCCTGTGGTTGTTTCAGGGTGTCCTGCCTGAGGCTTGTACAAAAAAAAGTAATCAATGTGTACAACTTTAGGCGAGGACGCCTAAAGAAACTCCTATAATCCTTCGCCGAACTTCAACTCAATCCGCGAAGGAATGAACATGCCTCCCTGCGCCGTGGAATCAGCCGGGGCATACACGATATAAAGTTTGTGAACGTCTTTGGTAAACTTCAGGTTGAGATTGGCCGTCATGACTTTCGGGGCGGCCTGGATATCGCTGGGCACCAGTTCCGCCTCGCCTATGAGTTTTCCATTCTCCGGATCGTCCAGGTAAATCATGGCCCTCCCCGCCTGGCTGGCCAGGTAGGTCAGGTCCATGCCCTTGAGGTCCTCAAAATCAATATCGTCAAAGCCGATATAGCCCCCGCTGTTTACGATGGAAACCTTCATGCCATTGCCTTCGTATGCGGAGACGCCTTTTGACTTGAAATCCGGCATATGGGCTGCCAGAACAGGGCTCCGGAGATTATAGGTCGTTTGTTTGGACAAAGGGGCCATTCCATTGTACCCCCGGTCGGTGTATCCGGCGGAGATAACATAGGTACCGCCTCCGCTCTCTTTGACATCGATGACCCCGCTCAGCATATTGGACACCGCAGCGCTTTCTCCGCCCTGCGGAGCCGCAAGGGAGAGGATATAACTGACCATCTGTTTCACTTCCGCTTCGCTCAGTTGCGGGTGAGCAGCCATTGCGCGGTCGCCCCAATTGCCCAGACCGCCTGTAATTACTTTTTGAACCAGTACTGGCTCAATACCGGCTTTTCCCTGGTAACGCTGTGAAATCTGGGTATAGGAGGGGCCGTTGATGGCCTTGTCCACGGTATGGCAGGTTTTGCAGTCTGATTTTTCTATCAGGAGGCGGCCGGTTTCGAAGGGGGACCGGTTCATTCCCGCCAGGTGGCCTTCGGCGGCGAGCTGTGCCATATCCTGTCCTTCCTTGATATAAGTCGAGGCGATCTGGATATTTTGCGGACTGAGTGTGCCGGTCTCGCTGGATCCGTCCTCCTTGTCCCTGATGGTGATGGCATACGGAATTTTTCTCCCGGGCCAGTAAAAGGATTTGTTGCCAAATACTTCAATGTTCACTACGGGCATTTCATTGCCCACGAGCACTTTTTCATGGGTAGTGGATTTGGCGCCTGCTTCATCCGTGACCACCAGGGTGATGTCATAGGACCCGGGCGTTTCAATCACCAGCTTGGCCTGAGACCCGGTAGCCCGCGGCCTGCCGTTGATTGACCATTGATAGGTCAGGTTGTCCTGGTCGGCGTCCATGGATTCCGATGCGCTGGCGGTGATGGTGAGCGGGGCTGCACCGGTCATCTTGTCCAGGTTCATTTTAGCCAGCGGCTGACGGTTGCCTCCGTTAAAATTGATTTTAAACAATTGGGCATCCGCGTTGCGTGAAAACCATCCGGTGCCGTAATTGAGTACATATAAAGAACCGTCCGGGCCAAATTCCATATCCATCGGGTTGGCAAATACCGTGGAGGGCATGAAAGGATCAAATTTGATGAAGTTGTGGTCCTTGTCCAGGGTTACCACATAAATCCAGCGCCGCATCCATTCGTAGATAAACAACTTGCCGTCATAATAAGAGGGGAAGGCATTGGGCGCGTCTTTAAAATCATCGCTGTAATATACCGGGCCGGCCATCGGGTTTTTACCCCCGGTACCGACGAAGGGAAATTCAGGGGACTGGTCGTAGGAGTACCAGACCTTGGGGGCTTTATAGGGAGGAAGTTCGTTCAAGCCGGTGTTGTTGGGTGAATTATTGACGGGATGGGCCGGGTCAAATTTTTCTCCGCTTTTACCGGTTGCAAAATCATAGTCGTGGTACTGGTGGCCATTGCCCCGGATGTAAGGCCATCCGAAAAAACCCCCGCCCGTGCCGGCCTGGCCGAAAAAGTCATAACCTTTTGGGCCGCGGCCAACGCTGTCTTTCCCCGCGTCGGGCCCAACGTCACCCCAATGGACCAGGTTCCTTCTGGCATCGATGGAAAAACGGAACGGATTGCGGCAACCCATCACGAAGATTTCAGGCCTGGTTTTGGGCGTTCCCGGTTTAAAAAGATTGCCTTCGGGAATATCATAACTGGCATCCGGATTGATTTTGATCCGGAGGATTTTACCCCTCAGGTCATTGGTGTTGGCAGAAGACTTCTGGGCATCCCAGGGTATGCGGCCCGGCCGTTCATCGATGGGGTTGAAGCCATCCGATGCAAATGGATTGGTGTTGTCGCCTACGGAGATGTAGAACAATCCGTCCCTTCCGAATTTGATATACCCTGCACTGTGGCAACATTGTTCGCGTTGGACCGGAATCTCCAGGATCAGTTTTTCGCTGGAAAGGTCGAGTTCCTTATTGTTGAAAACAAAGCGGGAAACGTGCTGAACGGATTTTTCACCTACCGGAGAATAGAAGAGGTAGAGGTAGTGGTTGTTTTCATAATCGGGGTCCAGGGCCATGCCCAGAAGTCCATCTTCAAATTTGCTGTGAACCGGCATACTGGCTACATATTCGATCAGGCCGGTATTCGGATTGTATAATTTCAGGTTGCCCTTTCGTTCGGCGATCAAAACGCTGCCATCCTTCATCGGGGCCATCTGCATGGGTTCGTCCAGGTTGGACGCGAGAACCGTTTTTTCCAGGCGGCTTTCTTCCGGAGCGTCCAAAGTATAGGACTTGCTGTAATCCGGCTTTTTCTTTGACATGGCGTACCGGATGCCTCCCAACAGGTGTTTGAGGAAAGGTTCTTCCACGAAGGAGGAATCGGTATGGCCCAGGCCGGTGTAAAAGGAGCGCCCCCCGTCGTATTCATGGTACCAGGAGATGGGATGTTTGCCGTTCATATTGCCGCCTTCGTAACTGCTCTCGTTCAAGGAAGCGATGACTTTAATGTCCGGGGACACATCGCGGTAATTGTACCATTCATCCCAGCGTTTCCATTCGGTAGGGAGATGGGTGCAGGATGCATGTCCGTCACAGAATACGCTGATGGTGGCGTTTTGTTGTTTGGGGTGGCTGTGGAAATAGGCCCCGACCAGTTTGCCGTACCAGGGCCAGCCGTATTCCGTGTCGGCCGCCGCGTGGATGCCCACAAAACCGCCGCCGGCCTGGATATAGCGCATGAAGGCGGCCTCCTGGTTGCTGTTCAGGATATCGCCCGTCGTACTGAGGAATATAATCGCCGAAAAATGCTGAAGGCTTTCATCCGTAAACAAGCCCGGGTCTTCGCTGATCGTGACTTCAAAGCCGTTTTCAGCACCCAGTTTTTTAATCGCTTCCTGCCCTTTTTCTATGGAGGCATGACGGTAACCTTTGGTCAGGGAAAAAACCAGGACATGGCCTTTGCCAGCGGGCGAACAGGACTGTTGTAGGGGAATCCACAGGATCAGGAGGAGGAGGGTATAAAAAAACGGACGCATATTTTTTATTTAAAAGGTTGTAAAAATAAGGTTTTATCGGTCAAGAGCGCACGGAGGTAGGGAGATCGCGGAGGAAAATTTTTAAAGTGGTGGATGGGCGGAAGCTAAGCTTCGTCCTAACATGGGCCATTTGATCCCGTAGGGATTTCATACGGGTAGCATATAATTTTGGGATTTGATATCGTCCCGGATGGGACGAAATAACCTGCCCGTATGAGCTACCCATATGACGTGCCTAAAGGCACCATTGGGATCCCCAATTATACGAGACAATATCATTATATGTTTTCTGGGCGAAATCCAAATGTGAGGCCGAAGCTAAGCTTCGTCCAAACGGAGATCACGGAGGAAAATTTTTAAATGGCGTGATGGGCAGAAGCTGAGCTTCGTCCTAACATGGTTCACACGGAGGGAGGGAGATCGCGGAGGAAAATTTTTAAATGAGTGGATGGACGGAAGCTAAGCTTCGTCCAAACATGGGCCATTTGATCCCGTAGGGATTTCATACGGGTAGCATATAATTTTGGGATTTGATATCGTCCCGGATGGGACGAAATAACCTGCCCGTATGAGCTACGCATATGACGTGCCTAAAGGCACCATTGGGATCCCCAATTATACGAGACAATATCATTATATGTTTTCTGGGCGAAATCTAAATGTGGGGCCGAAGCTAAGCTTCCTTTAGACTTGTAATATGGTATTTTAAAACATATTACCATTATTATTAATGCATTTCTTTTTTGTTACTTTTTTCTTTGTTATCATCCGGTACAATTATTGAAACTTAAAAAAATAGCGGAGGTGACCTAACTAAGCTTCCAGGTTAACGACCTATAAGACGAAGTAGTCCTCCGCTATTATTGATTAAGCACTAAGTAGAAATTTAGGCGTTTGGGCCTATTAAAGGATCTAGTGTTA
>JAKQHS010000125.1 GCA_029557915.1 Bacteroidota bacterium | reverse complement strand
GCTGGGAGCTGGAAGCTGGAAGCTAGGGCGCTCGCCCAAACCGCTTCCCAGCCAGGCCATTTGAATACAGGGATCGACTTTAAATTTGGAGGAATCCCCAGGCACAAGGCCTCCCTGACTTCTAACTCCTAGCTTCTAACTTCTAGCTTCTAACTCCTGGCTGCTGGAAGCTAGGGGCGCTCGCCAAAACCGCTTCGCAGCTAGGCCATTTGAATACAGGGATCGACTTTGAATTTGCAGGAATCCCCAGGCATAAGGCATCCCTGGCTTCTAGCTTCTAACTCCTGGGAGCTGGCAGATGGAAGATGGGAGCGCTCGCCCAAACCGCTTCCCAGCTACGCCAATTGAATACGGGACCGACTTTGAATTCGCAGGAATGCCGGGCACAAGGCCTCCCCCAGCTTCTAACTCCCAGCTTCTAACTCCTAATTTCTCCGTTTCACACCCCCATTTCTCCGTTTGACCCAAAAACCACTTTCACTCCATCCCTCCTCCTCCCAATTTGCAGGGAAATAAAAATCAATTGAAATGAAAAAAATGAAGTTATCCATTCTCCTGGCAATGGGTACGATGACCCTCTCATGGCTGCGGGCGCAATCCCCTGCATCCTCCTGGCAAGTCGATCTGGCGGCCGGTACCCATTCCGTATATGCACCGGTTAAAAATCTTAAATATGATCCTACGGGTCTGATTACCCAATTCGGGGTCTATCATCATACGGGCAGCAGGCAGGTATTTTCCATGGGTTTCCAGTTTGGATTGTCCGGGAGCAAATCCATGGGGGACGCGTCTTTTGCGCAGTTGGTCGCCCGGTTTACTCCGGTGATCGCGAAACACCTCGAATTGGGTTTAGGTACGGGCATTGGGTATAGGCTGTCGGGTTATCCTGGTTCCACCCTTACCTGGGATGGACAGGACTGGCAGAAAGGCAAAAAATTCAAGGGCTTGTTCCAGGTGCCCCTCCAGTTAAGCCTGGGCTATCGGTCGGTCAAAATTCAGAATATCAGGCTGAGTCCTTACCTGGCCTACCAGGTACAGGGTGTGTTTGGCTACAGCCCCGACCTTTCCTTTTTGCCTTTGTCCAGTTATTCTTTCGGTTTAAAAATCAATAAATAAATTCTGTCATGAAAATTTATCTTCTTTTCCCCATCTGGCTTTTAGTTTTTATTCTTTTGTCCTGTACCCGGGAGGACATACCGGGCAATCCTGGTTCCTGTGAAAATCTAAGGGTGTTCAATACCAATCATCCGATGAAAGATTCCCTCCAGGCCATACTCGCCAAATATGTCGCCAAAGGCCTGCCCGGCGCGGAAGTCATGCTGAAAAACAAGGATGGCTGGTTTTTCGCCACGCGTGGATATGCCCGCCTGGAATCCAGGTCGGCCTTCGAACCCTGTACCCCTTCCTGGCAATTCAGCATCACCAAGACCTTTACCGCGGTGCTGGTCCTGAAGCAGGTCGAAAAAGGAAATCTCGACCTGGACCGCAACATTAAAGATTACCTGCCTTCCAGGATCTGGCCAAAGGTCCCATCGGTTGAAAAAATCACCCTGCGCAAGCTGCTCAATCATTCCTCAGGACTGGTCAACGTTACGGAACTGCCTGAATTTATGGTGGGCCAACTTAATGATCCCCTGCACCAACCCAGTCCCGACCAAATGGTCGATATGATTGCCGGGCTACCCTTGTTGTATGAACCCGGGACCGATTTCACTTATTCCAACACCAACTACCTGTTGATGCATGCCATCCTGGAAGAAATCAGCCAAAAATCCTATGCCACCTTATTGAGAGAGGAAATCCTGGAGCCCACGATCCTGCAGGATGCCTGGTACGGCCTGTCGGCTGAGCAGACGGAATCCCTCGGCTTTCCGGATTATTATTTTGACCGTTATGCCAATGAACAGCTTGAAAATTGCAAGACCTGGAACGGCGCTTTGGCCAGGGCCAGCAATGCTTTCGGGGGGCTTGCCGCAAGCCCGGAAGCGGTGATCCGGTTCTACACCGCCCTGTTAAACGGGAGACTGGTGAATGAATCTTCTCTTCAGGAAATGAAAAAATGGTTCACCGGTAAAGCCTCCGGCCTGGCTGAATACGGGCTGGGCCTGGAATGTTACCATTACGGCGGCCAACTTCAATACGGACACGAAGGGGATGGCATTGGCAACAGTACCCAGTTCATCTATTTCCCCGGCAACGATACCTACCTTTACATCCAGACCAATGTGGGACGTCAGTTGTTTGGCCCTTATTTGTTTAAAATCACCGACCTGAAAAATGAATTGTGTAACTATGTGGCTAAATTCAATTGAAACTTCCGGCCTTGAAATGAAATCAGGAAGACATGAATAAAAAGGCGGGCTTGAAGGATACCTGGTTCCGGTTGCTGGGTATCCCTTTTATTGCCCTGATGGCCCACCTGATCTTTTACAACAGGAACGAATCGGGCGATCAGCGATTTGGGTTCTGGGGCATTTATTTTTTCTCCCTGCTTGAAACCTTCGCGGTCTGGGAAAGCATCCGGTTGGTGATCCTCTATTTCCGGAGGCGGTTCCCTGCATTAAACCAAACCCCGAAACGGATAGCCTGGACGCTGGCCGGCACGGTCCCCGTGACCGTATTCATCCGCTGGTTCAACCTCTGGATTTATGATAAAACCGCGCTTTGGTCCGAATATCCCTTTCCGCTGGAGGCCTATCTGGAAGCCATTTTTGTGGCCCTGCTGTTTGTCATCATCGTGACCGGCATTTACGAAGCCCTCTATTTTTTCATGAAGTGGAAAGAAGCGGTCGTGGAGGCCGAGGAACTTAAAGCAAGGAACCTGCAGACCCAGCTGGAATCCCTGAAAAACCAGATCAACCCGCACTTTTTATTCAACAGCCTGGGCTCCCTTTCCTCCCTGATCCTGGAAGACCCCAACAAAGCGGTGCAGTTTGTGGATGACCTGTCGGCCGTGTACCGGTACCTGCTGCAGGCCAACGAAAAAATATCCGCGACCTTAAGGGAAGAACTGAAATTCCTAAAGGCTTATTTTCAACTTTTCAAAAACCGGTTTGGGGACGGAATTTCGATAGACCTTCGCATTGACGAAGCCTGGATGGATTATAAACTTCCGACCCTGACCCTCCAGCCCCTGGTCGAGAATGCCATCAAACACAATATTATCCTGCCGGAAAAACCATTAAAAATAGAACTCTCCGTCACACCGGACGGCATCCTGACCGTGAGCAATAATTTGCAACGTAAAAACAACATCGGCTTGTCCAACAAAGTCGGGCTCCGAAACATCATGACCAAATACAAACTCATGCATCAGAAAGACGTCGAAATCGTGGAGACGGAAGACCGGTTCATGGTTCATTTACCCTTAATTCCGGGAGGGCGCGCATGAAAGTGCTCATCGTGGAAGACGAAGCCCTGCTGAGCAAAAGATTGCAGAATTTGCTACAGGAAATCCGGCCGGAATATGAGGTCTGCGGCATCACGCGGAGCGTCCGGGAGACGACCGACTGGCTGAAGCAGCATCCTGAACCCGACCTGATATTCATGGATATAGAACTGGGTGACGGCAAGTCGTTTGAAATTTTTAACAAAAACAGGGTAGATGCCCCCGTCATCTTCACCACCGCTTATGACGAATATGCCATTCAGGCTTTTAAGGTCAACAGCATCGATTATTTGCTCAAACCCATCAACAAGGAGGAGTTGTCCATCGCCCTACGGAAATTTGAGCGAACGGTCCATGCTTCCGGTCAAGGTGCGGGGAAGCTGGCGAATCTCATCCGGGAAATGATCCCCCGGAAAACCGAGTACCGGGAACGATTCCTGGTAAAAAAGGGTCAAAAATGGATTTCGGTCGAGGCTGGTAATACCGCCCTCTTTATGGTAAGTCATGGGGTCCCCCAGTTGTTGAGCCGGGATAAACAAAAATATATCCTGGCCTATACCCTGGAAGAAATTGAAAATCAGGTGGATCCGGACGAGTTTTTCAGGGCCAACCGGCAGTTTTTGATCTCCCGGCAGGCCATCAAGGCGGTGCACCCCTGGTTTAATTCAAAACTGAAGGTTGAAATGGAACCCGACCCGGAGGAAGAGATTCTGGTGAGCCGGGAAAGGGCGAAGGCGTTTAAGACATGGCTTGGGGAATGACCCCGCCGCTCTTTTGCCAATTCCCTTATATTTATCCTCTTGTTTTAAACATTTATTTAAATCTTAACAGCCTTACAGCCGGGTTTTCGGTTTATTAGCATGAGTTTAAAATCTAAATGGATTATGAGAGGTTCTTTGTTTGCCATGGGCATTGCCGTTTTGTTTTTTGTTTTCTCAGCCGGTAAAAAGGGTATGCCGGAAACCGACGGGTCCAAGGAAGCCGTGATCCTGCATACGGTCATGCAGGTCCTGGAACAAGCCCATTTCCGCCCCCAGCAGCTGAACGACGACTTTTCCAAGGCGGTTTACAAAAGCCATCTCCAGGACCTCGACGGGTCCAAACGTTTTTTTACCCAAAACGAAATCGGTCAATTAAAGCCTTTTGAACTCCGGCTGGATGAAGAAGTGAAAGGCCGCAGCCTGGAATTTCATTACCTGGCCGCCCGGCTTTTTAAGTCCTCCCTGACCCGGGCCCAGGGGTATTACGAAGAAGCGATCAAACATAACTATGATTTTAAAGGGAATGAGACCATTGAGCTGGACCCGGATAAAATGCAGTATGCCAAAAACGAGGCCGAGCTCAAAGCGTACTGGAAAAAACTGATCAAATATGAAATTGCCTCCAAGGTAGCCGACCGCCTGGATGAGCAGGATAAAGACCAGTCCGGCGCCCCCAAAAAGTCCCTGGCCGACCTGCAGGCGGAAGCCCGTGAAAAAGTGAAAGACACCTATGACGATTATTTTTCCCGCCTGGGCAAGCTGGACGACAAGGTCTGGTTTGAATCTTACCTCAATGCCATCACCGGATATTTTGACCCGCACTCCAATTATTTTTCACCCAAAGACAAGGAGGACTTCAATATGCAGATGTCCGGTAAGTACGAAGGCATCGGCGCAAGGCTGGGACAGGAAAAAGATTATGTCAAAGTCACCAGCATCATACCCGGAGGCCCGGCAGCCAAAAACAAGGAACTGGAGGTGGACGACCTGATCATCCGGGTTACCCAGGACGGCGCCGAACCTAAGGATGTGATCGGGATGCGGGTCGATGAAGTGGTCACCTTCATCCGGGGCAAAAAAGGAACCGGGGTCACCGTGAGCGTAAAGAAAAAAGACGGCACCTCCAAAGAAATTCACCTGGTCCGCGATGAAGTGATCCTGGAAGAAGGCTGGGCCAAGTCTGCCATCCTGGAGATCCCGGGCATGACGGATAAAATCGGATTTATCAGCCTGCCCAGTTTCTATTCCGATTTTGAAGACAACAACGGCAAGAGCTGTTCCAGGGATGTGGCCAATGAAATTAAAAAACTGCAAAGCCAGGGAGTCCGGGGCATCATTCTCGACCTCAGGTTCAACGGGGGAGGGTCCCTCACCGAGGTGGTGGATATGGTTGGGCAGTTTATTGAAACCGGCCCGGTCGTCCAGGTCAAATCCAAATCGGGAAATCCCACCGTGATGCAGGACCGCGACGCCTCCGTGGTCTATGACGGACCTTTGGTCGTGATGACCAATTCATACAGCGCCTCCGCTTCGGAGATTCTCGCCGCCGCCCTCCAGGATTACAAAAGAGCGGTCGTCGTCGGGTCGAAAACCTCTTTCGGCAAGGGTACCGTACAACGGTTTTTCCCCCTGGACCGCGTGGTCAACGGTCTGCAGGCCTATAAACCCCTGGGCGAAATCAAAGTGACCGTGCAGAAATTTTACCGGATCAACGGCGGCTCCACCCAGCTCCGCGGCGTGCAGCCGGACATCGAACTGCCGGATACCTATAAATACCTCGAGATCGGGGAAAGGGAATACGATCATGCGATGGAATGGACCGAACTGCCCAAACTCTCCTATCAGCAAAATGTGTTCACCATAGACAACCTGGACCAGTTGCGCACCCTGAGTAAAAACAGGACGGATACCAGCAAGGTATTCAACCTTATTGATGAAAACGCACTCCGGCTAAAAAGCCTCAGGGACCAGACGACAGCCTCGCTCAACCTCGACCAATACCGCAAGGATGAATCCCGCCGTCATGTCGAATCCGAAAAATTCAGCATGCTCAACGACCGCAACACCCGCCTGGAACCCAGTCCTTCAGCCAGTTTTACCGCATCCGACCTGGCCCTCACCGATGTAAAAACCCTCGAACAAAGGCAGGAAGAATGGTTCCGGAATATTAAAAAGGATGTGCATCTCGAAGAAAGCGTGCTGATCCTCCAGGACCTGATCCGTACGAATGAAGGCAAGGTGGCAAAGAGTAAGAATTAGAGCTTAGTTGGCAAGTTACCAAGTTAGTAAGTTAGTAAGTTGGTAAGACCAAGCTCTCCCGAGGCTTCAGGGTTGTCAATGCCTGACAGAGGTTGACCGTTTTTAAGGTTGAAAAACACTTAAAAACGTTAACATATGAATTACAAAGTCAATTTTAAAATGAGCACAACAGAACGGCAGCGTCGCACTTTTAGCGAGGAATTGAAACGTAAG
>JAKQHS010000122.1 GCA_029557915.1 Bacteroidota bacterium | reverse complement strand
TGAAATTGCAGGAATAGCTTCTCATTTAATTGTTTCTTCCCTTGCATATCTCGTAGTTTGATCTCTAACAAGATAAAAATCCGAGATCACATAACCGAATAATTTAATGTGTTTTTTATGAGTTGTGCAACATGCACAGCTTTGAGCTATCGGCTTTCAGCCATGATCAATGTGTACTTGTGCTCCTTTCGCCTTTCGCCTTTCGCCTTTCGCCTTTGAACTTTCGCCTTTGACCTTTCGCCTTTCGCCTTCCTCCCTTCCTCCTTCATAAATTGTTTATCTTTTTTTTCTAATTTGACCGCCTTTTGAATTCAATGATTAACCGGATCCTTTTTCTTGCAAACCTGCTTCTGATCGGGACCCTCTCCTTCCTGCGTCTGGAAGAAAAGCCGGAAGATCCCGAACTGACCCGGATCATCCGGGATATTAAAAAGCAGGGTAAAAAGGCAGATACCGCCCTGCTCGGTGCCCTCAATATAAAGGTCAGGGCCATCTGGACCAACCGGTGTTTCCAATGCCACAGTTCAGAAAAAAGAAAAGGCATGCTTGCACTGGATACCTATGAAGCGGTCCTTGCAGGAGGCGAAGAAGGGCCAGTCCTGGTACCCGGAAATGCTTCAAAAAGCGAAATGATCAGGAGGCTCAAATTGCCAAGGAGCAACCGGGAGGCCATGCCTAAAAAAGGCCAGGCGCTCAGCCCGGAACAGGTCAAGGCTATTGAAACCTGGATTGACTTCGGCGCTTACTGGAAAGACAGCGCGGTGCAATTATTCTATGAGGCTCCCCTAAGCCTGGAAAAACCCATATTTCCCGAATACGACGGGGGGCATAGCCATCCAGTCGATCGTTTTACCGCGTCCTACTTCAAAACGTATAAAATAAAATGGCCCAAATCCCTTTCGGATGCCGAATTCCTTCGAAAAGTCCACCTGGATATCACCGGACTCTTGCCCTCACCGGACAGCCTGGCCGCCTTTCTGGCCAATGAGGACCCGGATAAAAGAAATCATATCATAAACAGACTGCTGGCGGACCAGGAAAACTATGCCCTGCATTGGCTCAGTTTCTGGAATGACCTGCTCCGGAATGATTATTCAGGAACCGGCTTTATCACCGGGGGGAGAAAACAAATATCGTCCTGGCTTTACAGCTCGCTTTATGAAGACAGTTCCTATACCCGCATGGTTAAAAGCCTGGTCAATCCCCACCCGGCTTCGGAAGGGTTCATTGCAGGCATTCAATGGAGAGGGGATGTCAATTCGAGCCAGCGCGTCGAAATGCAGGCTGCCCAAAATATATCCCAGAGCCTGCTGGGCACCAATCTGAAATGCGCTTCCTGTCACAACAGTTTTGTAAACAACCTGAGCCTGGCCCAATCCTATGGTTTCGCCAGCGTTTTTTCCAAATTGCCGCTGGAAATGTACCGTTGCGATGTCGCCACCGGGACGATCGCCGAACCGGCTTTTATCTATCCTCAGCTTGGCCCGATTACCGCCGATAGTCTGCCGGACCGACTTGTACAACTGGCTGAGGTGATGACCTCAGCCCAAAACGGGCGGCTGTACCGGACCCTGGTCAACCGGATCTGGGCCCGGCTTATGGGTCGGGGCATCGTCGGCAAGGTAGACGATATGGACCAGAAACCCTGGAGCCAGGAGCTGCTGGATTACCTGGCTGCGGACTTCGTGGAAAAGGGAACCGGCCTGAAAGACCTGATCCGGCTGATCACCAGTTCAAAAATTTATCAATCCCGTTCCATCGATTATGGAAGCGAGGAGGAAATCAGGAATTCTGATTTTATATTCAGGGGACCTGCAAAAAAACGAATTCAGGCAGAACAGATGGCCGATATCCTCAGCGAAGTCATACAACCCGTCTACAGCGGGGTTTCATTCGACCCCGGGGCTTACCATGTTCCGGCAGCCTGGATCTGGTACCCTGAAAAAGAATTTGACCGGATCGTGCTGCCCCGGCCGGACACGGTGTATTTCCGGAAAATATTGAACCTGCCAGCCATGGCGAGGGCAGAACTCCTGGTCACTGCGGATGATGAATATGAATTGTTTATTAATGGCAAACCGGTCACCTCGGGGAAAGACTATCGCTATTTTCAGCCCGTCGATCCCGGCGAGGCTTTGATCAAAGGAAAAAATTGTATAGCCGTGAAGGCGATCAACAAGGGTTATCTGGCCAATCCAGCCGGCTTGCTTTTTCACATGCGCATTCATTTGCCGGACAAGGATACTTTGCAGATTTATTCCGATACCTCCTGGCTGGTTTCCAAAACAGTTTCCGGCGAATCCTGGAAACAGGTCAAATACAAGGACCGGGATTGGGTGAAAATTCACCGCTATGGAAGGTATTCAAGCAGCCACTGGGGGATGTTGCGTCATTTTAATTTCGATGCTAAGGAGCAGCCCCCGTTTTCGAGGGCTTCCCTGGTCAGTGCAGACCCTTTCCTGAAAGCCCTGGGCCGTCCAACCCGGGAGAACGTGACCACGGCCAGGAGCCAGGAGGCCGGCTTGTTACAGGCCATCGCACTGCAAAACGATCCCTTGTTGCACCAAAGGGTTCGGGAAGGTTCTGCAAACTGGGTAAATAAATACCAGGGCAAGGAATCAGATATGATTGACCGCCTCTACCTGCACCTCCTTGGAAGAATTCCCTCCGCGAAAGAAAAAACAAAACTGATGGAATATTATAAAGGGCATCCCGGGAAGGAAAGCGTGGCGGATATCATCTGGGCCCTGCTGATGTCCCCTGAATTCCAAATGATCTGAACCATGGAACTGACGAGAAGAGAATTTATTGGGAAAATGAGACTGGCCACCCTGGCCGGCCTGTCTACCGGAGTCTCCGGCCTTCCCTTTCTCGCCGGATGCAAAACGGGCAGGCATTCCCTTCCATCCACTGCAGATTCGGTGATCCTCCTTTGGATGGCTGGTGGAATGGCCCATACGGAGACTTTTGATCCAAAAAAATACAGCCCCTTCGTAAAAGGCATGGACAGCGCATCCGTATTCAGTACCTTTCCTTCCATACCCACCCGCCTGGACGGTATCCGTTTTTCCGAAGGCCTGGAAAGGATCGCCGATACCATGCACCTGGGTACCCTGATCCGATCCTACCGCGCTGCGGACCTTGGTTTTATCCTGCATACCCGGCACCAATACCATTGGCATACCTGTTACCCCCCGCCGCAGAGCATCCAGCCACCCCATATCGGCGCCTGGATCGCCAAAGAACTGGGCCCAAAACAGGAAGTCATGCCCGCATTTATTGATATCGGGCAGAGGTTTACCGTGGGAGAAGGCGAAGAACTTAAAGCTTTTCATTCCGCCGGATTCCTGGGATCGGAATTCGGACCCTTCAGCATCCCCGACCCGGTGAATGGCCTGGAGAGCATTTCCCCGCCCGCCGGCATGGACCTCGCCCATTTTGAAAGAAGGCAAAAACTCTACCGGGAACTGGTCAAGGCCGGCCCCCTGGCCAATGCACATGAATATCAGCAGGAATCCCTGATGCGCAGCATGGAAAGATCCTATGCCCTGCTAAAATCCCCGGAAGCCAAAGCCTTTGACCTGCATGAAGAGCCCAAAGAGATATACGATCAATATAATACCGGCCGCTTTGGCCTGGGTTGCCTGATGGCCCGGAGACTGGTCGAACGCGGAGCGCGGTTTATCAGTGTCACCACGGAATATGAACCCTTCCTCGGCTGGGACACCCATGAAAACGGGCATACCCGCGCCCTGGAGATGAAAAAACAGGTGGACCAACCCATTCACCAATTGATCACTGAACTGCATGAGAGAGGACTGCTGGACCGAACCCTGGTGATCCTGGCCAGTGAATTCAGCCGCGACATGCTGATCGAAGGACGTCCGGACCAGAAAGTGCTTGACCAGGTGGACGTTCCGGAAAAGGTGGAGGAGCTCGTGCATTACGGAATGCACCGTCATTTTACCGAAGGATGCAGCATGATCTTCTGGGGAGGCGGTGTGAAAAAAGGTCAGGTGATCGGTGAAACGGCTCCCGAAAGGCCTTTCAGCGCCATCACCGAGCCCATTGTCATCGACCAGGTCCATCAGTCCATCTACCATGCCCTGGGCATCTCCCCGGACACCCATTACGAGGTGGAGGGAAGGCCGGTGTATACGACGCCGGATGGTCAGGGGAAGTATATTAGAGAGTTATTTAGTTAGTCAGTTTATCAGTTAGGCAGTTTGCCAGTTTGGACAGTGGATCTGTGGTCCTGGCGGACACTTTACCAATCATCTTTTATTTCCGCCTACAAACGGATACATCCGGCTACATTCGACAACAAACGATTAATACCCGCCTACAAATGGTTAATATAGCCATCCGTCAAAAGAAATAAGCTAATGTCTTGAAAATTATAGGTTTAGGTTTTATTTTAGCTAAATGGAAGATTGAACACCCGGTGATTCAGGCGGGCCTTTGTCATACTTATAAAAAAATAACCACTATGAAGATCTTTATATTTCCTATCGAAACCCGGGGCCAAAAACATATAGGTATACGGACTGAGCATTTTGATCCGGCCTGCAATGCATTGATTAAAAAAATACCCCGGAGTCATTGGAACCCCGGTACCAAAAGCTGGTGTATTCCTTATGAAAAAGAGGTGTGGAGACGGTGCCAGGAATCTTTGGCCGCCTTTGAAATAGTCAAAACGGATACCAGGGCACCTGCGGATAAATCCGCGGAGCGTAATTTACCTTCGGATCTTCAGGCGGAATTCGACACCTATTATACTCAGTTATATGTACAGCGTTACAGCCTCAATACTATCCGTACCTATTGCAGTTCCTTTAAATACTTTCTGTACCAGTGCCGGTCAATGCATCCAAAGGACTGGACCCTGGAAGATTTCAAACGGTGGCTCCGGAGCGAAATCGAAAAAAACAAGTGGTCTGAAGCGTATCAGAATACTATAATTAATGCCTTAAAATTTTATTTTGAAAAAATCAGGAATGAGGCTCGTGCCTTTTGGGAGGTCCGTCCGAGAAGACCAATAAAATTACCTGGGACGCTGAGTTTGGATGAGGTGAACCGGCTGCTCAATTCTTGTGAGAACCTCAAGCACCGGACCATGTTGACGCTAATCTATGCCTGTGGACTCAGGATCAGTGAATTGATCAAACTTCGCAAGGCCGATATTGACCGCGGCCAGAAGAGGATTCTGATCAAAGCCGGTAAAGGGAAAAAAGACCGATATGTAATACTGCCGGACAGGATGGCCCTGTTAATGCAAAAATACCTGGAAATATATCCGGTTCGATATGGTTTGTTGAAGGCCCGGACGGAGGCCCCTACAGTGCCCGGAGTGTGCAAGCCGTCTTTCACAGGGCATTGCAACGTTCAGGAGCTGATGCATACGCTACAGTGCACACCCTCCGGCACTCCTACGCCACCCATATGCTTGAAGCAGGAGTAGATCTAAGGCAAATTCAAGCTGCATTGGGCCATAATTCACTGAAAACCACAGAAATATATACACATATTACCGATGCAAACAAATTCAGGATGCACAGCCCGATAGATAAAATGGAAATACGTATGGACTGAATGATACAGGTAGCTTTGTGAAATATTGCGTAAACACAAATGTTAGTGGCAAGGCCAAGACGACACAACCCGACAGACAAAATCGGGTTTATTTTGACATTTTGTATTTTAGCATTTGCTTAAATAAACAAATTGACTAACTTTGCCGTATGGACAACATTTCTTGCATTAGACAACAGGCGGACATTAAACAAATCAATCGCTGTAAAGACAGGGTTTCAGAACTCAATGGAACTTTTGACTACTTATCACAAGGACTTGAATTGGCAGGTAACAACGTAAGACTGAAAATTTTGTATCTGCTTTATGAAGAAAAACAGCTTTGCGTTTGCGACCTAAGCGACATTCTCGGTATGACAATTTCCGCAGTTTCGCAACACCTACGAAAACTAAAAGACCGAAAACTAATTGAAACGGAAAGACAAGCACAAACTATTTTTTACTCATTGACAAAGGAGTATGAAAATATGCTTAAACCGTTTTTCAAAATTCTTGACGAAAACAAAATCTTGGAAACAATATGAAATCAGAAAACAAAATTTTAGGTGCAGGACTTTTTACCGCAATTGCAGCTTCACTTTGTTGCATTACACCTGTTTTAGCACTTGTAGCAGGGACAAGCGGACTTGCTTCTACTTTTTCTTGGCTTGAGCCGGCAAGACCCTACTTCATCGGCTTGACAATTTTAGTGCTTGGTTTCGCTTGGTATCAAAAACTAAAACCAAAAAAACAAATTGACTGCAATTGTGAAACGGACGAGAAACCGAAATTCACACAAAGCAAAATGTTTCTCGGTATTGTAACAGTTTTCGCAGGACTTATGCTTGCCTTTCCAATGTATGCTCATATTTTCTATTCAAAGACAGAGAAGCAAGTAATTGTTGTTGACAAAACAAATATTCAGACAGTTGAGTTTACCATTATCGGAATGACTTGTGCAAGTTGCGAAGAACACGTAAACCACGAAGTGAATAAGTTAACGGGCATAATCAAATCAACAGCGTCCTATGAAAGTGGAAACGCTATCATAGAGTTTGACAATTCAAAAACTTCAACTGCCGAAATTGAGAAAGCGATTAAATCAACAGGTTATTCAGTAACAGACAAAAAAGAGAAATAATGGAAATCATATTACAATCAACAATTACTTGCCCAAACTGCAGACATAAGAAAGAAGAAACTATGCCGACTGATGCCTGCCAATATTTTTACGAATGTGAAAATTGCAAGACCGTTCTGAAACCAAAACAAGGAGATTGTTGTGTTTATTGTAGTTACGGAAGTGTAAAATGTCCGCCAATACAACAAGACAAGAAATGTTGCTAACGACAGAAAGCAAAGAAGCCCAGCCACTAACAGCGGTTTGGCGTAATGGCGGGTTCAGTGCTTCGGTTGACAGTTTTGTGGGTCAACAAACAGTTGTGCTTCGTATCAACATCTGTGGTAAAAATCCGCCACTACGCCAAGCCGCAAAACGTTATGCGAGATTGTCGAAACTACTCTAATTCCGCTTCGTAATCTTTCTCTTCGCCCGTCATTTCCTTCCCGTTGAGATCTGCCGTCCCGGTGGCTCAATCTTCCATCGCTTATTGAGGGCATCCCATGCCCGGCGGTGCGCTCCGAGGAAAGTGTATTTGTCGTGGGACTCAACATTTGCGTTTTTCATAGCAACAAATCAGGACGGGGAATATTTCTAAATATGGCAACCCCGCATAACACGAGCTTAGCGACATGGCCGCTGAGTAGTTGGTATTGATAATTCTGCTCCGAAATTGCAATTTAGTCGTTCTACACGCAGCAACCGATATAACGGCCACGGCGCCAAGCTCTGGTCCGTTATAGGCAACCTTACCGAAACCCCTCAAATGAATATAGACAACATTCTTGACAACATATATATATTGCCACAAACATCTAAGCAGACGCTTAAAAAGCATATTGATGAAGTGGGTTTTTCAAAGGGACATATCTTGTTAAGAGCAGACAAAATCGAAAACAATATCTACTTTATTAAACAAGGAATTGTCAGAGGTTATTCTAAAACAACCGACAACGAAATAACTTTTTGGTTTGGAAAAGAGGGAGATACAATTATTTCTATGAAAAGTTATGTTTCAAATCAGAAAGGATATGAAGATATTGAATTGTTGGAAAGTTGCAAACTGTATGAACTGAAAACAAAAAGCCTTAAAAAACTTTTTGACGAAGACATTCATATTGCAAATTGGGGGCGAAGATTTGCCGAACAGGAGCTTTTAAAAACAGAAGAACGTCTTATTTCCCGACAATTCCGAACTGCAAAAGAACGTTACAAAGAAATTCTAAAAGATAATCCCGACCTAATTCAACGGGTTCAATTAGGACACATAGCTTCATATTTGGGAATAACACAAGTTAGTTTAAGCAGAATAAGAGCAGAAATAAAATAGCTAGTTCATTTTTTATCATTTGTAAAATTTTCTTTCAATTTCATTTCCGAATTTTGAAAGCAAAAAATTAGAGAAAATGAATTGGATTATTTTAGTGATTGCTGGTTTATTTGAAGTCGCTTTTGCCTTTTGTTTAGGTAAAGCAAAAGGAACAACAGGAAACGAAATGTATTTATGGTATGGAGGGTTTTTAGTTACTCTTGCCATCAGTATGGGGCTTCTTGTTAAAGCTACTCAAACATTACCAATCGGAACAGCTTATGCCGTCTGGACAGGTATCGGAGCCGTAGGAACAGTTTTAGTAGGGATTTTTGTATTTAAAGAACCCGCAACCTTCTTACGAATACTGTTTCTGACTACTTTAATTGGCTCAATCGTTGGGCTTAAAGCTGTTTCGGTACATTAAATAAATTAAATTTACAAAATGAATATCACAATACGAAAAGCAGAAGTAGAAGACAGTGAACAACTTTGGCGGTTAATGAAAGAATTGGCAATTTTTGAAAAGTATATTAATTCATTTGCCATTACACCGGAAATTGTCAGAAATAGTGGTTTTAAAAAAAAACCACCTGATTTTCATTGTATTGTTGCGGAAAACAATAGTAAAATTGCAGGAATGTTGGTGTATTATTATCTTCCTTACACAGCCCAGAACAAACCTGCTATTTATATGAAAGAATTGTATGTAGATGAAAATTACAGAGGGCAAAAAATCGGAGAGCAGCTAATGACTGTTTTAAAAAATGAAGCAAAAGAAAATAATTGTTCACAGATTAAATGGACAGTTGCATCTTGGAATGAAGCAGGACAAAGGTTTTACGAGAGATTAGGAGCAAATGAGAATAAAGAATGGTTGAATTATGAATGGAATATTCAATAAAATAAAACAATGGAAAATATATCAGTACAAGTACAGAAAGTTACGCTAAATGACATTCAACAATTACAGGAAATAGGAAGAAAAACTTTTTATGAAACTTTTGCAGGTTCAAACACTAAAGAAGATATGCAAAAATACTTAGACGAAAGTTTTAGCGAAACCAAATTGACAGAAGAACTCACAGACCAAAACTCTGAATTTTATTTTGCAAAAATTGAAGACAAAATAATCGGCTACTTAAAAGTAAATTTCGGAGCATCTCAAACAGAATTAAAAGACAACAAAGCGCTTGAAATTGAAAGGATTTACGTTCCAAAAGAATTTCACGGAAAGAAAGTTGGACAAATTCTTTATGATAAAGCAATTGAAATTGCAGAACAACACAATTCTGACTATGTTTGGTTAGGCGTTTGGGAAGAAAACCCACGAGCAATAAATTTTTACAAGAAAAATGGTTTCGTAGAATTTGACAAACATATTTTCAAGTTAGGCAATGACGAACAAACGGACATAATGATGAAACTAAAACTTAATAACAACTAAAAAGGCTGCCTATAACAAGGGTTTGGCGAAATGGCGGGTTAAGTGCTAAATTCAACGTCAGTAATTCTATCACCGCATAAGCCATTTTTATTTCCTTTTTTGTAATTTAGCAAATAGAAAATGGCTTATGCTACTGTTGTGCTAAATCGAAAGCTCGTACTTCTATTTTCGCCACTTCGCAAAGCCCCGAACCGTTGGCGGTCATTGTCCGAGGACTCATTAGAATCGATGGTATAATTCTTAAACAAAAAAATATGGAAACAAAATCGACAGATAGAAAATCAAGAAATAGTATAGCTATTTGGATTGGTCTTGGAATCGCATTGGGGGCCGCCTACGGTGCTTATTCGGGAAATACCTCATTAGGCGTAGGGATTGGACTAGCTGTGGGTGTTGTTGTTGGTGCAATATTTAGCGCTGTAAAGAACGGAAAGTAAAATTTCAATCAACACTATAACCAGTAACATCTAGTTTGGACGTCCAATATAAAGGACAAGAGGGTTTGAAAAATGACGATTGTAGGATTATGAGACTTGTTTTGTAATGACATATTACTTGGTTTACGCTGACTACGGAACAACGAACCGCCAACACAATGTATGTGCCATTGCGGGGATTAAGGTAAAGTTGTAGCTTCCGTTTCAAATAACGTTCGGTCTCGTGGGACAGTTTCGGAGTAGTCGGGCAAATCAGTCGTGCCTCCTTCATTTGCCCTCCAGGCCCGCAACGTCACATACACCAACGTTACCGGTCATGTCATAACCAAAAACTTTGAGACAATTTAACCCATTTTTGACGGTATGCTCCCCTATTTCCCTTCAAAAACCGCCTTCCTCTTTCCCAAAAAAGCCGCTACCCCTTCCCTGAAATCCGCCGTGTCGGCCAGATCGCGGAAATGATTGCCCTCTTCATCAATGCCGGCTTCCAGGTGCGGATAATAAGTGTTTACTGCGGCGATGATCCTTTGAATGGACAAGGGGCCCCGGCTGCTTATCTTCTCGATAATCTCGATCGCTTTTTCAGTCTCTTTTCCCGCTTCGGTCAGGTGGTTGACCAGGCCCAGGCGGAAAGCTTCTTCGGCGGTGATCATATCCCCGGTGAGCATCATTTCCAGGGCTTTTGATTTGCCGATCAGTTGAGGGAGCCGCTGGGTGCCTCCGTAACCGGGCAGGATGCCGAGACTGGCTTCGGGCAAGCCGAACCGGGCCTTTTCACCCGCGATGCGAAGATGACAAGCCATGGCCAGTTCACATCCCCCGCCCAGGGCAAAACCATTCACGGCAGCAATCACCGGACGGTGAAAGGTCTCGATCTGCCTCAGCACCACGTTGCCGGGAGTGAGGAATTCTTTGGCTTTTCCAGTGCCTATCCCGGTGAATTCACTGATATCGGCACCAGCGGCAAAAGCCCTGTCCCCAGAACCGGTGATGACTATACCTTTCAGGCCCTGGATACCTGGTGCAAAGACTGAGATCAGATTTCCCAATTCGGCAAAGACTTGGGTATTGAGGGCATTCAAGGCCTTAGGCCGGTCGATCCTGGCGATGAGGATACCGTTCGTGATTTCCACCTGGAGGTAAGAGTAGTTGGATTCCATGGCTTTATGAATTGATAATTAGAATTACGAACATAATGATTCTGAGGATAGGAAGGGAGTTTGGATCAGGGAAGGATTGTGGGACAGGCTGAGAGGATACCCCCATCCCCCCTGCCCTCCTTAAACTAAGACGCAAAAAATGTAATTTTGTAAACGTTCAGGAATCCGGACATGGCAAAAATCATCACCATAGCGAATCAAAAAGGCGGGGTGGGTAAAACCACCACGGCCATCAACCTGGCAGCCAGCCTGGCCATCCTGGAAAAAAAAGTGCTGCTCGTGGATGCCGATCCCCAGGCCAATGCCGGCTCAGGAGTGGGCGTCCAGGTGGATGATCTGGCCCTCTCCCTCTACGACTGTATGATCAACGGCGCCGACCCGGACGCTGTGATCCTGCAAACCGAAACCCCCAACCTCTGGATCCTGCCCTCCCATCCCGACCTGGTAGGCGCGGAAATCGAAATGGTGTACAAGGACCGGCGGGAGTTCATATTAAAAAACATCCTGGATAAAATCAGCCACCGCTACGATTTTATTCTGATCGATTGCCTGCCTTCCCTGGGCCTCATCACCATAAACGCCCTCGTCGCCGCGCATTCCGTACTGATCCCCATTCAATGTGAGATCTTCGCCCTGGAGGGCCTCAGCCGGCTCAAACGGACCATTTCCATAGTCAGGGAAAACCTGAACCCGGGCCTGGAAATCGAAGGCATCGTCCTGTCGATGTACGATCAGCGCCTGCGCCTCGCCAACCTGGTCATTCATGAACTGCGCAGCAATGCACAGGACTATATCTTCAACACCATCATCCACCGGAATTCCAAGATCGGCGAAGCGCCCAGCGTGCACAAACCGGTCTTGTTGTACGATGCCGCGGGAAAAGGGACCATCAATTTTCTGAACCTGGCCACGGAATTGCTGCAAAGGCAACAGGCCCCCGTAGGAGTATAATATAAAGCTATGGACCAAAAAAAAGAATTAGGCAAAGGCATCCGGGCGCTGCTGGGCAATATGGAAAACCAGTCAAAAGTGGCCGCGCTGTCCAACGTGATGAATGTACCCCTGGCCTTTATCGAAACCAATCCCTTCCAGCCCAGGAATGAATTTGACCAGGCAGGCCTGGAAGAACTCGCCTCCACCATCCGGATCCACGGACTCATCCAGCCGGTCACGGTCCGGAAACTGACCGACCAGAGGTACCAGCTCATCTCCGGGGAGCGGAGGGTAAGGGCCGCCCGCATGGCCGGCCTCACGGAAGTTCCGGCTTTCATCCGGCTGGCGGATGACCAGGGCATGCTCGAAATGGCCCTGATTGAAAACATCCACCGGGAAAACCTCAATCCGCTGGAAGTGGCCATTTCCATGTCCCGCCTCATTGAAGAATGCAAACTCACTCATGAAGATATGTCCACCCGGGTGGGTAAAGACCGGAGCACGGTGACCAATTATATCCGTCTGCTCAAACTGCCTCCGGACATCCAGCAAGCGGTGAAATCGAAAAAACTGAGCATGGGCCATGCCCGCGCCCTGGCCGGCGTGGACAACCTGGTCTTGCAAATGAAATTGTTTAAAGAATGCCTTCTGCATGAATGGTCGGTGAGGCAACTCGAGTTTACGATCCGCTCCTACCAGTCCGCCGGCAAACCCAAAGCCGCCGCTGTTCCTCCTTCCCCAGGCGGCCTGCTTAAAACTTATCAGGAAAAGGCCAATGCCCTTTTTGGCCGTAAAATCCAGATTAAATCCGATAAAAAAGGCAAAGGCAGCCTGATTGTTCCTTTTGCCAGCCTGGATGAACTGGATGAAATGCTCGACCGTTTGTCCTGAACCCGCGGACCTCAACCTACATTTACCATGGATCTATCGTTATACCCATCCTGGAACCCAACGTTTGAATAAAGAAATCCGGCATATCATTACAACCATAAAAACAGGCTTCCCTCCCGCGGGGAATATCCTTATCATAGGCTTGCTGCTGCTCCTTGGTTTTACAGGGCAGGCTCAGCAGGATACTTTGCCGGCGGCCCCGCTCAACGTCGACAGCCTCAGCCTCGTGCAGGATAAACGACCCCGGACGGCGCTCTGGCTGGGCCTGGCCCTGCCCGGTGCGGGACAGGTTTACAATAAAAGGTGGTGGAAGGTGCCCCTGGTGTATGGGGCTTATGGTTTTGCGGTGTACCGGATCCGGGAAACGAGAAACCGGTATTTGGAATTTGACGGATATTTTAAAGAGGCCCTCGCTACCAATGCCAAGGTGGAAGTGGTGCCGGACGTGTTTTTTGATGCCCGGCAAATTAAAACTTACCGGGACCGGTTCCGCGACGACAAGGACCGTGCCGTCTTTCTGCTGATCGGTATCCATTTTTTATCCGCCCTGGAAGCCTTTGTGGACGCCCACCTCAAGAATTTTAACATCGACGACGATCTCGGGTTGCAACTGGTCAATCCGGATTCGGGCGGACCCGCAATTGGCCTTAGATACCGGCTACATTAGTCCGAAGACCTTGGCGTATTTGATCATTTCTCCCGGGTTGCTGATTTTGATCTTGCCCGTCATCACGGCCATCATCGGATTGATTTTGCCCTCGACGATGCCCATCAGGGTTTCCGTGCTCGATTTTACCACGCATTTGGGTTCCTCGAGGAGTCCCGGATTCACCTCCAGCTTGCCGTCCTTCACTTTTACCGTGTACTGGCCGCCGCCCTCCCCTTCGAGATCAAAATGAAAGAGGGTCTCCATGCCTTCCAGCATTTCGGGTTTGATTTTACCGGGAAGGTCTTTCAGAAAAGATGTTGCATCCATGAATTATATTTTACCGGTAAGATAATCGCGAATTATGAATTACTCCACGAAACTTCGGTATACAGAATATGATTGTCAAACTTGCCAACTAGCTAACTGACTAACTAAATAACTAGCAAACTGAATAACTAGCAAACTGACTAACTAGCTAACTGACTAACTAGCTAACTGACTAACTTTACTCCCATGCGTATCGTCTTCATGGGTACCCCGGCTTTTGCCGTCCCTTCACTGGAAGCCTTGCTCTGCTCTCATCACCGCGTCGTGGGCGTGGTGACGGCTCCGGATTCCCTCGGAGGCCGGGGAGGACGCCAAATCATCCAATCCGAAGTAAAAACTTGTGCGCAGGCCCACAAGCTGCACATCATGCAGCCTCCAAAACTGAAGGCCCCTGAATTTTTTGAAGAATTGAAGTCCCTGCAGGCGGACATACAGGTCGTCGTCGCTTTTCGCATGCTTCCCGAGAAGATCTGGAGCATGCCACCCCTGGGAACCATCAATGTGCATGGCTCTTTATTACCAAAATACCGCGGGGCCGCCCCCATACATTGGGCGGTGATCAACGGCGAGGAATTTACAGGGGTCACCGTTTTCAGGCTCAGGCATGAAATTGACTCCGGGGAAATACTCAAACAGCATGCTGTGCCTATTGGCCCCGATGAAACGACCGGCGATGTGTACGACAAACTCAAAACAGCGGGCGCCGCCACCTTGCTGGAGGTGCTGGCGGATATGGAACGGGGCGACTCCCACCCTATACCCCAGGATCCATCCCTGGTCAGCCTGGCTCCCAAACTTTACCATACGGATGGCATTCTTGATTTTTCAAAACCAAGGAGGGAATTGCACAATTTAATCCGGGGGCTCAGCCCCACCCCAACCGCCTGGTTCGTTTTTAATGGATTAAAATTCCTCTTGTACCGGTCGCACCTGCCCGAGGTTTCACCGCCGGCAAGGGAAGCGGGAAACCTGCAGATTCTTGGAAAAAAACTTTATTTACATGCGACGGACGGAGCCATTGAGATCACCGAGATCCAGCAGGAAAACAAAAAGAGGATGGCCGCCGCCGATTTTATAAACGGCATGAAAAACCATCCGATGTTTAATTGACCGGGCCTATGGTTTTGGAACCGCGAGGATATGATCCATGACCTCGGGAAGTTGTTCCGCCCCGATATTTTTTGAGAGGATTTTTTTATCCGCATCCAGGATAAAGATCTGGGGTGTGGTTTTGACATCGTACAGGATCTTGAACCGGGAGGTATGCTGGGGGTCGGCCGCATTGATCCAGCCCGGATTCATTTTTTGCTCTTCCAGGTATTTCCAGCAGGCGGGGACCTTATCCCCGAACTGGCTGCAGACGGCCAGGATTTCCACTCCTTTGTCTTTGTATTTGTTATAAAAATCGATCACATGGGGCAGGGAGGCCTTGCAATGGCTGCATTCGGGATCCCAGATAAACAGGATGGTGTAGGGAGACCGGATGCCGTGAAGGCTTACCGGTTTACCTTCCGGGTGCCTGATGAGTTTGATTTCCGGGGCGGTTTTACCGAGCAGGATGGGCCGGAGGGCAGCGGCATTTTGTTTCATTTTGGTCAGTTGTTCCTCCCCGACCCATGGCGCAAAACCTTTGGCATAATATTCATCCACCAGGTGAACATAGATTCCGTCGAAGCCTACGATTTTAGAGGCCGCGTAATGGTTTACAAAATGAATGAGGTAATATTTGAAGGTTTCTTCGGCAGGCCGGACCCGGCGTAGAATTTCATCCAGTGAAGATTTGACCGAATCGGGATGCTGCAGGGTCAGTTTTTCTACAAAATAATTGATCCGGTCATGGATTAACGGACTCCGGAGCAGGCGGGAATCGGACAAAGCCAGGTGGTCAAAATAATGCGACTTATACCAGAGATATTTTTTCTGTTCCACCTCCTCCGGGGTTCCGGTCATCTCCGGAACCTCCACATCAAAAGTTGCCCGGATCAGCATAGCGGTGATCGTCCCCGGATATTTTTGGGTGAGTTCCACCTGCCTGCTTTTGACTTCCTGGTTTATTTTATCCAATTGTTGCTGAAGGGCATCGGTAGCTCTTCCGGCTTCTTTCTCCGCCTTCAGTTTTTCCTGTAATCCCTGGGCCTGCGGCCTTTTCAACTCCAGGAAACGCAGGTAATCGTAAAACAAGGTATTGTCCTCGGACCCCTTGACCTTTATACTGGATATGGTATTCAGGGCATCCGCCTGCACCTCCAGCTGCTGTTCGTCTTCATTGATAAAAAGCTGGATAAAATCGTATTTCGGCGGCATCACCAGGATATAGATACCGGGCGCGAGCGCACTGTCGCCCTGGAAATGAAAGAGTCCGTTTTTACCTATGGCCGTATCCCTGACATACTGGCGTTCGGCATAATAATATCCGAGCAAGAGGGTGTCGGAAGGGGCATTTTTTAATTCGACCCGGATGTCGTATCCTTTACCGGAAGCGGACAAAAAGGAAAGGAGAAAGAGGAGAAGTCCCAGCATAATGGCAATAAAAACACAAAAATCGAATTATCCGGCCATATCCCTGGCTTTATTAATGGTTTTTTAACCAAGAGCTGAGGAACAGGGTCCCGTCGAAGCGAATTGGCGGTATTTATTAAGCGTCCTTCAATACCTTTGATTTATGGAAATGAGTCATATTATAAACCGCCTGGGTGAAGAACGGGAAAACTATTTTAATGCCATATCCCCTCCGGTCATGCAGACCAGCAATTATGCCTTTGAATCGGTGATGGATTTCAGAAAAAAAATCTCCACCGAATTCGAATCCCATGTCTATACCCGGGGCAACAACCCTACGGTGGAAATATTGAGGAAAAAACTGGCCGCCCTGGAACATACCGAAGATTGCCTGGTGTTTGGGAGCGGGGTGGCTGCCGTCGCCGCCGCGGTCATGGCCAATATCAGCCAGGGGGAGCATATCGTCTGCGTCCGTTCGGCTTACTCCTGGACCAAAACCCTCCTGCAAAAATACCTGCCGAGGTTTGGGGTAAGCCACAGTTTTGTGGACGGCCGCTACATCGACCACATAGAAGCCGCTATCCTGCCCAATACCCGCATCCTCTACCTGGAAAGCCCCAACAGCATGATCTTCGAACTGCAGGACCTGGAGGCCTGTGCGGCGCTGGCTAAAAAATACGGCTTGGTCACGATCCTGGACAACAGTTATTGCTCGCCGATATTCCAACAGCCCGCTGATTTCGGGATCGACCTGGTCTTGCACTCGGGCACCAAATATATCAACGGGCACAGCGATGTGGTCATGGGCGTATTGTGTGGTAAGAGGGAAATGATCAAAAAAATATTTTACAGCGAATTCATGAATATCGGGCATATACTCAGTCCCCATGACGCTTTCCTGGCTATTCGCGGCTTGCGCACCCTTCCCTTGCGGGTTCAACGATCGCACGAAACTTGCGCAAAATTGATGGAGGCACTTCAAAACCACCCTAAAGTGGAAAAGATCCATCATCCGTTTATCGATGAGCAGCAGGCGCTGGCCGTAAGACAAATGAAAGGCGGAGGAATGTTCACCCTTGCCCTTAAAGCGGCGCGGAAAGAGCAGGTGATCCAATTCTGCGATTCGCTGGAAAATTTTCTAATCGCTGTATCCTGGGGAGGGCATGAATCGCTGATCATGCCTGTGGTAACCTTTTATGACATTCCCGGACAGCCGGACCCTGAACTTCCGTGGAACCTGGTCCGGTTTTATATCGGTCTCGAAGATCCGCACTACCTGCTGGCCGATATCCTGCAGGCCCTGGACCGGATTTCCTAAGGAAAGGTTAACCGGGGCGGTAAGGAAACGACTCTAGCTTTGATGTTCTAATTTTGCGCCCGTTTATGAAATCAGGGTGTCTACTGTTTTTGATTTTACTTTCCTTCCGGGCCTCCGGCGCGGACACCCTGGACCTCAGCAGGCCATTTATAATCCAGGCGGGTCAATGCAGGGAGAAAATGACCATCGACGGAGCCCTGGATGAATCCATTTGGCAAAATGCGCCAAAAGCCTCCGCCTTCCAGGAACACTGGCCGCAAAACGCAAGGGTTCCTTTGCATAAGACCGAAGCCATGATTGCATCCGATGATCATTCCATTTACGTGGCCTTTACCTGTTATGATACCAGCAAGAATTTTATCATTCAAACCCTGAAGCGGGATTTCCAGTTGGATGGCAACGATGCTGTCGCGGTGATCCTGGATCCGACCGGACAAAAAAACTTTGCCTACGCCTTCCTTCTTTCCCCGGCCGGTGTCCAGGGAGAAGCCCTGATCAACCAGTTCGAAGCGGATGCCAATTGGGACAGCAAATGGTTTTCGGCGGTGAAGATCTACGAGGACCGTTGGACCGCGGAATTGGCCATCCCCCTCCACATCCTGCGTTATGATCCCAACCTTTTGGTCTGGAATGTTAATTTCCTGAGGGGAGACGTAAAAAATTTCCGCTTTTATTCCTGGACAAAAATCCCTCAACAGTTTGACATTTTTAACCTGGGATATTTAGGGTCCCTGGTATGGCCTGAACCATTGCCCAAAAAAGGAGGGCAGATCACCCTGATCCCCTACCTGAATGCCAACACCTCCAGGGAGTTTGAAGAGCATACGGTGCAGAAGCTCAACTTTGGATTTGGAGGGGACGCTAAAATCACCCTTTCCTCCAGCCTGAACCTGGACCTCACGGCCAATCCGGATTTTTCGCAGGTGGAAGTCGACCGGCAAGTAACCAACCTGACGAGATTTAATGTCTTTTTTCCCGAAAGGCGTAATTTTTTCCTGGAAAACGCGGACGTCTTCAGCCAGTTCGGCGATCCCGGAAATCCCATTTTTTTTTCCAGGCGGATCGGTCTCGATAACGATGGCAATGCCGTACCCATTCTCGGGGGTGTCCGTCTGAGCGGCAATATGGGCGAAACTTGGAGGATTGGGGCTTTGTCCATGCAAACCAAGGGCACGGCGGAGCAGGCCGGTCAGAATTATTCGGCCCTGACCCTGCATAAGAAGGTGCTCAAAAGGTCCCTCATCAAGGGCCTGGTCACCAACCGGCAGGCGGTGGATGGCATTGTGGTGCTGCCCAAGGATTATGGACGGAATGCTTCTCTGGAAATGATTTACCAGAATGAAAAGGGTTCCTTGTTCAACTGGCTGGGCCTCCATAAATCTTTTAAACATGATCTGAAGGACAAAAACGGCCAGCTCAGCGCGGGCGTCTGGTACAACGACAAGAACTTCAGTACAGTCACCGGCATCGGGTCCACAGGCACGAATTTTACCGCCGACATGGGTTTTGTCAACCAGATCGACAACTACGACTCAGAAAGGGATACCGTGATCCGCCAGGGTTTCAATTCCGCCTTCAGTTTCAACCAATATATACTGCGCACCCCGGACCATAAATTCATCAATCAGCATCAGTTCAGTCTCAACAACTCGTTCAAATTTCTTCCCGGGGAAACCAGCCTGCTGGATTGGAGTACAAGCCTGGAATACGAACTCAGTTTTAAATCCTCCAGCGAGATTGAATGGTCTGTCCGCAGGAATCAGCTTCAATTACTTTATCCTTTCTCTTTTACGGACGGCAGCCCCCTGCCCCCCGGGAAATACAGTTATGCCAACGTGAATGCGGAATACCGTTCCGATCTCCGCAAACGGTTTGGATTTACCATGAGCGCTTCCGCCGGCAGCTTTTACAACGGTTCCCTTACGGCGTTCACAGCCGGTATGCTTTACAGGGCCCAGCCCTGGGGTAATTTTGAGGTGAATTTTGAATTCAATGACCTTGATTTTCCGGACCCTTTTGGCCGGGATCAATTGATCCTGATCAATCCCCGCATCGAATTCAATTTTACTAAAAACCTGTTTTGGACCACTTTCCTGCAATACAATACGCAGGCCGACAACTTTAACATCAACAGCCGGTTCCAGTGGAGATACAAGCCGATGTCGGATATTTATATGGTTTATACCGACAACTATGCCGTCAAATTCTGGGGGCCCAAAAACCGGAGTTTTGTCCTGAAAATCAATTATTGGTTGAACATTTGAACAGGCCAGGGCACCCTTCCTTCTGCAGATCCCTTATCTTTATTTAATGCTAAAAGGCCTGGTCCTCTTATTTCTTTTCATCGCTCAACCGATCCGGGCACAAACCGCTTTTATTCAGGATGAGAAATTCGGAAGGGTCTGGATCAAGCCTGAACATCCGGCCAGTTTTACCCGGACAGATCAGGAGCGCAACCTGCAGGAATATTTTACAAAATTTTACTCCGGGCACGGGGACTTGGATTCCGGTTTCAAGGCGCTGGTCCTGCTCACCCTGATCATAGACGGAGAAGGCTTTGCCAACCTGTCCAAAGCAACCGCTTCCAATCCGGCGGTCAGCCTTGAAACACTGCAAATCGCAAAAAGCATCCATGAAATGCCGCGATGGTTCCCGGCTGAGGAGAGGGACAAAAAAGTGCCTTTCCAGGTTCTCTTGTCCCTGCAATTTGAAGGGAACAAAGTATTGACGCGCTATTTGAAATTTTAACCGGCTCACATGGCGATCTTAAGGATCTGCATGACGAGAACGATGAATAAAATCCCGTAAAAAGCCCACATCGCCCGTTTAAGATTCAGAAATTTTTGTTTGAGGATATCGCTGAGTATGGCGGCCTGGTTGAGCAGGTCTTCCGTGATCTGATCGGTAGGCAATTCCAAAAACCGGCCGACAAAGTCCTTATCCTGCTGGCTGGCAATGTCCATGAAATAGATAAGTTTTTTGGTCTGAGTATGATGGTCGTTGTGGGACCGGGGCATCATGGTCTTCATGGAAAAATAGATCAACAGGCCGGATACCAAGAGAAGCATGGCGAAGCAGGCTTTAAAGACCGGGTTGAGGGTGGCCAGCTCCTTGTATTCGCTGAAAATGATGGACAGCACGATCCCGGCGATCATATACAGCAGGTATACTTTATAATCCGCAAATTGGATCATTTCCTGGAGGGAGGTAAACAGCCGCCAGGCGTGATCGGCCTGCAATTCTTTCTTCGGCCGGTGGGTGATGATTTCGTTCATATCTCAGAGCCAGTAAAAGGCAGGCAAATGTAGGAAAGCCGCCGGAATCCCCCAATCCGTCTTTCCAGGGTCCCCGAAGTGAGCCCGAATCTCCCTGCTTCTTACTAATTTTAACCCGTGGTCTCCTGGTCTGTCACCGATTTCCTCACGGTAAGTTTTACCCTGTTTGCCGTGATCGATGTCATCGGTTCCGTGCCATTATTGATCTCCCTGAAGTCAAAAATGGGCGGCATCGAGGAATTCCGGGCCACCTTTCTTTCCGGAGGGCTCATGATCCTTTTTTTATTTGTCGGCGAAAAACTGCTCAACCTCATGGGGGTCGATCTGCGGTCCTTTGCGGTGGCCGGTTCCATCGTGATCTTTATCCTTGGCCTTGAGCTTGTCCTGGGCATTGAATTTTTTAAAACCGATGCCCAGGTCCAATCCGGTACCCTGGTCCCCATAGCCTTCCCATTAATAGCAGGTTCCGGAACGCTGACTACGGTGATTTCCCTAAAAGCCAATTACTCCACCACGGTCATCCTGACCGCCATCCTGGTCAACCTGGCCATTGTTTACCTGGTCTTAAAATCCCTCAATCTGATTGAAAGAGCCCTGGGTCCCGGTGGTTTGCTTGCGGTGAGAAAATTTTTCGGCGTGATCCTCCTTGCCATTGCCGTAAAAATCTTTGCGGCCAACCTTCCCGGGCTTCTTCCGGGATAAAAAGCCAATGAATCCGGGCACTAGAAGTCCTCGGACCGGCCCGGGTTTTTTCTCCCCGGAAACCGTTGGCGGTACCCCATGCCCAATAAGCCAAAAACCAGGACGGCAGAAAGGGAAGCGAGGAACCCTGAACGGGAACGGTATTGTTCCAAAGTTTCCAGGGATTCCTGGAATAGGACAATGGCTTTTTCCGTTTCGGCTTTTTGAGAATGATATCTCTGTTCCATGGCTTGCACCTGGCGGGCCAGTTCCGTTTGGGAAAGGGAGTCGTTGATCAAGATGAATTTCTTATACCAATGGAGCGAATCCCGGGACTTACCCAACCGTTCATACGAAATCGCTATTTGCTCATAGTAGTCTTTCAACGGGGAGACCCATTTCATTTCTTTCAATATCTCATAACCGGGCAAGGAAAATTTCAGGGCTTCCTCCGGCCGCCCGGTCTGATTGTAGGCAATGGCCAGATTGAGGTAGGTCATTGCCATTTTATTCTTCCTTCCCGCACGATTCAGGTGATGCAGGGCAAGGTTCCCGAAAGGGATGGCTTCCCAGTACCGGTCCGCTTCGACATAGGCCTGACACAGACCGCCTGCAATCACTCCCGCTGCATAATACTCCTCCTGCTGCAGGGCAAGGTCAAGTCCATTCTGTGCATAAGCCAAAGCCGAATCCATTTGGCCCGCCGATCCGAAAGCCAGGGCCAGGTTTCCCAGGGCATATAAACTTCCTTTGTCATCGCCCCCGGACCGGCAGGATTTTAAGGCCCGGTCAAAGCATTCAACAGCCAGGGCGTGATGATTCATTTTGGAGTGGCTTTGACCTATGGCTGATAGGACGCAAGCGATTTGTTTAAAATCACCGATCTGTTCGTAGGCATCCAGGGACCGCTGCAAATAATAAAAGGCGGAGTCCGTGATTTGCAGTTCGGCGAAATTCTGTCCAAGGTCAAACAGCACCCGTGCGCTTCCGGTGCTATCCGAAATTTGTTGCCTCCAATCGTATTCCTGGTGAAGGAATTTTACGGCTTCCCGGTGATCGCCCGACCTGGCCCGGTATCCTGCCCTGAGATGGGCCGCTAAAGCCCTGTCCCTGATGCTCGGGCTGGAAAAAGCTTCAAGGGTGTCTGCAAAGAACCAAGCCATGCCGGGCTCCGTTTCGAGGATTTCTGCCACAAGATCATGATACAAGCCGGCTTTTTTATCCTGGTCCTTTTCTTCAATAAATACCTTGCGCAAGCTGTCGGCCACCGGGTGGGTCTGGGACTGCCCGAGGCAGGTGATGGTCAGGAAACAAAGGATCAGGCGAAAGGACATGGAAGGAATTTGTAAGAATTAATAAGATTTTGGGAAAACGGTGAGGAAGGTAAAATTAACGATGGTCCAGGGACAACTCCTAATTTTAGGATTTTAAATAAATGTTATGAAGAATGCGTTTTCAGTAATCACTGGTCTTTGTCTTTGCCTGACCGCATGGGGCCAGAAAAAGCCGCCGCTTGACCATGGCGTTTACGACGCCTGGCAACGAATAGGCGACAGGGCCGTCAGTCCCGATGGCGGGGTACTTGCTTATACGGTTGATCCCCAGGAAGGAGATGGCATGATGTATATCGTCGATCTCAAATCCTTGAAAAAAGACTCGGTTGCCAGGGGTACGGAGATGCAGTTCACGCCCGGCTCGGATTTCCTGATAGCCAGGATCAAAGCGCCTTACCTTGACACGCGCCAGGCAAGGATCGACCGCAAAAAACCGGAGGAGATGCCCAGGGATTCCCTATTGATCTATCATCTCGGGACCAGTACCGTAAAAATGTTCGCGGGTCTCAGGTCATTTTCGATACCTCAAAAAGGGCTTTCGGTTTTCGTTTATCACCTGGACAAGACCTTCGGGGATTCGGTAAAAACAAAGAAATCCGAAAGCGGCCCTCTTTATTTGTGGTACGGGCAGGACTCTCTCGCGGAATTCCGGGATGTATTGGAATACGTCCTTGATAAAACCGGTAAAAGCCTGGTGGTGAAAACGGGCAGGCCGGCAAGGGACAGCCTCAAAAGGCATACGGCCATCCTGCGCCATGATGTGGTGCATGCATTCCGGGATACCCTGCTGGCCGGCGACCTGGACGCCACCCGCTTTAACTGGGACGAGTCCGGAAACCAGCTTGTTTTTTTATCGACCCGGGACAGCGCTGCCGCTAAAATTAAAAGCTGGCAAGTCCGGATTCACCAACCTGGATTGGACAGCGCCGCGGTCAGACTGGATCCCTTGACTGCGGTATTGCCGGATGGCATGCAGGTGAGCAACCATTTTACCCCTTTTTTCAGTGAAGACGGAACCAGGCTATTTTTTGGACTGGGCAGGATTCCTGTTCCTGAAGATACGTCGGTACCCCACATCGACCGGGTCAGCCTGGATGTCTGGCACTATGCGGACGATTACCTCCAAACCATGCAGTTGAAAAACCTGGACCAGGAAATCCAGAGGTCCTATCTTACCCTCTCCCTTCCGGACGGGAAATGGATTCCTCTGGGCGATGAACGTCTTGGACAAGTCGTGCCGGCCGCTAAAGGGAATGGCCGTTACGCCCTCGGGATTACGGATTATGGTCAACGCATTCCTTTACAATGGGAAGGCGATAGCAAAAAGGACCTTTACCTCATAGACCTGGAAACAGGATCAAAAAAAATGGTGATCAACGACCTGGACGGGCAGGCCTCTATCAGCCCCGCAGGGACTTACCTGTTCTGGTTTGACCAGGCGAAAAGCCAGTATTTCAGCCATCACAATCCCACGGGCAAAACCACCCAGGTCAACCGGAAGATACGTGTCAGCCTGGCGGACGAAGAAAACGATGAACCGGACGACCCGGGCGCCTATGGCATCTGCGGATGGTCGGAAGGAGACCAGTGGGTTTACCTCTATGACCGGTTTGATATCTGGAAATGCGACCCGTCCGGTATTAAAACACCCGTAAATATTACCCATGGACAGGGCCGTGAACAAAAAATCCAGTTTAGAAATGTGGTGCTCGACCCGGATGAAAAATATTTTAAACCGGACCAGGTATTGCTTTTATCCGCTTTGCAGGATTCCACCAAACAAAGCGGGTTCTACCGCCTGGCCTTAAAAGAAAAATCAGGTCCCCACCCACTCACCATGGGCGAATTTAGTTATGGACCCGTATTAAAAGCCAGGAATGCGGAGAGGATGGCATATACCAAAGGGAATTTTCAAAACAGCCCGGATTTCTACACCAGCAATTGGTTTAAAGCCGAGACCAGACACAGCGCCATCAATCCTCAACAAGCGAATTACAACTGGGGCAGTGTGGACCTGATCGAGTGGACCACCTTCAAGGGCAAGCCCGGAAGGGGCCTCCTCTATAAACCGGAAGACTTTGATCCCTCCGGAAAATACCCGATGATCGTTTACTTTTATGAAAAACTGACCGGTGGAAGATACCAGTACATTGCCCCTGCGCCTACCCCGTCCAGGCTCAACATCCCCTTCTTTGTGAGCCGGGGTTACCTGGTCCTCGCCCCGGATATCCGGTATGAGATCGGCTATCCCGGCGGAAGCGCTTACGACCATGTGGTTTCAGGCGTGGAATCCCTCAAAAAATATCCCTGGCTGGATACCGCCAACATCGCCCTGCAGGGACAGTCCTGGGGAGGCTACCAGGCCCTGCATATCATCACCCGGACCACTCAGTTTAAGGCGGCCTGGACCGGGGCCCCTGTCGTCAATATGTTCAGCGCCTACGGAGGGATCCGCTGGGAATCGGGGCGCAACCGACAGATGCAATATGAAAAATCGCAAAGCCGGATCGGAGCTACGCCCTGGCAGCGACGCGATCTCTACATTGAAAATTCGCCCTTGTTTTATATTGACCGGATCAACACTCCTATCGTAATCATGGCAAACGACGCTGATGGGGCAGTTCCCTGGTACCAGGGCATAGAACTGTTCACCAACCTACGTCGTCTGGGGAAAAAAGCCTGGTTGCTCAATTACAACGGGGAAGCCCACAACCTCCGGGAAAGAAAAAATCAAAAGGATATTTCGGTCCGGCAACAACAGTTTTTTGATCATTTCCTTAAAAACGAACCGGCTCCTGCCTGGCTGGAAAAGGGTATCCCTGCGGTTTACAAGGGGAAGACGATGGGATATGAAATTGAAATTAAAAATTAAGGAATTAAAGAATTAAAGCGGATACTGGAGGGCCTTTTACGGTCATGATAGATCCGGATTTCGGCTGACTGGTAATCTCCCGGCCCGGCTTCCGGAATCTTCAGGAACTGGTGTGGGTTGCGGTCCACGAGGGGGAACCAACTGCTCTGGATCTGGATCATCAGGCGGTGACCTTTTTTAAAACAATGGTTGACATCGGGCAGGGTGAAACGGATCACCTCGGGTTTGTTTTTATGGAAAGGGCTGGGTGAACTGTAGCTTTTCCTGAATTTTCCCCTGAATACTTCCGCCCTGACTAAATACTGGGCACCTGTTCCGTCCACGGTTCCGGAATCCGGGTGCGCATCGATGACTTTTACGATCAGGTCCAGGTCCGAACCTGAGGTGGAGGCATATATTTCGGCCTCCACCGGGCCGCATAGAATGAGTTCATCCTCCAAAGGACCGGTCGTAAAAGACAGCACATCCGGCCTGTCAGAGACAAACCTTTGGTCTTCGACCATATAAAGATTGTTCCGGTACCTCTGTTTTTTCGCGGTGTAAGGCACCGGGTGGCTTGGATCGCTGATATAGGAGGAATAGGCTTTGGCTTTGGGCGCCGGGGAGTCCCCCAGGCCCGCACGGGGTGACAGGTAATAGGTCAACTCCTTGCTTTGTCGAGGGGGCCATTGTTCGTAAGTCTTCCAAAGATTCGACCCGGTTTCGAAAACAACGGCTTCAAAGGCGGGTGCGGACCCTATTCCTTTGAGGTAATAATTAAAGAAAGGGGTTTCTATGCTGTCCTGAAAAAAAGTGCTGGTATTCATGCCAAAGGCGTAGGGGCCAAAAGAGGTCCAGTTGCCGGAAGCCCAGGCGCCATGGGTCCAGGGGCCCATCACCAGGGTGTTGGCATTGCCCGAATTCTGTTTTTCAAGGGCGTCGTAGGTACGCAGGGCGCCAAAACAGTCCTCCGCATCATACCAACCGCCAACTACCAGAGTGGGCACGTGTATCCCCTTGAGATGCTGGCGGATATTCCTGGATCGCCAGTATTCGTCATAGGTGTCGTGTTCAAGGTATTCATTCCAGATATAGCTTTTATGTCCAAACAGCGAAGGGTCCCGGGTCCTGCCCGGAGGTCCCAATTCGAGGAAAAACCGGTAAGCGTCGGAATAAGCGGTATCCGTCAGGCTCCCGGGATAATTCATGAGGGGGCCGGACCGGGGCACTCCGAAGGAATTGATAAAATTAAAATTATCCATCAGGAAAAAAGCGCCGTTGTGGTTGACATCGTCACCGATGAATTCATCGGTGACCGGGGCCTGCGGGCTGACCGCGGCCAGGGCCGGGTGGGCGTCCGGTAAAGCGGCCGACGCGTAAAAGCCCGGATAAGAGATGCCATAAATACCCACTTTGCCATTGTGATTGCGGATCATCCGGAGCAGGAATTCTATGGTGTCGTAGGTATCCGAACTTTCATCCACTTCGTCCCTGGTTTTTTTCCCGGGCCGGTGAGGGGTCACTTCCAGGTTGTGGCCTTCGCTCATATATCTCCCCCGTACATCCTGCCTGACGAAGATGTACTGTTCCCGGGCCAGGCCAGGATTGGGCCCGAGGCGGGAAGGAAACCGGTCAGGGCCATAAGGTCCGGCAGAATAAGGGGTGCGCTCCATCAGGATGGGATATCTTTTTGACTCGTCCCTGGGCAGATAGATCACGGTGTACAATTTCTTCCCGTCCCGCATGGGGATGAGGGTGTCCACCTTCCGGTACAGATCAGAAAGGCCTTCCGGTTGGGCCAGAAGCAGGGCGGGAATGCCCCAAAAAGTAAGTATAAACGAACCTAAAATCTTTTGAACCGGATGAAAGCAAGACCCCTTACACACAACAAAAAAAAATATATAAGAAATTATGCGATATATATTTTCCGTTTAGGATATTTGAGTCAGTTTATAACCAACCAAATTTATTATCCTGATATGCAAATCCTGTACGTCGTTGCGGTGATCACCCTCTTGTCTTTCTGCTTGTACGCATACTCCAAAATGTCGGGCCGCAAAGTTTAAACTGCGCCGCTTGCCTTATCCGGCTTTCCGCAGGCCTCCCCGGGTTTCCTTCCGCAGACCATGCATTCTCCGATTTTACCCCGGAGTTCCACCCCAGCGCTGGCGCAGGTCCCCCTGAATTCACGGCCACTGATCCAGTATCTCAGGTTGATCATGAAAAAAGCCAGGAAGAAACATCCGAAGATAATGGCCAGGGTATAAAAAAATTGGGACATAATCCGTGTATATTTAAGCCTTAAAGATACCGTTTTTTCCAGGCATGAACAACGATTCCAAAACCGCCCAGGCTTTTCTCCGGCTGGCCACCATCATGAATGACCTGCGTGAAAAATGCCCCTGGGACAGGAAACAAACCATTCACAGCCTCCGCAACCTGACGATCGAAGAGACTTACGAACTGGCCGACGCCGTCCTTCAAAACGACATGAAGGCCCTTAAGGAAGAAATCGGGGACCTGATGCTCCACCTGCTTTTTTATGCCCGCCTTGCGGCCGAACAAAACGCCTTTACCCTTGCAGAAGCCCTGGACCAGGAATGCGACAAACTGATCCACCGGCACCCCCATGTGTATGGGGACCTCCAGGTAGCCGACGATCAGGAAGTGAAACAAAACTGGGAAAAACTAAAACTGCAGGAAGGCAAAAAGTCCGTACTTGGCGGGGTGCCGGACTCCCTGCCTGCCATGGTGAAGGCTTACCGGATGCAGGAAAAGACCAAACAGGTGGGTTTTGAATGGGAGCATGCCGGTCAGGTTTGGGAAAAAGTGGAGGAAGAGCTCTCGGAACTCCGGGAAAGTCTCCACCAGGCTGACGACCAGGCCCATATCGAAGAGGAATTCGGGGATGTGCTTTTCGCCCTCATCAATTATGGCCGTTTTATCGGCGTAGAGGCGGAAACCGCCCTTGAAAAAGTCAATAAAAAATTTAAATCCAGGTTTCAGTACATTGAACAAATGGCCGGCAGGCCGCTTTCGGAAATGACCCTGGATGAAATGAACGACCTCTGGAACCAGGCCAAATCCCTGAAGGCAAGCTGATCACCCATCCCATCAGGTCCCTTGCTTCCTGAAGCTCGCTTCACGGCCAGGAGAGGGTGAACACTGAAACCAGCCTACGGAAAAGACCAGTAAACTGATCCCGATCTGGTTCGTAAGATTCACTTCATAAAACATCATCAACACCTGACTGCAATACAAGGCAAGGAACAAAAAATGCTCCCGGAAAGGGCTGTGACGGTATATCAGCCAGAGGCCAAGGGTGAGGATAAGCATTCCCGGGATGCCGGACCCGCATAAATACATCAGCCATTCGTTGGAAGGCTGAAGCCAGTTGTAAGGCTGGAGCTGGGCGCTATGTGCCTGATGCCATTTCATAAAAGTATGGTGAAGATCGCCGAATCCCTTTCCCATCCAGGGGCTTTCCAGGGCTACGGCTTTACCCGCTTTCCAGGACAGGACCCTGGCCCCATCCGTCAAGCCGTCGATATAGGCCCCGTGGATATACTGGTTGAAATCATAGAGGGTATAATAGAACCTGTTTTTAAGGGTTGGAATTTGGCTGATGGATAAGGAGGCCAAGAGGAAGAGGACGATGAAGCCAGCCCCAAGCCTGAGCCATTGTTTCCCATTCAGATAATTCATTATCAAATAGATAAATGCGGTCAGGTAAAGCAATAGAAGACCTGTTTTGGCTCCCAGGATATGAAGGTAAATAACTAACCAGGCCAGGCCAATGGATGCGGTCAGGTAAACACCTTTTCCAAACTGCATCCTGAACGCATTCAGGTTGGCCAGCAGGAGAAGGATGGTAATAAATACATAAAGGCTGAAATGCAAATGATCGTTGGACAGGAAAACTTTAAGCGTTTTAGCTTCCAGATAACTTGAACTTATCCCTGAAGGATCCGGCCAAAGGGTCAGCATGGAATACCATGAGGCAAGGACTACCGTCATGGCCTGAAAAAGGCCAAGCCTGAGCATGGTCTTCGGCTCAAGACCCGGGGCCAGGCAGAAGGAGGCAAACAAGGCGGGCAACATGATCTTATTTTGGCTTACCTGCATCCAGTCCTGGACGGATGCAGACCAGATGCCCGAAATAAAAGGAGGCAGGAAGAGTAAAACAAAGCCAAATAATTGTTTTGGCCACCTCACCGGAAGAGACGGCCTGGAAAACAGGCCCCAGCAGGCAGTCCCGATCAGGATCACGGATCCCAGGCTGATGAGGGCTTTGGAGCTTACCAGGCCCGTCAAAAAAAGGATCAGGCCTGCTATATATGCCTTCACCCGGACCGGCGAATCCTTAAGCCTGGTTCCTTCCATATCCGGGAATCAATAATACGGCCATCATCAGTGCGGTAGCACTGATCTGGGATTTTAAAGGGGCCATGAAAAGGAAACTGGTCAGCACGAGGGCGAGGATTAGCCTCTGCGTCCCCGTCAGGGGTTTCCAGCTCCGGATAAGGATCCAGCCTGCCCCAAAAGCCATCATGCCGGTGCTTACGAGCAGATGGACCCATTGCGAATGCGGGTAGTTGGGGGCTTCCATGCCATGGTCATGGTACTCATTCCACATGGCGTGAATATAATCTCCAATCCCTGTCCCTGCAAAAGGATGGGTCCACCATTGAAGAAAACCCATTTTCAGGTGTATAAAATATTCTTGTAATCCCGGGCTTACCGAAGTCCGCCCGGCAAGGGCCAATATATTTTGACCCGCCTCCTGCAGGGCCATGGAAAAAGAGGGAAAAAACACCAGGGCAAACATTACCATGCTCCCACCGAATATCAGGATTCCCGGGCCCGCAAGCTTAAAGCCCCTGCCCGTGAAGGTTGACTCTGCGGCAAGCCAGCAGAAAGCCGCGAGCAGGATCAGGGTCAGATTGCCGAAATACAACAAACCGAGAAAAAGGGCGGATTGGAAAAACCGGTTCATGATTTTGTGTTCTTGTCCGCCGAGCCAGGAAAGGAAACCGGCCCAGAAGATCCAGGCATTTTTTTCGCGGTCATGGAAAAAACTGCCCATAGCTGCTTCTTTGGAGCCGAGGTCGAACAGGCCTGCATTGACCAGTATATGAATCACAATGGAAACGCAAAGGGCCAAACCGGATATCACCCGGAAACGTGAAATATTTTGATCCAGGCGGAAAGTCAAAAAGGCCAGTGGCATTACAAACAAGGGCGACAGGTTCAGCCACTGGTTTAAGGCCCGGTGATAGTCGTGTGAATAAAGGATGCTGATCCCGTAAATCAGGGGAATCACTGCCCAGGGGATCGGGTGTCCTGCCCCTTTGAGGTTTTTTCTCATGTCCGGGGAACGTAGCATTTCAAATAACATCCAGGCAGCCAGGGCGGCCAAAAGAACCGAATTGGCAGCTATTGAAAATGGGAGGCTGGCCAGCAATAAACTGACCAGGGTCACCGGGATCTTATCCAAAACCTTATCCATAGGAGACAGTGGCCAAATATAAGGCTTGCAATCCTGGCTATACCGTTGAAAATATTTATACTCAATCAATTAGGGCATTTTTAATAATCTTCTACCTTTGTGCATAAACCACTTTAATTGCCATTAATCAAATCCATCTCCGGTATCAGGGGCACCATCGGCGGCACACCGGGAATCAACCTGACCCCTCCGGACATCATCGCTTTTACTTCAGGATATGCTGCACTGCTGAAAACGCGGTTCCCCAGTCCAAAAATAGTCATCGGCAGGGACGGCCGTATTTCAGGCCCTTTGGTCCAGTCCCTGGTGGCCTCCACCCTCCAGGCCATGGGCGTCCATGTCCTCGATGCCGGCCTGACCACTACCCCGTCGCTTGAGATGGCGGTGACGGCCCATCATGCCCAGGGCGGCATCATGATCACCGCCAGTCATAATTCCATGGCCTGGAACGCCCTCAAATTCATGAACGAAAAAGGAGAATTTATTGATGCCGAAACCGGCCAGGCCTTGCTCCAAGTCTCTCCGGAACAAATATTATACAGTCCCGCGGACAAACTTGGCGGATGCACCGTGGTGAAAAACAGTATAAGCCACCATATCAAATCCATCCTCAAACTTAAACTGGTGGATGCCGAATTGGTGAAGAACCGGAAATTCAAAATAGTGGTGGATGTCATCAACAGCACGGGAAGCATCGCCGTTCCGGCCCTCCTTGAAAAATTGGGATGCGAGTTCGAATTGCTCAACGGGGAGATGAATGGCGTTTTCGCCCACGACCCGGAACCCCTTCCCGAACACCTTTCCGAATTGTCAAACCTCGTGGTAAAAAACAAGGCGGACCTGGGCATCGTGGTGGACCCTGATGTGGACCGCCTGGCTTTTGTCTGTGAAAACGGGGAACCCTTCGGCGAAGAATATACGCTGGTGGCCGTTGCAGACTACGTCACCGGCAAGGAAAAAGGCAATACGGTGTCCAATCTTTCTTCAACCCAGGCCCTCAGGGACATCACGCTCAAAAACGGCGGCCAATATTCCGCATCGGCCGTAGGGGAAGTCAATGTAGTGGCCAGGATGAAGGAGACCAAGGCCGTCATCGGGGGTGAAGGGAATGGCGGGGTCATTTACCCCAAGCTGCATTATGGAAGGGATGCCCTGGCCGGTATTGCCCTCTTCCTGACCCATTTGGCGGAATCCGGCCTGCCGGCCAGCCTCCTGCGGGCCAGGTATCCGAATTATGAGATTTCCAAAAACAAGATTGAACTGGCCGGAAAAAGCCAGATGGACCTCATTTTTTCCCGGCTTAAAGAACAGTACCAGAAAAACAAACTCAACAGTGAAGATGGCCTCCGCATCGATCTTGACGGAGAGTGGGTGCATCTGCGCCAGTCCAACACCGAACCCATCATCCGGATATACGCGGAGAGTTCCAGTAAAGTGGTGGCCGACCACCTCGCCCATAAACTGATCCGGGACATCCGGGAAATTCAAAAAGAACTCAAATGAACCGGATCTACCTGGATCATGCCGCTTCTTCGCCCATGATGCCTGAAGTCATCCGGGTGGTTACCGAAGCCATGGAGTTGTACAGCGGCAATCCCTCATCCATTCATACAGAAGGCAGGACCGCGAGAGCCAAAATCGAAGATGCCCGCAAAAAAATCGCCAGGATATTCAATGCATCCATCGGTGAAATTTTTTTTACTTCAGGAGGTACGGAAGCCAACAATACGGCCATCAAATGCGCCGTGCGCGACCTCGGGGTAAAACAAATCATTTCCACCGCGATTGAACATCACGCCGTATTGCACAGCATCGAGGCCATGAGGCGCGAATACGATATCCGCACCGACCTGCTTGCCGTCGATGCCTGGGGTCGTTTTGAACTCGGCGACCTGGAAACCCTGCTGCAACAGGCTTCCGCTCCCATCCTGGTCAGCCTCATGCATGGAAATAATGAAATCGGGAATATCAATCCCATACGGCAGATCGGAGAACTCTGCGAACAATATGGCGCTTATTTTCACACCGATGCCGTTCAGACGGCAGGGCACCATGGTTTAAACCTGCAGGAAATCAAGGCCCATTTTATCGCGGCCAGTGCTCATAAATTCAACGGGCCAAAAGGAGCCGGCATCCTCTTTATCCGGCAAGGAGTGCCTGTCCGTCCCCTGCTGGACGGAGGCGGCCAGGAGCGGAACATGCGCGCGGGGACCGAGGCCACGCACCAGATCCTGGGCATGGCTTATGCTTTGGAACTGGCTATGAACACCCTGGCCCGGCGGCAGGCTCATCATGCGGACATCAAACAATATTTTAAGGAAGAGATCCTCAAAATGGATGCCGGCATTCATATAAACGGAGATCCGGAAAAATCGCTGGACCATGTGCTCAGCCTTTCTTTCCCTCCCGGGCCAAAATCAGATTTGTTGTTGCTTCAACTGGACATCGCCGGCGTGAGCGCTTCAGGAGGGAGCGCCTGTACCTCGGGCGCCGAGCAGGAATCCCATGTCCTCAACGCCATCGGCCATCCTCCGGAACGGAAAACCATCCGTTTCTCCTTCTCACATTCCAATACCAGGGACGAGATCGACCGGGTGATTTCCCTGCTCCGTACCTGGTACAGCCCTTAACAGATGGATCAGGAACTCCTGATGGCACGCTGCCTTCAACTGGCCAGGCTGGGCAAAGGCCGGACCCTCACCAATCCCATGGTTGGCGCATTGCTGGTCCATGAGGGGAAGATCATCGGGGAAGGTTTTCATTCGGCTTACGGGGCTGACCACGGTGAGATCGAAGCTTTTAAATCGGTGACAAAAGAAGATCAGGAACGCATCGCCTACTCCACGCTGTATGTAAACCTGGAGCCCTGTTGTTATCATGGTAAAACCCCGCCCTGCGCAGACGAAATCATTCGCCGGGGTATAAAAAAAGTGGTCGTGGGTACGCCTGATCCCAATCCAAAAGTCAATGGCATGGGCATAGAAAGGCTTAAAGCGCATGGAGTGGACGTCCGGTTTCCGGTACTCGAAGCCGAATGCAGGGCATTGAACCGTTTTTTTTTCACCAACATGCAAAAACAAAGGCCTTTTATCCTGTTGAAGTTTGCATGCAGCAAGGATTCCTACATCGGCAATTATCACCGGGCGGTCCCGATTTCCAACGCCTGGTCAAGATATATCGTCCACAAGGTCAGGCATGAAGTCGATGGAATCCTGATCGGTACACGAACCGCCCTCAATGACAATCCCAGGCTGACCAACCGGTTTTATTATGGCAAGAGCCCGGTGCGGATCGTTATGGACCGCTATGGCAAGATACCCGCCGACTTTCATTTGTTTTCGGATGGCCAACCCACCTGGCTGTTTACCGAAAGCCCCGCGATAAGGCCTACCCCGGTCAGGGTCTTTGCCTGGGAAAAGGAACTTCAAAAGATGATGGATGTCCTGATGCAGGAAGGAATCGGGTCCTTGCTGGTGGAGGGGGGAGCCTACACCCTGCAATCCTTTATAGACCTGGGACTTTGGGATGAAATCTGGGTCACCCAATCGGGCCTGGTGCTTGGAAGCGGCGTCAAAGCCCCTAAGTTCACCGGCAATTTAGTGAATGAATTTCACCTCCGCCAAGACAAACTCTCGATCTACAAACCCCTTTGATCCGGACCTTCTTTAATTCTTTTTTTTGAAGATGTTTTTATATAAAACCTAAAGAAAACCAAAGAACTACAACGGTTTCCTTCCAAAGCGTTAAATATCTTTTAAAACTGGGATCGATGCACCAGATCCATTGGATAATCTGTTTCTTAGATTGTAATTTTGAATCTCTAACCGTGAAAGATCCAATTTATAAGATGCACATGGGTAAAAGACTCAGCCTGATCCTCGGTCTGCTTGCTTATGTGTGTTTGGTTTCCGGCCAGGGCGCGATAGCTCCAAAGATAAAATGGCTCACCTTCGAAGAAGCGGAATGGGAAGCCCGGCAGGCCAAATCTCCAAGGAAATTCATGGTAGAGTTGTATACCGATAAATGCGGATGGTGCAAAAAAATGGACCTCTCCACCTTCCAAAATGAATTCATCGCCCATTACGTCAATGAAAATTTCTATCCGGTAAAATTCAATGCCGAGCTCCGGAAAGACATCCAATTCAATTCACAGCTTTTCAAACTGGATAAAAGCGGATACCATGAACTGGCCATCGCCCTCACCATGGGTGACCTGGCCTTCCCTACCCTGGTTTTCCTGGATGAGGATTATCAGATCATCCAGCCCATTCAGGGTTACCAGACCGTGGACGAACTGGAGCGCATCATGTTTTATTTTGCCAACAACATGCACAAGACGACTCCCTGGAATACCTTTGTCCAGCATTATCAGCCCACCAACTCAAAACCCCGGGTGGATCCCAGGGACGGGCCCGACCACCTGCTGATCATTCCGGTTCCCGTGCCGCCGCACGCCAAATCGAAAGGCGAAGTCATCAAGAAGAAAAACTGATCCGGATATTTTAAAACCAGTCGAAGCCCCGGTTGGTGGATTTTCTTTTTCGTCTGGCGGTGGTTCTCACTCCCAATACTCCTAACAGTCCCCGGGTAAGTTCACGCGCCACCGTACGCCCAACCTGCCGGGTCACCGTGCTGTCGAGCATTTTCTCAAGCGTACTTTTTTCCCTCCTCTCCCTGCTTCGCTGATCCTTCATTTGACTTTGATGGTCCTCGCTGTGGGCTTCCTCCAGGATGCGGGTGAGGATTTCGTGCGCGCTTTCGCGGTCAATGGATTCGTTATAGTAGTTTGCGAGTTCGGACTGGCTGACCAGCCTGTCGATCTCCCCGGGCTCCAGGATATCCATTCTTGAAACGGGAGGCCTCATCATGGTATGGGCCAGGGGCGTCGGAATCCCGTTTTCGTTCAGGGCGGTTATAAAGGCTTCCCCAATACCCAGTTCGGTCAACAACTGATCGGTATCGTAAAATTCGGTGAGTGGATAATTCTCGGCTGCCGCTTTAATCGCTTTCCGGTCCGCAGCGGTAAACGCCCTCAAAGCATGCTGGATCTTCAGACCCAACTGGCTGAGCACGGCAGCCGGTATATCGGTAGGGCTCTGGGTGATAAAATACACACCCACCCCTTTGGAACGGATCAATTTGATAATGGTTTCGATCTGATCCAATAAAACATCGGAAGCTTCATCAAAAATCAGGTGGGCCTCATCGATGAAAAGGCAAAGTTTAGGTTTGTCCAGGTCGCCGGCTTCCGGGAAGGAAGCATAAATCTCGGCCAGGAGCTGAAGCATGAAAGTGGAAAACAACTTGGGTTTGTTCTGGATATCGGTGAGCCGCAGGATCGACAGGATGCCCCTTCCCTTTTCATCCCTTCTCACGAGATCGTTGACATCGAAAGAACGTTCACCGAAAAAAGTTTCCGCGCCTTGCTGCTCCAGCTCGATGATGTTGCGCAGGATGGTGCCGACCGAAGCAGCGGACATCCGGCCGTATTCCTTTTCCATATCCGCCCTTCCTTCATTGGACAAAAAGGAAAGCACTTTTTTCATGTCCTTCAAATCGAGCAGCGGGAGATCCTGATCGTCACAATATTTAAACACCAGGGCCATGATGCTGCTTTGCGTTTCATTCAGCCCCAGGATTTTTGAAAACAGCACGGGCCCGAATTCAGAGACCGTTGCCCGCAGCCGTATCCCTTTTTCACCCGAAAGGCTGAGCAATTCCACCGGACTGGCCGAGGGTATAAAGGGAAGCCCGGTCTTGGCCGCCCGCTCTTCAATTTTTGCATTGCTGGTACCGGGCATGGCGAGCCCGCTGAGATCTCCCTTGATATCCATCAGCAGGCAGGGTACTCCGTGCGCGGAAAGGTTTTCTGCAAGCACCTGCAGGGATTTGGTCTTTCCGGTGCCCGTGGCCCCGGCGATCAGGCCGTGCCGGTTAAGGGTACTCAAAGGCAACCGGATGAAAGCACCGGGTACGACTTGTTTGTTAACCATGGGTACCCCCATGATGAGCGTGTCTCCTTTGAATGAATAACCCTTTTGGATCGATTCAAGAAACCGGGAAGAAAGGTCTTGCATACATTCTTGAATTTTGGATTTACAAACTTATGAAGAAATAAGTTTGGACCTTTTTTTAAATGAAAAACATTTTTATTTTTTTTATTAATCTTTTTTATAATATATTCGCATTAGTTATTTTTATAAATTGTTTCATTAAAATTCATCATCATGCCTAGTAAAAGAACGACACATCGCAGCTCTGCCGGTAAAAAATTATATGCGGTAAGAGATGCCAGCGGTAAGTTTAAAGACATCCAGACTTTTGAAAGGTCTCACCGAGCTGACCTTGCAAAAAAATCAAAACAGGAACAAGCCGCCAAGGCCGCCAAAGCAGCCAAGCCTTCAAAAACCACTAAGGCTGTTGCAAAGGCAAAACCGAAAAAAGCGGCAAAACCGGTAGCTAAAAAAGCGGTAGCAAAAAAAGCGGCAAAACCTGCTGCTAAAAAAGCAGTGGCCAAAAAAGCGGTAGCTAAAAAACCAGTAGCCAAAAAAGCCGCAAAACCCGCAGCCAAAAAAGCCGCCCCTAAAAAAGCGGTAGCTAAAAAAGCGGCAAAACCCGCTGCGAAAAAACCGGTAGCCAAAAAAAAAGCGCCAGCTAAAAAAGTAACTAAGCCAGCGGTACCCGCACCCGCTCCCGTTACTCCTCCGGTAACCGGTTCCTCCAACTAAGCCTTACACCGGTACCGGCCCATACAGGAATAAACCGGAATCGCATCTGGTTTATTCCTGTTTATTCCACACTTGCACCCTTTCCTTAAACCGTTCCTGGCTGAAGGGCCATGCTTGGAGGTTTATGCTGTTTTCCAGGGATTCCATTTCTCCGGAAGCTTCGAGTTTAGTGAAAAAATCGATCCCGGTGAGGGCTTCCACACTGTCGATGGGGTATGCATATTCCTGCAACTTCCGTTCACTGCGTTCATTGGGGAGCAGGAAGGCAATGCCTTTAAAATCCGGCGGGGTGTAATCAAGCAGTACTTTGTAAAATAATGACGGCACACTCACCCTGTTTTTACCGATTTTCCCCCGGATCCCCTGATTGAGTACGGGCCCGGTAACCACATACAATCTTCTGTTTTTCCGCGCCCAGTCCCTCACCTGTTCCTCCAATTCCCTCCAGATCCCGTTGTTGAAAGCTTTCTCCTGGGGACTGATATTGCTCATGAAAAAACATTCTTCCGCCGCTACCGGATCATGGGCCATATCCGCAGCCGGAGCAAGATGGCCCCGCGTATATCCCGATCCGGAATAATCCCGGTGTACGGCGGAACGGGTGGTTATTTTATGGTCCGGGGAAAAATAATCGAATCGTTCCTGCCTCGCCGAATTCAACTCGTCCACGGTAAGTTCGTAGGCAACCCATTCCGCCTGCTCATGCTTTTCGGAATAGGACAAGGCGAAATGACGGTGTATGACCAGTTGATTCCCGGTACTGACGGCTGGAAAAAAATCCAGCGAATCCAGTGCACCCATAGATTCAACCCGGTCTTCCGCCTGCCCCGGCAATTTCCAATCCGCTTTTTGGATGAAACGGGCAAGCGCATACAATAAATAGAGGAGCACCATGCCATACAAGACCGTCCGGAATAAAAAGGATTTGCCCCTGCCCCTTTTTCCACCGCTCCCCGCATAATGAGACCTGAATTTTGCCATAATGGTTTCCGGACTTAAACCGGTAAATATACGCGGGAAAACAGGCGTCGTCTTGATCTGCGCCTCTGTTTTTCCCCAAGCCTTGATCACTGGATTCCTTATCTTTATTTGCGAGAAAACCCTGCAAGCTGCACCCTAATTGCATCATATTCCTCTATGTTGTAGCAGTTATTCCTTTGCTTAAAGGGCAAAGCGGATTACCTGAAATCCGCGGAGCAAAAAGCACCGGTCTGGGAGGCTTGGGCATTTGCCTCCAGGAACCCGATGGGTATTTGTCAAATTCATCCGTACTGGGCTACTTGCATCAAACCAGTTTCTCAGCCCATGCCCAAAGCCGGTTCACAGGGACCGGCATCCGGGCCGGATCTATTCAGGCCATCCTTCCTTCTGGAACCCATTCGGCATTCGGATTGAACATGGAATGGTACGGACTGCCTGAATACCTCCGGCAACTGGTTCGTATGGGTTATGGACGGGCATTGTCCCCGAACCTGGCTATTGGACTTTCGTTTCATTATCTTGGTTTGCACGTCAGCCAGGCTGAACCGGCCGCCAATTTGGGTTTTGACCTAGGCTTCATGATCAAAATCAATGGGGATCTAGGCATTGGATATAGCAGTTATAATCCTCTCTATCGGGGAAAGGGCTCCAAAACCTCTTCCCCTGGAGCAAATCTTGCCGGACTGTCTTACCAATTATCCGAAGGGGTTGTCTTGTATGCAGAATGGGAAAAAACCGGCGATCGCCCATGGAAGAGCCACCTTGCCCTGGACTACCGGGTGGTGCCCGTTTTATCCCTGAGAATGGGGTTTACTGCGAATCCTGCTGGTTTAGGCGCCGGTATTGGCCTGCAACCGGATCCGCGCCTGGCCATCGACATTTCCTTTGACTTTCATCCAGCCCTGGGGATTTCTCCCGCTTTGAGTCTTAGATATATCTTTGTTCCGAAAGAAAACGGGACGGATTAATGACCAAAATCCTGGTATGCGCAGCCACAGCCCTGGAACTGGAAGCCCTGGGACCCTTTGCGGAAGGAGTTGAAACCCTCGTGACCGGGGCCGGGTCGCCGTCGACCGCCTTCTTCCTGGCGGCATATTTCAGCAAAAAGATCCCGGGCCTGGCCATACAGGCAGGCATTACCGGTTCATTCCGTCCTGAGATCGGCATCGGTCAGGTGGTGCAGGTCCGGGAAGATTATTTTGCCGACCTCGGTGCCCAGGACCGCGATGGTAGTTTCATCCCACTCGATACCCTTATACGGGAAAAAAACAATCCCTTCCAGGCATACCGGCTGGAGCCGCCGGACCGTTACATTATGAGTGGGGTTCTGGAAGTCAGGGCCGTCACGGTCAACCGCGTAAGCGGCCGCCAGGAAGAAATAGATCAAATGATAAAACGCTTGCAGCCCGATATTGAATCCATGGAAGGAGCCGCCTTTTTTGCTTCCTGCATGGTCCACCGGGTTCCCTGCCTGCAACTCCGGGCCGTCTCCAACCGGGTGGAACCAAGGAACAGGGAGTCCTGGGATATTCCGTTAGCTTTAAACCGGTTGCAGGAATCGCTGGCACGATTGCAGGAAATCCTGTTTTAAATTAAAGGACAACCCTGTTTAAAATATTAGATTTTTTCTTAATATAAATTCCCATCGTACCTTTATCCAATGAAGAAAAAAATCGCTTTTGTCACCGGCGGATATTCCGGGGAGGCCGTGATTTCGTACGAATCGGCCAAGACCATTGAAGCCCATGTGGACCGGGCCCGGTATGATTTATACCGGATCGACATACGCCGGGACGGTTGGTTTTACAACCCTGCCCAGGGAATTGAAGTGCCTATGGACAAAAATGATTTCAGTTTTACCCTGGATGGGCAAAAAACCACTTTCGAAGCCGTATTGTGCGGGATCCACGGTACTCCGGGAGAGGATGGAAAATTGCAGGGATATTTTGATTTGCTGGGCTTGCCGTATACGGCCTGTGGCCTGGCTTCCTCCGCTATTACGTTCAACAAAAGATATACGGTAGCCGTTGCGGCTTTTTCCGGTATCCCGGTATCCCGGTCGCTCCATTTTTTTAAAGGGGATCCTGTGGATCCCGCACAGGTATTCGGTCCGCTCCAGCCGCCGCTCTTCGTAAAACCCAACAATGGGGGATCCAGCATTGGCATGAGCAAAATCAACAGCCCTGAAGAACTGGCGCCGGCCCTGGATAAAGCGTTTAAAGAGGACGATGAAGTGATCGTCGAAGAATTTATTTCCGGCACAGAACTGACCATTGGCGTGTACCGGCAGGGAAAGGATATCGTGACCCTGCCCATCACCGAGATCCGGAGTAAAAAGGAATTTTTCGATTACGAAGCCAAATACACGACCGGAATGGCCGAGGAAATCACCCCTGCCCCGGTCAGCCCGGCCATCCGCGAGCTCATTCAAAACCAGGCAAAAAAATTGTACCATATCTTCAACTGTAAAGGCGTGGTGCGCATCGATTTTATTTACAATGAGGCATCCGGGAAAGCTTTTATGCTCGAGATCAACACCGTTCCCGGCCAAAGCGCCAACAGCATAGTGCCCCAGCAAATTCGTGCCGCCGGAAATACCCTGCAGGAGTTTTATACCAGCCTCATAGAATCCTGCCTGGCTTGAGATTGTGGAATCGTTTAATCGCGGAATTGTTGAATCGCTGAATTGTTGTTGAATGGTCGGTCTGTTCCTCCTTACCCTTGACCATTAACCTTTCGCCTTTGACCCTTAACTCTTCCACCCTTAATTCCTTAATTCCTTAATTCCTTAATTCCACTACCAAACTCCCCTTCTCCTCGCCTCCCTGACCATATCAATGATCCGGTCATAACTGGCCAGTCCTTCATCAATGCCCTGCATCTTTAAATAACGGTCATAAATGCGGTCTCTCAGTTTTGGAAAGATATCCGGATACTTTAATAACCGCGCATTGATTTGATTCAGGTCATCCTGTACCTGCAAAGGCAATTGATCCCTGAATTGCTGGTAGTCCTCCGGGAAATAAAACCGGTAGGCGCCGGCCACATACCTGAAGTAACCCATGGCCCCGCTGTATCGCATCATGGAATCCGGGTGACGGTGCAGGGCCATAAGGGCAATGAAATTACAGGCCCCTTCATCCGCGACACCAAATCCATGGCCCATTTCATGCGCCATGGTAAAGGGGACCTGGAGTTCATGCAGTCCGGGATCGATATAAGCCTCCCCACCGTGTGGAAAATAAAAACCGGCGGTACGGATCCGGAGCAAAAGACCTTTTGGGTAAAGGGCTTTCACCCGGATCATCCCGGGTGTCCGGTATCCGTACGCCCTGCACACCGAATCGACCCAGGGCCGGATCATGCCCTCGGTCTCCTTAATGGAAGGGTAGCTTCGATGCCCCGGGCTGTTTTCGAGCAGGAACTGAGCCGCGAATTGCAATTCTTCCCGGAGGGCCTGGCTGTCGACCGACGCCAGGGTGACCGGAAACCGGGCTCCAAAAGGGATCCTTTTATAATTATAAGCCCAGAGCCAATAGAACAGGAAAATAAGCGAAAGGGTAAGCGCCCCGGAACGTAAGGCCTTGTTTTTAACGCTGCCTTTACCTCGAAAAAGAAGGGCCAGCCATACCAGCAACGAAAAAAGGACCAGGTATATTAAAGGAAATGGGATCCAGATCAGGATGCTGAAGATCACCCTGACCAGGGGAAATATAAACCCTCCGTAAACCTTTTCCAACAGGCCCGGGGATAAAAAAAAGGCCAATACCGAAATGAACGAGAAAACAACGATTCCGGTAATTTTGTGCCGGGATCTTAAAATCATATTAAAATTATCAAGATCTTTGGACTTAATAAACCAAACGCTTCACCGAATTGTTGTACAAGTTCATTTAAATTTAAGATAAAATGGCACAAACGCTTACAGACGGTAACTTTAAAACGGAAGTCCTTGATAAACAAGGAGTGGCATTGATAGATTTTTGGGCTGAATGGTGCGGGCCCTGCCGGATGATCGGTCCGATCATCGAGGAATTATCGGCGGAATACAAGGATAAGGCGACCATTGGCAAACTGAACGTAGACGACAATGCTGAAGTCACCATGGAGTATGGCGTAAGAAGCATCCCCACTCTTCTGTTTTTCAAAAACGGCAAGCTGGTGGATCGCCACGTAGGTGCAACCAGTAAAAAGGTCCTCACGGACAAGCTGGAAGCCCTCATGTCTTAAGCTTTCCTTACCGGAATCACCCAGATATTCTGCCTATCTTGCAGGCCGGGATGAGAAGATTGGAAGAACCCGGCATCAGGGAAATAAGTAAACTGGAACTGCTTGCAAACCAGGTGGTGGAAGGCTTTATTGTGGGCCTTCACCAGAGCCCTTTTCACGGATTTTCCGTGGAATTCGCCGAACACCGGATCTACAACGAAGGAGAAAGCACTAAAAACATAGACTGGAAGGTGTTTGCAAGGACGGACCGTCTTTACAGCAAGCGTTTTGAAGAAGAGACCAACCTCCGTTGCCAGATCGTGGTCGACGCCAGTTCTTCCATGCAATTTCCTAAAGCCGCTTCGGAAAACCCGCTGGACAGCCAGAATAAATTTGTATTCTCCGCACTGGGCGCCGCCTCCCTCATGAGCCTGTTGAAGCGGCAGCGGGATGCCTTTGGGCTGGACCTTTTTGATGAAACCTTAAAAATCCATACCGAAGCCAAATCCAGCACGGCCCATTACCGGCTCCTGCTCTCTCACCTTGAAAAAGTCCTGAATGACCCCGGGCAGCACAAAGGCACCCGGACGGCACAGGTGCTTCACGAGATCGCCGACCGGATCCATAAACGGTCGCTGGTGATCATTTTTTCGGATATGATGGACGACCCCTCCCATATCCGCGAAGTGTTTTCCTCCCTGCAGCATCTCAAACACAATAAACACGAAGTCATTCTTTTCCATACCGTGGACCATAACAAGGAAATCGAGTTCCAATACGAAAACCGGCCCCATCTTTTCATCGACCTGGAAACCGGTGAAAAAGTCAGGCTGCTGCCCAGGGAAGTGGAAAAGGAATACCGCCGGCAAATGGCGGCCCTCTACGACCAGATCCGGATGACCTGCCTGCAGTACAAAATCGACCTGGTCGAAGCCGACATCGCCAAAGGCTATAAACCCATCCTGCAGGCATACCTGGCCAAAAGAAGCCGGATGGCGGTGTGAGCACCCCTTTATCCTTTTTATCTTTGATCCCAATCCAATCCAAACATTGATGCATAAACTCAAGCTGATCTCCACGAAAGCGCCGAAAGGCATGGACAAACAAGCTACCAAGACCCTCCTCAAACACATGACCAAAGAGATCGGGGATTACCAGCACGCCCTGTACGCGGAAAAAAAACAAAGTCTCCTGGTCATCTTCCAGGGAGTGGATGCGAGCGGCAAGGATGGCTCGACCAAAAAAGTTTTTGAGGAATGCGGCACCATCGGCATCGATGCCTTTGGGTTCAAGAAACCCACCGAAGAGGAGTTTGCCCATGACTTCCTCTGGAGGGTGCACCAGCGGGCCCCTGCGAAAGGATATATTCAGATCTACAACCGTTCGCATTACGAGGACATCATTATCCAACGGGTGCACAAATGGATAGATCTGAAAAGGGTTAAACAACGCATGGACGCGATCAACGCCTTTGAGCAATTGCTGGAATTTGACAACAACACCAAGGTGCTCAAATTCTACATGCATATTTCAAAAGAAAAACAAAGGATCAAACTGCAGGAACGGATTGACGATCCCGCGCGCAACTGGAAGCACAACAGCGTCGACTGGAAAGAGGCCCTCCACTGGGACGAATACATGAAAGCCTATGAATACGCCATAAACAACAGCGTCATTCCATGGCATGTCGTACCTGTGGACCAGAAATGGTACCGCAATTTTTACATAGCCAAAATCGTGCTCCAGACCCTTAAAAAAATGAACCCGCAGTTGCCCTTGCTGAGCGCAGAAGACAAACGGGTCATGGCCGAAATCCAGGCCAACCTTAAATAACCATGGATCAGGTCAGGGCGGACAAATGGCTTTGGAGCATCCGGTTGTTTAAGACCCGGACGGTGGCCGCCGATGCCTGTAAGGAAGGCCGGGTTTACCGCGGTGAACAAGCATTAAAAGCCTCGAGCGAAATCAAGGCCGGTGACCTGCTCCGGGTTCACAAAGACGGCTTCCGGCTGATGATCCGTGTGAAAGATTTGTTGGAAAAACGGGTCAGCGCCCAGCTGGCGCGCGAATACTATGAGAACCTAACCCCGGAAGAGGAACTGAATAAATACAAATCCTGGTTTATAGGAAAAGCCAGCGCTGAGGTGAGGGAAAAAGGCGCCGGAAGGCCCACCAAAAAGGAAAGACGCGAAATCGACGGCTATAAAGACACCGCCTTTGACCAGGAGATCGAACCCTGGCTTGAGGAATGAATTCGAATCTTCCATATTCTGTCCGTTTCCTTTCCCTGTTTTTTATATGGTGCCGGCCCGTTTCAGCCACCGCCCAGGAGGACCCCGCAGCGATTTACCGGCACATCCATCTGGACTCCGTGGTGATCACCGCTGAACGCGGGGGTTTCGATGTTCTCGATTTTATTGAGCTGGTGCTGAGGGACACCAGTTTTTATGAGGCATTCCGCAATCTCAGATTCGCTTCGTATTCCTTTGAAAACAAACTTGTGATCCTGGATAAGTCCCGGCAGGAAAAGGCGGGATACCGAAGCCTGGCCCACCAGGTCTACGACTCATCCTGCTGGCAGATGAAGGAAGAACAAAGGTCGGTCTCCGGGCCTTTCCTGGATCCCAAAGGGGATTATCGATTTTATACGGCAAAACTTTATGACCGGCTTTTTTTTACCCACGGGAAAATATGTCATCCCGCACCGGCGGACGTGCAGGATACCAGGTCGAAAGGAATGGAAAAACACGTGGAAGAACTAAAAACCCTCATTTTCTCACCCGGGAAAATAGCCCGCGTACCCTTGCTGGGAAATAAAACTGCTATATTCGAAAAGGAAATGATGGCCTATTACGATTACAGGATCAGTGCGGACAGCCTCTCTCACCGGCCCTGCTATAAATTCTCCGTGGAAGCCAAACCGCAATTCCTTCATTCCCCCCGGACCGTCATCAAACAATTGCATACCTGGTTTGAAAAAGGGAGCCTAAAGGTTGTGCGTCGAACCTATACCCTGCAGGCCAAAACCTTGTTGTATCAATTTAAGGTAGACATGAAAATCGACGTAAATCAAACTGCCGGCAAATATTACCCCACCGCCATCGATTACGAGGGCCGGTGGAAAGTGGTTTCCAAAAAGGCGGAGGATGCCCTGTTCCGGATCCGCTTTTCTGAATTTAAACCCGGAGAGTCATGATAGCCATTTGCGACAGCGGCGGCACCAAAGGCGACTGGGTATTCATCCGGGAGGAAACGGTGCATAAACTGGTTGCACCGGGTTTCAATCCCTATACCCATGAAATTCCCCAATACCTCGAGACCCTGCAATCCCTGCTGCATGATATATCCCCGGAGCAAGTGAGCCAGGTTCATTTTTACGGAGCAGGCTGCCGCGAAGAGAACCAGCAGGAGAAGGTCCGGAAAGGACTGGCCGGTTTGTTTTCAAGAGCGGAGATTGAAGTCAACCAGGACCTGCTGGCTGCTGCCAGGGCTACCTGCGGCCATTCCCGGGGCATTGCCTGCATCCTGGGGACCGGGGCCAACTCCGGGCTGTACGACGGGGCACGGTTCATCGATAACATTCCCACCCTCGGCTACCTGGCGGGAGATGAAGGCAGCGGCGCCCATTTTGGCAAACTGCTGATCAAAGCCTATTTCTACCGGGAAATGCCGGCTGCGGTCCGTGCCGCATTTGATGAATTTTTCCCCGGCAGGCATGAAAAAATCCTGTCCCACCTTTATTCAAAAAATACCCCCAATACCTTCCTCGCCTCTTTTATGAAATTCGCGGTGGAACATACCGGGGACCCTTTTATCCGCACCCTGTTGCTCAAAAATTTTCAGGATTTCCTGGATACCCAGGTAAGCAAATACGAAGGATACCGGTCACTGCCGGTACATTTTGTCGGGTCGGTGGCCCATTATTTTACAGATGTCCTCAAAGAATGCCTGGAGCGAAATGGGGTGCGTTGCGGGATGATCCTGCCCAGGCCGATGGAAAGGCTGATTGAATTTCACCGAAAGAAAAGCCATGAAGACCATCCTTGAAGTACAGGTCACCTTTCCGGACGAAACGAAGGCACGCGAAATCTGCAACCAGGTCATTGTCGAAAAACTCGCGGCATGTGCCAATATCTTTCCCGTGCAAAGCAGGTATATCTGGAAAGAAAACTTCCTGGAAGAAACGGAATACGCCGCCTTGCTCAAAACGGATCCGGAGGCACTGGTAGCCCTGACCGATAGGATCAAAACCCTGCATCCCTATGAAGTGCCGGCCATCACCTGCTGGCATGCCCAGGCCATTCCTGAATACGCGGAATGGGTTTATGAATGTTGCCGTAAGCCGGATTAAAGCAGCAACTGGCAAATTCAATGGAAAACCAGGAGAAAATAAACTATAATACCAAGGAGGAAGTCTTAAAGGGCTTACCACCCACCAACCACCTCCCGCTGGAGCTATGGCCCCCGGCTAAAGCCGAGGGTATCCCGAATGTAATTCGCGCGGAGGACACGGGGAGCACGGAGAATGTTTTTTCAACTGAATATGTAGGAAGTGATCTCCGTGTCCTCCAGCCCTCCGTGCGCCAAGGTACCATTTCTCCAAACCCGGCCTTCAGGCTGGGGTTGGGAGGATTCAAGGAGGATTTGGGCTTTAGCCCAAATCGGTTGGATGGCTTGCTGTTGGTAAAGCGTACACGCTGGGCCAAAGCCCAGAGGCTTCTCTGATGCCAACTCCCAGGCGAAAAACCATGGGATTGACTATACTTCTAGCTGCCCCCTACTGTTCCGAAATTCTCCATGCTGGATACCCCCTACTCGGCCTTTGTTTTATTTTTTCTGGAAAAATCAAATACTCTTGAAATATTAAACCCGAAGTGAATGTCCCCGTCACCCCAATCTCCGGTCGTTTCCGTAATGAATCCTTTTTCAATCATGGCGGTGGAATTGGTGAGATGCAACTGGAAGACGTGTCCCCCCGTCTCAATGTCGAAGCCGATGGACAGGGAGTTGGTGATGCCCGGAGCCACCTGGTCCGGCAACAGATACATGTATTCGGCATTCAGAGAAATACGTTTGGATACCTTAAACCTTCCCCCTGCGCCAATCCCAAACACATCATTTTTTTCCGAGGTCGTCGCCGTCAGGTTGCGATGCACTATGGTGGGTGAGAGCTGAAGGCTGAACTCCTCTGAAATTTTGCTGCCCACAATGACCTGCCCGGTATAATACATACGGTTCAGCAATTTGTCCTCGAGGTCGGTATTTACCCTGAACGTACGCAGCGCCGCGCTGCCAAACAGGGAAACCGTGACCGGCATCCCTCCTTTTCCACTGGTTTGCTGGATGGTCTTCCATTTAAAGTAGGTATCGAGCGTTTTTTCAAAGCTGCTTCGTCCGAATCCCACCATCAGCCGGTCGGTAATCCCGTATTCCGCGCCGAGGCGGATGGTGGCGGCGTCCAGGCCAAAAAGTTCTTCAATACCAAGATTGAGAAATCCAAAACGGTGGCTGATTTTGATATCCAGGTTTCTGGCATGGGTATTTTCAAGGGATTGGAAATTGACCACCCGGGTAGTTTTAAAACTTGATTTTACGGGTTGTTTTTCCGTAGATGCGGAATCCCTGATCATGGACAAAAGGTCTTCCTGGGCACGAAGCGCTGAGGGCATAGAAGCCACAAGGATGAAGCAATAAAAGAGTAAGCGGTATTTCATAACATTTTTAGATTATTGAATGAATAGGAGGTTTAGGTTTTTTTTAATTCCTGTAATTCCGATTTGACCGTTAAGCGAACAATTTTAGCAATATTATCCCGCATCAGGGCCGGGATACGGATCCCGTAGTCGGCCACCGTGACGTCAAATGCGGTTTCTGCAAATATCTTGCCATCTCCCACCCGGAAGACTACCTCCGTCTGCATGGGACGGGTGATCCCATGGATGGTCATCTCCCCTTTAAGCATGGTTTTGTACGTCCCGTCTTTTGAAAGGGTGAGCTCCTGGGGTTTATCCAGGCTTCCTTTGAAAACAGCCTTGGGGAATTTGGAGGACTCCATATAATTTTCATTAAAATGCTCCTGCATCAAGGCTTTCTTAAAATTGAAGGAATTGATCAGGACGGCGGCTTCAAGTTTGCCCGTAGCCAAATCCAGAACGCAATTTCCGCTGTTGGTAGAGGCCTCTATTTTTTCAAGCGGACTGTCTGAAAAAAACTGGATGGCAGCTCCTCTGGTAAAGTAGCGGCCCCCTGCGCCGGTTTGAGCCGGCAACGATCCGGTCACGGATACCAGGAAGGCGATTATAAGGACGGGTTTTAACTGCATATCCCCGGTTTTATTTGAAAGAAGGGTTTATTACCACGCAGCGGTCTAAGACCACATCGGTTAAAATCCCGGAACATACCCCTTTTAGGTTGATATTCCGGCCGGTGACAAACTCCGTCTCCGCATGACTGGAAAAGGGATCCAAATTGCAGATCACCGTAGCCATGACATCCTCCGTGGCAAGGCGGATGCTCACCTGATCCGCTTCCTTGCTCACCGCTTCAATGACCCCGTTTATGGAAATGACCTTGTTCAAATACTTGGCGTTGGCGACTGACTCGTCCGACTGATATTCTGCGAGTAATTCGGAAGCCGTCAGGGATGCTGCCGGGCCGGCGGATGCGATATCCAGGTGAGGCTTGTTCCACATCCGGTATCCGATATAAACCCCCGACAGGGCGAGGATCAGGATGAGCAAAGTCAGTTTCGATTTCATGGGTGGACATGTTTATTCAACTTAGCCCTGATTTTCTCCTTTTCATTAAAACCAGGCTATAATATTCCGGAATGACAAGAATGAACAAAGTAAATATGGAATAGTAACGATTCAGCAGACTGGAATTGACTGAAAAAAGCGTTAATTTCCTATGATCCCCCATGGCTTCGGGTCAAATCTCAATCTTTTCCTCCGCACTACCTATAAAAACCGGCTTTCTAAGCCCTTTTTTAGGAATGGCTTTCCTGCTTCCTTTCCTAAAAGGCACGGGAGTTCAGGTAAATGTGAAGGGATGGTTTGCTTTGGTTCCGTGGAACTTCGTGTCGTTGTGGGATCTTTGCAGTCAAATCTCAACTGTGAATCAAGCTGCAGGGCAATACCAATTCCTTAACTGTGAAAAGCAATAACCATTTTCATTGTAACTTCATGCCCGGATGCAGCAGATTTATTTTAAGCCCCTTTTCCGGGCCTTTTTGACGGCGTTTGGGCTGTGTTTGGCCGCCTGCAGCCCAGTCCCTGCAGACCCTTCGCCACCACTCTCCCCCGAAGAAGCAAAAGACGTTTTTCAGCTCGAACCGGGATTTGAAATCCAACTGGTTGCCGCTGAACCGCTGGTGCAGGATCCGGTAGTGATCCAGTTTGATGAAGACGGCCGCCTCTGGGTGGTGGAAATGCGCAGTTTTATGCCCGATATCGACGGTAAGGGAGAACTGGAACCCAACGGAAGGATCTGCATCCTTGAGGACCTGGATAAGGATGGATTGATGGACAGCAGCAGGGTTTTCCTGGACAGCCTCATCCTGCCCAGGGCCATGGCCCTTGTGAAAGGAGGACTGCTCGTGGCTGAAAACAAAGCCCTTTGGCTGGTGGAAGACCAGGATGGCGACCTCCAGCCGGACCGTAAACTTTTATTGGATTCGACTTACGCTACCAATGGCTTGCCGGAGCATTCGGATAACGGGCTCTGGAGAGGGATGGACAACTGGTATTACAATGCCAAATCCAGGCTCCGATACCGGCTTGAGAACGGCGTATGGATCCGCGACAGTACAGAATTCAGGGGTCAGTGGGGAATTTGCCACGATGATGAAGGGCGGCTTTATTACAATTACAACTGGTCTCAACTCCATGCCGACCTGGTCCCGCCAAATTACCTTTCAAGGAATAAAAACCATATCCCGGGCAGCGGCATTGACCATGGGCTTACCCTGGACCGAAGAGTATATCCGGTCAGACCCAATCCGGCGGTTAACAGGGGATACATTCCCGGCACCCTGGACAGCCTTGGCCGATTGCTTGAATTCACCGCTGCCTGTTCCCCACTGGTATTGAGATCTGCCGTTTTCCCCCCGGCATTTTATCAGAATGTTTTCGTCTGTGAACCTTCAGGCAACCTGGTCAAGCGGAACATCCTGGAAGAAAACGGTTTCCTTTTATCGGCCCATGATCCACACCCGGGAAAGGAATTTCTCGCTTCCTCCGACGAACGATTTCGCCCGGTCTACCTGGCTTCGGGACCTGACGGCGCCCTGTATGTAGCGGATATGTACAGGGGACTCATACAACACGGGGCCTATGTGACCCCCTACCTGCGCGAACAGACCCTGAAAAGAAACCTGGTCCTGCCTATTCATATGGGACGGATCTGGAGGATCGTCCCCGAAAAGCATAAACGGGTAAGTCAAGTAAAAATGTCGGCTAAAACTACGGATGAATTGGTGGCCGATCTATCCCACCCGGATGGTTGGTCCCGGGACATGGCCCAGCGGTTGCTGGTGGAAAGAAATGATCCTGCCTGCATCCCTGCCTTGGTAAAACTTGCCGAAGACGGGACACAGGTCCTGGCAAGAAATCACGCACTGTGGACCCTGGACGGGCTGGGTTGGAGGGATGAGACTACCCTGGTCCGGTTGATAAAGGATGAGCAAACCCTGATCGCGAATACCGCCCTCCGACTGCTGGAACCTTTGGCGCAAAAGAATAATAAAGTCAGGGAGGTCATCGAAGCATTATTCAGGGAGACAGGTTCAGCACCGCCTGCCAAAAAGGCCCTTCAAATGGCCTTATCCGCCTATGTACTCGATCCGGAGATCAGGATCAAACAGCTCGCCCGGCTGCTCGATCTTCATCTCCAGCAAGCCGTGATGCGGGATGCAGTGATCAGCAGCCTGCAGGGTTTGGAGTACCGGTTCTTAATTTACCTTCTGGGCCTTGAATCCTGGAAAACCCGCGATCCGGCAAGGGAAATATTTATTGACCTGCTCACCGCGGCGGTCATTCGCCATGGGAAAGACCATGAACTTAAAGGCCTCCTCTCCCTGCTGGATCCCGGGAAGGGCTCTTTCGAATGGAAACAACAAGCCATCCTCAATGCCATGTCCATCCAGGGGGCCGCGCCACCGATTAATCCTGTAAAACTCAGCACGGCGCCTGCCCTCCTTACAAGGTCCGGGTTGGACCAACAAAATAAAAATCAAATGGAGGGGGCCATGCAATTATTTGACTGGCCCGGAAAAATAAAGAAACCCACCGGAGGTTCCGGGGCCTTATTGAATGATCGTGACCGGCAATGGTTTGTCAAGGGGCGCAGTCTGTATTTGAATTCCTGTGCCGGTTGTCACGGGAACGATGGGGCCGGGATCAACCGGTTTGCGCCCACCCTGCGCGGTTCCTCCTGGGTGACCGGCAATGAAAAACGACTCGCTCTTTTGGTCCTCCATGGCATCGAAGGCCCCATTGAGGTCAATGGAAAAATTTATGACGCCCCGGAAATTCTACCCGTGATGCCTTCCCATTCCACTATGGATGACGGGGACATCCAGGCCATCCTGACCTATATCCGTAACGAATGGGGCAACCAGGCCGGGCCGGTGAGCAGGAACCTGGTAGGCATGACGCGGCATACTACCCAGGGCAGGGTGATGCCCTGGACGGCGGAGGAGCTGAACAGGCATATCGCAGATACCCTCGTCGTTCCCGAAAACAAGTAATTTTAGCAGGATGAAACACAGAAGATCAGGATTTTAAAAGCGGATATTTACATTTTTATGGAAAGAAGAGAATTCATTAAAAATACGGGACTGGCCATGGCGGCCCTGCCATGGTTTGAAATCCCCGGCTCGCTCAAAGTAAGTTCCATGGGCATCGTGGTCCACTCTTATGGTATCCGCTGGAACTCGAAGACGGAGAGCAGGAATTATCCCGGTTTTAAAAACGCTCTGGACCTCCTGGAACACTGTCAGGAAATTGGGGCTGGCGGGCTTCAGGTCATGGTCAGGGGCTGGGAAAAAGATTTTACCCAAAAAATCAGGGATCAGAGGGAAAAATACGGCCTTTACCTCGAAGGTTCCATCGGCCTTCCCAAAACCCAGGCGGAAATTCCGGCCTTTGAAACCGATATTCTCAATGCCCGGGAAGCCGGCGCTTCGGTCATCCGCACGGTATGCCTTCCGGGCCGCCGGTACGAAACTTTTAAAAGTGAAGAGGAATTTAAAACCTTCCGCCAAAACGCCATCCAGTCCCTGCAGTGGGCGGAGCCGGTCATGCGCAAAGCGGGGATAAAGCTGGCGGTTGAAAATCATAAAGACTGGCTGGCCCCCGAGCTGGCCGGCATCATCAGGCAGATCAGCAGTGAATGGATCGGGGTCACCCTGGATTTCGGCAACAGCATTGCCCTCCTGGAAGATCCCATGGAGGTCGTCAAAACCCTGGCGCCTTATGCTGTGAGCACCCACGTGAAGGATATGGGCGTGCAGGAATATGAAGAAGGGTTTTTATTATCCGAAGTACCCCTCGGCAAAGGCATCCTTAACCTGAATGAAATCGTCCGGATTTGCCGGCAACACAATCCGGGCATCCGGTTCAGCCTGGAAATGATCACCCGTGATCCGCTCCAGATCCCCTGCCTGATGGATAAGTACTGGTCTACCTTGCCGGAGGTGAAGGCAAATGCCCTGGCAAATATGCTCCACCTGGTCAGGAAAAATAAATATGACGGCCCATTACCGGCGGTCTCCCATCTTGGGCCTGAGGAAAAACTTAAAGCGGAGGAAGACCATGTGCTGGCCTGTCTCGCTTTCAGCAAAACGGGACTGGGGCTCAATCCCTGATTTAATAAAATAACAGGATATGGATAAAATCAAACTCCCCGGTATCCGGCAATTCGACCTGACGGGTCAGGCAGCCATTGTCACCGGAGGTTCCAAAGGTCTGGGCCTTGCGATGGCCGCCGGGCTTGCTTCGGCCGGGGCCAATGTACTGATTGTTTCCAGAACCGCCCAGGAAGCCCGGGAAGCGGCTGAAGGCCTTCAGGCGGAATATGGCATCCGGGCCGAGTGGTTTGCAGCTGACGTGACCCGGCAGGACCAGGCGGAAGCCATGGCCAGGGCTTGCCTGGAGCATTTTGGACAGGTGGACATCCTTATCAACAGCGCGGGCATCAATATCCGTGGAGCCATCGACGAGCTCAGCCTGGAAGACTTCAATAAAGTGATGTCTGTAAACGTCACGGGGACCTGGTTGTGTTGCAGGGCCGTAGTGCCTTTTATGAAAAAACAAAAAAGCGGCAAGATCATCAATATGGCCAGCACTCTAGGCCTGGTCGGTTTGGCAAACCGTACCCCCTACACTTCGAGCAAGGGCGCCATCGTGCAGATGACCCGGGCCCTTGCCCTCGAACTTGCCCCTTTCGATATCAATGTCAATGCTATCTGTCCAGGCCCCTTCCTTACCGAAATGAACGAGCCGATAAAAGATACGGAAGACGGCAAAAAATTCATTGTCGGGGCCACCGCTTTTGGCCGCTGGGCCGATCTGCGCGAAATCCAGGGTGCAGCCATCTTTCTCTCCAGCAGGGCCGCAAGTTATATGGTCGGAAGCATATTGGCGGTGGATGGAGGATGGACGGCGAAATAAATAGGAGTGAGGATTGAGGAGTGAGGGATGAGGAGGGGTTCAATCCTCAATCCTCAATCCTCAATCCTCAATCCTCAACCCTCAACCCTCAACCCTAAAAGATCCAGGAAATCAAATAAATCACCGCAATGGCCCCCGTAGCCAGGATCAGCGTACCCAGGCTATGAGTCTGGTTGCCTTGTTTGATATTCATGCCGGTCATTTGGGTCATGCACCAGAAAAAACTGTCGTTGGCATGGGAAATGGCTATGCCGCCGGCGCCGATGGCCAATACCGCAAGCACTTTCATAAATTCACTGTCCAGGCCAAGGGGTACCAACAGAGGGGCGATGACGGAGGCGGTGGTGACGATAGCCACCGTGGAAGATCCCTGGGCGGTTTTGAGAGAAAGAGACATCAGAAAGGGAAGTAGAAGACCAAGGTTGGCGCTGCTTAGGTTGCTGCTCACGAGGTCCGCGATGCCTGAATTCTGTAGCATTTTCCCGAATATGCCCCCTGCCCCCGTGATCAGGATGATGGGGGCGGCGGTGACGAGAGAATCTCCGATCCAGCCGGTGGAAGACAGCAGCCTCAATTCAAATTTTTTGGGCAGCCAAAAAGACAGGCCCGCACCCAGCAAAAGCGCCATGATCGGGTTTCCTATAAATTTCAAAAAGGCCATCAATCTTCCTTCGCCGAAGGGATGCGACGGGTAATCGGCCACGGATCCAAGGATGATCAGGAGGAGGGGAATGATGATCGGTAAGGAGGCTTTCGCTGCAGAAGGCAGATAGGCATTTGTATTTTCAACCTTTTCGTCGGCCAATTTAGGATCCAGGTGAAACCGGGAGACATAATGTTTGACAAAATAATAACAGGGGATCAAAGCCACTGAACTTACTATAATTCCCCAGAAAATCACCCGGCCCAGGTCAGCGCCCAAAATCCCTGCAGCTGCAATAGGCCCCGGGGTTGGCGGCACCAGGGAATGAGTCGAGGAAATGCCCAGGGTAAGCGCAATCGTGGTGGCGGCAAAGGGCGCCTTGCTTTTAAAAGACAGGGATTTGTTGATGGAATTCATCATGATGAAGGCGCTGTCCCCGAATACTGGAATGGACAGGATCCAACCGGTGATCATCATCGCCAGCATGACCGCTTTCTCGCCAATGATGGACAGTACTTTTTGGGCGATGACCAGGGCTCCTCCGGTCTTTTCCAGGAAGGTCCCGATAATGATCCCGAGCATGATCACCAGCCCGATCCGGCCCACCACACTTCCAAAACCGTCGGAGATGGAATCCAGGATTTGTTTCCCGGACATTCCGGCAAGAAGGCCATAAACAATAGCGCCTACAAACAGGGCCAGGAAGGGGTGGATGTCATATCGTACAATGGCAATGATAATCGCGGCCAGCACGAGGAAGACAATGATAAAAGTAAGCATGCTTAGGTTTTAACTTTTAAGCCCAAAAGATAGGAAATAAACGGTGATGGGGGGAGGGTGGATGGTGGATGGGGGGAGGCCCCTTCCTTTAACTGAAGTGATGATCTCATCTCGTAGACCTGGGCTAAAGCCCGGAATAGAAACGAACTCCAAAACCCCAGCCTGAAGGCTGGGGTTTGCATCAATCCAAGACTCTGGTGATATCTCTATCCCTTTGGCTCAACAGGGGTTGGCACCTGCAGCATTACGGACTTTAGCCCCAGGGTATGGTCACGTTCCCGCAATCGCAGACATAAGTTCAAACGTCAGATGTGCTCTACTACCCCGAATAGAGGCGAACTCCCAAACCCCAGCCTGAAGACTGGGTTTTGCACCAATCCAAGACCTCTGTATTATCTTCATCCCCTGGCTTCAGCCAGGGGCTTGGCACCTGCAGTATTAACGGGCTTTAGCCCCAGGCTAACCCACCCGACCACCGAGACTCCCCTTACCCCGTGTGCTTTCGAAATCAGTCCCGGACCTTAGTTTGGTTCAAAATTCGATTATCAAAAAAATTTACCTTTGCGGCTTAATTCTACCCCTGGTCCGGTAGCTCAGCTGGATAGAGCAACTGCCTTCTAAGCAGTAGGTCACTGGTTCGAATCCAGTCCGGATCACTTTGGAAAGACTAGACAGGGGGTGTCGCAGGAAACTAAGACAGGGGGTGTCTTTGGAGACACCCCCTGTCTTAGACTGCCCGACACCCCCTACCCGCATCCTCTCCTCATTCCTTAATTAAATCAAAAATAAATAACCGATCCCTGCGTTTGGTGTATTTTTGCGCCTCATATTTTAATTCTTGGCATGAATAGATACTTACTAATTCTGGGTCTTGCAGCTTTGGCCAGTTCCTGCAAAAACAAAGAGCCAGAATCCCTTCAGCGGTTGCACCAGCTGGAAGACGAATATGCGAAATCGAAAGACCCCAAGACCCTGGAAACCTTGTTTGCCGAATACATTTCCTTCGTAACGGGCACCGCCGGGGATAAAAACCAGAAAATCGAAGTGCTGGAGCGAGCGGAGAAACTGAGCTCCGCCAACAACCGATATTTTGAATCCGTCACCTTCCTCAATACTTTGATAAAAGAAGATCCGGAATCCCCAAAGACCGGGGACCGCCTGCTTCAACTGGCGGATCTGATGAAAAATGTGATCCGCAACGAAAACGCCGCCAATACCCTCTATGCGGGATTCCTGGAGAAATATCCCAGCCATCCCAAGGCGGAAGTGGCCAGGGCTGTAGTCGGGGACCAGCCCACTCCACTGCGTACACTCATAGAGACCCTGGCCGGCAAAATGTATGACGACAGCCTGCACCAGTTCAACGAAACCGCCGCAACCCAGTATGTGGACGCCACGGAAGCCTATGTGCTGATCAATCCCGACGATGCCGACAGCCCGGAACTGCTGAATAAAGCGGCTGAGACAGCCCGTTCCCTGAAGACCTACAATAAAGCCATTTCCCTCTATGATTGGGTGATCGAAAAATACCCTACCAGCAAAGTGGCCTCCCAATCCTTGTTTTTAAAGGCGTTTACCTTTGACAATGAGCTGCACGATATCGAAAACGCCCGGTTTTATTACCAGGAATTCATCAAGCGGTATCCCAACAACGATTTTGCGGACGACGCCAAGGTCTTGATGGAAAACCTGGGAAAAACGGACCAGGAATTCCTGGAAAGCATTCAACAGCAAAACAAATAACCTATGAAATCAAAATTTTTCTTTCCGGCTCTGTTACTGGCCCTTCTGATTGTTTCCTGTTCCCCCAAGACGGCCAAGCCAATGGAAGCCGCTGCCGCGGCAGCTCCGGCTATCCCATACCTCGGCGATTGGACCTACACCGTACCCGGTACTCCCCTGGGTGATGTCACCGGTAAAATGATTCTGAAATCGGACAACGGGGTCATCAAAGCCTTCCTTGAAACCAACGGAGAAACCACCGAACTCTCCGAATTTAAACTGGAAGACAAAAATATTTCGGGCATTTTCTACTATTCCGGTACCCCCGTCCGGCTGGAAGGAGTCTTTGAAAGCCCTAACAGCCTCACCGGCAAACTCACCGCAGATGGCGCCGGGGTATTTGCGATGAAGGCGAGCAGGTAGGAAGGGAGATACCAGACGCCAGACGCGAGATACGAGAGGCCAGATGCCAGACGCGAGATACCAGACGCGAGGAGCGAGAAGCGAGATGCTAGCAAACTTGCCAACTTGCTAACTTGCCAACTTGCCAACTAAATCCTACATCCCCTTAATCCCCGTCACCGTCGTATACTTAAAAGACAGTTTTTTATCCGGATTGAGGTGTTTGAAAGCCGACTGGCACATCAGCGTCGCTTCGTGGAATCCGCAGAGGATCAGTTTTAATTTACCGGGATAGGTGTTGATGTCCCCGATGGCGTAAACCCCTGGCACTTCGGTGCTGTAATCCAGGGTATTGACCCGGATCGCCTGCTGTTCGATCTGCAGGCCCCAGTTTGCAATGGGGCCCAGCTTGGGGGTGAGTCCGAACAAAGGAATAAAATAATCGGCATCGATACTGATCTCCCCTTCCCGGTCATGTTTCACAATGACTTCTTCAAGCCTGTTATCCCCGGCAAGCCCGCTGACCTGGGCCTCCGTGATCAGCCTGAATTGATCCGATTTGGCAAGCTCCATTACTTTAGCCACGGAATCCGGCGCCCCCCTGAACTCCGTGCGCCGGTGGATCAGGTTCAGGGTTTTTGCCTTGCCGGCAAGGAAGATCGCCCAATCCAGGGCTGAATCCCCTCCCCCGGCAATGACGATGTTTTTGCCGGAATATACCTCAGGGTTCTTGACAAAATAATCCACCCCGTGGTCCTCATATTTTTCGATGCCCGGGATGGGGGGCTTCCTGGGCTCAAAACAACCCAGGCCTCCTGCAATGGCCACCACGCCGGCTTTGATCCGGGTACCCTTGTGGGTGGTAATGACGAATTTACCGTCGTCCCCGCGGAACAAGGTCTCCGCCCTTTCCCCAAGGGTAAATCCCGGCCGAAAGGGCTCGATCTGTTTCATGAGCTTGTCCACCAGTTCAGAGGCAAGGATGGAAGGATACCCGGGGATATCGTAAATGGGCTTTTTGGGATAGATTTCACTCAACTGGCCACCCGGTTGTGGAAGAATGTCCAGCAGGTGGCAATGCATCTGGAGCAGGCCCGCCTCAAAAACCGTGAACAGTCCCACCGGCCCGGCCCCGATGATCAGGATATCGGTATGGATCATAAAAGGGTGCAAAGATAGGGACTTACCTTGTGACAAAGTGCTTCTTAAAGACACCCATTGTTTTCGACCCACAACCTACTTAGGTCGATGCTTAACCACTCATCACTCACCTCTCACCACTCTCCCCTTACCTCTCACCTCTCACCTCTAACCTTTTTGACGAAGCCTTGCTTCGGCCTTATAGTCATTATTGAAAATATCGATCTAACGTTTTCCATTCTGCAGCCACTGATTCAAGTTTAACCTGACTGGACGAAGCTTAGCTTTGCCCTGGTAGTTACATTTTAAGGAAGTTTCGCCGTGGTCCCTCCAATATCGGCAGTACACTGTCCTCCATCCAGCACCATCATCCAATGTAATAGATTTGACATAATTGGTTCCTCTCAGTTTTTTTATTAATAAAAGTCTTTTTCTATTTTTCTAAACACCGGGCAATGGTAACGAGATGAAAAGGCTTTATGGATTTCTGAATTATCACTTCGAAAGAAAAAAATTTAAATATCTCAGTAATGAGTTCAAAATTAAATACATGGTGATGCAACAATCTATGATTTATGTTATTCGGCATTTGATCTAGCCAGACGGACATTTCCATCGATTTATCCACCATCGAAAAATCAAACAACCGCCTTACTTCTTCAAAATGGGTTTCATCCTCTTCCCCGGTATTACAGTGATAGTCCTTCAACAAATGGGACATCGTGGTGAACGGTCTCTTACGGTCAAAAGTATTTTCTTTGTCAGGCAATACGAGGATAAAATATCCTCCCTTTTTAAGCACCCGTTTGCATTCTTCAACCACTTTCAATGGATTGGCGCTGTGTTCGAGGCTATGACAGGATAAAATAAAATCGTATTTCTTATCCGGTATTTTATTTAGATGAGTCGCTTCACAGATATATTGATACCCGCGCTTGGAATGAAATTTATAATTTGGTCCTTCTTTAATCTTGCCTTCCCAAAAGGTTTCCGTGCTAAAATTGACACCATCCAGTTTTTCGGCAAAAATATAAATCGGGAAATGACCTTTCAAATTAAAAAATGCGCTGGGCCCTCCGATTTCAAGCCCTGATCTACCGTAAAACTTCAGGGCCCAAAGAATCAATTTTCGTTTGCCAGGTCGGAAAACAAAGGACACAAGGGTGATCATTATATCTCTCAAACTCATTTAACTTATGTATGATATCCTATTATAAACCAAATAATTGTGGGAAGCAGACATAAAAATGGTTGAATACGTCATCCCATCCGGTATGGAAAAATGGATTTTAGGGCAGATTTCAATCGTTTAAAGATGGATCGATAGGCCACTAACCCGGTTTTTAATTGTTCATGATCAGGAGATACACACTGATAGGAATTTAAATCAATGTATTTCGCTGGTCCGGAATAATTTTTCCGGGCAATCAGTATAGAATCGACATCTTTTTGACTGTACCAGGATTTAAATTTTATACTTGGTGCACAATTGGTATGGTCATGTAAGGTTTCCAAACTCACGTAACGAGCCAATGCAACTAAACCATCGGTAAAAAATCTATAATAATCCACTGGATATCGATGTTTTTTAAAACCATTTGGAACAATTATACACAGCAATCCGCCTCTTTTTAGAACCCTTGTCATTTCACCCATTGCAATCCAAAAAAACTCCATATATTCAAAAGTCTTTCCTGAAATAACAACATCAAAATGTATCAACGATCGAAAAATTCCGGTCTGCGGCCACAAACTCAAGCTCAACTGTTCGGACATCGGTCATCACACACCAGCCACCATCAGACCCTCCCTGAACCTACAAACTTTCCTTGCCCCCCGTGACCACATTGATCACCTCCATACCCCTTAGCAATTCAAGCCTTGCGGGTCCGAACAGATAGGACAATGAAAAATCTTTTGCCCTGGCTTCCCTGAACCTGGATTCGCGGTAAGCCTTTTCCATAGGGACCTCTTTCACCCGTTCATTCAACAAATCCCGGCGTACAAAATAGGCATTGTTGCCGGCCAGGTTGCCTCCGACCAGGGCATATCCCTTTCTGTTGGCCAGGTGCTGCAGGGCAGGTAGAGAAGCCCCATAATAGAGATGGCTATAATGGGCTTTCCCGCGGCTAAAGTTTTTATCATAAGGTACTGTCAGGGGCCGCATGGCGCCAAATACACTGTTGTATTCAAGAATCAGGAGGCAGGGGTTAAGGCGTGAAAAGTCTATTTCTTCTAAAATATGGTAATCATTCCCATCCAGATCGATATGCAGCAGGCCGACCTCCTGAAATCCCGATTCTGCAAGCAAGGCATTGATATTGTCCCGGTCGATGAAGGCGGCCCGCGCACGGATATCGTGACGCCAGTACCAGTTCCGTTTGGTCATTTCCCGGACTAATTCTTCCGAACCGTCCATGACAAAGCCCGACCAGTTGTTATTCATCAACAGGAAACGGGTGTTTGATTCTTCGTAATCCCCTACCCCGAATTCGATGAAGGTTTCATTTTTAATCCGGAGGTTTCGGATCAGGTATTGAATGATCCCATCGTCGCCCCACTGACTGAAGATCCTGAACTCATAATCATTCAGGGAACCCGAGTTTATGGCAGCTTGTTGTTTGCACAGCATGGAACCCACCGCTAAAAGGTTGGTTTCGTTGTAAAATAAACTGAGGTTTTTAAAATGGGTTCTCAGGCGTCGGCGCAGGAATGAAAATTTCAAACAAGGCTTTTATATTATTTATAATAGTTTAACCGGATCGTATTTCTATTCAAATATTATGATTGTGAGACCATAAATCCTCTAAAATTTTAGGATTTTTTTCACCATGCGCATATCCTTGTAAATGATGTGGATGATATAGCTTCCGTTTTCCAAATGGCCGATGTCAAGCCGGGATCCTGACAAGGTGGCTTCCATCACCTTTCTCCCTTGAAGATCAAAGATCCTTGCAAAAACCGGTGACTGCGGCGGAATGGCAAAATTATAATTCAACTGGTCACGCACCGGGTTCGGGAATATATTTACCTCAAAATCAACCGGGTTTTCTAAGCCCATCCTGGACTCAGTGAACCTTTTAACTGGTGACTCCGTGGAAGCGAGCAAAATGTCCGGTGCGGTGCTGGCACAACCAAACACTCTGACCTCGGCAAAGTGGATATAACCGGAAGAGGTTCCGTAATCTGCCCATATCCGGACATATCTTCCCGTCACGGCATCCCCTCCGATGGTCAGCACTTCTCCATTAGCCATACCAGCCCCATTGTTGTACTCATATACATACCCGCTATTAGTAAATGCCGATGGAGGAGATCCTGAAATAAAGACCCTGAATTTTTTAATCCTGCCTGCGCATGCTGAACAACCGGTACGATGAGTGATCTGAATACTGGTGACGTCGTGCGAACTTCCCAGATCCACCTGCCACCAGGGTTGGGTTTGTGCACCGGTATGATTGAAACTCGAACTGGCCGTGGAACCGTCCACCGCCATGGAAGCGGGATAAGAATTCGCCGCATTGAAGTTGGTGGATTGACTTGCTGATTTGCCCTGGCTGACATTGGTCGGACTGGTGCATCCAGCACAAGCCGTACAATTCGAACCGCCACAATCTATGGAAGTTTCGTCCCCGTTACGAACCCCATCCGAACAAGAATTGGTAGTCGTAATCACCAGGGGATCCGACAAAACGGACTGCGCGTTGCAATCATCAACGGCCATCGCGGTAATTGAATAGGAAGATGCGGAGGCTGGGTTAATGGTCATAGAATAGGGCGAGGTATTGTCTGTGGAGTGTAACACTCCGCCGACATAAAACCTTATTTCAGCGATCCCACCTGCGTCCGACGAACTTGCATTCACCGAAAAACTGGTATTTTGAGTATAGCTTGTCGAAGTCGAACTCAAAACCGGTTTTGACGGGCTTTGATTCCCCGAACACGGATCGGTAGCACATCCCATTACCCGAACTTCGGCCAAATGCAGGTAATTGGCTGACGCGTTATTGACCCATATCCGGACATATCTCCCTCCTGCCGAAAGGTCGGATATGTTAATCACCTGGCCATTCCCCAGACCCGTGGAATTATTGTACTCATAGACCACCCCAGTGGAAGAACCAAAACTTGATGCGGGACTGTTTGTGACAAATACCTTAAAATTTTTCACCCGGCCTGCACATGGGGCGCAACCTGTTCGGTGTGTAATTTCAATGCTGGTTACTTCGGAAACGGTTGCCAGATCCACTTGCCACCAGGGTTGGAGTTCAGCAGCCGTATGGTTGAAACTAGCGCTTGAAGTCGAACCGTCCACAACCATAGATGCCGGGTAACTATTGGAACCATTGAAATTTGAAGACTGACTAGTTGATTTTCCAGAACTTAAAAGGACCGGGCTAAGGCAGCCTTGAGGGCAGTCATCGGTACACGATGATCCCCCGCAGTCCACCCCTTCTTCATCCCCATTCTGAAATCCATCGCTGCAACTTATCGTGGTATTGACAGTCAGGATTCCTGACGTAGCTGATTCACCGCAATTATCAAATGCTTTTGCAGTAATCGAATAACTGGATGCTGTTGCAGGACTTACTGTCCAATGGTATGGGTTGCTGTTGTCTGACCCTAATAAAGTGACTCCATTATAAAATTCAACCCGGGCAATCGAACCGTCGGGATCTGAAGCGATGGCACCAACGGTGAAACTGCCGTTCCGAGGAAAATCGACTTCCACCGTACTCACCGTGGGTTGGTTAGGAACTTCATTTTCTTCGCAAGGATCCACCCCATCGCAGCCCATGACCTGCACTTCCGCGAGATGGAGGTAATTGTTTCCATATCCTGTAAAGTCCGCCCATATCCTAACATAACGGCCTGATGCATTCAGGTTGGCGATGTTATAAACCTGGCCGTCTGACAGACCGGAGGAGTTATTGTATAGATGTACCTCTCCGGAGTTTGTGTAAGCCCCAGGTGGGGTGTTTGAGACAAATACCTTAAATCGTTTCAGCCGTCCTGAACATGGAGCACATCCTACCCGATTGGTAATTTTTATACTCGACACGGTATAGGTATTTCCAAGGTCAACCTGCCACCAGGGTTGTAGTTGTTGTCCGGTGTGGCTGAAATTGGTCAATGAACCATCAACAGCCCGGGAGGCAGGAAAACTGTTCCCACCATCAAAATTGGTCGATTGACTGGTAGTCTTATTTTGACTAAGATTTACAGAATTAGCACACACCTCAAGGCAAGCGGCACAACTTCCACCACAATCGACACCCGTTTCGCTCCCGTTCTGAATCCCGTCATTGCAATTGGAGGGCCCGGCAGGAACGGTGATGCCATCGTTGCAATTGGTTGATAGGCAGTTGGCTGCATTATACCTGGCCCGAATGCGGGTACCCGGTTGTGGCCCGAAACCGTTGGCAAAATTAATCCCGACGTTATGATGGCAATAGGACATGATGGTTCCTCCCCCCGAGGGTGGGGTCGGCCCTTTGGCACAGGTCCCGTCAGGATCGGCGCAACCATCGATAGGTCCTCCGGTCCATCCGCACCAATGGGTATGGGGAGAAGCGATATTATGCCCCTGCTCATGAGTGAGTACATTGACGGACCAGGAGTAGGAGGGATAAACCGCGTAACTGAACAAAGGCTCGCTCACCGCAAAGCGGTAACTGTTGTCACATAAAACATCCAGCCAGGCGATTCCGGCCAGGCTGCAGCCCCCGTTGCAAAGTTCACCCCTGACCAGGTGGACAAAATTGGCCGTAAAGGCGGCATCGTTCAATCTTCGTGCTTTCAGTTGATCCAGGGCAGTCCCCACATCGTCGCTGTATCCGTCCTCCGAGGTCCAGACAAAAATGGTTTTGATGCTGATGTTGACCTGCTCGTTCAGATAGAGGGATTTGACCGCGGCAAAAAGGGAGGTCAGCCAGTTGGC
>JAKQHS010000112.1 GCA_029557915.1 Bacteroidota bacterium | reverse complement strand
AACAAGGGTCCCGTCAGGGGCCGGATATGGGTAGAAAATTTATTGTAGGTACATTTCGTCCCAGCCGGGACGAGATTTGTCTTCATTTCAATCTCTACCAATATGACCTGCCTCACGGTACATGCCCCATCCTTCCCCCGGTTTCAACCTTTGTTTTCACCCCGAAATATTTGATCCCGTCATGGATCTCATGTGGGTAGAAAAATTTATTGTTGGTACATTTCGTCCCAGCCGGGACGAGATTTGCCTACATTTCTGTTTCTACCCATATGGCGTGCCTCACGGCACACGCCCCATCCTTCCCCCAGTTTCAACCTTGTTTTCACCCCGAAATATTTGATCCCGCCAGGGATCTCATGTGGGTAGAAAATTTATTGTAGGCACATTTCGTCCCAGCCGGGACGAAATTCGTCTTCATTTCAATTTCTACCCATATGGTGTGCCTCAGGCACATGCCCAGTCTTTTTCCCTGTTTCAACCCTTGTCTTGCCCGGCAATATTGAATCCATACCCAATCGCCTCAGGGTTCTTAATTATTCGAAAAATCTTTAGGAACTTCGTGCCCCTCATGAAATCACAAAAAACCGTACGTATCAGCGTGGATGTGGGAGGCACTTTTTGTGATTGTTATTTGCATGACCAAAAGAACAACCGGTCTCTGAAAATCCTGAGCACCGGAAGGCTGAGGGCCCAGGTAAGTGCAGTATCCGGACCAGGAACTTCCATCCTCGATCAACACTGGGGTCTCCCCTTCCCGGAAATTCTGAGCGGATGCCTGATCGAAAACACCAGGACCGGAAAATCCGGGATCCTGCATTCCTTTGACCCCCTCACCGGGAACGCAAACCATGAAAAATCCCTAAACTTCAGGGCCGGGGATATGGCAGAATTATACATGGATGCGGAAGCCCCGGTCTTCGCGGCCCACCTCATCACCGGCATTCCGCTGGATCAAACGCTGCGTAATATCGAACTGCGCATTGGCACCACCAAAGGCACCAACGCCCTCCTGGAAAAAAAAGGAGTGCCCTGTGTATGGATCACCAACCGCGGATTAAAAGATCTACTCTATATACGCACCCAGCAAAGGCCGCATCTCTTTCAATTAAATATCCCGGAACCCGAGGCCTATCACCGGAAAGCCATCGAAACCGAAGCCAGGATGGATGCCCGCGGCAAGGTCATCTTTCCGCTGACCAAATCCGAATCAGCCCGGATCTTATCCGCCTTACCTCCGGACCGGGCTATACCGGTGGCCATATCCCTCATGCACGCATACAAAAACCCGGCACATGAAGCAGCTTTGAAGAGGGTGATTGTTGCGGCAGGTTACTCGTACGTTTCCTGTTCGCACGAATTGCATCCGGCGATCCACCTGCTCCCAAGGAGTGAAACCACGGTGTGCAACGCCTATCTCAGCCCCCTGATCCACCGGTTCAATCTCAACCTTGCCAGGCATCTGCCGTCCGACCGGTTCTTTTTTATTTCTTCCGCCGGCCAATTGGTGCCCCCTGCGGCCTTTCATGCCAAGGACAGCCTGCTCAGCGGACCTGCAGGAGGAATCCGCGCCGCAGAAAAGATCGGCAGGCAATACCATCTGTCCCGTCTGATCACTTTTGACATGGGCGGCACCTCCACCGATACCGCCCGGATTGACGGTCATGCGGATCTTCGGTTTATCACCCGTATCGGGGAGGTGCAAATCGCCTCACCGTCTTATTATATGGAATCCGTGGCGGCGGGGGGTGGAAGTATAGTTTCCTACCGGGACGGCCGCTTTACGGTAGGTCCTGAAAGTGCCGGGGCAAGGCCTGGTCCGGCATGTTATGGCCAGGGGGGGCCACTGACCATCACGGATATTAACCTGTTACTGGGCAAGCTGGACCCAGCCGCCTTCAGCATACCTATTCAAGTTAGCAAAGCGGAAATAGCCTTCGAGGATCTGCTCCGGACGGCTGGAATACGGACCCAACCTCTGTCAAACCTCAAAATCCTGCATGGCATTCTGAGGATTGCCAATGAAAAAATGGCGGAAGCCATCCGGAAAATTTCATTTACCAAAGGATTTGACCCTGCGGAATACAGCCTGTTGGTTTTCGGTGGCGCCGGGGGTCTGCATGTCTGTGCCCTGGCTGACATGCTGCATATCCGTAAAATCCTGGTCCCTGCGGACGCCGGCATTTTCAGCGCCAGGGGCATTGGGCAGACCACCCGGGAGGCCATCAAAATCAGGCAAATCAATGCCCCGCTTGAATCCTCCGGCCAATCGCTTAATACCGCCTTTAAAACACTGGAAGCGGAAGCCAGGGCCGAATTGCGCCGATTTCGTATACTGAATGAAAATATACGAATAGGAAGAAGGATGATCTATCTCCGTTTCAAAGGCCAGGACCAGGTCATTGCCATAAACTGGGTGAAAGGGATGGATATCCTTTCTGAATTCAGAGCCGAATACCGCCGTATATACCAGTCCACCTTGGCTTTCGAGGTGGAGATTGAAAAAATCCTGGTCCGGGTGATCGAAAAATCCGGGGATGACGAAATCAAGAATATTCGGATCAACAGGAAAAAAAGTCCTCCCGCATCTGGTCAAAAAAAATTCATCCGGTGGGCTGAACTGGAGCCGGGATGCCGGCTCACCGGGCCTTGTACGGTATCCAGCAACCAGGCCAGCGTACTGGTAGCGGAAGGTTGGAAACTACAGGTCCAGGACAACAAGGACCTGGTGTTGATACCTGAACGTAATCGCCACGAGGTTCAAAACTGGGCCCCGGCCATCAACCTGGAATTGTTCCAAAACCGGTTCCGGTCCATTGCCGAACAAATGGGGGCCCAACTGCAATACAGTGCGTTTTCAGTGAATGTCAAAGAAAGGCTGGACTTTTCCTGCGCCATCCTCGATGACCAGGCAAGGCTGCTGGTAAATGCCCCGCATATCCCCGTGCACCTGGGCAGCCTGGGTATCAGTGCAAGACTGGTCCTCCGGGATTTTGAACTTGGCCCCGGGGATATCCTGCTGAGCAATCATCCCAGCTACGGGGGATCTCATCTGCCTGATCTCACCCTGCTCAAAGCGGTTTACGATGACCATCAACGATTGATTGGATATGTCACCAACCGGGCCCACCATGCGGAGATCGGTGGAATGACCCCGGGATCGATGCCCGCCTTTGCAACACGGCTGGATGAAGAAGGGGTCATTTTTAAGCCCACTTATATCTATCGCGGAGGCAGGGCAGACTGGAAGCAGGTGAGAAAATGCCTGACTTCGGCAAGATATCCTTCCAGGAACCCGGACCTGAATATCCTGGACCTCCGTGCTGCGATAGCCGCCCTCCTGGCGGGAGAAAAAAGGCTTCAATCCCTTGCCAAAACCTATGGCAGGGAATACCTCCGCAAACAAATGCGCAGAATATTATACCAGGGTAAGGAACAGATCGGGGAATATATCCGCAAACACGAAGGCGCCCGGTTAAGGGCCATGGAATACCTGGATGACGGGCACTGCATCCGGCTGGTCTTGTCGATTAAAAAGGGTAAAATGACCCTGGACTTTTCAGGCAGTTCGGGAGTCCATCCGGGCAATCTCAATGCCAATCCCGCCATTGTTCAGAGCGTGGTCCTTTACACGCTTCGTTTATTGTGTGACCGGGATATCAGCCTGAATGAAGGCATATTGCATCAGGTGAAAATCATCCTCCCGCAGGGGTTCATCAATCCCCTGTTTCCCGCTTCGGATGCAGACAGCCCTGCGGTGGTAGGCGGAAACACAGAGGTCAGCCAGCGCCTTACAGATTGCCTGATCAAAGCCTTTGGACTGGCGGCCTGCAGCCAGGGCACCATGAACAATTTTTTGTTTGGAAATAAAAAGTACACCTATTATGAAACAATTGGAGGCGGAACCGGAGCCGGCCCCGGTTTTCACGGCAGGTCCGCCATCCATCAGCATATGACCAATACAAAAATCACGGACCCGGAAGAACTGGAGTGGCGCTACCCTGTCCGGCTGGAAAAATTTGAGATCAGGAGGGGGTCGGGAGGCTCCGGCCGATGGCAGGGGGGAAATGGCATTTGCCGGCAGATCCGTTTCCTGGAGCCCATGACGGTCACCATCCTCGCGCAACACCGGAAAGAAAAGCCTTATGGCTTGGAGGGAGGATTCCCCGGAAAATGCGGCAAGGAAATGCTATTTAGCAAAAATCAGGCCTCGGTGCTGAATTCAAATCAATCCTTTGAGGTGAAGTCCGGGGACATGGTAAAGATTGAGACGCCGGGCGGAGGAGGATGGGGAAAGTTGAAGTAAATCCTGTCAACAAGTATATGTTATTTGCTATTACAATTTGATGATTTTGAATGGGTAAGTTTTCTCCCGGGTCAGGATCCGCAAAAAATAAGATCCTGCGGGGAATGGCCTGAAATCGATTTTTGGATCACTCAACAAACCTGTTTGAAGGAGTTTTCCATTGATATCGATTATTTGGAACAGGGTTCCCGGTGCAGGTGAAAAATCAAATTGAAGGTTTATAAAATCGTCCACCGGATTGGGATATATCCGGATTCGAGCAAGATCGTTATTTTTTTGGGGATCGGGAATTGCAGGTTCATTCACTAATGCTGCAATAGGGGTACAGCCCATGACTTTTACCTCCGCAAAATGCAAGTAGTTTGCAGCATTTCCATTATCAGCCCATATCCTTAAGTAGCGTCCGGAGGCACTCAGGCCAGGAATAGTAATCACAGCACCGTTTGCTAAGCCGACCGGGTTGTCATAAAGATAAATCATCCCCTCTGACGCTCCGAAACCACTGACCCTGGTTTCTGTCAAAAATATCTTGAATTTCTTAACTCGACCCGCGCAAGCTGAACAACCTGTCCGGTGAACAATTTCGAGGTCTGTAACCCATTTGGATGCTCCGAGGTCAACTTCCCACCAAGGTTGTAATTCGGCGTTGGTATGATTAAAACTTGCGGAAGCAATGGAACCATCTACGGCCCTGGAAGCAGGATAGGAATTAGAGGAATTAAAATTGCTCGATTGACTGGCAGTCATGCCTTGGGCGAGATTGACCGTTGACAAACAGGTTTGTGAACATGGGGTACAGTCCCCACCACAATCTATACCGGTCTCCACTCCGTTCTTGTAACCATCGTTGCAATTTTTGGTTGTCGTTATGTTCAGGAAATTTGAGTTTATTTCACTGCAAGTCCCAATGGCCTTTGCGTGAAACAGGTAGCTGCCTGCTGAAGCGGGAGAAACCAAGTGGCTGAATGGGAAAGAAAGATCGGTGGACAGCAGACTTCCATTGTTGTAAAATTCAACTCTTGAAAACTGGGATGGGTCGCCTTCCATGGTTGCATCCACGGCAAAAGAACTACCTTGGATATACTCGGATGCATTTGACGAAAGCACGAGGGCATTGGCATCTGTGGAGGTGCAACAACCCAAAACCCTCACTTCTGCAAGGTGGAGGTAATTGTTTGCATATCCTGTATTATCCACCCAAATCCTGACATATCGTCCGGAAGCTGATAAATTGGGGATGGAAATCACTTCGCCATCCACCATTCCAGCCGGATTGTCGTATTGAAATACATAACTTTCTGAGGAATAACTACCAACCGCTGCATTACTGATAAAAACCCTGAATTTTTTAATTCGGCCTGAACAAGCAGAACACCCCTTCCTGTTGTGGATCTCAATGGTGCTGACAGAAAATACCTGTCCAAGGTCAACCTGCCACCAAGGTTGAACCTCGGCACCGGTATGATTAAAACTGGAACTAGCTATATTCCCATCGATGGACTGGCTGGCTGGATAAGAATTGGATGAATTGAAATTACTGGACTGGCTGGCAGTTTTACCCTGACTTATATTGACCGGGCTGGTACAGGTGAGAAGGCAAGGTTTACAAACACCCCCGCAATCCACACCGGTCTCGGCCCCATTTTGAAACCCATCATCACATTCCGCTGAAGTCTTGATAATCCAAGGCTCAGTAACTGTAGCTCCGTCACAATTATCATACGCTTTGGCAGTCAGTTGATACATATCAGACATAGCTTTGATGATGGTATGGCTGTACGGTGGAGTGAAGTCAGTACCCAATAATACCATACCATTATAGAACTCAACCTTTGAAACCGTTCCACCCAAGTCCTCGGCCACCGCAGTCACCGTTATGTTTTCACCCTGGATATAGGTGGACGGAGCCGGCTCGAAATCAACGGTTGGTGTGTTGCTGTTGAGACAACAACCCATCACCTTGATCTCAGTCAGGTGCAAGTAGTTATTTACAAAATTTGTATTGTCCATCCATACCTTTACATATCGGCCGGCTTTGTTAATATTTTGGATATTAATCACTTCCCCGTTGGACAAAACCTTTGAATTGTTGAACTCAAAGATATAATCGTTACTCTGGAATGATTGGACCGGTTCTTCTGAAACAAATACCCGGAATCTTTTAAGCCTGTCGCCACAACAATCTTTTCGGTTGACAATTTCGATTTCCGAAACCTGGTAGCTTGCCCCCAAATCAATCTGGCACCAGGGTTGGAGTTCTAGACCGGTGTGGTTGAAATTGGAAAGGTTTCCATCATTAACAAAGGAAGGAGGATAAGAGTTAGATGCATTAAAATTGCTGGACTGGCTGACCTGTTTTCCTAGACTCAGGTTAAATGAAGCATTACAAGCCGGCAAACATGGATCGCAATAAGTTCCTCCGCAATCCACCCCCTCCTCATCCCCGTTCTTGATTCCATCGCTACAACTTGGGAGGATTCCAATACTCAGCCCGGAAGAAACCGTACTGATCCCACAATCATCAAAAGCCTTGGCTGTGAATTGGTACGCCGTACCTTCTGCCTGGGCGACCATATATTCAAACGGAGCCTCGGTATCCGTACTCAACAAAGCCCCGCTTTCATAAAATTCAACTTTTGCAATAGATCCGTCTGCATCCAGTGCATTTGCAGTGATTTTAAAGCTACTGCCTCCGGGGTAAGAAGATGCTGGCGTGGAAAGGGTCACCGTTGGAGGTTGGCTGGCGGCACAGGCTGTGGTTTTAAAAATCCAGAGACCCGATTGAATGTCGCTGGCCAAAATATTGCCCGAAGGAAAGAATGGATAGGTGCCCCAACAGCCCCTGAAAACCGGTGAATAGGAGGTATAGCCGCGATCCGTGTCGAAATAGGCAATGCGCCGCACCTGGCCCGGATCGCTGATATCATAGACCTGCACTCCATCCGTATAATAGGAAATATAAGCCCGGGACCCGACAATATAAGGATTATGCCCGATGCTGCCCTCCCCCACAGGCAGGTCGGGGTATTGGTCCTTCAGCGTGGCGGATTTGAACTGTTTGTAGTTTTCTGTTCCTATTTGTCCGCCGGCTTCTATGGGGAACAACCACAAAGGGTGCCCGGCTGTTTCGATGGCATTGATAAGCAGGCTTTGGTCAGCGTTCATCCAGCTGCTGTGGTTATAACCTCCGGTTTGGAAAGCGGACAATTCCCCGGAGCAGGAATTACCTGTACAATTGTATTGCGAGAGGTAACCGCTGTAAATATGCGAGGCGTACATGACATTGTTCTTTACATACACATCGTGTACATAACCACGGGGCAGGGCCTGGTTGATGACCAGGCTGGGGCTGTCCGGCCTGGCTGACAAGTCCAATACGATGATTCCATTGCTCCGGGTATTGGTGCCTGCGCAATACAACCGTCCATTGGCCTCATCGATAAATGGCATGTGGCATTTGGTGAAAAAAGCCGTGGTTTGCCTGACCTGGATGACCGTATCCGGCAGGTATTGCAGATCGAATATTCTCAGCCCGCCCGCATCCGGGCCGTCGGTCACGGCATAAGCATAATGGCTATAAGTTTTGAATTCACGCCATGAGGTGGAAGTATAAGGCCCGAATTTTTCCACAAGCTGGATGGCGGCCGGATTCGTGACATCAAAAAAATAGATATAACGGGCCGAGCCCAGGATGGCATATTCCCGGCCGTTGGCCGAATAGCCCCAAACGTCCGAATAGGCCTCCCCCGCCCCGTTCCATTGGCCCAATGTTTGGGTATTGAATTCATACACCTGGGCCTGAAGACCGAAAGGCAGGAAGAGGATGAAGATTAGCAGCTTTTTCATTTCTTTCCTGAAAGTGAAATCTAAATTACAGACTATTCTCATTTTCCCGGTTATTGTTGCAGGGTAGTTGAATCCTATATTGCAGTTTACAGTTCATTAAAGATGATAAATAACGGCTTGAAAGGCCCCTATTTCCCCAGCATTGGGCAAACTTGCCCATGCTGGGGATAAGAAGAAATCCAATCGCCCTGTAAGGGCATTATTTTTTCATGTACCCTGCCTTGTTTATAATCCGGAAACATCAATATGCATCAGATTGCTTAAATTGATATGAATGGTGCCGGGGATGATCTTGTAATGATGCCCTTTCAGGGCGACCCACTCCGACATTCCCGAGCACCGGGCTATTCGCCCGATGCTCGGGAAATGATGCCCCTTCAGGGCAAATTCATACGAGTAAGTGTCTTAGATCATGTTAGGATTGACTGAATGGCCCCTGCAGGCCAAATTCATACAAGAAAGTGTCCATTCTTCATAGAATACCTTTTGGGTTTGAAACTTTGAATATTCCGGAACAACCAAAGATCAATGATGCACACTTACCTTTGCCCCCGAATGCCAAAATTCATTTCCTTCCGGCAAGGATCTTCCTCCGTGCTCTTCTGGTCCGTCATTTCCGCGGCTTTTATCGGCCCGGGCACCGTGACGACCTGCTCCAAGGCAGGCGCTTCTTTTGAAATGTCCCTGTTATGGGCCCTCTTGTTTTCAACGTTAGCGACCATCCTGCTGCAGGAACTTGCCGCAAGGGTCAATATGGCTACCGGTAAGAACCTTGGCGAAATCATGTCCATCAAGTACCAAAGTAAAAAAGCTTCCTCCCGGATACCTGGATTTTTATTCCTGGCGGTCTCTTTTGGATGCGCCGCTTACCAGGCCGGTAATATCCTTGGAGCGGTGTCCGGACTTAGACTGTTAAGCCCTTTCCCCTCCTTTGCTTTCACCCTGGTCATCGGCATCCTTTGTTTTATCTTGTTGTGGAAAGGCACTGTAGGCCAGGTGGCCCGATTCATGGGAGCCCTGTTAGTCATCATGGGGATTATATTTCTCTACATCGCAGTACAAGTTGGGCCTGCACTGGGTGGATTGCTGAAAGGCAGCCTCCTTCCGACCATCCCCGCCGGGAGCGGAAGCCTGATCATAGGTTTGATCGGTACGACCATCGTGCCTTATAATCTGTTCCTTGCATCCGGAGTGCAGAAACAACAAAGCCTTTCCTCGATGCGGTTGGGCATTGCCATTGCCGTAGGTATTGGCGGGCTGATCAGCATGGCCATTCTTATCAGCGGCACCTTATTGTCCGGAGAATATTCCTATGCCTTGCTCTCCGGCGCGATTCAGGAGCACACCGGGAAAATGGGTTCTGTATTTTTCGCGCTGGGTTTGTTTGCCGCGGGATTCAGCAGCGCCATCACTGCCCCTTTGGCGGCAGCGGTTTGTGGCCAATCTTTCTTTCGGACCGCAAGTCCTGAAAGCTGGTCTGAAAACGGAAAATACTACAAGATGACCTGGATCGCGGTCCTGCTGGTTGGGGTCCTCTTCGGTTTTATGAATGTAAGTCCGGTTCCGGCCATCCTCGCTGCCCAGGGCATCAACGGGCTCCTGCTCCCCCTGGTATGCATCGCGATATATCTTGCCACCAGGGACCAGGGCATGATGCCTATGGAATACCGGCACCGGCCGTGGTTGGATAAGGTATACCTCTTCATCATCTGGGTCACTTGTTTTCTCGGCCTTTACAATATCCAGAAATCGACTCTAAACATTTTTGGGATACAAGGCCTCACCGAAACAAAACTCATCCTGATCTCCGCCTCCCTGGGAGCGGCCTTCGTATTATTGCTCAACCAGGACCAGGAACGGTCAAGGCACCAGGCCGGCAACTAATCCGGCCCACCGTTCCTCCATCCATGCTCTTTTTCTCCGGAGCATCCGGATAAACTCCTGCTGAACCTGCACCGCCTTCAGGTTGAATCCGGTAAATGGCTGGTGATAATAAAGATCTCCCTGAAGATGGTCCGTGAGGAAACGCACACATTGCTCCGCGGACATGCGCAACATGGAATAAGGAATGAGGGAGAGTTCCTGCCGGGTCAAAAAATCCTTCGCGCGGGAAAGGTACCCGGTGATAAACTGGACATAGGCCTCCTCATGAAAACCAACAGGGCCCCTTCCGCCGTCTTCACCTGAAGGGTTGCATAAAGTCCTCAGGGCGTCCCCGGTATCAAAGAGGACTGTGCCCCTCATCACGGTATCAAGGTCGACCATGCACACCCCCTTTTCGTCTTTGTCAAAAAGGACATTATTGATCTTGGTGTCGTTGTGTACGATCCTCTGGGGCAGACTGGCCGTCCCTGCAGCGGTCCTGACTTCCCACAGAGCCTCCTGCATAAACTCAATTTCACGCCTGCATTGATCCGCCCGCCCGGCCAGGTCTTCCTCCAGGGCGCTCTGAAACTGGCTTGCCCTGGAATCGAGGTTATGAAAATCGGGAATGGTATCGGCAATCTCTGAACAATCGAGCGTAGAGAGCATGAAATGAAATCGCCCGATCACCCGCCCTGCTTCAAAAGCCTGGCCGGCCTCCCGCAACGCTTCAAAACTATGGGTATCTGGAATGAATTTCAGCACCCTCCAGTAATTGCCCCCCGAAAGCATATAGTCGGCCCCCTCCCTGGTTTTGTAAAGGCTGACAAAGATCTCCGAAGGGAAATGCTGGGCCACATGCTGGCTTACCTTTTTCAGGTTGTTCATCAGGGCCGGAACATCCTTAAACACCTGGTGGTTGATCCGCTGGAGCAGCCCTTCCCTGCCGTTTATCCTGACCCGGTAGGTATCGTTGATCAGGCCATTGCCAAAACGAACCGGCTGCGGGTCCCGGTCCAGTTTATAAGCTTCGAATATTTCATCTTCGATCAGGACCATAGGCTGGAAGGGTATTTTCCTTCCCCGATGAGTTTATTTAAAGCAGCCATCACTGCAGGCTTGTCTTCGGGATAGGTCACTCCAAACCAGGTAGATTCGGATGGGAGCACCTTGACGGTCGCCAGTTGTTCCGCGATCATGTAGTCGATCAGTGTGGGGATATAATATTCGGATTTGGGATCCATTCCGTGTTCCTGGAGGAAGATCCTGAAATGTTTATCCATGACCTCAAAATAATGAGGCACACAACCCCACATGTTCATGGACGCAAAATCATCATCCTTCAGGGGTTGGGGATGCTCCGATTCGCTGTCATACCGGATGATGCCGTCCGGAAAACGTTTGATTTTGGTGCGCTCGTGGACGGCAAGCAGGTTGTTGTCTTCATCCACAGAACAGATCCCCCGGTTGACCGTGCCGTGTTCGGACAAGGTATTTCTCAAGTAATATCCGACTGTGCAATAAGAACGCTGGTCATCCGGTTCCAATCCTTTAAGAAAGTCGGCCAGGGTCTGATAAGATTCCGCTCCGTAAAAATCATCGGCATTGATCACGCCAAAAGGCTCCCGGATCACCTCGCGGGCTACCCAGACCGCATGGGCAGTCCCCCAGGGTTTGGTCCGTTCCGGATGCACCGGGATGCCCGGAGGGATCATGGAAAGGTCCTGGTTTACAAAATGGTACTCGACTTTTCCGTCCAGTTTGTGCGCGAAAGCCTTCATCATGTCTGCCTTGAAACTTTCCCGGATGATAAACACAATTTTGCCAAAGCCGGCCGCCAGGGCGTCGTACAAGGAGTAATCGATGATGGCTTCACCATTGGGCCCAAACTGGTCCAATTGTTTCAATCCGCCGTAACGGCTGCCCATACCGGCGGCCAGGATAATCAATGATGGTTTCATTCTTTTATAGCTTTAATTATTTGTGTTCAAAAGAATAGATAAAGGTATCAAGGAAATGGTTCCTGAACTTTCCTTCCGGGTCAAAGGTCCGGAGGAGATGCACAAAATCCCCCATTTTTTCATACCTGGACTGCAAAGTCCCGGCATCCAGGGTAAAGAGTTTCCCCCAATGGGGTTTGGCTCCAAATGGCGCAAGTTCCGCTTCGATCACCGGCAGAAGTTTCTGCACACTGGGCCAGTCCGGTTTCAGGGTAAAATGGATGGCGAGGCTGGGTTTATCACTACAAGGGCTGATCCAAAAGGGGTCGGCATCGATGGTCCTGATTTCCGAAATCTGCAGTAAAGGATAGATCAATTCCTTTTTTTTCTCCAGGGCCAGCAGGGCATCCAGGCCGTTTTCGAGAGGTACAAAATACTCCGCCTGGAGTTCCTCCCCGCTGCTGGGTGTGAACCCCATTTTAAAATGCGGCATCCGGTCGTACCAGGTCCCAGCTTCTCCCAATTGTTCGGTGCAGTTCACGGCATCCAGGGCTTCGATCGGGTGCAGGTTTTTTGTGGCCGGCTTTGCCCCATAAAAATCAGTAATGCCGGTATTCATGGGATCATAGACTGATTTAACCCATACCTGGCTCACTTCCTGTTTCATCCAGTCGGTGAAGAGGCTCACACTGTATCCTGCAGACAATATGGGTAAAAAATTTTCCTTCAAGGATTGCAGGGGAAGGTATTGGTACACCCGTTGCTGCATCCTGAAGGATTTTTGAATGCATAAGGTCAGGGCCGAGACAATGCCCAGGCCACCTAATCCCACCACCCCACCATAAAAAGCCTCGGGTTGGGAATCCGGTGATATTGGAACGACTTCTCCAGATGCGTTGACCAGTTCCATGGCCCGGACGGCGGAGGAAAGGTTTCCGTTTTTAATACCCGATCCGTGGGTGGCCGTGGCCACGGCCCCGCCAACCGAGATATGGGGCAAGGAGGCAAGGTTATGGAGAGCATAGCCCCTTTCTTCGAGGTAGGGGCATAATTGGCCGTATTTGATTCCCGATTCAACGGTCACGGTCAAGCGGGATGCATCCAGGTCCCTGATCCGGTTAAGGTTTGCGGTGGAGATCTGGCTCACGGGGGAATCGGCAATGTCATTAAAACAATGCCTGGTGCCCAGCGCTTTGGCAGCCCTCTCTTTGCGAACCAGTTCGGTCAATTCATCCACGGAGTCTGGGGTCAACCGCCTTTTGGCTTTATACGTGTAATTTCCGGCCCAGTTTAAAGAGTTCATGGGTTGGGATTTGCAGGCAGACAACCAGGGAAGGAGGTAACTGCCGGCGAGGGCGGCAGATGAGGATTTAATAAATGTTTTCCTTTTCATACCTTCCGGCCCGGTTTCATTGAATGATAAAATGGCAATGTTCCTGATTTTACAACCGTTCAGGATGGAAAATCTTTTTTAATTCAATGTAAATAACTGGAATATTTCAATAAATTCATTTTTCAATTTAAAATAATTTTCTCTCATGGTATTAGGCTGGCTGGATTGGGCGATCATCATTGCATTTTTATTGTTTTCGCTTTGGATTGGGATCTGGGCTTCAAAAAGCGCAGGAAAAAGCGCGGATGAGTTTTTCCTTTCAGGCAGGAATATGCCCTGGTGGCTCCTCGGTTTCTCTATGGTGGCCACCACCTTCTCCTGCGATACCCCAAACCTGGTCACCGGCCTGGTCCGGAAAGAAGGCGTAGCAGGCAACTGGGCCTGGTGGGTGTTCCTGATCACCGGGATGACCACGGTTTTTATTTATTCCAAACTCTGGAGAAGGTCGAAAGTGGTCACCGACCTCGAATTTTATGAAATGCGTTACGCCGGTAAGATGGCGACCTTCCTGAGGGGATTCCGTTCGATCTACCTGGGTGTGGTATTCAACATCATCATCATGGGGACCGTATCGCTGGCCGTGATCAAAATGGGGTCCATCATGCTTGGACTCGAAGGCTGGAAGACCCTGCTCATCCTCAATGTAATCACGGTCATTTACAGTGCCATCGGTGGGCTTAAAGGAGTGCTTTACACGGATTTCTTCCAATTCATCATTGCTATGATCGGATCCATCGGAGCGGCCTATTATGTAACTACCCTGCCCGAAATCGGGAGCCTTTCCAACCTGCTTAATCATCCCAATGTCTCGGGATCCCTGAATCTGCTTCCCGATTTTTCAAACCGCGAACTGATGATCGGCATTCTCATCATTCCCTTGTTGGTACAATGGTGGTCGGTCTGGTACCCCGGCGCCGAACCCGGAGGAGGCGGATACATTGCGCAACGGATGCTGGCAGCCAAAGACGAACGCAATGCGATGGGCGCCACCCTGCTGTTCAACATCATGCATTACGCAGTAAGGCCCTGGCCATGGATCATTGTCGCCCTGGCCTCCATGATCATCTATCCGGAAGTGAGCGATATTCACAACGCCTTCCCGCAATTGCCGGAAGGTAAACTTGGCGATGACCTGGGTTATCCGGCCATGCTGACCAAACTGCCCACCGGCTTGCTGGGCATCATCGTCGCTTCACTGGTTGCCGCATATATGAGTACCATATCGACCCAGCTCAATTGGGGTTCATCATACGTCTGCAATGATTTTTACCGGAGATTCATCAATAAGCACGCTTCAGAAAAACAATTGGTCGCCGCAGGCAGATGGACTACGGTCATCCTGATGATTTTTGCCACCATCATGGGCCTGATGTTGCAGGATGCCAACCAAGGATTCGATCTTTTATTGTCCATTGGCGCGGGTACCGGATCGATCTTTCTGTTGAGGTGGTTTTGGTGGAGGGTCAACAGTTATAGTGAATTGGCAGGTATGGTGATTTCATTTGCCTACGCCCTGTTTAATTCCTTCGTCCTGGCCAATCCGCTCACCGGTTCCATCAATATTCTCGTGGGCGTTTTGATCACCACCGCCGGTTGGTTAATAGTCACATTTTTGACCCGTCCTGAGCCCCAGGAAACCCTGGTCCGTTTTTACAAATTCATCAAACCGGCCGCTTTTGGCTGGAAACCGGTAATAAATCTTGCCGTCAAAGAAGGAATTATTGAAGAAGACCAGGTGGAGACGGGGCAATTGCCCCTGGAGATC
>JAKQHS010000075.1 GCA_029557915.1 Bacteroidota bacterium | reverse complement strand
GGAAGTCGGATGAACAATTGGTATCACAACTCCTTGAATATATTACAACCTACAATCAGACCAGGGCAAAACCCTTTGCGTGGACGTATACAGGAAACGCACTAACAATTAGTTAATCAACTTTATAATTAGTACACTAGTTAGTAAGTTGGCAAGTTGGTGAGGTCACGGCTCGAAGCTCGTTTCTCGCTTCTCGTTTCCAATCAGCAATCAAACTCACTGCTCGCAACTCGAAGCTCGTTTCCCGTAAGAAAATCAGGGAATAGTAGTCACTAACCTCTAACCTCCTACCTCTTACCTCTAACCTCCTACCCCAAAAAAAAATAGTCAGCTCCTACACGTTTGCAAGGGCTGACTATCCGACAATTATAATCCCATGAACATATCCAGCGATTTGGTACAGAAAATTACCAAACACGCATTGGCATATATTAAATGAACCTAGAACTTTTCAATTTTGGATGGAATCTTTTAAAAATATGGAGTTATACACTTTTGTATAACTCCATATTGACAAATTATAATCCCATGAACATATCCTTTAGTTAAAAAGGATGACTAAATAACTTTGTATTTAATCCTGATTCTGAAATGAATCAAAATCATGATACAATTATCGCCACCTCCATCGCCCGTTTCAAAGACATTTTTTGCATATTGTTATATATAAATTTATTTAATATAAACAATATATTTAATTAATATTATGATATACATATATTTACGTATAATATTATATTTTAATGTGAGATATTTCTATTTAAATCCTCACATTAACTTTGACCGATCGGGGTAAAATTTTAACAAAAAAAATTAAAAAGGGGACTGGTAATCCGGCTTTTGGGCAAAACTGGTATCGGTCAGCGTATGTAAGAAGGCTAATAAATCCGCTTTTTGCTGCACCGTCAGGCCCAATTTCCGGACAAAAGGGTTCTTATTGTCCGCGGGATGCCCTCCAGAATTATAATGTTCGATCACTGCTTCCAGGGTTTTTATCCTTCCGTCGTGCATATAAGGCGCCGATTGGGCAATGTTTCTGAGGGAAGGCGCCTTAAACATGCCGTTTTGTGCGGCATTTCCGGTGATGGCACCCAGGCCATTGTCTTCAAATTGATTGCCATGGACCACCCGTTGGATGCCGTTGTTGAAATAATCGAGGGAGGAAAACAATGGGGCATTGTGACAATGAAAACATTCCGCATCGGGCAGGCGGCCCCCGGATAAATCAAAATACATTTCATAGCCGCGCAATTCACTTTCGGAAAAAAAGACTCCGGACCCGGGCGTCAGGGCCAGGTCGTAACGGGTGGCCCCGCTGCTGACCAGAGTTCGTTCAAACTGAGCCATGGCTTTGGCAGCCAGGAATTTGGTAATGGAATCCTTGTGGGTGATGCCGAAAGCTTTCCGGAAATCCGCAGGATATTCCGGGTGCCGCTTCAGCCTTTCAATGACCCCAGGCCAGGTAAAATGCATTTCCACCGGATCCTCCACCGGCAACAAAGCCTGGTCTTCCAATAGGCGGGCCCGGCCATCCCAAAACAAGCCTTTGGTTTGAAAGGCGATGTCGATAAGGGCCATGGCGCTGCGCCGGCCATTGATCAGGTCCACACCCTTGCTCGTTGGAAGGCCATCGGTAAAATTCTTATCCGGATGATGGCAACTCGAACAGGATTGAGTGGAGTCCCGCGAGAGAATGGGGTCGAAGAATAATTTTCTACCCAGGGCCACACCCGCTTTCGTCATAGGATTATTCGCCGGCACTTCGAGTTCAGGGAAGGCGGCAGGGACCTGCACTTTGAACCTCTCCGGGGAATACGGGATCTGACTCAGGTCGCCTACTTCCGGTTCACTCGGATCAAAATCACATCCAAGGCCAAAAACCAGAATGAGGATGGAAAAACCGGCCAGCAGTCGTTTCCAGGGCAACATGTTCAGTTCTTGATTTGTATGGCCTGGGCAAGATTGGAGGCAAAAAGTTTAAGCACCCCGATATTGGCCGGGTTGTGATTGAGCGGGCTGTTTGGCAGGTTAAAAAATTGTCCGTTTTCCTGGAAAACCCGCCGGACGTCAAGGTCCAGGCCGAGCCCGGTCGTCTGCTCTTCTGAAATGGTGAAATTTTTAGTCACCGTCAGGGTCGCCAGGCATTCATCCGTGCCGGTATGAATGGCAAAACCCAGGTCATAGGTCTTTGCACCCCCGGTATCGAGCACTCCTTCGATCTTTGAAAATATATAAGAATCCCAAGCTTCCCAGTAATGACTGGTGGAGGAAAGCGGATTGGCGCTTTTAAAATCCTTTGGATCCTTGGCGTTCAATTCGGGGATAACCCCGATGCTGAATTTGATGCCAGTGTAATTCCCCGTCTTAATCCCATCGAGGCTAAGGGTAGCCGAACTGGCACTCGAACCGGTGATGTCGATCAGTCCCGCATCTTCCAGTAGGGTGTTTCCGGAGGCAGAAATCAGGCTTATCCCGGTGATGTAAAAATCAAATTTGCTGAGTTTGATGGATTGAATATCCCCATAAGCGTAGGGCTGCAGGGTATTGAATGTCTCCGCTCCGAAACGGGGAGTAAACACCAATTCCATTTTGCCTTCCGGACCGGACTCTGTCTTATCGCAAGACCCTATCACCGCCGCGAGGATAAAAACCAGGACCCATTGGGATAGTTTAAAATCATAATTTATCTTCATAATATAGTTTATATTACAAAGTTAAGGTAAATAAGCAGGGAATGGGGGCTTAAGCGCGGGGATCAATATGTTCCCGGAATATGTTCTTTAATATATTTTTAACCTGTATGGAGAATTCCTTGTTCTGTATCCAGTGATAAAAATTGCGGTCTTTCCGAAAGACCTCGATGACGGGCTGGCCAATGTATTTGCCAAAATTAAAGACCATCACCCCCTCCGCATTGTATTTTAGCCGGTGAGTGATGTCCACCATATTCTGATCATTGGTAAAATCATGCAGAGCCCGGATATCCCTGCGCACAGGAGCCGGATATTCCTTTCCCTCCTCGTCGGTCATATTGACGTTTTCATAACGGGCGATCTGACCGTTAAAAATCTCCACAATGGCCCGGGTGTCTTCCATTGCATCGTGCGCGTTGGACAAGTCCTTATTGCAATAAAATTTAAGCGCGGCTTTCAGGGTGCGGGGCTCCATTTTGTGAAAGATCCGCTGGGCGTCGATGATCTTTCTGTTTTTGAGGTCCCATTCCATCCCCGCCCGGGCGAATTCTTCGAGGAGTATGGGGATATCCAGTTTATAGGTATTGTAAGCCACCAGATCGGCGTCCCCGATGAAGGCATGGATATTTTCAGCCAACTGGCCAAACAAGGGTTTGCGTGCAAGCGCCTGGGCATCGATCCCATGGACCTCATACGCTTCCCGGGAAACCGGGATCCCCGGATTGATCAGTTCATTCCATTCCAGGGGATTTTCCCGTCCCGGTTGGTATTTGATCATCGCCAGCTGGATGATCCGGTCTTTGAGAAAATTTGGCCCGGTGGCCTCGATATCCAGGAAGACCAGGTCTTTGCGGATAAAATCAAAGGGGTTCATGGTATCAGGTATTGTTTAAACCCGGGAGTCATATCTACCCGCAGGTGGTCTCCGTCCCGGTAAATAAAATAAGCTTCCATGTCCTGCCCGCCCAGGACTTCCCGGCAGGGCCCCATTCCCAAAGCCATGCAGGCGGTTGCCATTCCATCGATGGAAGTGCAATCATTGCCAATGAGGGTCACGCTGAGCAGAACGGAACGCTCCGGAAAACCCGTTTTGGTATTGATGGTATGCGAGAAGGTCTGATTTCCGGACTTGTAAAAATTCCGGTAATTGCCGGAAGTGGTCAGCGCTTTACCGGTAAGCCTCACCTGGGAAAAAACATCTCGCGTGCCGGCGGTTTCTTCCGGGGTATTCAGCCCAACGGTCCAAAGGCTGCCGTCGGGTTTCGTACCGCGGGCTACCAGTTCCCCGCCCAGCTCCACCAGGTAGCGGGTATATCCCAGGTTATCCAGCAGTAAAGCGATCTGGTCGGCTCCGTAACCCTGACCGATCCCTCCGAAATCCAGTTCCAAAAGAGTATCCTCTTTATGGAAAAGATAAGTCCCGGCCAGCGAATCCCTGGTGAAATGGATTTTGTCCAGGCCGGAGTGAAGCAACAATTCATTGATTTTTTGGGTATCCGGCTGGCTGACTTCGTGCCTGCCGGTATATCCAAATCCCCAATAATTGACCAGGGGCATAATGGTCGGATCAAAAGCCCCCCGGCTGAGATCAAAGATTTTCCGGGACATGGTCAGGCATTGGATAAAATGAGTGAGGGAGCCGCCCAATGAATCCGTATCCGTAAACCCCATATCCTCCTGACCGCTATGATTGAAGCGGGAAACCAGGGAGTTATTCTCATACGTGGAAATACCCATATTTATCTTATACAAGAGGGAATCGGTCGCTTTTTTGAGTTGCGCCTCCAGCCCTTCGGGCTTATCTTCCAGGTAGATCCTCACATGGTAGGTGGTTCCCATGGTTTTTCCTTCATAAAAGGCCAACTGGTCCAGGGGGTTTTTACAGGCTGCGGACAGCAGGATAAAATAAAATACCTGTCTCGGACCAATTTTCCTCATATGACTTTGAGTCTTTTAATCCCCCTGCAAAATGAATCCGGGCAGTATACCGGTAATAATAATATACCCGGCCGGGGAGTGGAAATCGGGGATCCCGGTTCGGGATTAGCCGTTTTGTCCTGCTTCATGGTCGGCATGGGGTTTATCGCTGGTATGGTCCATCAGCCCTTTCTTTAAGGCTTCACGGCTTGCACTGTGCAATTGAACCGGTTCCCTGCGTTTCCTCATCCGGATGTTGAGAAATTCCACGAAAAGGGAAAAGGCGATTGCAAAATACAGGTAACCGCGGGGGATAGACCCTATTTCCGCACCGACCACCACCAGGTGGGCCTCATGAGCGCCTTCCGCGATCAGCATAAAACCGATAAGGATCAGGAAAGACAAACCGAGCATCTGGATGCTTGGGTGCTTATTGACAAAATTGCCCACCGGGCCAGCGAAGGCCATCATAATCAGGATCGAAATCACCACGGCCAGGATCATGATGGTGACATCCTTGGTCAAACCTACGGCAGTGAGGATGGAGTCAAAAGAGAAAACCAGGTTGATGAGGGAAATCTGGATGATGGCATTGCCAAGGCTTACTTTTTTCCCGGGCATATGGGTGCCGGGGTGTTCAATGCCCTCCAGTTTTTCAAAAATTTCAGAAGCGGCCTTGTAAAGCAGAAACAATCCCCCCGCCACCAGGATCAGGCTCTGGATCGAGATGGCCCCGGAAGCAAGGCTGGAATCAAATGAAAACAAGCTTTGCTGCATGGACATGAAAGCGGTGATCCCGAAAAGCAGGACCACTCTGAATAACATGGCGATCACCAAGCCGATGCTCCTGGCCTTTTTCTGGTCCTTTTTATGGAGCCTGGATGCTACGATGGTGATGAAAATGATATTGTCTATGCCGAGGACAATTTCAAGGAAGGTGAGGGTGAGCAGACTGATCCAGAAATCTCCGGAGGCCAAATCGGGGAATTGCATGCAGAATATTTAAAGGGTCAAAATTAATTAGATTTGATTGCCGTTCATCCGCGACCGGATAAAAAGTTGGTGCAAGCAAACCACTGTGTTTGGACGAAGCTTAGCTTCGGCACCCGTTCGGACGAAGCTTAGCTTTGGCACCCGTTCGGACGAAGCTTAGCTTCGGCCTGGTACAATCTGTTCGGACGAAGCTTAGCTTCGGCCCGGTACGAATAATGATGATTTACAGTTTTTCAAGGGGCCGGAGCCAAGCTCCTCCCAAACTTGCGGGGTGTGGCCGGAGCCAAGCTCCTCCCAAACGATTTGTTTGCAAGAAGCTTAGCTTCGGCTTGGTTTCACTTCCTGTATTCTTAAATTATAGCACCGGTAAACCAAGCGTGGAATCCATACGTTCTTATCTTTACCATCCATATTCAAATTCATGATCAGAGGGGTTATCACGATATTTTTTTTCCTTTTTTACTGGACCGGTTTCACCCAGTCCGTACCGAAATACGCACTGGTGGAACATTTTACCAATACCTGGTGCCCGATCTGCGCGGGCCGCAATCCATCCCTGTTCAATGCGCTGTCAAACCATACCGGGCGCGTGCATCATGTCTCCTATCATCCGCCTTATCCATACAGCGGCTGTCCCCTTTATCAGTTCAACAAAAAAGACAACCAGGACCGGGCCGATTTTTACCAGGTCTTCGGTACTCCAACCGTAGTCTTGAACGGGGGCAATAAAATGGGAGGATCCCCTCTTCTCACCGAAACCGTACTTCAGGCCGAGTTGCAAAAGACCAGTCCGGTTTCGGTCAGGGTCAGCGAAAGCGGCCAGGGACAAAACCGCTCGGCCACGGTCACGGTCAAATCGGGCGTGGCGATCAACGGTGACCTCAGGCTGATGGTGCTTGCCGCCGAAAAAAACCTGCAATTCACGGCCTCCAACGGAGAACTGGAGCATTACAACGTCATGCGAAAGTTCCTCACTCCATCGACGGGCCAAAAACTGACCATTTACTCCGCCGGAGAACAAACGTTTACCTTCAATTTCAGAGACACGGCGGGCTGGAAAGCCGAAGAGATCTATGTTTTGGCCTTTGTGCAAAACGCCACGACCCGGGAAGTATTAAATTCCGGGACTCGATTTGATGAATTATCGACCCCGGTGCATTCTGCTGTGCAGCCCGTAGGAATTAAAATTTACCCCACCCTGGTCGAACGGGAATTTAACGTGGATCATGCCTTTACAGGAAAAACGGACCTGAAAGTATATAATATCAGGGGGCAACTGGTCCTGGAGCAAGCCCTTGCTGAAGCGCCTTATCATGCGGTCTCTGTATCCCGCCTGGCTCCCGGCGCTTATTGGATAAAAATCATGGACGGGCAGGCGGTCTACAATGCCCGTTTTATCAAATATTAAACCCTCAGGTTTTTAAGTGCAGGCTGCCGTCCTGCAGGATATAGGTTTTGTCGCATTGGAGGGCCAGGTCGGCCTGATGGGTTACGATCACAAAGGTCTGGTTGAAGGCCTTTCTTAATTTTCCAAACAGGGCGTGCAGTTCTTCCGAAGCCTCCTGGTCCAGGTTGCCTGTAGGTTCATCGGCCAGGATGAGGCCCGGCTGATTGATCAGGGCCCGGCAAATGGCCGCTCTCTGTTGTTCCCCTCCCGAAAGTTCAGCCGGTTTCTGCCGCATCACCCCCGTCAGTCCAAAATAGTCAATCAGTTCAAGCGCTTTCCGGTGAAGTTCCTTTTTATCCGTTTTTGCAATATGACCCGGCATCTTAACATTTTCGAGCAGGTCAAACTCGGGCAACAAATGATGAAACTGAAACACAAAACCAATATTTCGGTTGCGGAAATCGGACAATTGGTTTTTGGACAAGCGGAAAGGATATTCGCCCCGGATCGACACCTCGCCGCTATCCGGACGGTCCAGGGTCCCCAGGATATGCAAGAGGGTGCTTTTCCCCGATCCGGATTTGCCCATGATGGCCACCAATTCCCCCTTTCCCACCTCCAGGTCCAGGGCTTTCAGAACCACCCTTCCGTCATAGGATTTATGAATCTGACTGGCTTTGATGATGGGATGGTCCATTGCGGCAAATTTCCGCTTTTTTATCCGCCGCGAAAAATAATTGGCCCAAATCCATATTTTTTAGGCCTTCAGCTAATAAATAAGGCGGGGCTTTACGTTTTAACTAACATAAGTTGGCTTTGGATTGCCGCTGTCCCTGTTTTGGGAGTTGCCGGAATCCCAAACGAGGGCAAATGAAAGAAACAACCAATTCGATTATTTTAACCATATTTGCGGGGTCGCGAAACTGATTTATGCGCATACTACAGCTCTGTAAAAAATTCCCCTACCCTCTTAAAGACGGAGAATCCATCGCAGTCACCCATCTCTCCAAGGCTTTATACCAGATGGGTTGTGAGCTGACCCTGCTTTCCATGAATACGGACAAACACCGTTTCGACACCCGCCATCTCCCCGAGGATTATGTCTATTTTAAGGAAATCCATACAGTAGACGTCAACATCTCGCTCAACAACTGGGATGCCTTCGTCAACCTCATCAAAGGAAGTTCTTACCACGTTTCGCGGTTCATTTCGCAGGAATTCAATGACAAACTGGTGGACTTGCTGAAATCCAACACCTACGATGTGATCCAGCTGGAAACACTCTACCTGGCTCCCTATATCGATACGATCCAGCAGCATTCCAACGCCATCATTGCGCTCCGGGCGCACAATATCGAACATGAAATCTGGGAAAGGATTATCGAACACCATCCCAACAACCTCCGGAAGTGGTACCTGCGGCATTTGACCAAACAGCTTAAAAAATACGAGGTCGAACAATTCGAGAAATACGACCTCCTCATCGCCTTCACGGACCGCGACATGGGCAAGTTCAGAAAACTGGGATATCTCAACGGGGCCATCACCTCACCCATCGGGATCGAATTGAATCAATACCAGGCTTCCTTTTCCAAAGCGGGTTTGTTTTCGGTCACCTTTATTGGAGCCCTCGACTGGATGCCCAATTCCGAAGCGCTGACCTGGTTTCTCAATAAAATCTGGAACAAGCTTCATTTAAACCATTCCGACTTTGTACTCCATGTAGCCGGCCGCAATTGCCCGGAACATTTTAAAAACCTGAAATTGCCCGGGGTGATCGTTCATGGCGAAGTCGAAGATTCCAATTCCTTCATCAGCAAACACCCGGTCATGGTGGTCCCCTTGCTTTCCGGGAGCGGCATGCGGGTTAAAATCCTGGAAGGGATGGCCCTGGGCAAGGTGATCGTAACCACTTCCCTCGGACTGGAGGGCATTCCTGCCCGGCATCACGAAGAGGTGCTCATTGCGGATACCCCTGAGGAATTTATCGCCAGTTTTGAATATCTGTACAATCACCCGGAAGAAATGATCCGGATCGGGAAGCAGGCCGTGCAATTTGTTTCGGAAAGGTACGATACCTATAAAATCGCCTCCGGCCTGATGCACAAATACCAGTCCCTCATCGAGATGGGTTACAAATAGGGCCTCTGCATTCCCTGCACGGTGAAGATTGCGATCATCAGTTCAAGATTTCCATTTCCGATCGACAAGGGGGACAAACTCAGATTGTTCCACCAGATCAAGGAGTTGTCTTCCCGCCATCAAATCATCCTGATCAGCCTGTCCGATGAAACGGTGGGTTCCCGGGCCAGAAAAACCCTGGAGGACTACTGCCAGAAAATTTATGTATTCCGGCTGAGCCGGATGCAGATCCTCTTCAACCTTTTCAAAGGGCTGGCAAAGGGACTGCCGGCCCAGGTCGCTTATTTTTTTAATGAAGGGATCTATGGAGCCATCCAAAAAATCCTCCGGCTGGAAAAGCCGGACCATCTTTATTGCCAGCTCATCCGGACCGCGGAATATGGGAAAAGCCACCCGGGCTTCAAAACCCTGGATTATATGGATTGTTTCCACCTCAGCATGCTCAAAAGGGCGCTCCATGCCGGAGCCCTGATGCGCCGGGTATGGATGGAAGAAAGCAGGCGTTTGAAAAAATACGAAGGAGAGATCTATCCTGCCTTCCACAACCATACCGTCATCTCGCACCCCGACCGGGAAGCCATGGGCCTCGGCATGGGCCAGCCGCTCACGGTCGTTCCCAATGGATTGGACCCCGGTTATTTTGATCAAACCGAAATGCGCCAAAAAGATATCGACCTCCTCTTTCTTGGAAACCTCGGTTATTTTTCCAACCGCCTGGCCGTACGGTTTTTATTATTCGACCTCCTCCCCCTGATCGATGATCTGAAATCGCTCCGGATCACGATCGCGGGTGCCCGTCCCGGCCGCCGGTTGCGGCAATGGATCCGTCAAAGTCCCAGGGTCTCCCTGATCGCGGATCCCCCCGATACCCGAAACATCTATCAGCGGGCCCGCCTCTTTGTCGCGCCTGTTTTTGCGGGCACCGGCCAGCAAAACAAAATCCTCGAAGCCCTGGCTTCCGGATGCGCCGTCCTTTGCACCCCGGACGTTCAGAAGGCCTTGGACCTGCCTTCGCCCAGCTTGATCCGGGTGGCCGTGAGCGCAAAAGAATTTGCCTCACAGATCAGGTCCCTGTTATCGGCGGGGGTGTTACCCGAGGGCCAGATCAGCAGCGCCAGGGCCTACCTTCAAAAACATTTTTCCTGGGAAAAGAGTACCTCCACACTGGAGGGTCTTTTTATAAACACGGTAAGAACAGCAAAATCCCCTCACTGAGCAGGCGCTCAGATTTTTCCTGCCTGTCCACTTTTGCGCCCCCGATGCCTTGGCGGGAGCCTTTTATGGGAAACAAATCCGGTATCCTTACCTTTGCAGGAAATGAGCCCAAACAATCTGAAACTGAATACCATCGAAGAAGCGATCCACGAGATCCGCGAAGGAAAAGTACTGATCGTCGTGGACAATGAAGACCGTGAAAACGAAGGCGACTTTGTCTGCGCCGCAGAATGCATCACCCCCTCCATCATCAATTTTATGGCCACCCACGGCAAGGGCCTGATCTGTGCCCCCATCGACGAACGGAGAGCCGACGAACTGGATTTACCACTCATGGTTTCCGCCAATACCGCTTTTCATGAGACGGCATTCACCGTTTCGATCGACCTGATCGGGCACGGCTGTACCACAGGCATATCCGCCCATGACCGTGCTACCTGCATCAAAGCCCTGACCGACCCGGGGTCCAAGGCCAGCGATTTTGCCCGTCCAGGCCATATTTTCCCCTTGCGGGCCAAGTCAGGCGGGGTCTTGCGGAGAAACGGACATACCGAAGCCGCGGTCGATCTCGCCCGGATGGCGGGGTTATACCCGGCAGGGGTGCTGGTTGAGATTCTCAATCAGGACGGGTCCATGGCCAGGCTTCCGGAATTGCTGGAAATAGCCAGGCTGCATCAATTGAAAATCATCACCATTCAGGATCTGGTCTCCTACCGGCTCCGGCACGAACGCCTGATCGAAAGAAGTTTTGAAAAAGAAATTCATACTCCCCTGGGCGATTTCAGAGTCCTCATCTACCGGCAGTCCAATGGGGACGAACACCTGGCGATCGTAAAAGGTTTTTTTGACGGAGAGGAAGCCGTCCCGGTGAGGGTACACTCTTCGTCGGAATCCGGGGATATTTACAGTGTCCTGTTTGAAGGATATGCCCATCAAATTGAAAAAACCATGGAATTCATCCATAAAGAAGGCAAGGGCGTGTTCCTCAACCTTTTTCATGGCGAAAAAAAACGACCCCTCTCGGAATCCATCCGGAACCATGGGCAGCCGAAGTCGCTGGCCGTTGAAGAAAACGAACAACAAAGGGATATCGGGGTCGGAGCCCAGATCCTCAAGGACCTGGGTATCCGGAAAATCCGGCTGATCACCAGCCAGCCTAAGCGCCGGATTGGACTCAAAGCTTTTGACCTGGAGATCGTCGGCCATCTCGACCCTAACCTCCTCTGAAAGCATCCGGCCTTTGTCCGGGATTTTAATGGCTTGATCGATATTGTTATTCTCCGGGGAATTTCTTAAATTACTTTGCAGGTTAGTAGATTAACCTGTTGCTATGTTACATCAGTTTATAATTGCCATCGGGGCGCTCGCCATCAGTAAAGATTTTATTCTTAGCCACCGTCTTTGGGATAACTGGAAGTCCATGCGGTGGGTGCACACCGCCTCCATCATTGCCATGTTTTATTTCGGCATCCGTATGTTCGGGGTGATCGTCAGCCTTTTCAGCGGACTGGGCTCCCTGGCCTCGGGAGACCCGGGCCAGTTGAAAATGGGTTTTAATGCCGGCTTCTTCAATTCCGATTTCTCCTTCTTTGACGACGACATATACAAATACCTGTTCCTGTTCTGCAGCATGTCCCTGGTCTATCATTTCGGCGGCAAAACCATGGAAATCCTCTACCAGGTCCCTTACCGTCCCACCTTTAAGACCTTTATCCGGTCCCAGGCGAGGGGCTTCGCCTTTGTTTTTATGTGTTATATATTGGAGAGTGTGATCACCGGCATTTCCAGCGGATTGTTGTCGGCCTTCCACATTGGATGGTTTCAGCCTGTTTTCAAATTCCTGGTTCAGAGTTTTTTCTTCGGCGCCGTGATTATGGATGCCCTGCATGAAGAAAGGGGCTGGAATTTCAAGGCCAGCATCAAACATTCCCTCAATCATTACTCCGGCATCGCCCTGGTCTGCGGCACGGTCGGACTTGCCCTTTCCCATGTCCCCGTCCTGGGAGCCCTGCTGGTAGGTTCGGTGGTTTCCGTTGCCACCATGATCGCCATGAAAAGGATCGAAACGACCAGGTTCTGAAACCCCTGCAGTTTATACTATTTGTACACCCTGAAAATTGTACCCCCTCAGCCAATTCCACAATTGGACAATTCGACAATTCAACGGTTGTTCTTTTCTCTCAAAAACACCTCCGCCAGCATGCACCTTACGCTCCCCCCTCCACATATTTCTATAGTCGGTATTGGGGATGCCAGGAGTTTTGATTGAAGGCCAAGCAGGTCACGCTGTGCTGAAGTCAGGGATTGTTTTGCCGTTTCGGACATGACCCAAAGGGCCTTCCCATCCTGGTTGCGGACCTGCAGCATATTGCCGGCAAAACAACAAACCTGGTCCCAACCAATTTCCAGGATGGTTTTGCCGGTGCGGGTGAGCGATTCCGACAATTCTTTTTTTTCGCTTTCGTCCGGGATGCAGTCCAGGCAGACCACGGCGGTATCCGTACCGAGCGCCATGATCACGTTGGTATGGTAAACCGGTTTGTCTTCCGGGTCCAGGGCATGGAAAACAACTTTTTTATATTGTTTCAACAGGCAGAATTTATCTAGCAATCCGATATCGGTCCTCGGGCTGAGGCAGGCATATACGATGTGATTCACCCGGTCCAGGATCATGCTTCCCGTCCCTTCCAGGACCAAGCCCTGGTCTTCAAAGGATTCAAAAGCATAACGCTGGCTCACTTCAAACCTGGACTCCAGTTGTTCCAGGATGTCCTCCCGCCTTTCCGCACGCCGGTTTGGCGCATGCATCGGGTAAGTGATCAGGCTGCCGTCGGCATGCGTGGTGATCCAGTTGTTGGGGAAAACGGCATCGGGTTTTACCGGGAAGTCCGTGTCTTCAAATACCAATACCTCCACCCCCTCCTGACGCAACAGTTCAACCAGGCGGTCAAATTCAGCCCGGGCCAACTGGGCCACAGGAACCTTTCCGGAGGGCTGCTCCGGCGATTGAAAGGCATTCGTAGCCGCCGTATCGGCATTGAATCCAAAATTCGCCGGCCGGATCATCAGCAGCCGGTCAGTCAACTGTGCTTCAACCATCATTCACTTGAAATTAGTGCTGTACATAAATTTTACCCGCCGGTTTGGAGCAAGGCGGGTCGCCCCTTATGATTGAAAGATACAAATGAATGCGTACAAACCCAGGATTTGGCCGAAGCCAGTGCTTCAAACTAACCACTCCCTGTAATGTGGGGGTAGGTTTTAACTCCGGCCCCCGGCAAAGGCGGACGAAATGCTTAATTCCCCCGATCTTTGCAAAAAATTTCTAATGGCGAAAGTCCAGATCAATATGAAAGAAGGCCGTGCCGTGCACGATGAAAATCTCATCGTGGGCATTGACCTGGGCACCACCAACAGCCTGGTAGCTTATATCCTGGACGGCCAACCCGTCACCGTCAAAACCAATGACCGGGAGGAAGCCCTGGTGCCCTCCATCATCAGCATAGAGGAGGGACAAGTCCTGGTTGGGGAGGCCGCTAAACAACGCCTGGTCTCCAATCCCGGCCAAACGGTTTATTCCGTAAAACGGCTCATGGGCAAAAGCCTGAATGATGTGTTGCATATCCAGCCTTATTTTAGTTATGATCTGAAACGGGATGACCCCGATGCCCTTGTGAGGATCCGGATCGGTGAAAACTATTTCACCCCCATAGAACTCAGCGCCGAAATCCTGAAGCAGCTTAAATCCCTGGCCGAAAACCACCTCAAAAAAAATGTAACCCAGGCCGTGATCACCGTTCCCGCCTATTTCAACGACGCCCAGCGCCAGGCCACAAGAGACGCGGGCCGGCTGGCCGGTTTGGATGTGCTGCGGATCATCAATGAACCTACGGCCGCAAGTATGGCCTATGGACTGGGCCTGCAGGAAGGCTCCAATGAAATCATCGCGGTTTATGACCTGGGCGGAGGGACCTTTGACCTGTCCATTCTTCATATCCAGGATGGGGTCTTCGAGGTTTTATCCACCCATGGGGACACCTTCCTCGGCGGGGACGATTTTGACCGCGCCATCATGGAATACTGGATCGACCGGCATGGGATGGACAAAGAAGCCCTGCTCGCCGATAAGAGCCGGGGTCAATCCCTCCGCCTCCTAGCAGAACAAAGCAAAAAACACCTGTCCCTGCATGAATCCTTTTCCGCAGTATGGAATGAATATGAATTTACCCTTACCCGGCCGGAAATGGAAAAACTCATCGACCCGATTATTCAAAGGACCATCCAATCCTGCCATCAGGCCCTCCGGGACGCGGGTCTGAACCCCGGAGACTTAAGCAAGGTGATCATGGTAGGCGGCTCCACCCGCGTGCCTGCGGTCACCAAGGCAGTAAAGGATTTGTTCGGAGATAAACTTTACGATAAACTCAACCCGGACGAGGTGGTTGCCCTTGGAGCCGCCGTGCAGGCCAATATCCTTTCCGGGAAAGACCAGCGTTTCCTCCTGATCGATGTCACGCCCCTGTCCCTGGGGATAGAGACCATGGGCGGATTGATGGATGTGATCATTCCCAGAAATTCAAAAATCCCTTCGAAGGCCGGCAGGCAATACACCACCTCGGTGGACGGTCAGGTCAATCTAAAAATCTCGATTTACCAGGGCGAAAGGGAACTGGTATCTCACAACCGGAAATTGGGCGAGTTCATCCTTAGAAATATTCCGCCCATGCCCGCGGGCCTTCCGAAAATAGAAATTCAATTCCTGATCAACGCCGACGGGATTCTGACGGTCAGGGCCAAAGAGCTCCGCTCCGGTGTGCACAGCGAAATTGAAGTCCGGTCCCAATACGGATTGTCGGAGGAAGAAATGGCCCGGATGCTTCTGGAATCGGTAAAATATGCCCGCCAGGACATGCAGGCAAAAGCCCTGCAGGAAGCCATCAATGAAGGAAAATCCATAATCCTGGCCACGGAACGGTTTATCCTTCAAAACGAAGCCCACCTCAGCCGGGAGGAAACCGATGCCCTGCGGGAAAAAAGCAAATACATTGATGAAATGATTCCCACCGGGGACAAAGACCGGATCATCCAGGGCATCGAGGACCTCAATCAATACAGCGCCCCCATTGCCCACCGGATGCTTGACCTCAACATCGGCCAGGCCCTGCAGGGAACCAAAGCCATTTAAATGAACCGCCCCGCCTGGCTGCCGGCAATCCTTTTTCTTCCCCTTTGCGGCCTTTCGGCCCAGCCGGACCCCATCCGCAGGGAAGTCGAAAAACTCATCCGTTATGAAACGAACATCCGGAACAAAAACCTGCCCGGCTTCATCGTAGCCATGATCGAAAAAGACACCACTTTTGTCCTTCCCTTTGGCCAAAGGGCGCTGGAAGATCCCGCTCTGGTCACCCGGGACGACGTCTTTGAAATCGGAGGCGTTTCCAAAATCTTTACCGCCCTGTTGTTTGAAAAATTTGGAGAGCCCTATCACCTGGACATCAACCGGTCCATCAATGAATTCCTGGAACCCGACAACCACTCTTTTGATTCCTGCAGGCTCTACCATCTGCTCACCCATACCTCCGGCTTGCCCCGGACCATTCCGGCCTGGGGGGAGGTGGAATCGGGTACGGAAAATCCCTATGCCGGATTTGACGAGGAGGATGCCGATCATTTTTTTTCAAATTATTTATTGACCCAAAAACCGGACGACCGATACGAATACAGCCATATCAACTATCTTCTTTTACAGAGGATCCTGACGTCGGTTACGGAACTGGATTTTGAAACCCTGCTGCAGGAAACCCTCCCGCCCTACGGCATCCATGCCTCCTGCACCCGGGAGACCACGCTCCCCGGGTATGGCCGCGACCTGGACGCCAGGCCGGCCTGGACGCCGGATGCCTTCCGCGGGGCCTTGGGCATCCGGGCCAGCCTGGACGACCTGGTCCGCTTGTGCAGGCTGACCCTGGACCGGGAAACCCTGTTTGCTTCCCTGTTGTTGCGATATCCGATGACCGTAGGAAAAGAAAAAGGCTGGGTAGCCAGAGGCTGGCAGGTCCTGCCCATACCGAAAAACCGTTATGTTTACGCCCATACCGGCCGCACGGGCGGGCACCACGTTTTTATCGGATTGTTGCCCGAAACGTATACGGCCGTGGTGGTGCTCTCCAATGCCGCGGCCGGCACCGACCCGCTTGGCCTGAGCATCCTGAACATGATGAACCGAAACTGGAAAAGAAAATGAAAAAGAAACCGCTGAATGACCTTGCCGACCTCCGCCTGGTCTTCTCCACCAAGCAGGAAAATCCGGCCCCGGAAGATCTTCCCACCGAAGTCCCCGCCTCCACTCCCTTTGCAAAACAAAACCTGCGCATTCGCATCGACCGCAGGCACCGGGCAGGCAAAGAAGTCACCCTGCTGGAAGGCCTGGATATGAACAAGGAAGAAATGGAAGCCCTGGCTAAAAAACTGAAAGGTCAATGCGGCATCGGCGGCGGTGTGGATGCAGATCTTATTTTTCTGCAAGGGGATCAGCGGAAAAAACTCCCGGGGTTACTGCAGAAGATGGGATTTGGGAAGGTTAAAGTAGTCAGTAATCAGTAGTCAGTAGTCAGTTAGCAAGTTGGCAAGTTGGCAAGTTGGCAAGTTGGCAAGTTGGCAAGTTGGCAAGTTAGTGTGCTCGCAGCTCGTTTCTCGCTTCTCGTTGCTCGCATCTCGTTTCTCGCTTCTTATGTGCGGTCGACTCCCCGTGGGGATGGGGTGTGCGGATGAAATCAGTAATCAGTAGTCAGTAGTCAGTTAGCAAGTTGGCAAGTTAGTCTGCTCGAGCTCGAAGCTCGTTTCTCGTTTCTCGCTTCTCGCTTCTCGTTTCTCGCATCTCGTTTCTCGCTTCTCGTTTCTCGTTTCTCGCTTCTCGCTTCTCGTTTCTCGCATCTCGCTTCTCGTTGCTCCTTAACGTCTGGTTAAACCCGCTGAAAAAGCAGGGCATGCCCGTGACATCCAATAAAAATTAACGATTTTTGCCCGGCTTCAACTACTCAATTTATGAACAGTTATATCGATTTGCCGGGCATCACCGCCCGCATCCAGCAGGAATCGGGCTTTGTGGATAAGATCAGGGAACAATTGGCCCATACTCTCGTGGGCCAGGAAATCATGGTAGAACGCCTGCTGATCGGTCTGCTCTGCAAGGGGCATATTCTCCTGGAGGGCCTTCCGGGCCTGGCCAAAACCCTGGCCATCAAATCGTTGGCCAATGCCATCCATGCCAGTTTCCAACGCATTCAGTTTACCCCTGACCTGCTGCCGGCCGATATCATCGGGACCATGATCTTTAACCCGGGCTCCAATGAATTCCATGTGCGCAAGGGCCCCATTTTTGCCAACTTTATCCTGGCAGACGAGATCAACCGCGCCCCGGCCAAGGTACAGAGCGCGCTGCTTGAAGCCATGCAGGAAAAGCAGGTGACTATTGGGAAAGAAACCTACCGCCTGGAGGAGCCCTTCCTGGTCCTGGCCACCCAAAACCCGATCGAACAGGAAGGAACCTACCCCTTGCCCGAAGCCCAGGTGGACCGTTTTATGCTCAAGGTCCTCATCGGTTATCCCTCCATGGAAGAGGAAAGGCAGATTATCCGTATGAACCTGGGCGATGAAAAATCAAGGGAGGTCCGGCCGGTGGTTCAGCCGGGGGATATCCTGCGCGCCAGGGAAGTCCTGAATTCCATCTATATGGACGAAAAAATCGAAAAATACATCCTCGACATCGTGTTCGCCACCCGCAAGCCGGAGGAATACAAACTCGGCCAGATCAAACATTTTATCCAGTATGGGGCCTCCCCGCGCGCCAGCATCAACCTAGCCCTCGCATCCAAAGCGGTGGCCTTCATTCAAAAAAGAGGATTTGTCATCCCGGACGATGTGCGTTATATCGCAAAGGATGTCCTGCGTCACCGGATCGGGCTCACTTACGAAGCAGAAGCAGAAAATAAAAATACGGACCACATCATCGGTGAAATCATTTCAAAAGTAGAAGTACCCTGATGAAATTGTTATTCCTGTTCCACTTTGTACCCTGCTGGATGGCTGGACAGGTCAGCCAGACCGGGGTCGCGGAGCTTTTTTTTAAGGACAAAAACCTTCTCTGGGAAAAATCGTACCAGGGGGTATGGGACGATGTCATTCCCGTAAAGCTGGAACTGGGATACGACGGCACGGCCTGCAAAGGGCAAATGTTTTTCAGCGACAACAAAGCCCGGTTCATTGTTTCCGGCACCCTCAAAGACAACGATTTGCTTCTGGAGGAGCAGGATCTCCTGGGAAATGTCACCGGATACCTCGCCCTGAAGATCCTGGGAGACCAGGTCCGGGGAACCTGGTACAACGCGGCGCGGACCTTCAATGCCCGGATAGTCATCCGCGAGGGCCCTCCGTCCACCACCCTGAATTACTGGACCAGGTCCTATGCCCTCAAATCCGCCCCGGCTGAAACCTTGCTCATCCAGCAGAAGGATTTCAGCGACCAGATCTATTCCCGGTTTTATTACGGGCCGCTGAACAAAACCCTCGAGGGGACCAGCCCGATAAAACACGAAGAGGACTTCCACCAGGAAACGGTATTGTTTGATCCCCAAAATCAGAATGCCGGCCGGCTCGATACCTGGAGATCAGGCGAACGTAAAATCGAAATCCTGTACAAACAGGGAAAAACGGAATGGTCCAGGACCCTGGATCTCATCGCCCAGGTCGGCATGCACCAGGAATCCTATACGGACCATTGGATGACCGTCGATTTTGTTTTTCCCGAAACGGACAAACCGGGCATCAACCATTGGTTCAAATCTTTGGTCGACTCCTTCCTGATCCTGGTTCAGGATAAAAAAGCCGGGCAGGCGGAACAAAATCAAACCCTGCCGGCCAACCGCATGGCTTACCGGCTGAGCATCTGGCCCCAGGTCCAGTTCCTCACCGACCAGTATTTGTCGGGTTATGTTCATGCCAAAACTTCCTGGGATGAATCCATACAATCCCAGCCTTTTCTTTTTGACCTCAAAAAAGGGAACCTGGTCCGGGAAGCCGAACTTTTTCAGAATTATAAATCTTTCCTTGAAGTAAAAGAACTGCTGATCGAGCACGAATTGAGAAAACTCCGCGAATCCGACGGCCTAATGTACGAGGGCCTGACCGCGGGGGCATTCACCTTGTTCACCCTGAGAAAAGAGGGACTTTGTTATTCCGCCCCATTCAGCCTGCAGTATGGGTTCAGGCAGGTGATCGTCCCTTATAAGGATGTAAAGGACCTGATTTCCCCACGATTTATTTCATTCTGAACCTTATGGATACCACCGAACTTCTCCAAAAAGTCAGGAAGATAGAGATCAAGACCCGGAGTATCAGCAAACATTTGTTCACCGGGGAATACCACAGCACCTTTAAGGGCCGCGGCATGTCTTTCAGCGAAGTGCGCCCTTACCAATACGGGGACGATATCCGCAACATTGACTGGAATGTGACCGCCCGGCAGCATGAACCCTTTGTCAAGATCTTTGAAGAAGAAAGGGAACTCACCCTGATGCTGATGGTGGACATCAGCCCCTCTTCTTATTTTGGCACCCATCAGCAACTGAAAAAGGAATGGGCAACCGAGATCTGCGCCGTCCTGGCCTTTTCGGCCATCAGCAACAACGATAAAGTAGGGCTCATCCTGTTTTCCGACCAAATCGAACTTTTTATTCCCCCAAAAAAAGGGAAACAACATATCCTGCGGATCCTCCGCGAACTCATCAATGCCGAACCCAGGGGGAAAGGCACCCGGGTAGCGGGCGCCCTTCAGTTTTTCAACAACATTTTGAAAAAAAGAAGCATTGCCTTCATCCTTTCCGATTTCTGGGACCGCGATTACGAATTGCCCCTCCGCATCCTGGCTAACAAGCACGATCTGATCGGCATCCAGCTTTATGACCGGGTGGAACAACAATTGCCGGATATCGGCTTCGTCCAGTCCTATGACCTGGAAACCGGTCAACTGCAATGGATCGATACCTCCAGCCGGTCGCTGAGGAAGGAGTACGAAGAACGTTTTGCCAAACACCTCGCGGACACCAGCGAAATATTCCGTAAAAGTTCGTCGGACCTCATCCAGCTTCGCACGGATCATTCCTATATCGAAGCCCTGATGGCATTTTTCAAAAAAAGGGCCAAAGCCGCATGAAAAAGGCCCTGCTGACCGGACTCCTTTCCGTTATACTGGCCTGCGGCTGGGCCCAGGTTGATTTTATTTCACGGGTGGACAGCACTTCGATGTTGCTTGGCGACCAGCAAAACCTGGTATTAAGGCTGAGCAGTCCTGCGGGGGTGCCTCCGGCGGACATCCATACTGAAGCCCTGGATACCTGCACTTTCCTGGAGATTGTACATGCAGGCACTTGGACCCGGACTGAGGAAAATCAACAGGTAATTCAACAAAAAACCATCCGGTTCACCATCTTCGATGAGGGGCAATACCTTATTCCTCCCTGTTACGCGGTCCTTGGTTCGGATACCTTTCGCAGCTATCCCATCCCCATGATCGTGGCCGGCATTGAACCGGATACAACAGGGCTCCTGCCCATCAAAGGCATTATCAGGGAACAGGCATGCTGGACCGATTACCTGGCCTGGATCCTGGTCCTGGTTACCCTGCTGTTTGGGTACCTGGCCTGGCGCTATTATAAAAACCGGAGGGCGAAAAAAACGTTTGAAGCCGCCCCCGTTCCGGAAATCCAACTCCTCCCCCACGAAATCGCCCTGCAAAAACTCCAGGTCCTGAAACAAAACCGCATTTGGGAAAAGGGGGAAGTGAAGGAATTCCACGTTCAGCTCACCCATATCCTGCGTGAATACCTGGAAGGCCGCTACCTGGTCCCTGCTTTGGAATCCACCAGCATAGAGATCATCCGGGACCTTCGCGCAAAAGGTCTTGGCCAGGAGATGGTGCAAAAAGCCAATGACCTGCTGCACGTAGCCGACTGGGTTAAATTTGCCCGCGGAAATCCGGAGGAGAACGCCAATGCCCTCGCCCTTGAACATTGCCTGGAATGGGTGAGACAGACCGCCCCGTCTGAACCCGAACCCCTTGCCCCAAAACCCCATTGAACCATGCAGGCCTTATCCAGTTTCCGTTTTGTATATCCCTGGCTGCTAGTCCTGCTTGTCCTCGTCCCATTGGTTTGGTGGCTGTACCGCCGGGCGTCTAGGAATCCCACCCGGGCGGTCCGATTCCCTGCGGTGATCAAACCCTCCAGGACCTATTGGAGAAATGTCGTATCCGACTTCCTGCCCTGGATGCGGTTGTTGGCGCTGGCGCTGATCTGTCTCGCCCTGGCCCGCCCCCAGCGAATCTGGAAGGAAGAAAAAATAAAGGCCAACGCGATTGATATTTTTATGGTCATCGACTTGTCCAGCTCCATGCTGGCCCAGGATTTTCAGCCGGACCGGTTGAGTGTAAGCAAACAGGTGGCCGAAAACTTCATTGACAAAAGAAAATACGACCGGCTCGGTCTGTCCGTCTTTGCCGGCGAAAGTTTTACCCGCTGCCCCCTGACTACGGACCATGCGGTCCTTAAAAATTTCCTGAAAAACCTGAATGTGGGCAACCTCGAGGACGGGACGGCCATCGGCATGGGCCTCTCCGCTGCAGTAAACCGGCTGAAAAACAGCACTTCAAAGAGCAAGATCATCATATTGCTGACGGATGGGGTCAACAATTCAGGATACATCGATCCTCTCACCGCCGCCCAATTGGCTAGGGAATTCCAGATCAAGATCTATACCGTGGGCGTAGGCAGCATGGGCGAGGCCCTCACCCCGGTGACCCGAAGGGGAGACGGCCAATACGTCTTTGCCATGGCCCGGGTGGAAATCGACGAACAACTCATGACCGAAGTCAGTGAAATGACCCAGGGCAAATACTACCGCGCCACCGACGAAGAGGCCCTGCAAAAAATATACGATGAAATCGACAAGTTGGAAAAAACCGAAATCGAAGTCACACGGTTTACGAGATATACGGAGATTTTCCACTATTTCCTGGGATCGGCCCTGGCCCTGTTGTTATTGGAATTTCTGGTCCGCAATTTTGTGATCAGGCAATTGATCGATTGATATGTTTAGATTTGAACATCCCGGTTTCCTTTATTTATGCGGCCTGGTCCTGGTCCTTGCCGGCTTGCGGTATTACCTCAGGAAACAACAATCCCACCGCCTGAAAAAACTGGCCGGGGAATCGTTATGGCCCACCCTGGTGCCGGGCTTTAATCCTAAAACCGAGGCCTTGCGTTCGATGCTCTGGCTGGGAGGCCTCTTCCTGATCATCCTGGCCCTGAGCAATCCCCAGTGGGGGGTGCGCAAGGAAAAAGTGGAAATCAAATCCACCGACATCTACCTTGCCCTGGACATTTCCAACAGCATGCTTGCCGAAGACATCAAACCCAGCCGCCTCGAAAGGGCCAAACTGTGGTCGGAGTCCCTGATCATGAGCCTGGCCGGGGACCGCATCGGGACCATTCTCTTTGCCGGCAATGCTTTTTTGCAATCTCCTCTTACCCAGGATTACGGATCGGCCACCATGTTTATACGAAGCGCCTACCCCGACCTGATTTCCACCCAGGGCACCAATTTGCAGGACGCGATCCAGACCGGCCTCGACCATTTTTCAGAAGACCAGGAAGCCCAGCGCGTCATCCTGATCCTTTCCGACGGAGAGGATCACGAAGAAAGCAGGCAGGCCGCCCTGGCCGCCGCCGCGAAAGCCCGCGAAAAAAACGTCGCCCTTTTTACCATTGGGGTAGGGACGGAATCCGGAGGAATGATCCCGGTAAAAACCAACCAGTTGGAAGACTATAAAAGGGATGAAACCGGCAAACCCATCATCAGCAGGCTCCAGGAATCCGTTTTGAAGGAGCTGGCCGAAGCGTCGAGGGGCAAATATTATTCCATGCGCGACGGGGATGCGATCATCCCGGCGATCAAAAACGAACTGGCGAATATGGAAAAACAGCGCCTGGCGGAAAGAAGTTATTCTGAATTCGAGAGTTATTTCCCCTATTTTTTATTACCGGGACTGATTCTGCTGATGCTTGAATTTCTGATAGGCATCCGCTGGTTCGACCGGTTTAAAAAACCTGCCTTATGAGAATGTTTTTATTTATGGCCCTGAGTCTTGCGGGAATTTGCACCCGGGGCCAATCCAATCATCAATTGCTCAAAAGAGGCGATCAAGCCTACTTGAAACAGGACTTTAACCGTGCGGAGGAAAACTACCGCAGGGCCCTCGAAAATAAAAAGGATGAAAAGACAACCTACAACCTGGGCAATGCCGTGATAGAACAAAACCGGCCCGACGAAGCGATCCCCCTCTATGAAGACGCAGCTAAGAAACAGAACGATCCCACCCTGCGCGCGCGGGCCTGGCACAACCTGGGAAACGCTTTTTACCTGAAGAAAGATTATCAAAACAGCGTGAACGCCTATAAGGAGGCCTTAAAGGTCAAACCGGACGACCTCGATACCAAAAAAAACCTGGTGCTTGCTAAAAAACAATTGTTGAAACAACAGCAACAACAGCAGCAGCAACAAAACCAGGACCGGCAGGACAACCAGGACCAGCAGGACCAACAACCCAATCCCCAGGGAGAGGACCAGCAGGGCCAGCAACAACAGGCAAAAGAAAAAATGCCTTCCCAGCCCAAGGAAATGAGCAGGGAGGAAGCGGAACAATTATTGCAATTTACGGAACGGGAGGATCAGCGGGTTCAGAAGAAACTACGCAATAAAAACGACAAAACGCCTCCCCCCAAAAAAGACTGGTGAGTAATTTTGCGAACAAAAATGTGAGGGCCATGAAATACCCGATTTTTTTTCTTTTAAGCCTTGTCGCCGGCCAGTTGACCGGGCAGGCCGGGGACGTGCGGGTATCCGTCAGCCGGGATACCGTCCTCCTTGGAAATGCCTTTTTTGTACAGTACACCATCAACCGCAACGATCTCCGGTTCCGCACGCCTGAGTTTCAGGACGGACACCTCCTCAGTCAAAGCTCGACGAGCAACACCTCCATTCAGGATGGAAAAGTGCAGTTCCAGTCCACCCATCGCTTTCTGATCCAGCCGGAAAGGGCGGGTGTGTTTACCATCCCGTCCATTTCCCTCCCGGGGACCACCATCCCGGCCGTTGAAATCTATGTGCAGGACAATCCCCAGGGTTTGTTGGAAGACCCTGAAACCGACATGGAATGGTCCAAACGCGATCTGTTCCATGACTCCCCTGTGAAAAATCCGGTGCGGAAAACCCGTAAATTATGAGAAAGGGCCTTGCCTGTATTTTATGGGTTCTTTCCTCAGGCTGGTCTTTCGCCCAGATTACCTTTACCGCCCGAACCGACCAGGCGGAGATCACCCAGGACCAATACCTGGAACTGGCCTTTGTCCTCGAAAACGCCCAGGGCAGTCAGTTCAGCCCTCCGAGGCTGGACGATTGGACCGTCATCAGCGGACCAAGCACGTCTTCCCAAATGACCATTGTAAACGGGACCCGGAGTTCGAGTTTTTCTTATATCTATTCTCTGGCCCCCAAGCGGCTGGGAACGCTGACCATTGGTTCCGCCAGCATCCAGGTATCCGGCAAGACCTTCAGCACCGATCCCGTCACCATCCGCGTGGTGAAAGCGGCTCCTTCCAACAACCAGGGCATCAACCGGACCCCGGGAAAGGGAGACCTCTTTATCCAGGTTACCGCCAAGCCAGAAAAGGCCTTCGTAGGTCAGCAAATCCAGGTGGAATACAAACTGTTTACCACCCTGGATGTGGACAATTACAACATCAGTTATACCCCCGATTTTAAGGGCTTCCACCTCAGTCATGTCCCCCGGTTTAATTTTCCCACCAACCGGGAAACGCTGAATGGTAGGACTTATATGACCAAAGTGATCCAGGCCTTTGCGGTCTATCCGATTCAGAGCGGCGACTATGCTATAGATCCTATGCACGTGAGGGTCAGCATCGTGGTGGATGAAGATAATGCCCAGTCCTTTTTCCTTCTGCCCACGACCAAAGGGATCAACCTGATGAGCAACCCGCTGGATATCCGCGTGGAGGCCCTGCCCGCGCCCGTTCCCGCCCATTTTTCCGGTGCGGTCGGGCGATTCAAAATGGCTTCCCGGATCGATCAGCTTGCTATTAAAACCAATGAAGCGGCGATGATCACCATTTACCTGGAAGGGGACGGTGACCTGAACCGGGTGGGCAAGCCTTTTTTGCAGACCGATTCCTCGGTATTCCAGGTCTATGAGCCCAAGGTAACCCGGGAGGATACCGACTACAAAGTGGGCGGATTCATCAGCCAGCGTGAATTTTCCTATCCCCTGGTGGCCCTTGCGCCGGGCAATTATAAAATTATACCCTCCTTTACCTATTTTGATGTGGACAGCAATGCCTACCTCACCTTGTCCCCGGAGGTATTCAATATGCTGGTCACCGGACAAGCCGTGACCTCCGCTCCCGAACCAGCCGGGCCTGCCGGGCCAGGAGGCGAGATCCTGCCCCTCATCGCCAATCCGGCGATGCATCGGGGCAACCAGTTTGTAGGTTCAGCGGGCTTTTTCCTGCTTTTACTTTTGCCCGGGCTGATCCTTTTAGGCCAGGATATTTTACTTAGAGGGCGTAGGCGACGGGAACGCCTGGGCAAATCCGAACGCCTGAAACTCCAGGCCAGGCAACAAGCGCTTCAGAAACTGGACAGCCTGCTCTCCAGTGAAGGGCCCAAGCGGATGGAGGAAGTGAATGCACTGCTGACCGGATACCTCCGCACCAAATGGGGCCTTGGAGAACAACCCTATACCCTGCAGGAATGGCATGGCATTGTAGATGCACAAGTCATCCCCCCTGAATCTAAAAAGGAGATCCATGGCCTGCTCCATGCATTTGAACTGGCCATCTATGCCGGGCAGCCAACGGCCGACCAGTTTAATGAATGGGTGATGAAGGCGAAGAGGGTTGTAGAGGGAATATGACGCGAGATGCGAGATGCCAGACGCGAGATGCGAGACTAATAAACTGATAAACTTGCTAACTTGCTAACTTGCTAACTTGCCAACTTACTAACTTACTAACTTACTAACTTACCAACTTACTAACTAACTTTCACCCATGTCCGGAGCAGCAGAAAAAAAAGAGGAAAAACTGGGGGTCATGAATCTGCTGATCCTGGTACTTTCTATATATGTGCTGTTGGTGCTCGTGATCGACACGGTTTTCAAATTACCAGAGGAGGTGTCCCAGCTGCTGACATATATCGACAATGTGATCTGCCTGGTCTTTTTATATGATTTTTCACTACGCTTTTACAGGGCGGAAAACAAGCTGAAATTCATGCGATGGGGATGGATCGACCTCATTTCCAGCATCCCCACCCTGGATTATTTCCGGGCCGGGCGAGCCCTCCGGTTGGTACGCCTGCTGCGCATCCTCAGGGCTTACCGGTCCACCAAACACCTGGTGGAACACATCTTTCAGTCCAGGACCCAGGGGGCTTTCTCCACCGTGATGATCGTGGCCATCATCATGTTGATCTTTTCCTCCATTGCCATCCTCCAGGTCGAGACCGATCCCAACAGCAATATCAAAAACGCGGAAGACGCCCTCTGGTGGGCTTTCGTGACCATCACCACGGTGGGATATGGCGACAAATTCCCCGTCACCACGGAAGGAAGGGTGATCGCCATCGCCCTGATGATGGTCGGCGTGGGATTGTTCGGAACCTATTCCGGTTTCATCGCCTCCTGGTTTATGGATGCCACGAAGAAGAAGCAGGAAGAGGAAGATAAGAAACATGAGGAAGAGGACCGGAAGGAAGCGGAAGGAGAAAAAAGTTGAATCGTGGTTTATAAGCCACGGATTATTGTCTTACCACCACATTTATTCATAGTTCGAACGGAGGCCACAAAGGTCACACATATTTTGAGTTAGAGTTATTGAAGTTTCAGAGGAGTTTTAATACTGGAAAAAAACTCGCTTCCGTGCTCTCCAGATCCCCGTGTGCCTTCTTGGGTAGGTTTATGATGCCTTCGGCATCATAAATGTGTTTATGGTTCGCACGGAGTTCCCGGAGGGCACGGAGATATTAAGTTAGAGTATTTAAATTTCAGAGGAGTTTTAATATGGGAAAAAAACTCGCCTCCGTGCTCTCCAGATCCCCGTGTGCCTTCTTGGGTAGTTTTTATGATGCCTTCGGCATCATAAATGTGTTTATGGTTCGCACGAAGTTCGCGGAGGGCACGGAGATATTAAGTTGGAGTATTTGAGTTTCAGAGTAAGCACCCGGCCAACCACATATTGATCAAGGCAAGAGTGGGGCATAGATTTACCTGAAAAAAGGATGAAAAAGGATCAAATGACCAGGCCGGAAGGCCTGGAATTAATTTCCGCCTGGAAGTTGAGCAGAAAGACAAG
>JAKQHS010000045.1 GCA_029557915.1 Bacteroidota bacterium | reverse complement strand
CCGGAAGGGGTAGGATAAAACCCGATATGATTTTTGAAGGCGGCAAAATGCACGAGGTTTCCGTTGAGTGTAAAAGTGGGGATCTGGTAATTGATGGTTTCCGTCGCTTCGGGGGCCGCATCCCGGATGGTCGATCTTATTTTATTCAATATCACCCGGACTTCCCCTGAAAATCCTGCAATGTATTCGTCAATGGTCACCGGCCTGGAGTTCATTGGATATCTTTTTATTTACAAATTTGAAAAATAAATCCCTTTTCCCCTGAAGGAAACCCGACATTCAGGAGGGGGTATTCCGCCGATGCCGCCCCCGATATTCACCAATAACCTGGTCTATCTGCCCGGGTCAAGCACTACCAGTTTGGACCGGTGGACCAATTGATTTTCTGCATTCATCACTCTCACCATATAGAAACCGGGATCCAGCCTGTTTAGACCTATTTCAGTCCTAAATCCCTGAATCGTTTTTTGGAACAAGGTCTGTCCCTGCAAATTGTCTATAGATATCCAATAAGGAGCCGGAGTGGGACTGTTAGCCCGGATCCAATCCACGGCGGGGTTGGGATAGATCTGCCATCCTTTTTCAAGTTGCACATCCCCGGCAGAGGTAGTGATCGCAGTGCTTGCATCGGCTGTGCCCGGTGAGGTTTCCGCATTGCCGGTATGATCCACGGCGACGCTGTAGAATTTATAACGATGGCCTATCTCTCCGGTAAACGTATCGGAAACCGCCGTGGTCCTGATTTTCCATCGCCGGTAAAGGCTGTCGTTGTCGCTTATAAAAACATCATAATAAGCGATTCCCGAGCCCTGATCCGTACCGGACCACTTAACCTCCATTTTATTGCCGGAGGGCATGGGATTCAGGGGCTGGACCTTGCTTTCCGGGGACAGGAGGTCCAGGGTCATCCGGTACTTGTTGGTTTCAATGGGTGCATTGGCGTCAAAAAAGATCAGGGCTTTGTTTTGGATGACCGTCCCATGAGGCAGGTCCTCCTTTAGATCTAACGTAAAGGACACAGATCCCTGGCCCTCCGGTTTGATTTTATTGGCAGGGAGGAAACCAATATCCGGATCTTCCACGGGTTCGAGTCTGCCTGGTTGGAGGCTGTTGAATACCCATTCCAGGCGGCCGCTGGAGGTATCCAGCAGGGCTTCCACCCGGGCCACAACATTCAGGTGATTCATGGGTACATCGGCAAAAAACCGGTATTGCCCTTTGTCCGGCTGGTAAATGGAATCCGCGATCTGAAAGGAACCGAACTGAAAAGAGGACAGGTCAAACACGTTTTTATCCAGGGTGTCGATCACCATTACTTTATGCGCGGGAGCGCTGGCGGTCGCGAGGTTTTCAAAATGAATAGTGAAAGGAATGGACTTTTGAAAACCATGGTAATTAGGCCCCAGAAATCCGGAAGGGCCCTCTTTTTCATTGGGGTCAAAAGAAGATACGGCCTGGACCCGGGTTTGTCTTTCGTTGATGGCACAGAAAGTGGCGCATTCGCGGCATTCGCCGGGATTGGAGCGAAAGGCATTGGTTTTGGGGCAATTGCCTTTAAGACAATTGATGATTGTTTCTGGAGGGAGTAAGAACAGATTTACCAGTGATCGGGTAATTCTCTCGGAAAAATCCCTCCTTAAACTGTTGATTTCACTTTCCGTGTAACCTGAATTTATGGCACAATTCTTCACCACACTCCAAAAGATCCTGGTGAATTTTATCAAACGCTGCGGACTAAACTGTAACTCTCGCCTAATTAATCCTGGGGCGGTAAGCTGCCCAACGAAACCTGCGTTATTATATAGATTGACGATCCTTTCTATTCCTGTGCTTAACGAATTTAAAAGGCAATTTTGAATAGAGGCGTTCGGAAGATCAACCAATAATGGAAAGGCGATATCCCTGGTAATCCTAATCAGGCAGTTTTTTACGTTTGTATCCAACGGAGATTGGAAAAAGGGCATATTGGTCCAGGCATTAATCCGGATAGCGCCACCGGCTTTTACCCTGATATTCAATTCCGCTACACTGTTGGCCCCCACTACAGGAATTATAAAAGGATAAACTCTTGCCTTGAAGGGCATACTTAAAACGGTATCCATGATAAAATATTCATCGGTATCCGAAAGATCTGCTGTAAGGCTATCGCCTCCTTCATTGAGTTCAATAAACTGTGCCCCGGTAAATTTCACTTCCAGTCCCGGCACCTCCGAAATCGCAATCCAGACAGGGACCATAGTGGCATCTACATTGCCATTGTTACCAAAACGTATTTTATAAGTCGTGGGCGTATTGAAAAGGATCCGGCTTCGTCCGCTGACTTCAGCCCAGGGATCCGGAAAAGTCCCTGGCACGATTTCCAAAGCGTCCTTTAATGAAAAGATTCCCCCATCCCCGTTCTCCACTTCCACATCGCAGAACCCCAGGCCCTTGCCCCGTAAATCCAAGGTTCCCGAGATGCCGTCCAGCGCAAAGCGCCGCGTGATCCTTTGTTCTGCAATCAACTGGCCTCCCCGCCTCAGCCGGATGATGCTTTTCTCATCCATACCCCCTCCAAATACCGACAAAGTCAGGTCCCCCGTATTCCCAGCCGACCGGGGATAAACCGCCGCGATGCCCTTCACCGTAATGTTCCGGCAAACAGTATCTCTGGCCGCTGCATTTTCCGCTTCCAGGCAAACCCGGAATACCCCGGGATCACGATAAATGTGAATCGGTTCAGATGCCACCGTGCCCATACTGTCTCCAAAATCCCAATGGTAATTTGCCGCATAAATACTCTTTTGTTGGAAAGCGATTTTATTGTCCACCTGCACAAAATCGAAGTCCGCCTCCGGATAAAGCAGGTAGGAGGAATTCAAACGGTAAACGGAATACCCTGTCCATTGCAAGATCGTGACATAGTATTGCCCCGTATCCCTGAACAAATGGGTCAGGGAGTCCAGGGCCTCGTTTTGACTGACTAATCCATCCTTCAATTGGTCCAGTCCATTTCCTCCATAAATCCGGACCAGGTATTCCCCTCCCCGGTCCTTTTCCAGGATCAACTTCAGCAATCCGGGTTTGGTCACCAGGATCCGGTACCAGTCCTGGTTGTCGAAATCCAGGTTGCTGCCCGGACTGTAAAAGCCGATGGTGCCCGTCAGGCTGGTGTCAAGAACCATATCGGTAGCTTGTTCGGGCTGATTGTTGTGTTCGGTATCATCAGGGAAGGGGGCTGGATTAAAGTGGGTAGTTAGCCGGTATTCCGAATAAGTGTTCCACCGGGAAAGTTGAAGATAATAAATACCTTTTCGGAGCGGACGGACCAGGGAATCCAGTGGTTCTCCGGTTGTGAGATAGGTGCCGGTTATGGAGATCGAAGTGTTTTCAGGTTTTTCAAACAGGCCGATCTGAATTTCTCCCGGTTGCGCCTTTTCAATAAACAGTTTGAAGAAGCCGGTTTCTTTCAATTCCATCCGGTACCAGTCCTGCAAATCTTCACCGATTCCCGGATCATAGTAGCCCAGGCTGCCCTGCACCAGGGTATCCGGACTTATACCGGCCGCCAGGGCAAAGATATTGTTGGGTTCGGGATCCTGGCCCCAGGGGGTGGGGGTGACGGACAAACCGATAGTGTATTGACAGGAGCCGTTCCACCATTCGACCCGGATAAAATATTTTCCGGCCAGCAGGCCGAGGACCAGTTCGTGCTGGTTTACGGCCGTTCCGACAAAAAGGCTCTTCACTTCCGGGTTCCCCCCCAGCTCTGCATCCAATATCCGGATCACGATTTCTCCAGTCCCGGACTTCTGCGTTTTCAGGGTGCACAACCCATCCTGTTCCAGGTTAAATAAATAAAAATCATTGCCATCGCTTTGATTCATGGCTCCCGAAGCGGGACAGGCCAGCGAGATGCTGTCTGCCGAGGCCGGATTGTTATTGTTTTCCGATTCCGGGCATTGGGCAGAGGCAGAATAAGAATGTAACGTGATCACAAGCAAGGCCATCCAGCAGGTATGGAGTCCTTTACCCCTTGAGGTGCAGGTTCGGAACAACATAATCTGAAAAAATTTACTCTAAAATCCATTTTCCTTAACGGACCTGCAATACCCTCCGGAGGGTATTCCCGCACAGGATCAGGATCTGGCTGGTTGCCTACTTTCCCAATGATTCCGATCGAGCCGGTAAACCAGACAATCATCTTCCCCAAACCGCTGTCTGCGTATAACCAGGAAGCCTAATTTTTCATAAAAAAGATGGGCTCTCGTATTGGATTCCAGGGGATCCAGCAGGATAGCCTGCACCTGCGGATCCTCAAAACACCGGGTGATGGTTTTTTTCATTATCTGCGTACCAAATCCTTTTCCCATATCGGCCGGATCGCCCAGCCAGATGTCGATGGCCCGCAGTCCATAGGGGACATCGCCCCAATAATGGCTCTCTTCCAGGGCAGGGTCTATAATTTGCAAAAAACCGACCGGCCTTCCCTGGTGTTCGGCAATCCATTGTTCCCTCCAGGGTGGATCCCGTTGCAACTCCGTTTCCCAGTTCCAGTCGTCATTGGGATCGGATGAAAAGACATGTTGTTGTTGGTCCCAGTGCCTGAGCAGGTCCAGATCTGCCGGCTCGGCCTTCCTAAATTCTATTTCGATCTCCAAGGTTGCGGTTGATGTTGAAGTCTTACATTATTTATTACAGCCCCTGTCCGAGCGCCACCACCAGGCCGTTGATAATCCTGGGCATAAAATAGGTGCTTTTCGGGGGAAGGATTTTTTTATTGCTCAGGATTTCCCGGGGAGTAAGAGAAGGTAAGATGAAAATATATTTCTGAGGGTATTGTTCCATCAGTGTTTTTAAAACCTCCACATCATACGTTTTTTCGAAATAGGAGATTCTCGGGCTC
>JAKQHS010000207.1 GCA_029557915.1 Bacteroidota bacterium | reverse complement strand
CCACAGGCGGGCGATGTCGAATCCCATGATCAGTCTCCGGATCCTGTCGGGATGGCGGTTGATTTCGTTCAGAATAAAAGCCGGCAGCCGGGGATTCTGCCTCAGCATTTCGAGGTGTTCACTATAGAAAAAGGTGATTTTTTCCTCCAGGGAGAGTTGCTCATCCAGCACCGGTGCAAACCGCTGAAAAACCTGGCCGGCAACCTTTTCAAATACCGCATTGAACAACCGCTCCTTGGTACGGAAATAGTAATGGAGCAGCGACTGGTTGATCCCGGCCCGGTTGGCAATCTCCTGCATCCGGGCGCCATCCATCCCCTTTTCGATGAAAACCTCCGTGGCCGACTCGAAGATTTTTATCTCCGTTTGCTTGTCCTGTTCCCCTATGGTCATACACTAATCAATTAAACTACAAATTTAAACTAATATATTTAATTATTTAATCAAATTATAACAAAATTTTCAATCAGCTATTGCCAGGTGATGGCTGGTAAGACGATCATCCGTTAGATCTTCAACAGGGACAAAACCGAATCGGCGACGGCTCTGGCGACGAATTTCCGGTAGGGTCCCACAGGGCATCCGGCGTAGATTCCCGTCGTATTTCCTTCAGTGAAACGCCTTTCCAACGGTTTTTCCCAATCGGGGTAAGCAACTGGTTGGTTTTGATCGTACGAAGAGAAGGCATGGAATTTTTTGATGGCATGGAAGAACATCAGGTCGGTATTTTCCGCGACAAAATCGACCGGGATTTCAATGGCATAGCGGTAGTTACCGACTATGGCCTTCCGGTAAGCCGAAAAGGTGGAAGTTTTGGATTTTCGCGGATCCCAGTATTCATCGGCATATTCGTCATCACTCCAGACCAGGGTAGCGGGTCCGCCCCATAGTGCCAGGACACGCCGCATTTCCATTTCAAGCGGTTCCCGGTAAAGGGGAGCTCGTTTATCCTGGGTTTCACTTTTAAAGGGATGGCCATGCCTGGAAAGGATGACCATGACGGTCTCCTGCCGAGATATCCGGTCAAGCTGGTCCCTGAGCATCTCCGCGTAGGCTTGCCGCAGGGCAGGCTGGTTTCCCGGCTGGTCGGCAAAAAGTACCCTGGCCCGGCCATTGACATAATTGAAAACCAACGGCATGGCAAAAGCATACTCTTCAAAATCGGAATAGACGGGATTGCAATATGAATGGTAAATGAGGGTCCCGCAGCCTGCCGATAGCAGCCGTTCCACCGCCTGTTGCAACGAAACCTCAGAGGCGTAACGGGCATGAGAAATCTCTGCATCGGGATACTCCTCCCTGATGATCAGGGAGGCTTCCTCAAACAAGCGCCGGCACTGGTATTCCCAGGGAACTTTCCTTTCGGGAAGCAACTTCCCGTAATACCATCCGGCTACTTTTGCTGCTGTTTTCTGACACACCTCGGGAGCTCCTCCCGGTCCATCTCCGCGATACAGGAAATAGCCATGGTCGTGGGGATTGCGTTTCATTCCCGGCGGATTCCAATCTACCCTGCACTCCACATAGGGAACTCCATTCCGGTTTAAAAAAGAACCGTGCTGATCAACCAGGTTTTGCGGATTAAAAGATTCGCGCGCCAGAGGGTGGTCCGGGTCTATCAGTCCGATACCCCGGTCACGTAAGACCAGTTTTCTGATAAACCCGGGTAGGGAATAACGAAAGACATGCTCCATAAAACAGGTATAAAAACCTGCGTCAAAATTTTCGGGCATTCCAAGATCGGCCAGGATAACCCCGGGTTTTCCAATGATCCGCAAATCCTGGTTGCGAAAATACCTTTCGTAACCGTATTGCTTCCCGTAGCGCCAACGTCTGAGCCACTCCAGCATACCTCACTTTTTGTTCAATTATCACCGGAAGATTCCACCAAATTCAACCAACGGCTTATATGCCCTTCCATCTCTTCCTCTTCAACTTTCGGCATCCTTTTCCCGGCTTTCAATTACCTGGACCAGCAAC
>JAKQHS010000042.1 GCA_029557915.1 Bacteroidota bacterium | reverse complement strand
GTCGGGGGATACCTCCTGGAGGCCCACCGAGACCCGGCAACTGGAAAGGCCTGAAGCTATGGCTTCAACCTTGGCAATCACGCGAATTTTGGCTCCCCGGGATTCGGCATCCTGGATCAGTTTATTGTAATGGGAATCGTTTTGTTCCAGTATTTTCAAAAAATCGGCCACGGTTTTTGCCTTGAGGGCCTTGTCCGATAATATTTTTTCCAATTCGACGGTTTCCAGTTCCACCCGGTAGCCGGCTTCCCGGGCCAGGATGCAAATCTTCCGGCTGATGTCCTTGAGGGATAAATCGTCCCTGGGATCCGGTTCGGTATAGCCTTTTTCCCTGGCTTCCCTGACCAGGTCGGAAAAATGCGTTCCGGTTTTGAATTTGTTGAAGATATACGAAAGGGAGCCCGACAGCACCCCTTCGATCCTGAGGATGCGGTCGCCGGAGATCATCAGGTTTTTCAGCGTGGAAAGGACGGGGAGGCCGGCCCCTACATTAGTTTCATATTGAAACTGGACCCCCCGGTTGTCCGCGATTTCCTTCAGTTTATTGTAACGGGCAAATTTGCTGGAAGCCGCCACTTTATTGGGTGTGCTGATGCTGATGCTGGAATCCAGGATTTTATCATAATGGGAAGCCACGATCTCTGAAGCCGTATTGTCTATAAATATGGAATTGGAGAGGTTCATTTGTTTCATCTGATCAATGAAGCGGGCGAGTTTCATGGGACTGCCTTTTCCCATCAGGTTTTCTTTCCAATTTTCCGTATTCAGGCCCTTTTCATCGAAGATCATTTTGCGGCTGTTGGCCAGGCCGACGATTTTAATTTCCAGGTGTTTGGACTTCAGCAAGTATTCGGCCTGTGCCTGGATCTGGCGGATCAGGGTGCCCCCGATCAGGCCGGTCCCGATGATGAAGAGGTGAAGGACTTTGGTATCGGACAAAAACAGGCCTTCATGAAGGGCATTGAGCGCTTTGGCTTCATCGGCCCTGCTGATCACTGCGGATATGTTCAATTCAGAGGAGCCCTGGGCGATGGCGACTACGTTGATCCCATTTTTCCCAAGAGACCTGAACATCCGGCCGGCAATGCCCGGGGTATACCGCATATTTTCCCCGATAAGGGCCACCACCGACAAGTCTTTTTCCAGGTGGGCGGGTTCCACGGTGCTGGCGCTGATGTCCCGTGCAAAAGCATGGTCGAGCGCGGTCTTGGCTTCCTGTCCGTCTTCCGGCCTGACTGCAAAACTGATGGAGGATTCGGAAGAACCCTGGGTGATCAGCATGACATTGATCCCTTTTTCGGCCAGGGCCTCAAATACCCGGGCTGCCACGCCGGGCACTCCAAAAAGGCCACTGCCCTGCAGGGTGAGCAGGGATACATTGCTGATCGAGGAGATCCCCGTGACCGGATGCTGGTGTTTTACTTTCTCTTTGGTGATCAGGGAACCGGGAAATCCGGGGTTGAAGGTGTTTTTAATGAAAATCGGTATGCCCAGGTCCATGGCCGGTTTAATGGTGGGAGGATAGATGACCTTTGCCCCGAAATGGGACATTTCCATGGCTTCCACATAGGACAGTTTGGGAATGGTAAAGGCCTTGTCCACCAACCTGGGATCCGCCGTCAGGACCCCGTCCACATCGGTCCATATTTCAATCCTCTCCGCGCCTAAGCCGGCTCCCAATAAGGAAGCGGTGTAATCAGAGCCTCCGCGCCCGAGGGTAGTCGTCAAGCCGCCTTTTGCGCTGCTGATAAAACCCGTGACCACTCTTATTTTTTTGGAAGGTTTGAATTTTTTACGGATCAGGCTGTTGGTCAGGTTGTGGTCCACCCGGGCAGCGCCAAAGTTTTTATCCGTCTTGATAAATTCCCGGGCATCCATACATTCTGCCGGCAGGCCCCGCTGGTTCATGGCTTCGGTGATGATCATGCAGGAAGCCCGCTCCCCAAAGCTCAATACATAATCCATGGTGCGCGGAGAGGCTTCCATTACCAGATACGTACCTTGCAACAGATTCTTCAGGGTGCCTGCCATTTCATTGAATTGCTGGCTCAGGCGGGTTTTTCGCCGGTCCTCATCGACCAGGGATTCAATCGCCAGGATATGCCGCTCGTGGAAAACAGTCCACATAGCCTCGTAGGCGGGATCTCCTTTTGCCGCCGCCAGGGCCATCCTGATCAATGAATCGGTGACCCCGCTGAAAGCAGAAAAGACGACGGTATAGGGGATCTTTTTACGGGTGTAGTCCCGGAGGATCCCGATGACTGAAAGGATCCTTTCCGGGCTGCCGACACTGGAACCACCAAATTTTAATATTCGCATAGAGTTTGACAGATTACCTTAAGCTAACGGTTATCGGGGCAATGAGCGCGCAAAGATAAATAATGGGGAGGAAGGAGAAAGGGAGAAAGGGAGGAAAGGAGGAAGGGAGGAAGGGATATTATTCTTTTAATAGATCCAGGATTTCCAGGCAGGCCCGGAAATTATGATAAGGGCATTTCCAGAAGCCCATTTTATATTCCGGCATCCGGGTATAATCCGGATAAACTCCCCAGTGCCATTCCCCGCGGTCCAGGTCAAGGAGGTGTTTTTTGATAAAATTCCAAAGTCCGTACACCCGTTCCAGGTAAACACGGTCGCCGCTCAATTTCCAGGCATTCAAATATCCAACCATGCCTTCAGCGCTGACCCACCATTCCCGGTGCTGGTCCAGGTACCCGGACCGCGGATCCGCTTCGTGGATAAAACTGCTATCGGCCTGTAATCCCCCGACCGAAGCATCGGCAATTTGAATGGCTATGGCCGACCACCTTTTATCTAAAATAGGGTCCTGCAGCTCTTTCGCTGCGTCGTGAAGCAACCAGGAAGCTTCGATATCATGTCCATAGGAAATCCTTTCGGAAGTCGGCTTCCAGTCCGCTTCAAAAAATAGCCGCAGGTGATGATTTGTTTTATCCATGATCCGTTGTTCAAAAACCTTAAGCAGATGGCGGATGGAATGTTCCAGCCGGTCATCCCGCCATACCCGGTAAAGATTGGCATAAGCTTCGATGAGGTGGAGGTGGGTATTCATGGTTTTGGGATCGTTGCGGTCCTTTTGGCTCAGTCGCACTTCCTCCAGTTTTTGCCAATCCCGGGTAAAGGCCTCAAAATATCCGCCCTCCAGAGGATCAAGGCTCCGGCTTTCAAGGGCATGGTACAATTCCACGGCCAGTTGAAGGCCTCCGGCATCACCGGTCACTTTATAAAATTCAGCCAGGCCATAAATGGCAAAAGCGATGGCATAGCTTTGTTTCCGGTCGCTGAGGATCGTTCCATCGGCCCGGACCGACCAAAACACACCAGACCAGGTTTTGTCATAAAATTTTTGGACAATAAATTCATAAGCCCTAAAGGCAAGGTCAAGGTCAACCTCCTGCCGGGAATGGCGATAGGCCGAGGAAAAAGTCCAGAGGATCCGGGCATGCAGTACGCTGCCTTTATCGGCTTGGGGCAACTGCCGGTTAAACTGATCTATTTCTCCGGCAAAACCTCCATTCCGCTCATCCGGAGAATACTTCCTCCACCACTCCAGGATTCGTTGCATTTCCTCCCGGATCTCCAGCTTAAAACTTTGAAGTTTTGAATCCATAGGCAACCGGTGGTCAACCTTGCAGGGTGATGTTCCGGTCTATAAGGTTATTCAGGGTTTTTACTGAGGTCATGGACCGGAACCCGTCCGCGCAGGTATGCATGGCGTAATCGATCAATTGTTCCACGGTGGAACTTGCTACATGAAGCCGGGTATCCGAAGAAGCATAATAAATAAATACGTTGCCGTTTTCATCGGCAATCCATCCGTTTGAAAATACCACGTTGCTGACATCCCCCACCCGTTCATCTCCTTCGGGGGCCAGGAAATAGCCCGCCGGTTTATAAAGGATCTTGGTCGGGTCGGCCAGGTCGGTCAGGAACAGGTAAAGCACGTAGCGCAAGCCGGCCGCCGTATTTCTGACCCCGTGGGCCAGGTGCAGCCAGCCTTTGGAGGTTTTAATCGGTGCCGGCCCCAGGCCGTTTTTTATTTCATATACCGTGTGGTACCTTTTTTCATCCAGGATCAGTTCTTTTTCAATAATGGCCGGATTCATGGAATCGGAATACCCGTACCCGATCCCTCCCCCGCTCCCCGCCTCAATAAAACCATCCTGGGGACGGGTATAAATCAGGTATTTCCCCTGGACAAATTCCGGATGCAGGACTACATTTCTTTGTTGGGGAGAGGGTGTCACCAGATCCGGCAACCGTTCCCAGTTTACCAGGTCCCGGCTGCGGGCAATGCCGGCCGAGGCGACCGCAGACGATTCATCGCCTTTCGGAGCGAAAGGGTCCTTCCGTTCCGAACAAAAAATCCCGTAGATCCACCCGTCTTCATGCGCAGTGAGTCGCATGTCGTACACATTGATATCCGGATTCCCGGTTTCCGGCATGGTGACCGGATGGTCCCAAAACGTAAACCGGCTGATCCCGTCCGGGCTTTCGGCGATTGCAAAAAAGGATTTCCGGTCTGCCCCTTCGACGCGGAGGACGAGAAGATATTTGCCCTTCCATTTGATGGCTCCCGCATTAAAGGTGGCATTGATGGGAAAGCGTTTCATCAGGAAGGGATTGTTTTCCGGATTGAGGTCATACTCCCAAAACAGAGGCACATGACCGGCGGTAACCACCGGATTTTTGTATCTGAAATAGATGCCGTTGCCAGGAAGCACGATCTCATTGCTCCGGTTCAGCAAAACTTCCTTTTCGGCTTTCAATGCATTCAGCCGCTCTTTAAAATTCATAATTTTTAAAATGATCGAGTCCGGATGATTCCGGTACTTCAGGGTTTATAAAGATTCAGTAAGTCTTTTTCAAACAAGGTTTGCGGCAGCTTAAAAAAGGATTTAAAATCCTCCGCGCTTTGCTGCCCTTCAAAGGGCGCATAATAATGATCGGCCCTCCCATTTCTCCATACCAAAACATAACTCAGTCCGGTATCGCTGATGATGGGATAAACGATCCGGGTCCACCAATCGTGTTCTTTGACCGTTTCCAGGCCGGTTTCGGTGATGGCATATAATTTGTTTTTTTCTTCGCCCAGTTTTTTCAGGGTAGCCACCATACGTTTGGCATTGGCGGTAAACGCGGAGTCGGATTGGGGGGCATTCCGGTGGTAGGTGTCGAAACCTAACAGGTCCACATATTCATCCCCGGGATATCTTTCAAGGTAATGGGCTTCATTGATAAAATTGTCGGTGGAATACGCAATCAGTAGGTTATGAACCTTCCTTTTCCGGGTCAGGTGTTTGACCGTCACTTGCCAGAAAGCCTTGTACTCTGAAGGGGTACAATGTCCCGCCCCCCACCAAAACCAGCTGCCGGTGTGTTCGTGGTAAGGACGGAAAATGACGGGGATCAATGCTCCCCCGGGGCCCTTCAGGCTCTTAAAAAACACGGCCAGTTTGTCCAGGATTTTTTTATAGTTGCGAAGGTTTTTCCTATCCGCCGTGATCCTGCGGATGGTGGAGTCCACCCGGTCCCAGGTGGTCTTGGTCAAATCCAGGGGATTGTTGGGATGCCAGCTGATGGTATTGATTCCCCCATACCGGTAAACGGCAATTATGGATTCCCGCATTTGATCGAATGGGACGGCATCCAGGTTTTCCGGTTTGCCGAGTTCCAGATGTCCCAGGTCATGGCCCACCACGGCGGGATGCTGGCCGGTAAGCGTCCGGATATCGGAGCGGATATCTGTTTTGACGGGCTGGCCAATCCAGCGGCTCAGGTCCGCATTCAGCCCATAGGCCAGTGCGTCCTGGTGACCAAACATCACACCCCGGGACCTTATTTTCATTAAATTTCCGTACAGGGCTTTGGTTTCAGCCGTGGCCTTTTTATCCACCTGTGAAAAACCGCTGAGAGGCAAATTCAAACAATAGATGAGCCACAGGCAGTGTATGATCCGGAGCGGCGACCTATGATCCATTTTTATGTGTCTTAATTCCTCTTCTTCAGACCAATGTAAAGCGATTGGCCTGAATTCGGTACATCCATAACTATAATTATGGGTCAAAGGAATAATAAATGAAAAGGATAGATAAAATAGTGTCAGCTTCTCATCCCCCTTCTATTGAAACGCCCGCCGTATATATATTAATGACATTCTTATAAGTAACCGCTTCATGATTTGTCTGTTTCAGACCGGTTTTCTTCGTAATAAAGTAATTTTGGTTTTATGTTCCTTTCGGGGATTAAATACTTTTTGTGGGGTTTTCTCGCGGCCGCTTGTTTTTCCTGTTCGACCCCGGCTTATCTGGGATCGGTAAAAATAGCGGAGAACAAGGGGGAAAGGTTTGGGCCTTCTGAACCCAGCATCGCCGTGTCCCCGGTGAATCCCGATATCGTGGTGGCCGGTTCCATTCTTGACCGCGTACATTATTCAACAGACGGCGGAAAGAGTTTTTCTCATAGCCGGCTCCTTTCACCGCTTGGTGTGTATGGTGATCCCGTAGTCTGGGCCGATCACGAAGGAAGATTTTATTATGTGCACCTCGGCAATCCCGACGGAAGAGGCAGGCAGTCAGGGAGATGGTTGGAAAGCCTGGTCATCCATCAAAGCTCGGACGGAGGGAAAACCTGGGACCAGGGATCCGCCATCGGAACCAATCCTCCCAAAAATCAGGACAAACCCTGGATCAGCAGCAATCCCAATAATGGCGACCTGGTCGTAACCTGGACCGAATTTGACCAATACGGTTCAGAAAAAGAAACCGACCGCTCCCGGATCCGTTTTTCCCTTTCCAAAGACCAGGGGAAAACCTGGACGCAAGCCGTGACCCTCAGCGACCATGAAGGCAATTGCCTCGATGACGACCTCACCCCGGAAGGTGCGGTGCCCGGATTCGGACCGTCCAACGAAATCTATGTGTGCTGGGCCTATGATCAAAAATTGTGGTTTGATAAAAGCGCCGATGGCGGCAACACCTGGTTGCTTGCCGACCAGGCCCTGGTGGACCAACCGGGAGGCTGGTCCCTGGAAGTTCCGGGGGTCGGCAGGGCAAACGGAATGCCGGTCTTGGCCACGGATCTGAGTCCGGGCAAATACCGGGGAAGCATTTATATCTGCTGGGCCGACCTCAAAAACGGCCAAAACAATATGGATATCTGGCTCCTTTCCAGCCGTGACGGGGGCAATTCCTGGTCAGAACGCGTCCGGGTCAACCAGGACAGGACTTCCAGTATTCAGTTCTTCCCCTGGTTAAGTGTGGACCAATCCACCGGGTACCTGTATATCGTGTATTATGACAGAAGCCGGCACCGCAACTTGCAAACCGATGTCGTAGTGGCTTATTCTAAAAACGGTGGAAAAAGCTTTAAAGAACTCCGGCTGGAAGGCAATACCTTCACTCCTCCCGGAAATGAAGCGTTCTTCGGTGATTACAACAATATTTCCGCAGCTAATGGAAGGGTGCGGCCGGTATGGACTTCCTATATGGATAAAAAGTTGAGCATATGGACCGCCCTTATTGAAACCAAATCACAAAAAAAACAGAAAGCCAGATCCTGATTGACCTCTTAATTCCCAAATATGAAGTACCTGTATTATTTTTTCCTGGCCTTATTACCCGGTATGCTCACCGGCCAGGATGCCTCGGTCTCCTTTGAAGAATGGATAAGCCTTAAACAAAGCGGGACTCCCCAGATCTCCCCCGACGGTAAACATGTTTTATTTAGCGTAACTTCCACCGACTGGAAGGAAAACGTTTACGACACGGAAATCTGGCTTTCCAAAAATGGCCAGGCTCCCTTTCAACTGACCCGCACCCCAAAAGGAAGCAGCTTTGGCGCCCGTTGGAGCCCCGATTCAAAATGGATTGCTTTTCTCACCGACCGGGGCAACAAAAGTCAGATCCACCTGCTTTCCCTGGAAGGGGGAGAGGCGGTGGCCATCTCCAATGAAACAGAGGGGATCAACAGTTTCACCTGGAGCCCGGATGGAAAAAAAATATTGTTTTCCAAAACCGAAAGTGAAACCAAGCGGGACAAACAAATAAAAGAACGGTTCGGCGCCTTTGGCACAGAAGGGGAGGAATTCCGGATGAACCGCCTGTGGACCATTCCCTTTGACAAGGATTCGATTGACCGGTATGGTTTGTATCCCTGTTATTCCGACAGCGTTTCCAAAACTAAACTTCCCTGTTTTAATTTCCCCAAGGCGACGGCAGTGACCGATTCGAATTATTCTGTCGCAGGATATGGTTATTCCCCGGACGGAAAATACATTGCTTATACCCGTTTGCCGGACCCGCTGATCAACAGCGGGGTGTTTGGCGATATTGCCTTGTATGAGACCGGGACCAGGTCGTCAAAAATACTGGTGGACAATCCTTCCGGTGATTTTTTTCTCGGGTGGTCGCCGGACAGCAGGCAGTTGATTTATTCCAGTGCGGTGGACGATACCGTTTCTTTTTATTACAAAAACAACAGGTTTTTTATCCGGCACCTGGACTCTGCTTCTGCCAAAGAAATAGGCAAGGCCTTTGATGAAAACAAGTCCTATCTCGACTGGACCCGGGGAGGCATCTGGTTTGGAGCTTCTCAAAAAACCGCTTCGCAACTGTTCCGCCTGGATCCTGAAATCGATCTCTGGAGCAAATCGGAAGTGCCTTACGATGTATTCAATACCGCTACCTTCAGCAAGGATGGGCAGACCTGTGCCTTATCCGGCCGCATGTATGACGGACTCAATGAAATCGCCTTGTATAATTTTAATACTTCCAGCCGTCAACTTACCTTTTTTACCGATCAGATCAAGAACTGGAAGACCCCGACCAGTGAAATCATCCGCTGGCAAAGCAGGGACGGTACAGAGATTGAAGGGGTCCTGATCCGGCCCCGTGATTTCCGTACGGATAAAAAATACCCCTTGCTTTGCCTGATTCACGGAGGGCCTACCGGGGTCGACCGGCCAGAACCCACGCCCTCTTATGTATACCCTGTGATGCAATGGTGTGAAAAAGGGGCTTTGGTGCTCCGGGTCAATTACCGGGGATCGGCAGGTTATGGACAGTTGTTCCGGTCTCTGAATGTACGCAACCTCGGCATCGGGGATATGTGGGATGTCATGAGCGGCATAGATTATGTAAACAAACTGGGGATCGTGGACACCACCAAAATGGGTTGCATGGGCTGGAGCCAGGGCGGGTACATCTCCGCCTTCCTCACCACCCACACCAATGTTTTTAAAGCCATCTCCGTGGGCGCCGGAATCTCCAACTGGTCCACCTATTATGTAAATACGGACATTACCCCCTTCACCAGGCAGTATCTCCAATCCACCCCCTGGTCCGATCCGGCAATCTATCTGAGGACCTCTCCCATGAATAATATCAACAAGGCTTCCACCCCCACTCTGATCCAGCATGGAGAATTCGACCGAAGGGTGCCCATTCCCAATGCCTATGAATTGTACCGGGGACTCCAGGACAAAAAGGTGCCCTCCAAACTGATCGTATATAAAGGATTCGGTCACGGGATCACCAAACCCAAGGAAAGGCTTGCCGCGATCTGGCACAATTGGCAGTGGTTTAATAAATATATCTGGGGAGAGGAGGTGGTCCTGCCGGAATGAGGATTGAAGATTGAGGGTTGAGGGTTGAGGAGAAGCCATTCCCTTAACCTTAACCTTAACCTCAACATTAACCTCAACCTCAATTATATTCTCAAAGAAGTTTAATTTTCCGCCATGATAGCCACCAAAGCTTATGCCGCCTACCAGGCCGATCAACCCCTTCGCCCATTTGAATTCAACCGCAGGGAAGTGGGGCCCCACGATGTGCATTTGGAAATTAGATATTGCGGAGTTTGTCACAGTGACCTTCACCGGGCCAGGGGGGAATGGGATGGTACCCATTTCCCATTGGTGCCCGGCCATGAAATCGTGGGCACCGTCAAATCCGTTGGTCCTGCGGTGACTAAATTCAAGCCCGGGAACCTGGCGGCCATAGGGGTCATCGTCGATTCGTGCCGCTCCTGTCCCAGCTGCCGGCAGCACCAGGAGAACTATTGCGATGAAGGCCCGACCGGCACTTATAATGTAATGGCCCGGGACGGTTCAGGATATACCCGCGGCGGGTATTCTTCGCAGATCGTCACCGATGAACGGTTTGTATACCATATTTCCAGCCGGCTGGATCAAAGCGCCGTGGCGCCCCTGTTGTGTGCCGGCATCACCACCTATTCGCCCTTAAAGTATGCAGGAGTGGGCAAAGATACCCGGGTGGGAGTGGCCGGATTGGGCGGACTGGGTCATATGGGAGTGAAATTTGCGGCGGCTTTCGGAGCGGAAGTCACCCTGATCAGCCATACGCCTTCCAAAGAAACAGACGGCAAAAGGCTTGGCGCCCATCATTTCCTGCTCTCCAGTGACCAGGCGCAGATGAAAAAGCACAACGGGCAGTTTGACGTCATTTTGAATTGCATTTCCGCCCAGCATGATTATAAAAAATACCTGGACCTGCTGGGCGTGAATGGAAAAATGCTCGTGGTAGGCCTGCCTCCTGAATTTCCCGTCCTGGATCCTTTTGCCCTGATCAAAAACCGCAGGAGCATCATCGGTTCCATGATCGGCGGCACGGAAGAAACCCAGGAGATGCTTGACTTTTGCGCCGAAAAAAATATTGTCTCGGATGTGGAAATGATACCCATCCAGAAAATAGACAAAGCCTACGACAGGATGGTAAAGGGGGATGTGCGGTACCGGTTTGTGATTGATATGGCGAGTTTGTAGCTCAGGTTAGAGCCTAAATTACACCCTGTATTGATCCATTGCATTGTCATTCTGACTCCGATGCTTCCGTGAATCACTTCCTTTAAGATTTTTCCTTCCTCAAGGCCCAAGCGGTCCATAATGCCCCAACCAGATCTATTGCCCCCAGCGCACTCATGACCGGACCCACCCAGCCCGCGAGGACAAATCCTGTAAAAAAGAAAAATACAAGGATCCTTGCCGGAACAGTCCATGAAGCGAAAGTGCGAAGGTTTGTCCTGGCCGCCTGGATATAATAATAAGCCAGGACGAGGGTCACGACCCCCAGCACGCGGATCCAGACTTCATCGGTAGGTGGCAGACCCAATATTCCGATCAGGGTATTGGGCATAAAAACGAGTCCGAAGCCCATACCCAAAAGATAAACGCCAAAGACCGTCAGGGAGGTGGAGGATTTATTCATGATTTCCGATTAGATAAAGCTAATACAAAAGATCTGGTTGTCTGATTTATTTCAATTATGGGGTTCTAATTGACGATGAGGTGCGCTGAACGGAGTTGGATTATATTTCATCGCTTATACTGAATTCCAAATTACGACATTAATTGGGGTTCTTTTGATAAGAATTGGAAATGCGTTTACATTGACTACCTTGATTAACCGAAAAGGATGCAAAACACGCAAAGTGAGCCCAAAGGCCATAATCTTTTTCTTTGTGCCCACTCTGCCACCTCAGCGCTTTCTTCGGTTTCATTAATCGCTTTGATTAACCGCAAAGGACGCAAAACACGTAAAGTGAGTCCAAATGCTATAATCTTTTTCTTTTCGCCCACTCTTCGATCTCCGCACTCTTTGCGGTTTCATGACATGATCCTTTGACAGCTATCATAATTTTTCAATCCATTCCCTCACATCCCTTGGTAATGGACATCGTATCTCAACTGTTGGCCACAGGGTCACCGGTGGATTACGTACCATTTCAGCATTTAAGGTGACCACTGAAAGATCATCGTAAAGATAGGTCCGTCGACCGCAATGCATGGCTTGGCAGGCCCGCCGGATACCTGGACGGCAATCTCTCCAATGACAAATTCGTCCGATATAATTCCCCCTTTCATCGGCCAGAAATACATCAGCTCCCCGGTTTATACTTTGCACCTGTCCCATCAATTGCCTGGTATAAGTCGCCAGGGGAGCGAGATCGATGTGGTCGGCAACAAGCACAAGCACATCAATGTCTTTAAGATTAGTCTTCGGGGTCACGATGGATCCCAGAAGCGAGATGCGGATTACACCATCCAGTTTTGTGACTTGTTTTATGAATCGTTGAAGGCCTTCGAGTAAAAATAGGCGGGGATTTTTGGAGGCGTCCAATTGGATTTTTTTTCCTGCTTATTCTTAAGTACGAAGTTAATGTTTTGCGGCTTTAAATAGCAGCGGATTTTGGAGCACAAAACCATCAACCTGGACTGAACTTGAATAGAAGCACAAAGCTCCATCCCGATAGCTATCGGGATTGCAGCGCCTGCCCCGCCAAAGCGGGGTCACCCCGTATGACGCAATACCTGTCATGTGGCATTATTCTTTGTCTGTTAAGCATCTCCGTTTACCATCAATTCGTAATACTGTCCAGTTGTCAAGTTGATTTTTAGATTAAAGTAACAATTCCCACCGTCATCAACCATGACTGGGCTTGTTCTCGAATTTTTGTCCCAATTTCCACAAAAACAATTTACCCAAATCTCTTTTTCACCTTTAGAGTTAACTATGGCCATATACTGTCTTTTGTAGCGTGCCAAGTCAATAATGAAACTTTTCCTTTCAAGTTTGTATTCTGGGTGTTTGTCGTTTATTTCCTTAAACTGTCTTTCTTGCTCAGGATTGTATTCGTTAACACATTTTTTAAGAATGGTTTCAATTTTCAAAAGGTCTTCTGTCGTTAGTTCAGTTGGCATCCCTGTTTTAAAAATCCAATGTAGGTTCGTGTCTAATGGCAATATAGTAATAACAGAAGTGTCAATCTGAATTGTTGTCAGCTTTTCCGTCTTTTTGCTTTCCGTATTTGTCTTTCCGCAACTAATCAAACAAATTGTCAAAATGAAAGCAAAAATTGTTAATTGTTTTATCATTGTTTTCCGTCTTTAAAATGTCACATAACAGTTCGGGTATTACCGAAAGTGGAGATTTTTAGAACCAAAAATTCAATCGAAGAACAAAACTTTAACCTTGCAAAAAGTTTCGAATCGAAGCCGCTCAGCCCCCCGCACCAAGTAAATATGAATTGAGATTTTCACGTTAGCACCAACCCCACCTGATGCAAAACCCGTGTTTGCACTCGTTTTTCTAATGTCCGTTTCCACCGTCCTCTGTTATGACTTTTTTATAGGATTCAGTTAGCAGTTTACCAAGTCTGTCGTTTTGCTTGGTCACAATAGGAAGGAGCTCATTATAAATTTTTTCATTGTATTCGTTTTTTGGATGAGGTCCGTCAAAAATAAAGTGGAAAACGCTTTTAATCTCCTTGTCGGTTCTTTTAGATAATGATAAACAACCAGCTTCTGTGTCGTTTGCTAGTCTATTTGAAAATCCAAATGCTTCCCTAATGTTGTCAGCCTCCCAGATTCCGTCCACACAAATATTTATGTATTTGTTGTAATATATTTCTTTGTCAATAGTGTTCAGGTTAGCAAAATATCGAATAATATTTTCTCCCATAGGATAGTCATACATTGGAGCTTCACCTCTAATGTCGTCAAAGCCAAAGATATTTTGCATCTCGTTAAATGAGTTTGGAAATGCACAGAAAAATTTCTCGTCAGTCGCTAATTGTTTTTTTCCAAAGTATTTAGTTAATGTGTCTGCTTGTTCCTTCTTACTTTTAAACTTAAAAATTGAACAGTCAAACGTTAGATTTGGTGTCAATTGATTTGTCGGAACTGTGTTGTTAGATGTGGTGTTGCTAACAGTGTCAATAGTTATATTTGAATCCGATTTTTTTTCCTCATTGCAGGATGACAGAATAAATATTGTCAATATAAATATGAATGTCTGTTTCATGTAGTTGTCCTTAAAATGAGTGCCAACATCGTTATTTACGAAAGTTTATTGAGTATATTTCCTTATATCATCCTATTTTAGTTAAACTTCCAAGTGTTCAAAGAGTTTTGCGGGCACAATTTATTGATGTCAGTATGTTGGAGCCGGCCAGCATAAGGAGTTCGCAATGGCAAATACCCAATCGCATTCCTGATCAATAATATTCAAATTTACATATCTTATTAACTCGAAGTGCGACCACCCGCCTGTGGTAAAACCGTATTAGGCCACCTTACTTTCCAATGGTTTTATTGAATTAATTTCCTTTTGCTTGTTTTGTTTTTCCTCTTCAATGTCAAAATCGTCCTGAAGCCCGAGCCAAAACTTGGCAGAATTTCCGAAAAATTTAGAAAATCTCAAAGCCGTGTCCGCGGTGATCCGCCTGTTTCCTTTTATAATTTCAGATATGCGGGTCTGCGGTATGGATATTTCCTTTGAAAGCCGGTACGCGCTTATATCAAGCGGGATAAGAAACTCCTTCAATAAGATTTCTCCAGGGTGGATATTTTTTAATTTTTTCATTGTTCATTATTTTAATGATAATCAATTAATTCAACATCAAATGCGCTACCATTGTTCCAAAGGACAATAAGGCGCCATGGAGCATTTACCTGAATCGAAAGTAAAAATTCCAATGTTGTCCTGAATGAGCCATAAACAGTCGGGTGCATGTCAAAATGCAGGTCTTTTTACTCGATAACAAGACCTGGAAGGTTTCAACTCGCATAAAAACGAAGTAAAACATACCAGGTCTCGTTTATCCAGAAAATGTAAAACTGCTTTTTGTCATACACCCAAACAGTCTCTATGCTCAGATTTTATTATTTTAACTGAATCTTTAAATTAACTCCTTTTTATGAAAAGATCCCAATTCCTCAGAACTTCACTCATGGGTACCGGGGCCCTTCTGGCAGGATCCCCCCTGCTTAGTTCACTAGCCTCCTGCAAACAAACGTCGACCCTCAGCAATAGGGACCGCATGCTCCAATGGCTGGAGGGGAAAACGGAGCCCGGTTATACTCCGGCCGCTTTTTTTCTGCATTTCGGGGATGATTTTAAACTGGGATCAGCCGCCGCACAGGAACACCTCCGGTATTTCCGCCACACCGGAATGGATTTCGTAAAAATTCAATACGAACAACAATATCCCCTTCTCGATTTTCTGAAAACTCCGGCCGACTGGTCAAAACTGCGCCCTAATCCGGTTGAATTTTACCAGCCCCAGTTGCAGGCCGTAAAAGAAATCGTGCAGGCCTCCAAAAAAGAGGCGCTGGTCATCATGACCCTGTATTCACCCTTTATGTGGGCCGGCCATTCCGCCACCCGCGAAGTGTTGCTGAAACACATGGAAGAAGATCCGGAAGCCGTAAAAAAGGGCCTGGATATCCTGACCGAAAGCCAGCTGATCTTTGTACGCGCCTGCATAGACCTGGGCGTGGACGGTTTTTATATGTCCACCCAGGGCTCGGAAACCGGGCAATTCAGCGATCCCCGCCTATTTACCGAATACGTCAAACCCTCCGATCTGGTGGCCATGAAAGAAGTCACGGCTGCTTGCCCTTTTAATATCCTTCATGTCTGTGATTACAATGCACCTTATGCCTCTTACGATGCCGTCCTGGATTATCCCGGGCAAGTGGTAAACTGCAATCCTCAGCTTACCGGTAGGTTGCTTACCTGGCAGGAGATTTCGGAAATGTTCAACAGACCCTGCATGGGTGGTATGGATCGTCACGGGGTCATCGGCAAGGGCAGCCGGACAGAGATAGAAAATGAAGTCCGGAATGTATTAAAGCAGGTACCTGATCAGTTTATCCTGGGTGCTGATTGTACAGTGCCGGGTGATACGGACTGGGATCGGTTGAAAGCCGCGATCTCGGTAGCACATGGGGTTTGATTCATTTATTCCTCCCAGTCAAAAGGATTATACTGCCTGATTACGGTCCTGGAGCCCGGTTTGTATTTTGATCCCCGGTTTTGTGCAGGGGCAAATTCCTTTTCTTGTTGGGATGGTTTTCCCCGTACAGACCTTAAGGGATTCAGGACGGGCACGAACGATTCCGCCTGAACCCCTTGGATCAGGCCCTCCCAGTCAAAGGCCGGGCCAATGTCCCATTTGCCGTTATCTCGATAATTCACATGGCTGAGTATCCCTGCAAATCCCATATTGGATGGGATGAATTCATAACGCTCCGCGGGCGGCAGGAAGGAAGGCGGAATGGAATACAGGGCAAGGAGATAACGGACCAGGACAATGGTGCTTTCCAATTGGGCCGGGGTAAAGGACGCATAATATTCATGGTCACGGTACCTGCGGTTCAATTGCAGATAAGCTTCGGTATCCCCCAAGCCGCAATAGACGTCCGATGGGTTTGATCCCTGCCTGGAATAGGCGGTTTCCAGTTGCCCGTCCCTGGATTCTAGCCAGCCGTAATTCGAGATTTCGATGCCGATGGACTGCCGGTCATAAACCTTGGCCGGGTTGCCGCTTTTCAAGCCGAGATGATGGGACCAGTATTTGGAATAAAACAATTGGTAAATTTTCCCATCCCGTGCAATGACAAAAGGAACGGATACGTGGTAATCCTGGATCGTCAATTGATTCATATCGCCGGCCAGATTGCCTGCGGTGAAATGCAAGACGATCCTTTTTTTCTGCTGGGCTTCCGCATAATAAAACCGGGTGGCGGGCGGAGTATAAAAATAACCCTGCACCCGCTCCCGGTTTTCTTAGTAATCGAAAGGCCTCAGCCGGGGCGCCGCGCCGGAGAAAAACCTGCTCTCCGTAGCCGGTAACCTGGTATAACGGTTGGACATATTAAGATTCCGGTTTATTGCAGCACCTTCCACTTCTTCATCGTGGAAGAACCAAAAAGATTGGGAGATTGCGGGTATTGTTGGGATGGCAGCATGGAGCGGATGGCTTTGTGCCAGTCCTTATAAGAGGCTCCGGATTTGAGCTTTTTCAGTGTTGCAAGAGCGGCAAAGGTGAAAGCGCCATTGGGCCGGCCTCCGAAATAAGCATCATAGCTGTATTCCACATCCTGGCATCCCGACATCAACAGGCCGCCGTAACGGCCGGGAGGAGAGGATTTTCGGATGGCCCTGGAAACTCCGAATTTGTTGAGTTCCCGGGAGGATAAAAAACTGGCCGGGGGCAGAAATTTAACCCTGGTCTGCGGCGCTTTCCGGCCTCTGACCGCCGGCGGGGCAAAACGGGTCACCGTTCCGGAATGACAGCTGTCGGAGATCATGACCAGCCTGACGCCGGCAGCCTTGCTGTTGAACAAGTCAAACAATTCATCGTCGGTGATCACCCCGCGGGTTTTCAGATCATAAGGGCAGAGGCATTCTTCGGTACCGTCCGGTTCATCCCCGTCCTGGTCCGGAATATAGGTGCCGTGGCCGGAATACTGGATCAGTATGGAGTCCCCCTTTTTTGCTGCGGAAATGACGGATTTCATTTCCCCAAGTATATTCGCCCGGGTCGCTTTTTTATCCAGCAGTTTTTTTACAACATATCCGCGGGCAGTCAGGGTGTCCGCCCAATCGTTGGCGTCGTTGACACAACCAGCCAGGTCACTCCCCGTTTCAGGGTAATCATTGATTCCAATGCATAATGCAAGCTTAGCAGCCATAATATGGAGTTTTAAAGGTTTATAAAACAAGGGTAAACGGGGTGTCCGCGTTCTGTAAAATAATGTATTTAAAAAACAAGTAGTTACCGGGAATGCCGTAAAAGATTGATTTTAACTTCTGAGTTATCCCTATTTACTGTGTTTTCCTTCTCCTTCAAAGTCTCAAAAATTCAACTAATTTCACCCGGTCAGGACATGCCGCAGCCTCAGGTTAATTATTCCAACAATCCTTTATGAAATCTCATTTCCTCCTTCTTTTAGTATGGTTCTTTCATCTTTCCAAAGCGCAAGTCCAGGAATATTATCCGGACCCCGATCCCCTCATTCAACAAAAACTGGAACAGTGGCAGGATTTAAAATTCGGCCTGCTGATGCACTGGGGCCCCTACAGTCAGTGGGGTGTTGTAGAGAGCTGGAGCATTTGTCCTGAAGATGTGGGATGGGCGGCCTGGGCCTGGAAAAAAGGGATCACGGAAGATTATGACGAATACCGTAAAAAATACGAAGAACTGCCGCTTACGTTTAATCCCACCCGATTTAATCCGGAAAAATGGGCCGCCGCCGCGAAAGCAGCGGGCATGAAATACCTCGTGTTCACCACCAAGCACCACGACGGTTTCAATATGTTTGATACCCGGTATTCCGATTATAAAATAACCGGCAAGCTGGTGCCTTTCTCAAGCAACCCCCGGAGCGATGTAACCAAAGAAATATTCGATGCTTTTCGCAAAGAGGGTTTCTGGGCTGGAGCTTATTTTTCCAAACCGGACTGGCATAACAACGATTACTGGTGGAGCAAATTCCCTCCCGCCGACCGCAACCCGAATTATTCCATCAACAAATACCCGGAACGCTGGAAAAACTTTGCCGACTTCACCCGCAACCAGTTGAATGAACTGGCCTCCAACTACGGAAAACTCGATATCCTGTGGCTGGACGGAGGCTGGGTGCGACCCAAGACCGATGAAGAAATAAAAGCACAATTATTGGAAGTTTATGAGGGCAGCCGTTATGCCCGCAATCCCCAAAGCCAGGACATCGACATGGCCGGGATTGTCCGGGAAGTCCGGCAAAAACAAGCCGGGCTGATCGTGGTCGACCGTGCCGTGCCCGGAGTCCATCAAAATTACCTGACCCCTGAACAACATATTCCCGAAAAGGGCCTGCCCTATCCCTGGGAAACCTGTATGACTATGGCCAACAGCTGGAGTTATGTGCCGGACGATCTGTACAAGCCCGCCGATGAACTGATCGAAAAACTGGTCGATATTGTGAGCAAGGGTGGAAATTTATTGTTGAACATTGGCCCGGGACCCGATGGGGAATGGGACCCTGCCGCTTACGACCGCCTTAAAAAAATCGGCACCTGGATGAAAATAAACGGGGAGGGCATATACAACACCCGGATGGGCCCGAGTTATATTGACGGGGACAGGGTCCGCCTGACTCAAAATAAGGATGGAAAAGCCAGTTATATTTTTCTTTTTGATTTTCCCAAAGACAAAATCATCCTCACCAAATTGAAACCGGGCCCGATTTCCGGAGTAAGCATGCTGGGCGTGCATTCGGATCTGAAATGGGAACAGACGCCGGCAGGCCTGGAAATCGTCTTGCCTTCGGAATTACAGTCCAGGGGAGAATATGTGTGGACCTTAAAAGTGGAGTATTGAGGTAAAAGGGCAACGAGCCGGTTGAAACCGGCGGGTTGAGAGGTTCCGGGGAATCCCAAACTTATTTCCATATTCACTGTCCTAACCTGGGGTAGTTTGGGATGGGATGAGCCAAGCCGGGTGCATGTCTGAATGCAGGTTTTACATTTTCGGTTAAACGAGATCTGCTTTTTGACATACGCCCAGCCATCTCTACAACCGGCCATCTTCAAAATTTCAACTAATTTTACCCCATGATTCGATTGACTGATGTAGTCAAACAATTGCTGATCATTAACGGTATCCTTTTCTTAATCAGCAGACTTCCGGTTTATTCCCAACTTCCAGATCTGGCCCTTTATTACCCGGGGTCCAGCGATTTCAGGCCCTATCAGTTGGTGACGCATATGTTTATGCACGGCAATCTGCCCCACCTGTTTTTCAACATGTTTATGCTGGCCACCTTTGGTCCCATGCTGGAGGCGCTCTGGGGCAGCCGCAGATTTTTATTTTTTTACCTCTTTTGCGGCATCGGAGCCATTTTGATCCATCTGCTTTTCTGGTATTTTGAAGTCAGTCAGCTGGATGTCCTTCAACATGCCCGGTATATGCAAAATTCAGGCTCCGTAGTGGGCGCATCGGGAGCGCTTTTTGGTGTCCTGGTCGCCTTTGGCATGTATTTCCCAAATCAGCAACTGATGCTTTTATTTCCGCCCATCCCCATGAAGGCCGTATACATGGTCATTTTTGCCATTGTGCTTGAACTGGTGATGGTCGCCCAGGGCGCTCAGACCCAGATCGCTCATTTTGCACACCTGGGAGGCGCTTTATTTGGTTTCCTGATCATCCTCTATTGGCGAAAAACCGGTAAATAGCAGGGTATATGTTTGATTCCATCTGGCAGGATTTTAAATACCATCTTGGAAAAGGCACCCGTCTCAACCAGCTCATGCTGGTCAATGTATCGGTATTCATCCTGGTGCTTTTTGTCCGCATCGGGTTCAATATCGCCGGAGAAGAAGGACGGGCGGGATTCGCAAGCTTTACCGAAGCTTTATCTTTCCATTCCAACACCGGGTATTTACTGACTCATCCCTGGATCCTGATCACGCATATGTTTTTGCACATCGGGATCTGGCACCTCATTTGGAATATGCTCATGCTGTACTGGTTCGGCAATATCGTGGGCGACCTGATCGGCAACCGGGTCATTCTTCCCTTGTACCTCGTATCCGGCTGCATGGGTGTTTTCAGTATTTATATTTTTTCCCAAATCTTTGCCTATCCTTCGGCCGAAGTGGTCGCCTATGGCGCTTCCGCAGCAGTAATGGGCTTTGTCCTGGCCGCCACCATCATTGCACCCGATTACCTGATGCACCTGATCCTGATCGGGCCGGTCAAACTTAAATACATTGCCCTGGTCGTGGTCCTCCTTGACCTGGTAGGGCTGGCCGAAAACAGCAATACCGGCGGGCATATCGGCCACCTGGGCGGAGGTTTGGGCGGCATTCTTTTCATCTGGTGGCTAAAAAACGGTTCCGCCCTTCCGGGTTGGCCCTTTACAAACAAACCAAAAACAAAAATCATCCCAATTCGTAAAGCGGTTTCAGCTCCGGCGGCTGGCCGCAAAAGCAAGCTGGTGAAACCCATGCCGGAAGAGGACGATGAAGACCAGCTCCGGAATGAAATCGACCGGATCCTGGATAAAATACGGACCCAAGGCATGGACAGCCTTACCAAAGAAGAACGCCATACCCTCGAAAAGGCCAGCAAATAATTTGATAACCCGGTGCAGCGTTGAGTAAACCGTTTCAAAGGATCTTTAATGCGGGCAGCATTCTTGCAGGATTGTTCCTGCTGGCCAGCTGGTGGTCCCCCCGCATCGATCCAAGACAATTCTGGCCTGCCGCCTTTCTGGGGCTGGTGTTTCCCTATCTTTATCTCACTTGCCTGATCCTGGCCGGATTAGGGCTTCTATGGAAACAACATAAAGCCTGGTTGCTGGTGCTCCTGCTCCTGCTCAGCGCCGGCCTTTTCAGAAAGTCGTTTTTCAATTTTTCTTTTCCCCCGGGGGAAGAAGGGATACGGCTCCTGACCCATAATATCGGATCCAGTTTTAAAAGCAACCGGGCGCCGGAATGGGCGTTTTATCACCGGCTGAATCCCGACATCCTCTGTTTCCAGGAATGGCACAGGAAATCTCCGGCCTTCCGGTTCAGGGATTCCTTGATAAAAAAATACAAACACACGCAGCTGACGGGTACCAATTTCTGGCCCATTTTTTCCCGCTGGCCCATCATCCGGGAAGGGGAGCTTAAAAGCAAGGCCCTGGGCAATGGATGTACCTGGGCGGATATCGTCTATCAAAAAGACACTTTCCGCCTGTACAATGTCCACCTGGTGTCCAATAAAATATCCGACCAGACCGAGCAGCTCCTGCAAACCCGGGACCTGACCGACCGGTCCACCTGGCAAAAAGTAAAGAATGTTTTACGGCGTTATAAAAGATCACTTCTCCTCAGGGCTGACCAGGCTGCAGAATTAAAAAAACATATGCGGCAAAGCCCTCATCCGCTGGTCCTGGCAGGCGATTTTAACGACATCCCGGCTTCCTATGTTTACCGGCTTTTGCATGAGGACCTCATGGACGGTTTCCTGCAGGGCGGCAATGGTCTGGCCTATACTTATGCCGGAAAATTGCCATTTCTCCATATCGACAATATTTTAATTTCAAAACCCCTTCAGGTCAACCGGGTCGAAATCCAGCGAGTCCGGTATTCCGATCATTTTCCCGTCCTGGCGGAAATTCAAATCCATTAATTCTATTCCGAATAATCCGGGTTTGATACATTTGCAAAGCAGGGAGATTTTTTTCGGTTTCTCACTGGTCAAATGATATGTTTATCCGTTTGCAGGCATTTTTCATAACGATCAGCCTGGTTGCAGGAGCTTCACCGGCAGGGTCACAAAACAGCCTGAATACTCCTTATTCGAGCAGCCGGCCCACTACAAAAGCCTATCTCCTCAGCAAGGCGCCCGTTTTGGACGGAGAAATCCTGGAAGATTCCGTCTGGCAGACCATCCCGCCTTTTGTAGAACTTATCCAGACCCAGCCATATCTTGGAAAACCGGTTTCGGAACATACCGAAATCCGGATCGCGTACGACCGGGACTTTTTTTACCTGTCTGCCGCTTGTTATGATGCAACCCCTGATAAAATCATCATTTCCGATTCCCGCAGGGATGCCAGCCTGGATGCCACCGACGCTTTTTTATTTATCCTGGACACGTATAAAGACGGTCAGAACGGTTTTGTATTCGGGACCAATCCGGCCGGGATTGAATACGATGCCCAGGTGGACAACGAGGGTCAAAGCAATCCCAACGCCAATCGCCAGCAGGGCGGCCGGGTCGGGGGCATCAACGTCAACTGGGATGCTTCCTGGACCGTGAAAACCAAGGTGGATAAAAACGGCTGGATGGCTGAATTTGCCATACCCTTCCGGACTCTTCGTTACAACAGCGGCAAAAACCAGGTCTGGGGCGTCAACTTCCAGCGCAATATTCAGAAAAACAATGAAGCAGCCTACTGGTCGCCCATCCCTGTCGAGTTTAACCTCAACCGGCTTTCCCTGGAAGGTACGCTCACCGGCCTAGACCTTGAAAACCCCGGCAACCTCAAAGTCATCCCTTATGTCCTGGGTAAAACCACTTCCAACAACCTGGTGGTTCCTTTAAAAACCACCACCGATGCCAATTTCGGGGGAGATATCAAATACAGCATCACACCTGCCCTGACCCTTGACCTGACTTACAATACCGATTTTGCCCAGGTGGAAGTGGACGATCAACAGGTAAATATTGACCGTTTCAACCTGTTTTTCCCGGAGAAAAGGCCTTTTTTCCTGGAAAATGCGGGCCAGTTTGGGGTCGGGAGCACTGGTGAGGTGGACTTGTTTTTCAGCCGCCGGATAGGCATCGGCTCCGGAGGGGTGCAGGTACCCATTATAGGCGGTGCCCGCTTGTCCGGCAAGATCAATCATACCAATCTGGGTTTACTTTCTCTGTTCACGGACGAGGTGGATGGAGCAGGAATAGCCAAAAATAATTTCAGCATTGCCCGGGTCAATCATGAATTTGCCAAAAGGTCCACCATCGGAGGCCTTTTTATCAACAAACAGGGCATGGGGCCCGGGGAAGACCATTACAACCGGACGTTTGCCATAGACGGGAAACTGGGTATGGGAAATAAAGCCCAGTTTTCAGGTTTTTTTGCCAAAACCGCCACCCCCGGCATCAAAGAGTCCAATCATTCCTTCAAATTGCTTTACAATTATGAGTGGAATAAGCTGAATGTCATCATGGGTTACAGCGAGCTGGGCACCGGTTTTAATCCTGAGGTGGGTTTTTTATTGCGCAACAGTTTCCGCAAACCCGAGGCCACGGTATTGTACCACTGGCGCATGAACGGAAAAGCGGGACTGCTGGAATTGCGCCCCCATATTTCCTACCGCAGCTACTGGAATTACGGGAACAAGAAACTGGAAACCGGCTTCCTGCATATTGACAATCATTGGGAATGGGAAAGCGGTCTTGAAATCCATACCGGCATCAACTTTACCACCGAGGGGGTCTTTGTGCCTTTCGAAATTTCTTCCGGTATTACAGTCCCTTCCGGAACCTATAACCACCACGAAGCCCAACTGGTTTTTATGTCCAACACCAGTAAGAATGTTTCCGTGAACATCCGGTCGATAATCGGTGGTTTTTTTGGCGGACGGCGCACGAGCACCACGGGCTCGGTTAACGTAAGATTGGGTGACAAGTTTACCTCGGAATGGGGCATCAACAACAACGTGGTGCGGCTGCCCTACGGCGACTTTAATACCAATATTTTCCGTTCCAGAATTTCCTATTCATTTACCCCCCGCCTTTATGTTCAAAGCCTGATCCAGTTTAACGACGTGCTGGACAAATGGTCCATGAATATGCGTCTCGGCTGGCTGCAGCAGTCCAATACCGGCCTTTTCCTGGTCTTTAACGAAAACCGGGGCCTGGACCGTTTTGACAACCGCAGTTTTACCCTGAAATATTCAAGAATGTTTGATGTGATCAAATGACGGGTGAATTCGGTCGCCGTTTTTCTCCTCTTATTTTAATCCAAATAAACTTTAAGAACACTCAAGTAGGGCGAATTAAGTCGCCCCTACTTGAGTTTTGCAGTGATATTAAAATCCTGCAGCACGGCATCCAGTATGGGTTCCTCTCCCTTTTCATATTTGTCCCTGAGGCGATAGCCGTATAACCGGCTGAACGTATCCCAATAGGTGGCCGTGAATCCCCCCCTGACCTCTTTGATCAGGTCAAAAAAGGATACATCCAGTTCTCTTTCAATCATTTTGATCATCACCTTGCCCTGCAGGCGGGTCATGTTTTTGAACGTCTCCTTGTAGTCGTTTTTATATTCTTTGTTGACGCTCCGGATGTACTTTTTACGCTTTCCCCTTTTCAGGTCTTCGGTCTCCTCCTTAATCTGCCGGTATACTTCGATGGCTTCCTTGGCATAGGGATAAACATCCGCGGCATACCTTTTGTAACGCATATACATCCGGTATTCTTCATAATTCTTAAACTGGCGGGGAGAGGAGATATGGACATCCTGGAGGTCGGCGATATACAAGGTATCCGTGCCGGAAATCATCAATTTAACCACCTGGCCATTGATCACCCTTTTTTCCTCCGTTACGGGGTCCGCACCGTTTTGGCCCACTGCGTACCACGCATACGCCAGGAAGCTTATGATTAATAACCCTTTTCGCACTTTCATTAAAACCACCGACCTTTGCCTTAAAGTTTGCCTCCCTTTATACCTTAATAATTTTATAACTAAAAAACCGTTAGTAAGGGGAGTGAGGACGGGTCGTGGAAAAACAGGAATAAACATGAAACGAGGGGGCAAATTAGCGTGGTTTTTACTATTTCTCCATGCTTGGACCCTGCCTGCCCAGCAAGGGATAGAAAAACTGGGGCCCTCCATCAATTCGGATGCTTATGATGAAATTTCCCCGGTAATCAGCCGGGACGGTCAAATTCTTTATTTCACCCGTGTCGGCAGCGCGGATTTTAACCGCACCCTGATCCAGGAGGAAATCGATCTTTCGAAAACGGAAACGGACAGCACTTACCTGGTCGTCCTGAAAGAAATCTATTCCCAGATCGCCGGCAGGCGCATTGAATCCCCTGTTTCCGCTTCCATCAATCAGGACATCTGGATTGCAGAAAGCCGGGATCAGCTCTTTGATCAGGTTTACCATCCCGGTTTTCCGATAAATAATGCCCTGCCCAACAGCGTATGCAGCCTTTCCCCGGATGAAAACAGGATGATTGTCATCAATCAATTTGGCCGTGACGGAAGCTTGTATAAAGGATTTTCGGTGATTGAAAGGCAGGTGGACGGGGCTTTTGCCTTTCCGGAGCCCATCCATATCCGTGATCATTATTCCAATTCCCCGGAAGTCAATCTTTGTATGACCCGGGACGGTGATGTGATTCTTCTGTCGGTCAACAGAAATGACGGCCGGGGAGACAACGATCTGTATGTGTGCTTTAGGGTCAAGAACAACCTGTGGAGTGAGCCTCTGAACTTGGGTTCAGTGATCAACACCCCCTTCCGGGAGATCACTCCATTCATCACGGATGATAAAACCACCCTTTTTTTTGCCAGCAACCGCCCCGGCGGACCAGGCGGCATGGATATTTACATGAGCAGGCGCCTTGATTTTTCCTGGACCCAATGGAGTGCCCCGGAGCTTTTGAATCCCCCTATCAATTCCATATTCGATGACAGCAACCCCGTTTTGATGGACCCCTACACCAGACTCTACCTGACCTCGAGGCGGGATGGTACCAGCGATATTTTTGTGGCGGACTTTGCCGGAAAAAGCCCGGATTTTCGCCCTGAAATCCCTTTCCTTTCACCTCCCATGGTTTTCAGGGGAAGAATGATAAACAGCCTGACGGGGGAAGCAGTGGCTTCGAACCTCACCTATGGCCCCAGCCGGATGAAAAAACATGAAAACACTTTTAAATCGCCGGATGGTTTATTCGAGATTTCCATTGATAAAAAAGAAAAATACCGGTTGACGCCCTATAAAGAAGGATTTGCATCTAAAGGCCTCCTGATCGATATTCCCCTCCTCGATCAGTTTGATAACAGGATCTATGATATCGACTTTTTGATGTTTCCCTTGGAAAAGGAGCAAAAAATTGAACTTAAAAATATCTATTTTGAAAAAGGCACTCCGGTAGTATCCCCTTCGTCGTTTGAGAGCCTGGACGGACTGGCCGCTCTTTTAAACCAAAATCCCGGGATGCAAATACGCATCGAAGGCCATACGGACAGTGTTGGAAAATTTTATGAACTCCTTGACTTATCCAGAAACAGATCCAATGCGATAAAAAAATACCTGGTGGGAAAAGGAATCATGTCGGGCAGGGTTTCTACAGCGGGATACGGCGGGACGCGGCCAATAGCTCCCAATGACACAGAAGAAAACAGGGCCCAAAACCGGCGGGTCGAAGTGATTGTAACCCGAAGCGGCGCTCCATCGAAGGTCCAGTATAAAGACCTCCCGGATCCGGTGATCAGAAAAGCTTCCGTGCCGCTGGCCCAGGCAAATCCTCCAATCGAACCTCTGCCCATGACGGTCTCGAGATCCTTGCCGGAAATGCGCACGAAGACAAAACAGAATCCGGTGGCAGATCCCCCCATCCGGAACAGGAGGGATTCACCGGATGAGGTTTCCAGGCCTTCAAAAAAACCATCTCAAAATTCCGGTCTTTCAATAACCAGCCATGACCGCAAATCCCAGGCGGTTTATACCATTGATTTCATACCAGGCCAACTGGCCTTGCTTCAAAATGCCTTTGCTGAAATGCAGAAATTGATCGAATTTCTTAACCGGAATCCTGAGAAGAAGATCCGCCTTTCAGGGGTATGCAACTCCCAGGAATTTTCCACCAAGCCGGCGGGGTTTTGCCTTCAGCGTGCCTTGGGAATAAAGGAATACCTGGTTTATAAATCCGTCGATCCCTCAAGGGTTGCCATCAGTGAAGAATTTTTGATGGGAGAGGGCACGCCGGGAGTAATGGTTTTCCTTCAAGATTGAACTCTTCCGAACGTAAACTTCGGGATGGAATTAATCATTCAGTCGCAATCCTTTTCTGTCAGGGCCAAATCCAGGGTTTTCAATTTTACCGTGTCTTCCGAGGAAATAACCAACCGGTAGCTGTACTCACTGGGACAGGTACAGGCCAGACAAACCGCACCGGTAAATTTGGGATTGGATTTTACTTCCGACAAAGCGATCCCCTGGTCGCGGAGATAAGCCGCTACCCCATTGGCGCGTTCCTCCAGGGTTTTGGTATCCTTCACATAAGAATTGAAGGGATCCATCGCACACTGTCTTTCCGTCAGGGTAAAACAAACCCCATTCAGGGGTCCCGCCGCCCGCTCACAAGCCAGGGCCAGGGTCAAAATCAGTAATAAACCAAAGTTTTTCATATCCTTTCAGACGGTTTGGATCCACCGGAGGTTTGTACGTCCAACAGATTTTCCGACAGAAAGATTCATATATGAAAAACCCGGTCCGGAGGGTGGGGATCTTAAATTATCTTTAAGGCAAAACCACCCTTACCTGCGATCATGGACAAATACCATTTGCCGGGACAACGGCTTTTATCCCTTGATTTTCTCCGGGGCCTGATCATGGTGCTCCTGGCCCTGGAAAGCACCCGTCTTTATGAGCATTTGCAGGAAGCCACCGTGCCGGGCGGGTTTTTACATCAGGCCCTGGACCAGTTTTTCCACCATACCTGGAATGGCCTGAGATTCTGGGACCTGATCCAACCGGGATTCATGTACATGGCCGGGGTAGCTATGGCCTATTCCCTCCACAAGCAGCAAGAAAACGGCATGAGCTGGAACGAATCCTTCCTGAAAATATTCAAACGCTGCGGCTGGCTTTTTTTCTGGGGAGTCCTGGATTATGCCGTCAGGCCTCACGGACTTTCGTTTGAACTCTGGGATGTGCTGACCCAGTTGTCCTTTACCACCCTGGTCGCTTTTTTGATCTTCCGATGGCCTGCCGCATATCAGATCCTGGCTTGCGCCGGTATTCTTTTGCTTACCGAAATTCTGTATAGGTACACCCAGGTCCCCGGTTTTGACCAGCCCTTTACCGACCAGCGAAATTTTGGGAATTATATGGACCTGGTGCTGATGAATAAAATCAACAAAGGGGGTTGGGTAGCCATCAACTGCATTCCGACTTCCGTACATACCATAGGAGGGGCGCTTACCGGAATCTGGCTGATAAAATATAAAAAAGACGCCCTTTCAGGCCTCCTTCTCTGGGCTTTGATTGCCCTGGCCGCCGGTTATTTTCTGGACCTGGCCGGCGTCACGCCGATCATTAAGCGGATAGCCACCTCCTCCTTTACCCTTGCTTCCCTGGGCTGGTGCCTGCTGGCCATGGCTGCCGTGTACTGGTGGGTTGATATCCGGGACCATAAAAAATACGTCTGGTTTTTTACGGTGGTGGGCATGAACAGTATTTTTATTTACCTGTTTTTTGAAATCGTAGGTTCGCGATGGTTCAACGGATATGTCACCGCCATTTCCGGGGGATTGCTCGCACTGATTTCCACCCCTCAATGGTTATCGGCCATCCTTTCTTCGCTTTGCATTTTTGCCCTGGAATGGGGTTTGTGTTATTTTTTATACCGGAAAGGCATATTTTTTAAGGTATAGTTTTTAACGGGTTTTTTATATTTTTGAGTATTCCGCTTTATTCATCACCCGGGATAAGCGGAAGCAGGATTTAGTAAAAACACAACACTATGAATACACCCGATTTTATCAAAAGGGATGATTTCCCTATGCCTGACCGTTACAAGGTCTTCCTCAGCGAACAAGATTACAACCAGATTCTCCGGATCGCCCTGGACTGTCTTCAAAAACTGGAATATCCCGTACAAAGGATTGAAGAAGGAGACATCGTGGTCCTCTTCAGGGAGCAGGAAGCGCATTGTTACCTGGACAATCTGGTCAAAAAGATTGCCCCCCTGTCCGCAGAAGACAGGGCAAAGGAAATAGAAAGACATTTCCGGCAACTGCGCATTCAACCCGAGGCGTATGATTATTTCTACAAGGATTTTGACCATGCCAAACAGTATTTGAAAGTACTGGTCCGGCCGGTCGACACCACGCCCAATCCGGGAGAATATGTGCACCGCGTGGACTTTCCCGGAACACATACCTATCTCGTTTTTGATTTCAACCACCAGTTCAATTACATCCGGCGGGACCGGATCGCCGAATGGGAAATTGCCGAAGAAGACCTTTTTCACATCGCCTTAAGCCATATCTCACGCGAAGAAGTACAAACGAGGGAATATCTTTTGGGCGACCGCTTTCCCCTATATCTTTTATTTAATGCCAATTTTTCGGCGGCTTTTGCCATTGAACTGGAAAAAAATCTCCGCTTATCCGCAGGCAACCTGGGTTGCCTCGTGGCCATCCCGGCCAAAAACATAGCGCTGGTTCATTGCATCGAAGGCCCGCAGGTCTTGCAATTGATGGCCTTGTTGTTCCCGGAAATTTTAAGGATCTTTCAGGATGCCCCCGGGGGGATCAGTACCGATTTTTACTGGTACCGGAAAGGGCGTTTTGAGCCATTCCCTCAAAAGCCCATCCGGGAGAATGAACTGACCATACATCTTCCCCAAAAACTGGCCTTGTTGTTGAATCAGAATTGAGCGCGCGGCATTAAACCGGCCGGAGGATACCGTTGACCCCTCTTCCTCAAGCCACCGGCTCCGGCAAATTTTCAAAATCCACCTCGCCCTCCCATTTGGCAATGACGGCGGTGGCCAGGCAATTGCCCAACAGATTAGTGGCGGTACGGGCCATGTCCATCAGGGCGTCAATACCCAGAATAATAAAAATGGGTTCTGTGGGCAGGTTGAATGAAACCGCCGTCCCCAGCAATATGACCAGGGAGGCCCGCGCTACGCCGGCGACCCCTTTACTGGACAACATCAGGGTAAGCATCATCACGATTTGTTCGCCTATGCTGAGATCCACTTTTGCAGCCTGTGCAACAAACACCAGGGCCAGGCTCAGGTAAAGGGTGCTGCCATCCAGGTTAAAACTGAATCCCGTAGGCAGCACAAAGGAGACGACCTTACGCGGAATGCCAAAGCCTTCAAGGGCTTTCATGGCATGGGGAAGCGCGGATTCGGAGCTCGCGGTGGCAAAGGCCAGGAGTACGGGTTCAGACACGGCGTTCAGGAATTTCTTAATGGGTAGCTTGATGTAAAGGGCTATGGGCAAAAGGACCCCCAGAACGAAGACGACCAGGGCTGCGTACAGGGTGAGTAGAAGCAAAAACAGGTTCCGCAATACGTCAAAACCCATTTTTCCGATGGTATATGCGATGGCGGCGCCGACGGCCAGGGGTGCCAGGTACATCACCAGGTGGGTGAATTTGAACATCACCTCAGACAGGCTCTCGCACCATTGCAGCATATTTTCTTTATGGCGGCCGCTTTTGACCATGGAAAGCCCCAAGCCAAACAGGATACTGAATACTACGATCTGCAAAACCTGGCCTTCGGCGACCGCTTTGGCGATGTTTTCAGGAAAAGTATGCAAGACGATATCCTGCCAGCTTTGTTTGGCCACCTGCACGGTCTGGGCATCCGCTGCACTCAGGTCAATCCCAACCCCCGCTTTGGAAATATTGATCGCCAGCAGGCCGATGACCAGAGCGATGGTCGTGACGACTTCAAAATAAACCAGGGATTTCCAGCCCATCCGGCCCACCTGCCGCATATCGGCATGACCGGCGATCCCGACCACCAGGGTGGAAAACAACAAGGGCGCAATAATGGTCTTGATCATCCGGAGAAATATATCACTGATCACCTTGAGATTGGCGCCAACCCCGGGGTAGTCGTGGCCAATCTCCGCGCCGATGACCATGGATAAAAAGATCCAGGTGGTCAGGTTGTTTTTTTTGAGGCCAATCCAGACCAGGGCCCCGATGGTAAGCCAGCGCAAAGTGGTCAGGAAGCGGGGATGCAGGATGCCCGGATTGAGCAGGTGCAGTCCATGACTTAACATCACCAAGGTAAAGAGGACAATAAATACGGTCATGATCTGTTTTAGGCTCCACCCGGTCATATCGATGCGATTTTGGCACTAACATACCGAAAATTCAGTAAGCCGGAAGCCGGGAGGCTGGAGAAAGGGAGAAAAGGGGACAGACCCACTTTGGTCGATCCGGAACGTTGATTGGCCGAATAATTTACGACATCATTGACACATCTACGAAAATGTCGTAGATTTGATTTTTATTTGATTGACCATGCATAAATTAAGTCCTCCGGAAGAACAAGCCATGAAAGTGATCTGGCAACTGGGCGAAACCCATATCCGGGCCATCCTCGATGCCTTGGCCGGGGACCAGGTTCCCTACACAACCCTGGCATCCACCATTAAAAACCTGGAAAAGAAAAATTTTGTATCCAGCCGGAAAATCGGGAATGTCAGCCTCTACAAACCCCTGATCTCCGAAGCGGAATATAAAAAGGCCAATCTCAACCAAATGGTCAGGGATTATTTTGACAACAGTTATAAGGATGTGGTCAATTTTTTTGTTGAACAGCAGGCCCTCAGTCCGAAAGAGCTCAAAGAAATCATTTCCTTGATTGAAAAAGGTAAAAAGTCATGAGCGCCGAACCGATCCTCGTCCTATGCAGGATGACCGTCCTGCTCATCCTGTTTCACGGATTTTACCTGCTTTTTCTCAGGAAGCTCACCTTTTATAAGGAGATCCGGTTCTATTTTCTGACCGGCCTGGTCCTATCCCTGGTACTCCCCTTTGTTTCCTTCGAGATGAGCGTTTCCGGTTCAGGGCCTGTCTTGCAGGAATTGTCAAATACCATACCGGCCCTGTCCACCCCGGTCAATCCCTATGGAATCCGGGAGTTGACGCCGGCCGGGAATCCTTCGTTCCAGTGGTTGTTTTGGGCCTGGTTTGCCGGAATGTTGTTCCTGGCCGCCCGCCTGATCATTCGAATCCTTTCATTCCGTCGGATAAAACAAAATACCAGGCCGGTTCACATGGCGGGAGTCCGCATTCATCAACTGCAAGCCCCCCATGCCCCCTTTTCTTTTGGCAAGGACATCTTTATTGATTCCGATGCGTTCCGGGGAAAGGATTATGAAAAAATCCTGCTCCATGAATTTATCCATGTCAAGCAAAGACATAGCCTGGACATGATGCTGGCCGAATGGATCACCATCATCAACTGGTACAACCCGGCCGCCTGGTCTTTGAAAAGAGCCATCCGGGAAAACCTGGAATACCTCACCGACGACGCCATGTTGCGCCTTGGGGTCGATGCCAAAGCTTACCAATACTTACTGCTTCAGGCTACGGGTACCCCGCGTTTTTCCTTTGCTTCCGCCTTCAATTTTCAATCCTTAAAAAACAGAATAATTATGATGAATAGTCGTAAATCCCACAGATTGCAGCGCATCCGGTTTTTATTGTTCCTTCCGGCGATGGCCCTGGCCTTGTTTGCATTCAGAACCATCCAGGAGGAGGCTCCGGTGATCATCAGGCCCTTTGCTGATCAACCGGCGGAAGTACCGAAGGATACGGTTCCCGGAAAAAGCAGTGTACAGCGATCCTCTTTCTCTTACAATGGATTTGGCGATAACAGCCGAATCCGGTCAATCCGGGTTGAAAATAAAAATGCAGAAGTTCACCTGAAGAACGGCACCAATGAAAATTATAATCTAAACGATGAAGAACAAGCGCTTGAATTTCAGAGAAAATACGGAGAACTAATAATCCCCCCGGCGCCCCCGGCCCCTCCCGTAGCCCCGGCACCACCAGTACCTCCTGTTCCACCCATTCCTCCCGTTCCTCCGATACCCCCAATGCCTCCCATCAATGAAAACGGATATGCTCCCCCCGTACCCCCGGTACCTCCAGTACCAACTGTTCCTCCGGTTCCTCCGGCGCCACCCGTTCCCCCCGCACCTCCGGTTCCTCCGGTCCCTCCTGTAATTGAATGGGACTTACCGGACGAGGTCACACATTTTAATATCAATCACGATAAAGTCAAAATCAAATACAAAAACGGGGATATTGAAACTTACGACCTGAACGATCCCAAGGAGAAAGAAAAGTTCAAAGAAAAATACAAGCTGAAAAACAAAGACTAACTGGACCCTGCCGGTTTAACTTAAAACCCTATTAAGCTCCGGCAGGTTTATGCAACACCAAGATATCCTGGAAATCCAGGTAATGACTTTTTTCCCTTCCGCACCAGGAGCCTTTGATTTCTTTGATTATTTTCAGATCGTTTGATTCCGCGAGGGCATAGATGTATTCCCGCTGATAGGCCACATTTGCCGAGGGCACGGAGAGATTCATCAGCGAATAATGGCCGAAACGGTATAAAAACAACAAGCCGTCTTTGTTTTTTGCCATCAGGCGGTGGGTCTCCTCATCCGTTAAAAAGAAAGTAAGCACCGCATAACCTCCGGGTTTTATCACTTTCCTGATTTGCCTGAAGTAGTTTTCCGTTTCTTCGGGCAATAAGTGGGTAAACACGGAAATGGCGCAGATAAAATCAAAGGACTTTGGTTCAAAAGGAAAATCAAAATGGGCGGCATTCCGGCCCTTGTGCCTGTAAAGATCATTTCGAAGGTCCACAAATTGAAAAAAGAAATTCGGTCTGCGGCTGCTGATGTTTTTCCTGCACCAGTTCACTCCTGCTTTCACCGCGTCAAAGCCGGTATAAGGACCTTTCAGCCAATCCATCATGGGTATGGCGATGCGGCCAATCCCGCTTCCGATATCCAGGACGGAGGAGGAAGGTTGCAGGCCCGCCTCCCGGATAAAGAATTCCAGCCACTCACGGCCTTGCCTTTCAAAATCGCCGCGCCCGGTATAGATCAGTCGTCTTGGAGGCAGGATTTTGTTTTTCCGCCCCAAGATCAGGTCAGCCGGCAGATAGGCCACATACCTGACCAGAAACCGGAGCAGGGGGGAAAGTTGATAAAAGAGCTTGCGTATCATTTGGTATCAACTTCAGGAAAATAAGGGATCCCTGGTATCATGGCCTGCCCAGTTTAAGGATTCTGCCTCTTGTTTTTCGCTTTGTATTTGCAATCTTCCTGACCCGACCAGGTTCAATCAAATCGCTAAAGAAATGTTCAAACGCATCCGATAAACAGTCATGGAACCCCCAGCCGATTCCATCTGAATGCCTTACATTTGCCTCTGATCCATTAATCTTGTTTTGAGTCTGGCCGTTGCAACCGATCAAAATTGGAAAGATCAGCGATCCGGCCAGGGAAAAGATCCATGACGATATCATGATTTTTTCAGGGTCATTCCGCAGAGAAAGTTAGCCTTAATCCGTAGATTTTCCCACGAGTTTCCAGACATAGGTGTTGCCTTCCTTTGCAATACCAAAATAGTCATAGGTTCCATTGGCCCGGTCCCCCGCTTCATCCAGGGCCCTCGCACCAATGATGCCGCTGCGGCTATTGGCCTGTTCTACAAAATGGTTTTTTAAATTGGAAAAGCCTTTCGTAGTTCCCTGATTGGCTTCGATGGTATAAGCTATGGTCCACAAGGCATCATAGGCCGCAATGGCAAAAGCGTCGGGTTCGGTGCCGGTCCTTGCCTTAATGCGGGCCGCAACCGGTTTCCAATCCGCTTCGTTTGCCACGGGCAATCCAAAGGAAGGGGCAAAAAAAGAGGTTTTTATTGCAAAGTCGGCCACCTCCGCATCGTTTAAAAAAACCGTGCTCAGCACCGCGCCATCTCCTCCAAACCATTTGATATTGCTCAAAACCGGGTCCATCGCGGCAAGCCTGAAAATTTCAGTTCCTTCATCAAAGGATGCCAGATAGACTCCGACTTTATCCATTCCATGCACAGCAAGCAACGTACCGAGTTTTTCCTTTATCGAAGCTACTACGGTACGGTAATCCGTAAGCGTGGCCGCATAGGGTGGAATCGCGGCAACCTGTCCGCCCTTCTCTGTAAAGGCCGCACCGGTTGAAGTCTGCAGGCCCTTGTTTCCGGCATCATCCCTGGCCACAGTGACCAATCCCTTGAATCCCCTTTTGGCAATGGTTGCCGCCATGGCCGCCCCCTCGATTTTGTCCGAAGGGCAAAAACGAAAAATAGCGTCTCCGGCAATTGCCAGGCTACCTGCTGTGCTGCTTTGGCTGATCACGATGATTTCCGCCGCATCGCTCAATGGTTTGATGGCCGAAAGTTCTGCACTGGACTGCGGTCCGATGATAAAACCCATTTTATCCTCTTGGGCTGAGGTGAATAATGTTTTTGCAAGCCCGGTATCCAGTTTGGTATCGGCCACGGAAACCGACAATTTAAAACCGGATTTCCTGTCTTCCAGGTAATCATTGATATCCTCCGCCGCAAGATCAATGGCGGCCTGGGAAGCAATGCCCAGCGAGGACCAGTTGCCCGTCAATGAAAACAGGCCCCTCACTTCTATGGTTTCCGGAGGGAACTGGTTATTATCACAGGCCTGAAAAACATGGATCAGGGCAGAGAAAAAGGCATAGAGTAACCATTTTTTTTTCATTGGATCAATTCAATTTCGGCATCCCCCTGCAGTCAGATCATTAAAACGGCAGGAGCTTTGAGCCTTGTTCTTTAAAAAATTGTGCGCTTATTTTTGGAATTTAAGTTCCTTTTCATGGACTTGCCAGTCGGCCAGAAGATCCCCTTTCACGCCCAGGAGTTCCACTTTCATCACCCGCTCATGGCGCGGGCCTGAAATCGTAAACCGGCCATAATTCTGTTTTTGATCCACCCCGAGGACCCGGTAGGGATTGTTCTGCTCATTCGGAGCAAAACGATGGGTCCCCGAAGTCAAAGGAGATACGGTGATATCATACAAGGGGTAAGCTCCGGGCCGTTCCACGCGAATGATTTCGGAATGATGACGGTCCCCGGAAAGAAAAAGCACCCCGTCTATTTTATGCTGCATGAGAAAATCCATCAGCTCCTGGTATTCCACGGGAAAATCAAGGAATTTGTCAAAAGCCGACACCGGGTTGAGAACCTGGCTGCCCAAAACAATGATTTTAAAAGTGGCCTGACTATAGACCAGGCTGTTTTTGAGCCAGTTCATCTGCTGGGACCCAATCACTATTTTATCCGGATTGGGCCGTCCATGGATGGAATCTGGGAGCTGGTCCGCGCTTCTCCACCAGCGGTCGTCCAGGAGGAAAATATCCACGTCCCCCCAACTGTTCATGGTGTAAATGCCCTGGTTGTTTTCCCCATAAGAAGGATTGCAGAAATAATGCATAAACACCTTCCGGCTTTCTTCCTTCAGGATATAATTCGATCCGATATCGTTGGGTCCGTAATCGTGATCGTCCCAGCTGGCCCAATGCGGCATGGCTTTCAAAAACGGCTGAAGCACCGGTACCGCCCGGTCGTGGTGGGCGCGGTACCAAAGGCCCCATTTACTGTAATAATCCACTTCGCGGGTGTACCAGGTATCTCCGGTCCACAGCATGAAAACGGCCTGTTCCCGGGCCATGGTTTCGAATATGGTAGAATCGCCGCCATAGGGCCTGCCCGGCCGGTCAAAGGCCGGCTCATTGACATAGGCGCAGCTTCCGGTGAGGAAAGAAAAATCAGGAGCCGGCTTGCGCCATTGCCATAGGTCCTTGGTCCTGAATTTACCGGATGCAGCCGAAGGCTTGCCGTCGAGGTTAAAGCGGTATTCGTATTCCGTATTCAAATCGAGTCCGCCGACCTGGATTTGAATGGGATTGAATTCATTCCCCAATGGGCCGCGGTAGGCCTTGGTTTTATAAACACCGGTACCGGTTTTGCGGTATTGAAGGGAAACCGTGCGGACCGAAGGGCTCACTTCCAGCCAGATCAGGGCATCTCTAAGCTCCACCGGACCAAGCATGGGACCGGAGACGACGGGCGTCGATTGGCCAAAAAGGTTAAAGGTGGTTTCAAGGACAAACAGGAGCAGGACAATTCTTTTCATGAACAGGTTAACTCTTAAAGAAAATGAACAATCGAAGATAAAATTGTTTTATTCAATCCGTTTTTCTAACAGTCGGCGCAAAATAGGAAAGCTTAGACCAACAAAGTATCCGCAGCAATATATAATTTACCATTTCATAAAAAACAATACGGATGATGGACCTTGGCCGCAGGCAGTTTTTACAATACGGATCCCTTCTTTCCGCAGGGTCCCTGTTCCCTCCCGCGTTTTCTTTTTTATCCATGAATCCGGTTCCGGACTTACCGAGGGCCACGCCTGAAAGTACAGGGGTCCTTTCCGAATCGATCATCCAATATCTTACGGAGGCTGATAAAAGCGGAGTGGAGCATCATGGTTTTATCCTGATGAGGCATGGCAAAGTCATTGCCGAGGCCTATTGGAAACCCTTCGAGCGCAACCAGGTACACACCCTGTATTCCCTGAGCAAGAGTTTTACCAGCACCGCCATCGGTTTTGCCGTACAGGAAGGAAAGATCAGGCTCACCGACAAGGTAATTTCTTTTTTCCCTGAACACCTGCCTGAAACGGTTTCTGAAAACCTGTCCAGGATGGAAGTCCGCCATGCGTTGAACATGTCCACGGGCCATATCAAGGATACCATCCCGGTCATGCGGGCCGCGCAGGGCGTTTCCTGGATCAAATCTTTCCTGGCTTGTCCCGTTGAAAAAGAACCCGGCACCCATTTTCTTTATAATACGGGGGCGACTTATATCTGCAGCGCCATTATTTCCAGGGTTACCGGACAAAGCCTTCAGGAATACCTGGGTCCCAGGCTTTACCGGCCGCTGGGGATCACTCAATCCGATTGGGAAGTGAGCCCCGAAGGCATAAATACCGGCGGTTACGGTCTCCGGGTTACCGCAGACGATATCGCCCGTTTTGGCCAATTCTATTTACAGAAAGGCAAATGGGAAGGCAAAGCACTGCTGGGGGAGGCATGGGTGGATGAAGCCACCAGTTCTCATATAGCTTCCAATCCCGGCGATGGGGACTGGTCCCAGGGTTATGGTTATCAATTCTGGCGCTGTAAACCCGGATTTTACCGGGGCGATGGCGCTTTTGGACAATATTGCGTAGTCATGCCGCAATATGATGCGGTGATCGCCCTCAATTCGGAAAGCTCGGACATGCAGAAACAAATGACCTTGATGTGGGATCACCTGCTGCCCGGGATGAAAGCGGAGGCCTTGGCTGAGAATAAATCCAAATACGAGGAATTGAGCGCCTTGAGCAATAGCCTTTCCCTCACTTCCCAACTGGGTTCCAATGGAAGCCCCCTGGTAAACCGGATCAACGGCAAAGAAATACAACTTGCAGAAAATCCCTGGTCCTGGAAATCGATAAAGGTCAACGCTGGCAACAAAGGCGGGCATATCCTGCTGGATGGGAGCCGCGGCAAAGTGGAAATCCCTTTTGCCTGGAATCAATGGCAGGTCAATGACCACCGGATACAAAATCCATTCAACAATCCCAATCAGGCGCCCATCGGGTCCAGGGTAGCCGCCACCGCTGGATGCATTCCGAATGGCAGTTTAAAAATCAGGTTGAAGTATACCGAAGGCATTCATGGGGACCTTTTGACCCTGGGATCTGATCAGGAACATGAAATCCATGTAAATTTCCTGTATAGCATGTCGGAAAAAAATCCGAATAACAAGGACAACAGAGCAGGGCTTAAAGGGAGGTTGACTTCATAATTACAATTAAGAATTAATAATTAAGGAATTAAGGGGCTGCTTTTCCCACTACAGCCCATTGTCCTTCATGGCCCATTCCAGGGCTTTTGTTGTCGTATAATATTTGGCCAGCATATTGGGCACTTCCCAGGCGGGCATATTCTTATCTTTCAGGTAAGAAAGGAATTTTTCCATGACCCGTGCAAAATGGGCTTCGTGACCCTCCAGCATGTTGGCCGGAAAGGAAACCCTCCATCCGTGTTCAGTAGGAATAAATTGAATACCAAGCCCATCGAAATCAAGATTCTTAATTTGCTCCTTTAATGCAAGGGCAATGCTGGTATCCCCTTTTCTTCTCGGTTCCAGATACAAGGTGGGCTGATAATTTTCATTTGCCCCTTGCCGGATGATGAGGTCGCTTTTGGTGCCCCTCATGATGGAATAGTGGGTATCCCCGCTGCCTTCCGGCGCCTTATAATTCCAGATCACGGAAGTTTTGGCATGGATCCCCTTTATGGTGTAGTTGATTTCTCCATTGCAATACACTTTGAGCAGGGTATCCTGTACAAGGTCCTGGTGAAGAAAATCCGGGAAAGCCGGAGATTGGGTAATGGCGGTGAATTTTTCAAGGTTCAGGTCGGTAGTCCACCGCCTTGCTTTCAGAATGCGGATATCCTGGGTATCAATGATCTGGTCCGGGAAACATTCCCACTGAACGAGGTCCACCAGGTGCGTCATCACGTCCACCAGTCCTTCTCCCTGTTGCCGGACATCGAGAAACCAGCTTGGCCGGACCAGGACATTGCCGGAGACGGTTTTGTACAAATGATGTACACTCTCTTTGGTGATCGCCGGTTGTTCCAGGCTGCCTTTTTCCAGTTCTCCGAACAGGTCCTTATTCATGGAAAGCGTGCGTTGCATCAATGTTGAAACCTCATCCCGCTCCGTCATGATATCATAGAGCAATATATTTTTCTGTTTAGCCAGTTCAAAGGCCGTTTTCAGTTTTTCAAAATCCTCATATTGAATGATCATGGGTTTATCTGCCAGGACATGCATCCCGGCCTCCAGGGAACCCAGGATATAATCCGGTTTGAGCCTGTTGTTGCCGGATAAAACCACCAGGTTGCCTTTTTTGTCCGCGATCATTCGTTCAAAAAAATCCGGTCCCGTGTAAACCACTTCATTCCACCGGGTAGGCTGGTCTTTTCTTTCGTTGTAATTTTTTATCCTTTGCAAATGCATATCCAGGTCCGGTCCCCCGGGTGCATAGACCCGGACGGTGGAATCCACCCCGGGGTACATGGATTTCTGAACCAGGGCCGCATGAAAATGTCCGGGATCAAGGGTTATGATCTGGTAAGGGTTGGGGTTTACCGGCATCGGCGCTGAGCAATGCATAAAGATAAAACTGCAGCACAGCAGGAAAAGGTTATTTTTCATCAGAGATGGATTTCTTTAATATCCGGTGCAAGATAATAGGCCCGGGCCCGGGCGGACAACAACTTTTCCCTGGAATAAAATTCAAAGGGTGTTTCGCGATGGGCATACCGGGAATTTAAAAAGGCTCGGCACAATTGATCATAGTCTTTGCCCGGATTTGCCTGCACAAACCTTTCCAGCAGGGTCCACCAAAAGACGGTGATGGTTTCATGGTATCCGCTTGATCCCGTGTTTTCCCCTCCGGTCGCAAGGTTGTATGAAATGATGCCCGAGCGGAGCCGGCAGAGGGCCTCTTGTTTTTCATAGTTCAACAGGAACCAAATGGCCGTAGTGATATGGGCTTCATGGGTCCACCGGCTTTTATCCAGGCTATGGTCAATGAATCCAGCCGCCGTTTCTGAAAAAGATAAAATCCCAAGGCTGTTCACCCTTGCTGCAATCCCTGATTCCTAAATACCATAAGGTTTCCGCTGCGGCCTGGAGAGCAGGGCGGAGGCCTGGGGATCATTGACGAAGTCTTCCTTAACCGGATCCCAATGGACCTTCCGGTCGAGTTTCATGGCGATGTGGTGAAGGAGGCAGGCTGAACAGGAGCGGTGGGCTTCTTCCACCGGCGCTATGGGCTGTTTTTTATCCCGTATGGCCTCAAGCCAGTTGGCGTGATGGTTGCTGCTGACTATAAAATGAAATTCATTGGGGCCGATTTCCGAAGTCAGGATCTTGGGGTCGCTGGCATCCAGGGGTTTGGTGCCGTCCGCATTGACCACGGGATCGGAAGCGGTGGCGCGGTAATTGCCGCGGGTTACAAAAATCCAGCCTTCCGTGCCTTCAAATTTGACCCCGTTGGGCAGTTCATTGCTGACGATCATGTGCACCCCGTTGGCATAACGGGCCTCGGTGCGAAAAATACCATGTACGTCCCACAGGCCGGATTTCGGAAATTCGGCATGGCCCCAGATTTCAATCGGGCCGGTGCGCTCAGTGCCCATACCCCAGTGTGCCGAGTCGATATGATGGGAGCCCCAGCCGGTGATCATGCCTGCCCCGAATTGTTCACAGCGAAGCCAGCCCGGACGATCATAACCATTTTGGGGATGAACCCTTTTTTCGGTATAATATACCTCGGGGGTGCTGCCCAGCCACATCTCGTAGTTTAAATTTTGGGGGACGGGCATTTCGGGCTCCATGTCCCCGGAAGGATCCCCGGGCAAACCGACCGAAACGGTTTTCAACTGGCCTATCCTTCCATTGCGAACCAATTCAGCCGCATAACGAAACTGGGTGGAGGACCGTTGTTGACTGCCGATCTGGAAAACAACCCCGCTTTTTTGGACCGCATCACTGACCTTGCGCCCTTCCGAGATGGTCAGGGATGCCGGTTTTTGCATGTAGATGTGTTTCCCGGCTTTGGCGGCATCCATCGCAATGCGCGCATGCCAATGGTCCGGCGTGCTGATGAGGACGGCATCGATGTCCTTGTTTTGCAGCAACTCTTCGTAATGATAGTGAGCCGTAACCCCGTCGTAGGGTTTTCCGTATTTTTTGGAATAATATTCGTTGACCAGTTTCTTACCGTCCTGTGCACGGTGGGTGTCCAGGTCACATACCGCGATGATCTGCGCATAGTCCTGCCTCCAGACCCCGGGCATATCGTGGGTGCGGGAGATCCGGCCGTTGCCAATGGCGCCGACGGTAATGCGGTTGCTGGGCGCAAAACGGCCAAATACCCTTGCGGGAACAATCGTGGGGAGGCTGAGGGCGAAAGAGGTCTGAAGGCCCTGTTTGATAAATTGCCTTCTTCCTGATCTGAATTTTTTTGTCATTTTATCCGGTATTTCATGCTAAAATTAAGGAATAAGACGTAAAATGTAATCGGTTTCAAAATATTTTTACGGATGCAGACAAAAAACGTTCGTTGGGATTGAAAAGATGAATTAATGTTGATCAAACCATGCATATTTCCTTAGAGACGGCTCAAAGCAGATTATCCGGTACGGGCGGCTTGTTTGAATCCTTGTTTGAACATGGCAGCCTGAGGGTGGAAATCTATAAGCCGGTAAAGGAAGATCATCAAAAACCCCATGACCGCGATGAGGTTTATATTATTATTTCAGGTCAGGGTCGTTTTATTAACGGCGACCAGGAAGTTTTGTTTGGCCCTCATGACTTCCTGTTTGTGCCGGCTGGGCAGGAGCACCGGTTTATGGATTTTACCGATGATTTTTCCACCTGGGTGATCTTTTACGGTCCGGTGGGGGGAGAGAAAGGTTAGTGCTGAATTTCAAAGGTTTTTTCTCATACAAATACTGGACATCAGTTTCTCATAAGGTCCGTAATTGGGAATTTCTTCATAACCGGATTTCAGATACAAGCGGATGGCGATAGGATTGTTCCGGCCGGTTTCCAGGATGCAGGCCGAATGGCCGAGTTCTTTGGCCCAGGACTCCAGTTCATTCAGCACCAGCGCTCCCAATCCCTCTCCCCGTTTTGAAGAAACCACAAACATTCTTTTGATTTCAGCCAGTTCCCTGGAATAATGTTTAAACGCCCCGCATGCCAAGGCTTCATCGCCTTCCATTGCCAGAACGGCATGTTTAAGCACATGGATTTGGTTCAACGGAGCATAAATCACATGGTCTTCTCCATCGAGTTCCTTTAAGGTTTCATCCAGCTGGTGCACCAATCTTCTGAATTCGGGATGACCGGGGGTGGTCCGCATGAGGGTGATCATTGCAGAAGAAGTATTTTCATTTCAACCCGGGTCAAATTAGTCATTAATTTTGTTTTTTAATTTATCCCATTCTAAGCGACAGATGTCCTACACCGAATCCACCATGCTCCCCCTGGGCACCAGGGCCCCCGAATTTTATTTACCCGATGTGATCAGCGGGAAATCCTTTTCCCTGGATGAACTTAAATCCGGCCGGGCTACCCTCATCATGTTTATATGCAATCATTGCCCTTATGTAAAACATGTGAATCCGGAAATCGTCCGCATTGCGAAGGAGTATATTCCCAGGGGAGTTTCATTTATCGCCATCAGTTCCAACGATGCCCAAAAATACCCGGCAGATGGTCCGGATCAAATGAAGATCACTGCCGCCGAACAGGGATATCCATTCCCTTACCTTTATGATGAATCCCAGGAGGTTGCCCGGACCTATGACGCGGCATGCACTCCGGATTTTTATTTGTTTGACGACGAGCTGAAACTGGTTTACCGGGGACGGCTTGACGGATCGCGACCCAAAAATGATGTTCCTCTTACGGGGACAGATTTACGCAAGGCCCTGGATGCCGTCTTAAACCACGAGCCGGTGACGGATAAACAATATCCCAGCGGAGGGTGCAATATCAAATGGAAACCCCGGGAGGCCTGAACAATCCTTCAAAACGGAAAAAGGGCGCCCTACTTTCGAAACTGATCTTTCCATCTCCACAAGTACATGCAGGCAACCGACCGGTAGGGACGCCAGGGTTCCGCAATTTCGTGCATCCGTGAAATAAGGTTTTTGCCTGTCTCCTTCAATTCATACAATCGCACGATCCCCTGCTGAACACCCAGGTCCAGGGCCGGAAAGACATCCAGTTTCCCTAAAGGGTTGATCAGGATCATCTGGACCGTCCATTGACCCACTCCTTTTATGGTGACCAGTCTTTTAAGAAGTTCCTCCTCCGGCAGGGTCGGCCAGTCTATATCCTGGTTTTCTTTCTGAAGGAAAAACGAAGCAATGTTGCGGACATAATCCGCCTTCTGGTAAGACAAGCCGACCGACCGGAGCGATTCCGTTTTCATGCGGGCCAGTTTTTTTAATTCAAGTTGTTTGTTCTCAAACCGGTCCAGGAAACGCTGGTAAATGGTGGCCGCGGCCTTGATGGACAATTGCTGATAGACAATGGATTCAATCAAAGCTTCGCTGAGGGGTACGGAACTGGGTTGTAGTTTTGGGAAAGGGACGGTTTCCAGGACGGGCTGGAGCACCGGGTCTTTGGACAAGTGATGAATGATTTTGGTTTTTGAAGGAGCCATGGGCGCAAAAATAATTATTCCCCCTTATGACCCAGGATAGAATCCAAAAACCGGTAAGCTTCCCTCCGGACCTCCTCCGGGAAATCGTGTTTGGTATCCGGATAACGCACCTGAAGCCGGTCTTCCTGTACAAACATCCGGTATACTTTCATCGCTTCCCCAATTCCCTTACGTACTCCCCGCACGTCAAAGTTGTCATCCCTTTCAGGCGAGTTGGAGAAAAAGGCGCGGGGAGCCAATGAAGCAATGATATCGGTAAAATCAAAGGGAAACAGGGCATCCTCCAGATGGTATTTATCCCTGAGCAAAGGCATGTACCTTTCCTGTGCATAGGGGCCAAGCCTTCCTCCGTATTTCTCCACGGCAAAGGGGCCAATATCATAATCGGCAAAGGGTGTCCAGCCGCAACTGGAAATGATCGCTTTCAACCTTGTATCAAAAGCCCCAACAAACAGGGCATTGTGCCCGCCCAATGAATGCCCGATGACCCCGATACGACCGGAATCCACTTCAGGCCGGGAGACCAGCAGGTCGATGCAACGGATATGATCAAAAATCCCCTTCATAGTGCCGGACCAGTAGCGGTCGGAACTAAAATCATAAGGCTGCAAATCCCCGAAGCCGGGATAATCCGGTGCAATCACCACATATCCCCTGACTGCCAATTCCTTTGCATAAGCGAGGTTCTTATTCTTTCCCTGGCCGTCCACACTTTTTTTGCCAATGGAATCCGTTTCATGGAGGGCAAGCATCGCCGGAAACTTTTGATTTTCCCCCTTGTCCCTGGGTATATAGAGATATGCAGGAAGGATTTCATTGACCGCTGCGACGAATCGAATGTCGTATCGGGTATAAGCGGCCTCTTCCAGGCTATCGGTATATTCGACATCCATGGGGGGAAGACCTTCCCGTGAAGGCAAGGCCCCCATAGCCTCTTCCATGCCCTTAAGGACTTGTTTCCTTTTGATTTCCCATTCCGCCGGATTCGTCACCGGCTTATAATTCCCGTTTTCTTCCGTATAGGTTAGCAAACCTTTTTGAGGTACGGACGGTTTACATTGGACGAGAAACAGGAATATTCCGGAAACCAGAACCCGGAAACATTTTTCCAATAAAAAAAGAAACCCGCTGCGCCGGTTCATGGAATGTTTATCCTTTTAACAATTCTTCGTAATGCGTGGACTTTTCAAAAATGCCCCCGCTGCGGTTGAAATATTCTTCATCCAGTTCAAAGACCCCCTTGTTTACCCTTGTCCAGGGGGCGCCTGCGGCCGGGTGCCTGGATTGCATGGTTTTCCAATGGACATAATTCGCATCCCCGTTGGTTTCCATCATGCCCATATCCATGCCCGGAAAGGGTTTAACCCGGGCGGCCAGGTTTTTATTCCAATCGATCAGGATAGGGTTTACCGTGAGATCGGCTAAAATGCAGGGCACATTGCGTTCATGAGCCAGCCTGGCAATTTTTAAAGTTTTACTCAGGGTCTTGGCAATTCCTTTCAATACCATCAGGCGGTATCCTTGCTGCAATCGCTGCAGGGCGGTCCTTTCATCGTGCACACTTTCATCGGCGCCGATCCGCACCCCGGTGTCGGATACGTCTTCCGAATTGTTTTCATTCAGCGGTTCTTCAATAAAAAGAATTTGGGGAAAGGCTCCGATGACCCGGGCATGGTCCAGATACCGCAGAAGGGTTTCCTTTTTTTCATACCGGGCGTTGGCATCCAGGGTATAGATCAATTTACCATCGGGTGTATGATTCGTACGAAAATCCTTTAACGCCTGGTGGATCTGGCTGAGCCTGGCCATATCCTTCTGCAGCATTTCGGACTGGGTGCCGGGCTGGCCGGTTTTGATCTTAATGATAAAATAGCCTTCCTCGACGGCTTTCACCAACTCCTCCACCGGCATGCCGTAAGATACCTGGAACATAAAGGCTACTTTATTATTCTTGTACGATAAAGCCGGTTTATAGGGCTCCGGCAGCATATCATAAAAGTTTTCCAGGCCATTCTCCGCAGCATACAACAACCAGGCTGCATTATCGACGCTGACCAGTGCATTCATCAGGAAGTTTTCATTGAGATCCCTTTTACCGGTCATTCTTTTCGCTTCTTCGTAAAGGCCGGGGTGAATTTTATCCATCAGGGTGACCGGATCAGAAAAGGGGGTTTCTTTGACCTGCTGCAAAGCTTTTTCCGTCAAGGCATACATGAGCGCGTTGCCTCCCGTTTCCGAATATCGGACAAACAGGTCGGCATCGCCATACAATACGCTTTGGGTCGCCAGCCCGATTCCGCTGTATTTTTCCGATTGAAGCTTAACGGCGGTTTGCCATAACTCGGTGAGGTATCCTCCTTTGAATCCAAACGGCCGCAACAATTTTTCGCGCTCAAAATTGGATTGGGTATGGTTGACTTTTACCAAGGGTGCTTTGGGAGTAATAAAAACTTCCTTCCTTTCCATGAAAGGATTTAAAGCGGCCATTGCCGCGGTGTTTTTTACAAAGGTTCTTCTGTCCATGTTCTTCGGGAGGCTTATTTCAATACTTTATGGATCGCCCGCAATAAAACTTTTTCCACGCCGGGAGCTACTCCCGAGACGATACCGCTGGTTTCATAACCACCCTGGGTATACGAAATTTTTGTACCGATATATCCGGGTCCATATTCTTCATAGGCCGCCGTACAAACCTGTTCACCGGGTTTCATTTCCTGGGCGGCAAGCTGGTATTCCACAAAAAGTTCGCCCGGCAGGTTCAGGAGATGGATCGTCCCTAATTTAATGACTGAAATATTCACTTTTACGCCTGCCTTTGAACGCTGGTACCAAGCCAGCTTTTCGGCCGCTACAAATTTCTGGGGAGGGGTGTTCTGATCATTCGTGATCCTTGCCCTCAGGTCGCTTTCCACGATATTCTTACCCAGGGGCAGTTTCACTTTAAGGTTCTTCCATTCCAGCATACCGGCCGAGACCTGCATTTTAACGGTATTCTTCCATGCTTCGGTCATTCCCTTTTCCACCCGGGCGGCAAGCACCGGTCTTCTAGCTTTGGACCCGTCGTTGTATTTGCCCGCGGCGATATTGCCGCTTGCCCCGTTAAAGTGAATGTGCGGGATTCCGTTCATTTTCGCCTGCCTTGCTTCGCGGGCAATGCCCACAAACTCGCAGGTGACGTCTCCTTCGCCATAATAGCTTTGGGGATGCGTGGTATAATAGGTCAACACCGCCAGGGTTTTTTCGCCATTCCAGAAACTCACTGTTTTCAGCCAGGGATCGACCAATCCTTCCGGCGCATGGATGGCGGCCGAATCCACCGATTTGCTGAAGCGAATGATGGCGACCTTGCCGTCCGGGCCCAAAATCCTCCGGTTGGAAGCCACACTGTCCACTTTGGCCTGGCCAAAACCGATATGGGTAAAGGGCTGATTGTCCTGCATGGCCTTTTTCAAAGCGGCCGAGGTATTTTGAATTACTTTATTTAAAAACACATTGTCAAAATGCCTTCCGCCCAGGCCATATTCGGCCAGAATCCGTTCGATGGTGAAATCGCACCGGACCCCGTCGTGCTGATGCAGGGCGTGAATGGACACCCGCTCCGGGGAGGTATTGGCTGCAAGGGCAAGTTGATTGGCAAAGACCTCCAGCCCTTCGTTGGATATGCCTATCCAGTCCACCGCGCACAACACGATAGGTTTCTGATCTGAAAGGATCACAATGCCTTTCGCGCTTAAGGGTTCCGTAACCGAACGGGCGATGGCATAGGCTACCGGGCTGCCGATCGGAGGCGTGGCATCCGTATAAAAGGTCCCTATCCTCAGTTCCTGGGCCTTTAATGAAAAAAACAGGACTGATCCCAATAACAGGCAGATCCGGTCTCTGATCTTTATCCTGAACAAGCCGTAACTGAAATATGATTTCATGATTGATTTATCCCATCCACCCTTAGACTTGCGGCGCCCAATAAGTACAATTTCCATTGGCTGTAACCGGCCCTTTAAACAACTGGCAACTTCCACATGCGGTTCCGGGAAGATACAAGTTACAATTACTGCATTGTTTTCCCTCCACGGTCGAAAGAGGGACATAACCCATGGCTTCCCTGATTTTTAAGTCCGCTTCTGAAACTCCTGAATAATCGGTGCAGGGGTCGCCCGTATGATTAGTTTCCGGTCCTGATGGCGGCCCTGACTTTTCCTCCGCCGCGGCCTCTTTTTCGGCAGGCCCGGGCGATTTTTTTTCATTTGAAGCACAACCGCCGGCCAGGGCCGCCGCTCCCCCAAGGAGGAAACCCGAAAAAAACCATTTCCGTACAAAAAGCCTTCGTGATATCAAATTGTCCATTCAGAATATGCTGTTTAAATATTTTGCTATAAAGTATCCCTTATTGCCGCCATAAATTGATCTACCGCAGACTTCAATTTTTCCGTTTTTCCCAATTTCAGGTTTTGCACTGCTGAAAATAAGCCAGGATCTGCTTTATTTTTATTCTTTAGGCTTTTAATCCCCATAGCGAGCCCGGCCAGGGCGGATTTTTGCAGGCCCTCATTCATCAGGTCAGTATCCGACAAGAGGGTGATCAGGGCCCTCACCTCATCGGCTTGCCTGCGGACACCGATAATGTATGCAAAATCCGTCATAAAAGCTACGCTATCTTCCTGCTGAGTCCTGAGCCATTGGCTTTTGGTAAACAATAGGTTAAGAAAAGGCATGGATGATCCCGGTAAAGAACTCAATACAGCTGATCGAAACAGGGGTTCGGATCCGTACTTTTCCAATACCCGGATCAAGGCGGGCATGGACCGAGAAGGCGGAAATTCCCCGATGCTTAAAGCGGCTTGAAAAGCCACTTGTATGGAGGTATCGGATAGAAGGCTGTTTAATGGGTCAAATAAAGAAGGGTAACGTTCAGCAAGCAGGCAGGCCTGTTTCCTTATACCCCATGACTGGTCTTTAAGAGCCTGGCTCACCAGATCGGCATTCAGTTGTTTAAGGCCATCCAGCATATATAAAGCATGCAGCCTTGCCCGGGGATCCGTATGGGTGGCGAACATGTTTTTCAGCAATGGAACCACGGATTGGTCTTGTCTTTCAAGAAGCAATTTTTGTGACTGCAGTCTCCACCACTGGTTCGGGTGAGCAAGATTTTGTACGAGTTCTGCAGAACTGTTCTTCCTCAGATTAAATTCAGGCATTTTACGGGCTGGTGCTTTATCCGAAACGATACGGTAAATACGTCCATATTTATCTCCGGCCGAGAAATCCATATCCGCCAAAAGATCCGGGGGAATAGAAAGGGGGGTTTCAATATGCTGCAGATACATATCAATCAGGTAAAGGTTACCGTCGGGTCCAAGCCATAAGTTAACCGGCCGGAACCAGGGATCGTCAGACGCGATAAATTCCCTGTCTTTTTCCAGGGGGCCGCGCCGGGCGCTAAAAACGGGTTTGTCGCTCCTGGGAGCAATGATATCCCGGTGAACCAGGTTGCCGGCCACCTCGCCAGTAAAAATGGACCCATAATAAGATTCGGGATAGGCATCCCCCCCGTAAAAAGTCCCTCCGGAAGCCCCGGTGAAATGATCTTCGGCCCATTCCCTTCGGTCCAGTTTTAAAGAATCGAAATTTCTCTGGCGCCGGTTACTGCGTTCGAGTCTCCAATAAGGGGGTGGGGTGAGCTGGAACATTTCCAGATCATGATCTGAAATATTTACATCCGCCTTTTGATCGGGCAAAAACTTGTGACGAAAAAGATATCTGCCCTTGATCGAAGGTTGTTGGATATGCCAGGTATTCTGAGTGTAAAAGCGGTTGCCCCAGTCATCCATGGTCATGCCAAACTGACCGGTCCCGGATTCTTTCTCAAACAATACCGTATCCAGGCGGAAACGAAAATCGCCGCCGCTGATCGTCACGGCTGGTAATGAGGGATGCCCTGGCGCAGTAATCACCCCTGTCTGTCCGTTGTTGTTTGCATATACCCAGTTGTCCACGCAAAAACGGAAACTGGTGATATGGGCTTCCGAATTATCATCAAAAAATCCAGTAAATAAAACCTCCTTGATATCCGCTACAAAATCCCCGGTGGTATCTTTCATAAAAAAAATATCCGGGGCGGCCGCCACGAGGAGGCCGCCTTTCCAGGGCAACAAGCTGGTTGCACTCGGTAGTTTTGTTGCAAATACAATGGCCGTATCCACCCTTCCGTCCTTGTTTTTGTCCTGCAACGCTTTGATCAGGCCTTTGGCGGACCCGGGTTCGGGCATATATGGATAATCGCCCATTTCAATAACATAGAGAATCCCCTGTTCATCCATGGCCATGTCTACCGGGGACATGACCTGGGGTTCTGCGGCGAAAAGCTCCAAATGGAAACCCTCTGCTATTTTAAAATGCTGCATGGCTTCTGCCGGGGTCAGAGGATCTGAATACCGCTTTTGCTTCTTTTCCGCACAGGAAATCAATAAAAGCAACAGGATTATTGCCACGAGGTCCAGGCTTTTCCCGTTTCCCGTTTTTTTCATTCACTATTTTTTATAATGGAAGTAAAATTAGAAAAAGAAAGGACTATCCCTGCCTGTCCATTTCATTCACCCGCTGGGACGCTTTCAGGAACAATGTTAGATGATCCCGGAGTTTATGCCGAAAACATCTGGAAGTAACGGCCCTTTAAGTTCATTAAATTTTCGTGTGTCCCCGCTTCCGACACCCTGCCCTCGTGAAGAACTACAATTTCATCGCAATGACGGATGGTATGTAGGCGGTGGGCAATAAGGATGATGGTTTTATCACGGTCCTTAAACCAATTTAATGTTTCCCGGACCCTGGATTCGGCTATGGGGTCAAGGGCTGAGGTTGCCTCATCCAGGATCAGGATTTCGGGGTCACGGTAAAGCGCCCTCGCTATGGCAATGCGCTGACGTTGGCCGCTGCTAAGATTGGTTCCCTGTTCGCTGATCCTGGAATGGTATCCTCCGGGAAGTTGTTCGACAAATTCAGTGATGCCAAGACGGTGACCGATTTCCGTTATTTTCCGGAGGTCAGGATAAAATTCTCCCAGGGCTATATTTTCAGCGATGGTACCGTCAAAAAGACTGATTTCCTGGGGAACCACTCCAACTATTTTTCTAAGACTGGCATTGGACATCTGATTCAGTTCAAAAATTCCAATGGTTATTTTTCCTTTTTGAAGCGGGTATAGATTCTGAAGCAGGGAAAGGAGGGTCGATTTGCCACAACCGCTATCCCCAACAATGGCCGTGGATTTTCCTTTTCGGATAACCAGGTTGAGGTCCCGGAAAACCTCCTTCCGGGTGCCGTAACGAAACCCTACCCGGGTGAACTGGATATCATCCAGAAGTTCCGGGCTCAGGCAGATCCGGGTATCTTCATTTTGTTCGGTGTCCAGGTCAATGATTTCAAACAGACGATCCGCGGCAATCAGGGCATCCTGGACGGCCCGATTGGCTCCGATCATGGATGCGGCGGGACCGGTGAAATAGGCGATGAGGGAATAAAAAGAAAACAATTCTCCCGCCGACATCTCCCTTGCAATCACAAAATAAGACCCCGCCCAAAGAATCAGGATCGTGAAGATCCGGTTGCTCCATTCGACCCCGGTGGACAAAGCCAGGCCGTATGTTCCCGATCTGAATACGGAGTATAAAAGAGCGTTGAATTTCCGGGCCGTTCTTTCATTCCACTGCGTTTCGACTCCGAACCTTTTGATGGTAGCTGCTGCGTTCAGGCTTTCCACCCATTGGGCTTCCAGTTCCGCCGATTCCTCCATGATGCGCCGGACCCACTTTTTGTTGATCCAGTTGCTCAACGTATAAAGAAGGAAATAAACGGGAAGGATAAAAAGCAGGAGTATGGCCAACTTCCAGTAATACACAAACATCACGGCCAGCGAAAAGAGGAGAATGAGAAGATTGACCATCAAACCCAGGGCGGCTTCATTGATGAAACTGCGGATCTTGACCGCATCGTTGACCCGGCTTATGATTTCCCCCACTCTCATGGTATCAAAAAACCGCTTGGGCAGCCTGAAGAGGTGTTTGTAATAACCCAATATCAGTCTTCGGTCAATATGTTGACCAGCTTTCATGGAAAACCAGCTTTTTAAAAATCCAAAACTCATTTGAAAGAGGAGCAGGCAAACCATGGCCACACTCAGCAGGTTCAACAACCTGGTATTCCCATCGACCAGAACAAAATCCACGATTTTCTGAACATAGATCGAGGTGGACAAGCCCAAAAGAGTGTAAAGCAGGGCGCCTATAAACGCCAGGCTGATCAGGCCGGATTCCGGCGCTATCAATTGCCAGAATCTTATACTGTTTGGGGTCTTTTTATTGCCTTTCCGGAACCGGTCGGAGGGGGAAATCAAAACCGCGACCCCTGTCCATTGTTCCCGGAATTCCTGAATTTTCTTTTTTTCAAATTTCCCGGTTGCAGGGTCCATCAGCGTAACGGATTTCGCGTCTATTTTATACAAAACGCAATAATGGTAAAGGATTTCCCGGACCACCAGGTGGACAATTACCGGGAGGGGTACGGTTTCCAAGGCCTCGAAAGGTCCTTTGACTCCCCTGGCATCAAAACCCAGATACTCCGCCGCTTCTATCATACCCAGGATGTTCGTTCCTTTTTGGTCAGTGCCCGCCTTCTGCCGGATCCGGGCAATAGGTATTTTCAAATGGTAAAAAGCGGATACGGAGGCCAGGCAGGCCGCACCGCAATCGGTGATATCCCTTTGCCTTATTTTCACCCTGGCCGGAATGCTCATCGATCTGATCCGGTTGGGCTATCTGGGCTTCGCAGGCGACTGGCTTCCGGACTGTGGGTTCAACCAATCGTCCAGTTTATCCCAAAGCAATTGCCAAAGTTTTCGTTCAGCCAGGGTAAACTGAGCTTGTACGGTCATCCCTTTTTTAAGATTCCCAACAAAGCCGTTTTTCATCAATAACCTGGGTTGATCTATGGAGCACCGGATTCGATAAGCCGGACGGTTGTCCAATACCGTAAAATCGTTATCTATACTTACTATTTTTCCTTCCAGCCAGCCAAAATATTTATAATTATAAGCATCAACCTGGAACCGGCCTGTATGGCCTTTTTCCAGCAAACCCGCTTTATCCGCACCCGCATAACATTCCACAATGAGCTCCCCTTCGGGGGAAACACTGCCAAGGACCTGACCGGACCGGACCGCGGATCCCTTATAAATCGACCGTGTTCCCAGGACAATTCCTGAAACCGGGGCCCGGACCATATCCCAGGTTTCGTTGTCCTGATAGAGTTTTAGTTGGGATTGCAGGGCATTCAGTTCCCGCCCTTTGGTTTGCCTTGCCTGCTGCCAGAGTATCATTTGCTGTCTTTTGACCGTTTCTGCCTCCGCCAGGTGGTGCAAGTATTCAAATTCTTTGTCTGAATATTCTTTAGGGGCAATGATTTTATTCATAAAAAGTTCTTTGGTGATTTTGAATTCATTTTCCGATTTGGCCAAGCTTAATTCCAGCTTTTTTACCTCAAACCCATATTTTAAAAGTTCTTGTTTAAATGCAGGATTTGAAATCTGTTCCGGGGATACCGCACCGGTGACCTTGCATAGGAGATCGAGGTCCCGGAGGTCGGAAAGGCATTGCCCGATTTCGGTTAGAAGCTGATCCATTTTCGTTGCCCTTTCCTTATTTATTATGGAGACAATGGGTTGAAAGGCATCCACCGCTTCTCCTTCTTTTACATAAATGGAATCTATAAAACCCGCCGTTAAACAAACCAGTTCGGCCCTTTCTGAGGAAGGCCTGATCATGCCCTGAAGTTTAAGGTTCACCGGTACCGGGGCAAAACCGATAAACAGGAATACCAGGCCCAGGAAAAGGCCCAGCATGATGTAAAAAACAGATTTCAAACCTGTAAAACCAAAGGAAAAGGTGAAAATTAAAGCTGAACCCGCCTGGTCCGTCCAAGGAAAAAAGGGGGAAGGCCTGCTGGGAAGCAGGCCCTCCCGGAACACCATTAATAAATAGATACTATAAGCCCTAAATACTTGTGGATGAAATGCGGATCCTTATATGAAGGGTTAGGCCTGGTTTTCAGGGACAGGGTCCCGGCTAATTCGGATTAAACCAGGCGCCCTTTGAATCCTTTCTACCAGACGTGCTTTAGATCCTGCCTCACAATGGCTTCGCTCATCTCATCGCCCTGCCCAAGAAACCAGGTCACTCCATACGAAATCGCATAAAGGAAGTCATATACGAAACTTGTTTTCCTGGTAGGGGCTCCCCCTGTAATCTGGGTCGTTTCATTAAAAGTCAGTTCTATCATAGTTGTGTTTGATTAATGATTAAAAAATAATGAATAAAGTTCCTTGATCACAAATTTCAAAACATACAGGAATCCGATCACAAAAAAGATATAGATGAACGGATGCAATTGGTCCAGGTATTCCAGCAGTTTATTGATTTTATCTTTCAAGGCGAGTTGATTTTAATTCCAGGTTTTCATGCCGTCCTGCACTCCGTCCAGGACCGCCTCTTTGGTGGTGGACCAGTTGTCTATCACAAATAAGGCGATGGATCCCACGATTGTTTTTTTAAGGACCGCCCGGGAGAAAGTGACGACCCATCCCCCATCCACTTCCATTTTTTCATTAAAACGCAGTTCTTCAAAATGTGCCATAATTCAATTTTTTAGCGTGATTAAAAAATGCCTTCATTTTTTGCTTGGAAGCCAGGCATACAAGGCAGGCACTCCCGCCGATATAAATTCCCCGGTTTTATATCAGACACTGCTCTAACGAATTCATTAGGCAAAGGGCATTTACCATTCCGGAGGCAATGTGCCCAATGCTCCTTCCCCAACCAAAATCACCATGCGAAATCGATAAGCCGCAGGCTTGCCGGATTGATATCCACCGGTTTTCCCGGTCCGGCGAATATCTCTCCGGGCTGCCTGGACTCCGTTCTCATAGTGTTTCTGTCACCCTTGAGGTAAACGGGTTATTATAAAAAGTCAGTACTCCAGCTTATTCAAAGTCTTTCCTTTTATAATAATTCTACTTTCCGAATGTTCCCTGTTCTTTAACAGGGAGACAATTCCCATGTGTTTCAAAATTCAAATTTCATCACAAGGTCCCTGCGATCCTTTTAATTTCTGTTTCGAATTTAAACTGCCAAATTTTAATGCACAAGATGCTGGCTCATATTGTCCTGAGATGACTTCCTTTTATACGGGTATATTATTTTGCCCGGGCCCGGTCATGGATTCCCGGACCATATGGATTTCCCCATAACTGAACTCCTCCCCAAAATGATCTTTGATTTCTTTATTGCCCGCATGGGAGTGGTCTTCCATATACGTTTTAAGCCTACCGATCCTGTCCGGGGCCATGATCTGCTCCACTCGCAAAAGGCCCATGGCTATATACTTCGCCAGGTGATTTTCAATCGTGGAAACGGCAAGGCCCCTTTCCTGTGCAATCTCCGGGATAGACTTGCCCTGGGTAAAAAGTTGATAGGTCCGTTGCTGGGTTTCGCCTTTTTGAATTTTCTTTTGGGGGGGCAAATTTGTTTCCTCAAGGCAATGGGGGCTGAGCTGATGCCGATTGCAATATTCCTCAATCAAATGAAGGATTTGTTCTCCATGTTGCGCCAGCCTTTGCGCGCCAATGCCTTTTATGGAAGCCAGGGCGGCAAGATTGCCCGGAAGCAAGGCGCTGATCTGTTTCATTGCTTTCTGGGGCATGATCATATATACGGGAAGTTTGTTTGTCTCCGCCAGGCCGTCGCGCCATTGTTTGAGCACCTGATACAAACCGGGTTGTTCCGGGCTTGTACTCTCTTCTTTTGACCCTTTCGGCGAAGATTTTTTTATTTCCGGTTCCAGTCCGGCATTGGTTTTAGCTTGCAGGTAATGGGTAGATTCAAATCCTGCACGGCAGGCTTTCAACACTTCCATTTTTACGCGGGCTTCCTGCAAAACCTGATCCAGGGCCTGCCGGAGTTTCTTCTTCATCTCCTTATTGTCGCAATCCAGGTCCAACTGCTGGAGGGTGTCCATCCAGGGCCCTTCCAATTTTGGGAGCAAATAAGAACAACCCTTTTGTATTCTATCCTGTAAACCCTGGTTTTCTTCGGGCAGCACGGCCTGTTCCAGGTAATAGGGCAGCTGAAGAAGAAATTTTTCCACGACAACCAGCACTTCCGCATTCAACCGGTTTTTCAATTCCTGTACGGCGACAGGGGCAGATTCAACCAGGTGATTTTTGTTTTCCTCTGTCAGCCGGGACAGAAAAGCCAGGTTTTTTTTGAGGGCCTGGAAATCAAACAAATCCCTGATCCATTCCTCCTGGGTTTGTTTCCTGGAATCATAGAGGGTGGATGCGTCAAGGTTTTGTTGACTGGCTTCTTCGCTGAAATGGGAAATGGCCTGGTCGGTTTTGATGCTTTGATTGCTCAGGGGGGTGCTGAGAATAAGGCCTTCAAAAGTTTTACAACGGCTGAGGGCAACATATACCTGTCCATGGGCAAAGGAGGCCTGGGCATCAATGACTGCTTTCTCAAAAGTCAAGCCCTGGCTTTTATGTATGGTGATTGCCCAGGCCAGTTTGAGCGGAAACTGCGTGAAGGTCCCCAGGATCTGTTCCACCAGTTGTTTGTTTTCATCCAGCACATATTTTATATTCTGCCAGCTTACCCGGCCTACCCTGATCTCCTCTTCTTCTCCCTGGCAGAGAACCCTGATTTCTTCCTCGCGGATGGAGGTAATGGTACCGATTTTACCATTGTAATAATTTTTCTCCCGGCTGGTGTCATTTTTAATAAACATGACCTGGGCGCCCTTTTTAAGTTCCAACCTGAACTCATTGGGATAGGTCGATTCCGGAAACTCACCTTCCACCAGCGCATGAAAAACCTGCATTGTCCCCTTGAGAACCATCAACCTGTTCTGATTGATGGATTGAGCCGTGGCATTGTGGGTGGTCAGGGTAATATATCCGTCCTCTCCGGTTGGTTCAAATTCGGGCCGGTAACGGGAATTTAGCCACTCAAGGTCCTGCGGATTCATCTTTTTTTGCCTGATCCTGTTCAGCAGACCAATAAATTTTTCATCTTCCTGCCTGTAGATATGGGTCAGTTCCAGGGTAAGCGGCCTGCTGAGCTTAAGGGCTTGGCTTTCAAAAAAATAAACACTCGGATAATGAGGCCTGAGCAATTCCCATTCTTCTTCCCGGATGACGGGAGCGAGCTGGTGCAGGTCCCCGATCATGAGGACCTGAACTCCTCCAAAGGGTTTGTCCGGGTTCCGGAATCGCCTCAGGACCCTATCCATGCCGTCCAGCAAGTCCGCACGCACCATGCTGATTTCATCGATGACCAACAGGTCCATGGCCCTGATGGTCCTGATCTTTTCCCTGCTGAATTTCATTTCCCGGCTGTCCCCTTGCCGGTCTTGTCCCGGAATAAAGGGTCCGAAAGGAAGCTGAAAAAAGGAATGAATGGTCACTCCCCCGGCATTGATGGCGGCCACCCCTGTTGGAGCCACCACGACGATCCTTTTGGGAGTGTGGTGTTTCAGGTTTTTAAGAAAAGTGGTTTTACCGGTACCGGCTTTACCCGTGAGGAATATATTCCGGTTGGTATATTGCACGAATTGCTGAGCCAGTTCCAGTCGGGCGTTTACCGGATTCGGTTTCTCCATTTTAGGCAAAATTAAGCTAGTGATCATCGTCCCCATGTTTTTTATCGCAAAGTAAAGCCCGGAATGCCGGAGAGCCGGTGTACAATCGTTTCTTTTCGTTTTTAGCCGTTTACAGACATTTGAACACGGTTCTCCTGTTGGTTTTCTGTAGGAACACTCCTTTATTATTCCCCTTTTAAAAACACTGCTACCGGGCCGGGTTTGAATTGGGGTAAAAATTTTGCCGTATCCCTCTCAGAAGATATCTTTCGCCTTTTAAAAATGTGCAAATCCCGGCAATGATCCAATCCATCAAGGAAGCGCTGACCAGCCTGGCTCAGGTACTGGAAGAGAGCGGTCAGGTTATTTATATAAAACCCTGTCCCCTGCTCGGGAATGCATCCATTGGCATGCATACCCGTCATATCCTGGAAATGTTCGATTGCCTGGATGAAGGTTATTACCTGGGAACTATTTCCTATGATGAAAGAAAGCGGGAGGGACAGATCGAAACCGATTTAAGCCATGCGCTCCGGTTGATCCAGGTTATTATTCATAAGATAGACCGTCCCAACCAAGATCTGCATATCAAATATTCCTTTCATGGACATCCCACTACGGTGTCCACCAATTATTACCGGGAACTGATCTACAACCTCGAACACTGCATCCACCACCAGGCCCTGATCCGGGTAGCCCTTGAATCCATGACCGGCCTGGCCTTGCCTGAACAGTTTGGGGTCGCACCCTCCACCCTTCATTACCGGGCCCGATGTGCACAGTGACTTATTTCCATTCCGGAAAAACCAGGATCCTTACCTCCAGCCGGGATGAAAAAACCTCCTGTCCCCCATCCGCTGAACCGGAAATGGTTTTATACGGAAGCAGGCAGTTGTTCTTCAACCGGGATTCCCGTTCCGGGGGCACCTGGTTTATTTCCGACAACCAACATCGTGTGGCCGTATTGCTCAACGGCGCCTTCCGGAAGCATAGCCCCCGGCCGGCACGCAGAAAAAGCCGGGGTTTGGTATTGATTGACTTATTTAAATCGGAACCCTTTGTCCCGGGTTTTAGAGCTTATGACCTGGCTGAAATCGAACCCTTCCAGGTCATTTATATGGATAGTCATGGACTCTGCCGCCTGGTCTGGGACGGCGAAGGGAAACACATCATGGGATTGGATCCATACCAACCCTATATCTTTTCATCCGTCACTTTATATGATGAAGCGGCCAGTCAACTTCGGCAAAACTGGTATTCAACATTTATAAAAAACCACCATCGTATCCAAAGGCAGGACCTTTTAAACTTCCACCTCCATCATCAAAACGAGGACCCCGTGAACGGCCTGCGGATCCTGAGGGAAAACCAGTATAAAACCCATAATATTTCACAGGTTGAATTTTCTGCCGAAGGTGCCCTCTACACCTATCTTGACCTGGCAAAACAGAACCCTACGGAAAAATGGCTAAGCCGGGCCCAGCCCATTTGATCTTCCGCCTCCAATTAAAACTGCACCGGTTGCTTCATTGGGAATACTGGCCCATGTGGACCCTATATCTGTCCCTGGCGCCCTGGTACCTGGCCTGCAGCCTGAGGGCCCGGTCCCTGGGTTTTTTTAATGCGGTAAACCCTTCTTTTAAATACGGCGGGATGAGCCCGGAGTCAAAAGATGAAATGCATTTATTGTTTCCACCCGGCATGCTGCCCAAATCCATTTTGATCAAAAAAGGAGAACCGCTTCCGGATATTGAAAAAAGGGTGGATGAACAAAATCTGGCTTTTCCGATGATTGTAAAACCGGACCGGGGTTACCGGGGAAAACAAGTAAAACTGGTCCGGGATCTCAATGAACTCAGGCAATATGCTGCCGGTGCGGGGTTTGATTTCCTCATCCAGGAATACATCCCTTTGCCCCTGGAGATAGGGGTGTTTTATATGCGTTATCCGGACCAGTCGCAGGGATTCATCAGCGGCATTGTTGAAAAAAAGGGAGTGACTATTACCGGGGATGGTATTCACACGGCCGGCCAGCTGGTTGGCAAAAGCTACCGTTATCATCCCCAGTCATCCTGGCTTGAAAAAGAAAATAAGTCTGTTTGGAATACTATTTTGGGGAAAGACGAACAAATACTCTTATCGCCTATTGGCAATCATGCCCGGGGCTCCACCTTTTACGACAGCAGTCATAAAGCCAGTGAAAAACTCAATGTTGTCATAGACCGGCTCAGTCAATCCATTCCCGGTTTCTATTATGGGCGATACGATATAAAGTTCAATTCCTGGGAAGAACTGGAAAATGGCCTGAATTTTAAGGTGATCGAATTAAACGGAGCCTTCAGCGAACCCACCCATATTTACGATCCCGGGCACAGTTATTTATTCGGCTTGAAGGAAATGGCCAGGCATTGGAGGCATATGGCGAAAATCGCCCGGCTGAACCATAACCTCGGCCATCCTTATCTTCCGGTCACCGAAATTGTCCCCATGATTTCGGATATCTACCAGAACAAAACAGACCTCGATCGCTGAAGTTTTATTTTTTGCAGCAATTATTAACTATTCCCTAATTTCTGCAGACCGCCCTGTGCACAACGGAAACCGTCCACGGTTCACCAACTATCTCTTTTTATTTTGGATAAACCTTGGCTTTGACCTGCATTGATTTGTGGATCCCTGTTTGGCTTCTTGGGTTCTGGACGAATTTCTACGATCCTCCAAATCTTTTATGATATTTATTTCTATGCATAATTTCCAAGTTTTACAAAGGGGGTTCCGCGCAGAATTGTTGCGAACACCCTGGCGACCAACTTGTTTTTAACATTGTTCATGACCACT
>JAKQHS010000038.1 GCA_029557915.1 Bacteroidota bacterium | reverse complement strand
GCCGGTCCATCGTCAAATCGCTCTCTCCGGAACTTTTGGCGAACTGAGGCCTAATCATTTTCACACCGGCCTGGACATCAAGTCGCAGAATGGATCCACGGGGGAACCGGTGTATGCTGCCTCCAAAGGATTTGTCAGCCGCATCAAGATTTCTGCTTATGGTTATGGAAGGGCGCTGTACATCCAGCATCCGAATGGCCATTCCAGTGTGTATGCCCACCTGGACCGTTTTATCCCCTCCATTGAAAACTTTATAAAAAAAGAACATTATAGGAGGCAGAGATTTGAGATGGATATCAGCCTCAATGCCACCACTTTTCCGGTGGAAGAGGGCCAGTTGATCGCTTACATGGGCAATTCCGGAAGTTCTACAGGCCCCCATCTCCATTTTGAAATCCGGAACAGCATGACTGAAGAAGCCTTGAATCCTCTGGAGTACGGCATTCGCGTACCGGACCACAATGCCCCTCAATTGTTTGCCGTTAAATTATTCGAGCCGGATCCTTACGTGCCGAAAACCATCCAGACCCTGGCCTTACAAAATAAGGCACCCGGACTGTATATGCCTTCCAGGGATACCATCCAGGTAAACGGCGGATATGCCGGGGTCGCCATCCGGACCCACGACCAGAGCCTCAACAGCAGCAGCCGGCTGGGCGTATACGGGATCAGTTTGTATGTAGACGGGCAGTTGCATTACCAGTTTGACATGAACGGCGTATTCTTCGATGCCCAGCGATATTCCAATGCACACCGGGATTACGAGGAACAGGTCCTCCGGCGCCAATCCTACCATCGCCTTTTCCGGCTGCCGGGCAATAAACTTTCAATCTACAAACAAAAAATAAACGATGGCTGGATCCCGCTTACACAGGGCCAGGGGCGGAACGTGCACATCGACGTTTACGATTATTCGGGCAATAAGTCCCAGGTGAAATTTTACCTCCAAGGCAATGGATCCGCCCCGGAACAAAAAATCAGAGCTTCCCATCCCATAGCCTATGATCAGCCGTTTACCGAAGACCGGGAAGACCTCAAATTGCTGTTTCCCGCTAATTCCCTTTATACGGACATTGACCTGCAATTGGATAGATCGGTAAGGAAAGAGTCCTGGTCGGCGGTTTACCGGGTTCACGACCCGTCCACTCCCCTGCACACCTCTTATGTGATCTCGCTCAAACCGGAGGGCATACCCTCCCGGCTAAAAAACAAATGCGTCATCGGGCTTTTTAACGGCCAGTCGGTGACCAATTGCGGTGGAACCTGGAACGGGGCTTGGTTGGAGACCAAAATCAATGCTTTTGGCCAGTTTGGGGTAGTGGTCGATACTCTTCCTCCGGTGATCACCCCGGTGTCTTTCAAAACCGACATGAAAAGCAGCAGCTTGATGAAATTCAGGATCACCGACAATTTTGAGGTCGCGGGCCAGGCCGACCGCCTCACTTATAATGCAACCATCGATGACCAGTGGATCCTGATGGAACTGGATTCCAAAACCGATATCCTTACGCACCGGTTTGATGAACGGACCGCCAAAGGCACGCACCGGCTGCGCCTACAAGTCAAAGATGACCGTGGAAATGAGCGGAATTTTGTTCAAACCTTCGTAAAATAAAATGGCCCGTTTAAAAAAAGGCCGCCCCCTTCCTGCCTTCCAAAGCCGGTTGCACGATGGCAGCGCCATTTCAAACCGGGACCTTTCTTCCGGTAAGGTCATCCTGTTTTTTTACCCCCAGGACAATACCCCCACCTGCACCGAGGAAGCCTGCAATCTCAGGGATCATTACGAAGACTTTATCAAACAGGGATACCGGGTATTTGGAGTCAGCCCCGACTCCATCCGCAAACACCAGAATTTTATTAAAAAATACCGGCTTCCCTATCCCCTGATCTCAGATCCCGCCCTGGACCTGATTAATAAATTTGGAGTATGGGGGCCTAAAAAACTGTTTGGCCGTGAATACGACGGAGTCTTGCGGACTACCTTTATCCTCCGGGACGGCATCGTGGAAAGGGTGATCGATGAAGTGAAAGCCCGGGAACATTCGGAACAGATCCTCCATTCACCCTTGGAATAATTCAGAGAGCCGGTCTCAATGTTGTTCATCCTGGTGCCTTTCCAGGTTTTGATCTTTGCTGTAGGCTTTGATGATTTCCTTTACCAACCGGTGCCTTACCACATCTTCGGTGGTTAATTCCACTTTTGCTATGCCGTTGATATGGGCGAGCAGGTAAATGGCCTGGGCCAGGCCGGATTTCTGGTTCCGGGGCAAATCAATCTGGGATAAGTCTCCGGTGATGATGCATTTCGCCGTTGGCCCAAGACGGGTGAGAAACATCTTGATCTGCAGGGGGGTGGCATTTTGTGCTTCATCCAGGATGATAAAAGCATTGTCCAGGGTGCGTCCCCGCATATAGGCCAGGGGCGCGATCTCAATGATCCTGCTTTCGATGAATTGGGCAAGCTTGTCCGCCGGGATCATATCGTCGAGGGCATCGTAAAGCGGCCTCAGATAAGGATCGATTTTTTCCTTCAGGTCCCCGGGTAAAAATCCAAGGCTCTCGCCCGCTTCCACCGCCGGCCGGGTGAGCACGATTTTTTTGACCAGCCTGTTTTTGAGAGCGCGAACGGCCAGGGCTACGGCCGTATAGGTTTTGCCCGTCCCGGCAGGCCCGACCGCGAATACGATATCGTGTTGTTCGGAGGCTTCCACGAGTATTTTCTGATTGCGTGTTTTGGCCCGGATGGGGCGGCCTTCCCGTCCATGGAGGATGATGTTTTCCTCGGTATAAGCCTGGATGCGGCTTTCAAAAAGGTTTGATCCCGCCAACAGGTCTTCAACGGTGTGCGCAGTCAGTTCCTGGTGTTCTTTCAGGTACCGGACCATCGATTCAAATTTTGCTTTGACTTCCTGGGTGTTTTTTTTCTCACCGACCAGCTTAAGCACATTTCCTCTCGATGTGATCTGGACATCGGGATAGGCTTTACGAAGAAGATTTAGTTTCAGGTTATTTTCCCCTAAGAGTTCCAGCGGCTCCACTCCCTCAAACGTGAGGTTGATTTCACTTGTTTTGTCCAATAGTTTAATGGATTAAAGATATTAAAGCTTTAAATAATATGTATTTTTGAGGCATTCTTAATTCAAAATTACGTAAAAACAGGCAGGCAAGCCCATGCAGTGGATTACTTTAATTTCTGATTTTGGCCTCGCGGATGCCAGCGCCGGCCGGTTGAAGGGGGCCATGCTGAAGCAAGACCCTAACCTGAAATTTCTGGATATCACTCATGAAATCAAACCCCATGATATCGTCACGGCCGGCTGGGTGTTAAAAAACAGTTACCGGGACGCCCCGGAAGGTTCCATCCATGTCATCAGCGTGCTGAACAATTACAACAACACCCATTCTTACCTGGCTTTTGAATTCCAGGGGTATTATTTTATCGGTCCCAACAACGGCATTTTCAGCCTCGCCTTTGAGAAATTGCCCATGGACATTTTCGAATATACCGACCCGGCCGGAAATTCATTTTCAGTCAAGGAGGTGCTCAGCCATATGGTGGGCCATATCATCTCCGGCAAACCGCTGTCCGAACTGGGTCCGCCCGTCCGGAACCTGATCATGCGGATCCAGTTGCAGCCCGTGATCACCCGGCACATGATCCGCGGTTCGGTGATCTACATCGACCGGTATGGCAATGTGGTGGTGAATATTACCCGCGACCAGTTTGAAAAAACCCGCGCAGGCCGGGAATTCAGCATTTACATGAAACGCAACGACACCATTCACCAGATCAGCGACAATTACCAGGAGGTGGCCGTAGGAGAAACCTTATGCCTTTTTAATTCCGGCAACTACCTGGAAATAGCCATTCATGCCGGAAACGCCGCGGGCATGCTCGGCCTGAGCGTGGATGAAACCATTCAGATTGACTTTTTCGACGACAAGATATGATCACCCGGATTGTAAAAATGGTATTCCACCCCGAACACACCGGCCGTTTCCTGGATTTGTTTGGCAAACACGCCCTGAACATGCAGGAAGTGGCCGGTTGCCTTTCCCTTCAATTGCAGCAAGATGCCAACGATCCCAGGATTTTTTTTACCCTGAGCGCCTGGCAGGACCTCCAATCCCTGGAAGCTTACCGGCAATCCGAACTTTTCAGGAAGATCTGGACATTGGTAAAACCCCTGTTTTCCGAACGGGCCCAAGCCTGGACCACCCACACGATCTACGATGGAAAAAATTGACCTTAAGGAGTATTCCATTTTTTTGGGAAACCCAGCGGAAAGCCTCAGCTCCCTGTTGGCTCAAAATCCGGGAGTCCGCCTTTTTGTCCTGACCGATCACAATACCAAATTCCATTGTCTCCCCCTGGTCGAGCCCCTGTTGAGAGATCGCTCGTGGTCGGTTTTCAGTGTTGCACCGGGAGAATTGAATAAAAACATCCACAGCTGCATTCATATTTGGGAAGCCATGACCCAGGCCGGCCTTGACCGCCAGGCCATCATGATCAACCTCGGAGGAGGCATAATCGGGGATATGGGTGGATTTTGTGCTTCCACTTATAAAAGAGGGATCCGTTTTATCCAATTGCCCACCACCCTCCTGAGCCAGGTGGACGCCTCCATCGGAGGAAAACTCGGAATCGATTTTGAAGGCTATAAAAATCATATTGGGGTGTTCCGGGATCCGCTCGCCGTCCTCATCCATCCGGATTTCCTTCAAACCCTATCCGACCGTGAACTTAAAAGCGGTTACGCCGAAGTGATCAAACATTGCCTTATCGCAGACGGGGGTCACTGGCAGGAACTCTCCGGGATCTTCGATTTGAGGGCGGCGTCCTGGCAGCCCATCATCCGGAGGTCCCTGGAAGTCAAAAGAAAAATCGTTTCGGAAGATCCCTTTGAATCCGGGATGCGCAAACTTCTCAATTTCGGCCACACCATCGGGCACGCCCTCGAAAGCCATTATCTGCGCACCGATCACCCTCTCCTGCATGGTGAAGCCATAGCCGCCGGCATGATTTATGAAACCCTGCTTTCCAACCGGCATACCGGCCTTACTACGGATAAAAAGGAAGCCATCACCGGGTATATTGAATCCCTTTACGGCCCTCCTCCTGCTTTTGACCCGGACCTCCTCCTTCCTTTGATGAAACAGGACAAAAAAAACAAGGAAGGAAAAATCAGTTTCACCCTGCTCCGGGATATCGGGGAAAGTGTGTGGGATGTAATGCTGACGGAGGAAGAAATGAGATTGATCAAGAAATAGCTATCAGCAATCAGCAATCAGCTATCAGCTATCGGCTATCAGCTATCGGCTATCAGCTATCGGCTATCAGCTATCAGCTATCAGCTATCGGCTATCAGCAATCAGCTATAAGCTATAAGCTATAAGAATAAAAGGCTGACGGCTGAATGCTGACCGCTGAATGCTGACGGCTGAATGCTGACCGCTGAATGCTGACCGCTGAATGCTGACGGCCGAATGCTGACGGCTGAATGCTGACCGCTGAATGCTGACCGCTGAATGCTGACCGCTGAATGCTGAAAGCTGACTACTCCAAAACTGATTTCAGGAACCCACGGTTCAGATAAGTGACCGCGATCCCCAACACGACGATCAAGCCGCCCAGGATCTGAGCCAGGCTAAGGATTTCATCAAAGACGACGGTGGCCAGGAGGCTGGCGATCACGATCTGGCCCAGCAATACCATAGACACTTCGGTCGAGGCGAGGTGTCCAAGGGCATGGTTGACGCAAAGCCAGCCCAACAATTGCGGGACCATGGCCAGCAGGACCAACATCAGCCAGGAGCGGGAGGAAAAACCGGAAAGGGGCGCTCCCGCCAGCCAGGCAAATAAAAATGAAAAAAGCAGATAACCCAGCATGGAATAAAACATGAAGGTCATGGTAGAAATTCCGGACCGGGTAAGCCGGGTGATCACGATATAAATTGCATAAAAAAAACTGGCTGCGAGAGCCAGGAGATTTCCTGCCGTCAGGTTAAAGTGAATAATCCTGGACCAGCCAATCATGTAAATCACTCCGCAAAGGGTTATTCCCACCCCAACCCAGTAATAGGCCGAAGGCCGTTGATTTCGGAAGATCAGCAACAAGAGGCCGGTCCATACCGGGGCCAGGTTGCCCAAAACCGTCGCCACCGCCGTATTGGAAATCATCAGCGACATATTCCAACAGGCCAGGTCCATGGCAAAAAATAAACCGCAGAGTAGGGCCATTCCAATTTTTCCCGGGGACAGTTTATAATGCTTTTTATATAAAACCACCGGCAAGAGCACCACCATGGCCAGAGTCACCCGGTAAAAAGCAGAAGTCAATCCCGGCACTTCCGTCAACTTGGTCAAAATCGGCGAAAGGGATATGCAGGCCGCTCCGGTGAGTAAGTAGATCCGGGGAGAAGGGGCAGGAGGCAAGTTGGTAAGTTAGTAATTTGGCAAGTTAGCAAGTTCATTGCCACTGAAAAGCAAAATACGTACAAGGTTTGTCCCCGGTATTCCGGATGGCATGAGGGACCTGGGTGCCGAGAAAATAAACATCCCCCGATCTTCCTTTAAAAAAACGGTCCCCGATCTGCATTTCGGTATCGCCTTCGATCATGAGGACGATTTCTTCGGCCTTATGGGTATGGGGATCATGGCTGCGAAGCCCTCCATTCAGAGTGGTCACATGCATTTCGAACCGTTTGGTCTCCGAGGTCGCCTGGTCAAAATAACGGCGAATGCCCCCCTTGTCGTGGGGATTGAAAATCAGATCCTCCCAAACGCGCACCAGGGAACGGGCCGAATCGGAGGCGGAATTTTTAATTTTAGCCCTGTAACTGAAGAGGTAAAAATCCAGGGCATGGGAGCCATGGTTTTTCAGTTGAAATCTTTCACCGGGCAATACCAGGGCGATGCTCCCGGGGCTGAGCCCGACGACTGGGTCTTTCGAATGGAAATCGCCAGATCCGTTTTTTACAAGCAGAAGGATCTCCCTGTCCGTGCCTCCGCCATCGTACAATTGACCGGCGGGGGTCGACAAGAGTTCAAGCCGGGCATCCTTCAACAGGTCCAATTCTCCCTCAAAAAGCAGACCTGGATTTTGTCCGGAATAGACCGCAGATTTCACCAGGTCTTGAGCATGACTTTCCCGAAAACATAAAAAAAGAAAGAGACAGCCAACCAGGATTTTCATATTATGATTTTTTAAATATAATTCGTGTTCGCGCGTTCAACGCATTTGGTAAAGCCTGACCAGTTGTTTGAGTTCGTCCAAGGACCTGTTGATTTTTGGATAGGACCCCGGGATTGGCAGTTTGCTGAAAGTCTGAAAATACAGGAGGCAGGAATCGCGCCACCACTCCGCTTCCCACCCTTGCCTCTTCAGTTTGCCTTCGATCGCTGAGTAGATTTCCGGGTCGAGTCGGCCTTGAAGGTTTTGCCAGGCTTTCAGGAAACCGGCCGCACGGTCCGCTCCCGAATAATATCGTTTGCAGAGTTCTTCCCACAGCGTATTGCCCGTATTCAGCTTTTTATTCCAATTCACGTGATGGAACCAAAGCAGGTATTTCAGGGGAATCGTTTCGGGATCCTTCCATTGGGCCTGCACCTCCGGGGCATAAAGGCCGATGGCTTTGCTGCCGCCTTCGGTGCGGTCAAAACCCAGTCCTATACTGTCGGCCCGGTGGTAGTAGGTCGAGGTCCAGTCCGCGCGACCGCTCCGGGCCAGCCAGGGCTGGGGGCCGAAGTGAATGCTTTCACCCATGATATGATGCAGTCCAAGGGGGGTCATGTAGTCCACACAGGCTTCGTGGCTGTCCATCATGATCTTTTTGATCACGTCAACATCAGCGGTATTCCGGGTGAGCGTCATACGAATCCAGTCTTCGGCAATAAAGCCGGTCTGCAGATCAGGATCCCAGGCCAGCCTCCCGAAGGCATACCAGTTGGCCTGGTTGCCAATATGCCCGCACCAGTTGCGGTCGGAACCGGTGTTGGCCACTCCGGCGATACCGTTCAACTTGTGCCGGTCCACTGTGCCATCGATGATCCTCGCGACTGTAGATCCAGGTCCTTTGGAATAGGTATCGCTGTCCAATACTTCCTTGAACATATTGGCCAGATAGACCCAATGGGTGGCAAATCCCAGGTACTCCTGGGTGATCTGGAATTCCATCATCAAGGGGGTGCGGGGCATGGCCCCAAACAAAGGATGAAAAGGTTCCCGGGGCTGGAAATCGATGGGCCCGTTTTTCACCTGGACCAGCACATTATCCAGGAACTGACCATCGAGCGGTTTGAATTCATTATAAGATTCTGAAGCGCGGTCGTTATTGGGATTGGCCTTGTAAACAAAAGCCCTCCACATCACGATACCGCCATGGGTCGCCAGGGCCTCCGCAAGCATATTGGCTCCGTCGGCATGGGTGCGGTTATAATCCTGGGGTCCCGGTTCCCCTTCGGAATTGGCTTTTACCAGGAAGCCTCCGAAATCGGGAATCAGGCTGTAGATCTCGCCGGCTTTTTCTTTCCACCATTGGCGCACGGCGGGATCCAGGGGGTCCGCAGTCTTGAATCCGTCCAGATAAGTAGGAGCCGTAAACCGGATGGATAAATAGGTTTTGATGCCGTATTGCCTGAAAATGGAAGCGAGGGCGGCCACCTTGACCAGATATTCCCTGCTCAAAAAACGGGCACTGGCATTGACATTATTCACGACGGTGCCGTTGATCCCGATGGAGGCATTGGTCCGGGCATAGTCCCTGTACCTGGGATCCGGTTGATCGGGCAGGTCGTACCATTTCCATAAAGAGGAACCGGCGTATCCTCGCTCAATGGTCCCGTTGGGATTGTCCCAGTGATTGAGGAGCCGCAACTTGATCTTTGGGCTCGATTCCAGATGAAGGGCATGGAGGGGCCTCGCCTGTTGAAGGTAGGCCAGCAACGCAAAGCTGCCATACAACAGGCCCCGGTCGGTCAGGGCCTCTATCCGGATATTACTTTTATCCTTCACCACTCGGTATCCCTCTTCATGATTGATCACTCCTCCCGGTGGCGAGAGGCTGAGGATGATTTGAGCTGAACTTGCAGGCTTGTTCGTAGAGTTTATGGCCTTTCCCAATAATCCCATAAGGCCGGTGGTCAGTTCACGGACCGCACTCGCTGTAAGGGCTGTTTCAGCCGCCTGCAACCGGATGGAACGGATCCCGGACCGGTACATTTTTAACAATGCAGGGTCTTCGATCAGATCGTATTTCAACCAAAGGCGGTACCCGTCGTCCGCATAGCCTGCTGCTTGCATGACCAGGGAAAAAATAAAAAAAGACAAATATTTCATGCTGGGATCGTTGAAATTTGGAAAACCTGGATTAGGGCGGGCAAACGAATTTAAAAGGAATCGGCGATATCGGAAAATACGCCGGGGATATTTTGGCAAAAGCTGCCTGCGAAAAAAGGAAGATACGCCGGAAACGAATTCAATCAGCTTTCGGCCACCGGTTCTTTTTCCTTGACCAATCGCCGGAGATTAATGTTTTCAATCGGATGGAAGACGAGAGGGATGCTTTCGATTTCAACATCGCTCTTATCCAGGCCAAAAGCGTTTTCATCCTTCAGGCCGAGGTTTTTAAGGAAGAAAAAGCCGTTCAGCAGGATCCCTTCGCGGAAAGAAAACACGTTTTCCACGGAAATGTATTTCTCAATGACAATGAATTTAAAATCGGGATCGGTATTGTAACGGGTCGATCCGTCGGGCCGGATATGCAGGTTGAGTTCCTGGTTGTTGACCAGGTCACGGACAATTTGTTTGAAATAGAGTTCTGTGAGGGGTTGGATCCTGAATCCGATATTGATATTGATTTTAATCACTTTGTCATCGAGCAGTTCATGAATATCGTATTCAAGGGTATAGGGGCTGGTGGTGCGGTGCAGGTGGAGAAACCAATAGACATCCGCTCTTTTGGGCTTTTTGGCAAAAATCGAATTCATGATCTTCAATTCAATTTCCTGGATCGTATTGGCTTTGGTCAGGTAGATCAGATGGGTGGCAAATTTAGATATGGTGCGGTCCTCGCTCAGGTCTTTCAGGGACTGGTTGTAATCTTCCAGGTTGACCCACCGGGTCAGCTGATTGCTGATCTTTCGGCCGAAATAAATGATGTACATGATCGCAAAAAACACGCTCCCGATGACCACGGTGATAAAACCCCCTTCGGGAAACTTCCTCAGATTGGCCGCGAAAAACGAAAGTTCAATCAGGCCGAAAAACCCGATCACCAGGAATACGGCGATCTTGTTCCATTTAAGCCTGTACAATAAAAAATTGTTGAGCAGGGTGGTGGTCATCATCATGGCTATGGTAATCGCCAGTCCGTAGGCCGCTTCCATCTTGGAAGAAGATTGAAAATACAGCACGACCAGCATGCACCCTATCCAGAGCAAAAGATTGACACTGGGCACATAGATCTGGCCTTTGGTTTCGGAGGGTTGCCGTGTGGCCACACGGGGCCAGAAATTCAGGTTGACCGCTTCACTCACCAGGGTATAAGATCCGCTGATTACCGCCTGGGATGCGATGATGGCAGCTGCTGTAGCGATCACGATGCCCACCATTACGAACCAGGCCGGCATCAACTGGTAAAAGGGATTTCTTCCATCCAGGCCGGTGTCCAGATGTTGCATCGCCCAGGCGGCCTGCCCGAGATAATTGAACACCAGGCAGGTTTTAACGAATACCCAGGTGATCCGGATATTTTTGATGCCGCAATGCCCGAGATCGAAATACAGGGCTTCCGCGCCGGTAGTGGCCAGGAATACAGCACCAAGGATCCAGAAACCGCCTGGATATTTGCTCAGAAGCTGGTAAGCGTACCACGGATGGAGGCTCCTGAGTATATCCGGATGCTGAACGACCTGTGCCAATCCCAGGGTCAGCAACATGGTAAACCAAACCAGCATGACCGGGCCGAACAACGACCCCACTTTCTGCGTGCCAAACCGCTGGAAAAAGAAAAAAACGCTAATCAGGAAAATCACGATCGGGATGATCGGGATATGTTGCAGCCCCGGTATGGCTTCCAGTCCTTCCACTGCGGACATGATCGAGATGGGCGGGGTGATGATGCCGTCGGCAAGCAGGGCCGCCGCTCCGATCATCGTCGGGATCACCAGTTTTTTACCAAAGCGCCGGACCAGGGTATAAAGGGAAAAAATGCCCCCTTCCCCATCGTTATCCGCCCTCAGGGTCAGCCAGATGTATTTAATGGAGGTCTGGATAACCAGGGTCCAGAAAATGCAGGACACCCCTCCGTACACCAGCATTTTTTCTATGACGTGTTCGCCCAGGATGGCTTTAAAAGCATATAAAGGACTGGTCCCGATATCTCCGTAAATGATTCCCAGGGCGATCAGCAGGGTGCCGGCCGTCACCTTATCTTTTGGAATGCGCATGGTAACCAATTAAAGCAGGAAAGTTGAAAAACAGGGGTTCATTTGAATCCAGGGGTCTAAAGATAATGCATGAGAAATAGTTTTCATGTGAAAAACCGGGATAACCGGATCCTAGTGAAAGGATTGACCTCATGGCCGGCGAAAATAATCACTCTGAATAAAATCGCGGAATGATTTCAGGAAATAGAATTCGAAATTAATAAATATCCTGCGGGGTCCTATCTGATCCCCACCGGTCTCCCCGGAGAGCCCGTTGCCCCTTTAAACCGGATAGGAGTAAAAATGAATAAGAACTGGTAGGCTTTGTCTTCGGACATCTCCTTGAAATTCATCCATTCGAGATTGAAGACCCCCTGTTTCATGGTCAGCTCGGTATGAACGTTAAAGACTGTGCCGTCGAGGATGGCATCGGAACCCACCATGCTGGGTTTTTGGTCGATGAGCCACCGGACTACATCCATATTTATTTTCGGCCGTTTGCCGGCATGGGTTGCCTCGGGTCCGGGCCAATGCCTCCACCAGCCGAAATTAAAAAATAGGGCGTCCCCCGGCTGAATCCAGGATTCCGCGATCCCCTGCCGGGCCAGGGCCGACCGGACCTCAGCCAGGCTCAATTCGAGAGAATCGGGCACGGTGGATACCCCTCTCAATCCGGCGATGTCGATCAGGAGTCCCCGGGTGATGATGGGCTTGATGTGTTCGATACCCAGTTTGAGCAGGCCATAAGGATTACGCATATCCTCCTTGGTGAAACCGTTGTAAAAAACCTCCGTGACAGACCCGTCGGATCTTGGCATCTGCATTCCCACGTGGCCCAGGCCGTCAAACTGGGTCCCCACCTGGCCGATTTCGGCTGATAAAAATTCATCGTTAAACACAACTTTTTCTTCCCCGATCGGGCCATGGGTGGGGAAGGAAGGGATCACGAGTTTATAGGTCCGGTTGCCCGTGGGCATGGTGTTTTCATACACCTGCCCCATTTCATAGGTCTTTCCCGTCCGGACCAGGCTAACGGCCTGGAGTATTTTTTCGGGCGTGATCCAGTTGGAAGCCCCTGCCTGGTCACCGGCGCCCCATTGCGGATGCGGCCACCAGGGTTTTACCGCCTGCGCCTGGACGTGGATGGGGATTGTTATACAGTAAACGCCCAGCAGAAGAGATAAAAGAAGGATTGATTGATATTTCATATTCCTCGTATTTAAATATGAATTTAAAATTTTCACCATTCGATTTTCCGGAATCTCCGAATAATGTAAAAATTGGATAAATCGCTATTCCCTGTCGAATGCGTTTTAAAATACCAGTGTGAAGCCAAAGGCAGGGATGAAGTCTTCCTCGACTTTTCCGAAAATCCCAAGCTAAGTGCATGAAACCATTTAACCCGAACGGGCAATAGGCTTTCTATTAGGTGATTTGGGTTTTAACAAGACCATTTACAGACTTGCCCGCACCACCTAGGTTTTGTTCTTTGTGTCTCCTATATAACTAAATGCCAAACAATTGGTAATCTGTAATTTATATAAATAAGACTTTGGTGGAGAAATTTAAATTTCCAATTACGAAGAAGGCTTCTTATACCAGCCATTTACCAAAGTTATCTCTCCTGACGTTGCAGTTCACCCAACTGCCTCAAACTTCGCGGGAGATATAAAGCTTCACCCAAACCTGAGGCAGGCTGTGTCCGGATATTCCATCCCGTAGGGATTTCATACGGGTAGCATAAAATTTTAGATTTTGATATCGTCCCGGATGGGACGAAATGACCTGCCCTTTTGATCTACCCATTTGACGTGCCTAAAGACACAATGTTGGAGGGCAATTTTTGCAAAACGATATCATATATGTCTTCTGGGCTGAAGTCCGAATTGGGGGACCGAAGCTAAGCTACATCCAAGGGGTCTACCGAACGGGTGGGATGGGCCGAAGCCAAGCTTCGTCCGAACAGAAGTGATTTGGGATTTAACACGACTATTTACAGACATGCGCACACAGATTGTGTTCTTTGCGTCGTTGTGGGAAAAACGAATGGCTAAGCTCCGTGGGAACCGGTCAGATCCGGCGAAGCACCTCGGCCCCCATCTTTTCCGTCCCCAGTATTTTCTCCGGTGGCGTGTCCGGCCCGGCAATATCCCGGGTGCGCCAACCTGCCTTTAAAACCTCGTCCACCGCTCGGACCACGGCTTCCGCTTCCGGTTTGAGATTAAAGGATATTTCGAGCATGAGGGCGGCCGATAAGATGGATGCCAGGGGATTGGCCACCCCTTTTCCGGTGATGTCGTGCGCCGAACCATGTATGGGTTCATACACCCCGGTGCCATCCCCGATGGAAGCCGAGGCCAGCATGCCCATGGATCCTGCGATCTGGGAAGCTTCATCCGTAAGAATATCCCCGAAGAGATTGGCGGTCACCACCACATCGTAGCGTCGAGGATCCTTGATCAGCATCATGGCCATGGAATCGACAAACTGGTGTTCCACCTGGATGTCCGGGTATTCCGTCGCGACCTGCTGCACCACTTCCCGCCAAAGCCGGCTGGTCTCCAGTACATTGGCCTTATCCACCGAACAAAGTTTTTTCTTTCGGGCACGGGCTGCATCAAAAGCTTTGCGGGCGATGCGATCCACTTCGTACCGGCTATACTGAGCGAGGTCATAAGCGGTATCCCCGTTGTCCTTTCTTCCTTTTTCACCAAAATAAATATCCCCGGTGAGTTCCCGGAAAAACAAGATGTCGGATCCGCGAAGGATTTCGGGTTTGATGCTGGAAGCGCCCAGGAGGTCATCAAACAGTTTGATCGGGCGTAGATTGGCATAGAGCCCCAGTTCCTTTCGCATCTTCAGCAAGCCCTGTTCCGGCCTGACTTTGGCCGTGGGATCATTGTCATATTTCGGATGGCCGACCGCGCCAAACAACACGGCATCGGAAGCCCGCATTTTAGCCAGGGTTTCATCGGGCAACGGATTGCCGGTGGCTTCAATAGCCGCATGACCCATCAGGGCGGCGTCATAGGTAAACCGGTGGCCAAATTTTTCCGCAATTTTATCCAACACGTTTTTTCCGGCAGTGGTGACTTCCTGGCCAATGCCATCGCCGGGTACAATGAGAATGTGTTTTTCCGCCATGGGGTATTTCTTTCGGTATCGTTTTTAAAGGGCTGCAAAATACAAGGATTTGACCAGCTTTCAAGTCCTGGCCGGTATCCCAGCCCCCCCTTATTCCAGGTGGAAATACCGGGGATTTGTGTCCCCGGAAGGCGTTTTTCCCATTCTTCCTATATTTGCCGCCTTTCAAACCGCTTTTGACATGAGTTTTAACAATTACAAAGTACCCTATACGCCCGGGGCCCTTTATTCCAGCAAAGTGGCTTATTTCTCCATGGAATTTGCCATTCACCAGGCCCTCAAAATTTACAGCGGGGGCCTCGGCTTTTTGGCAGGATCGCATATGCGGAGCGCTTATGAATTAAAACAAAACCTGATCGGCATCGGCATCCTCTGGAAATACGGGTATTATGACCAGGCCCGCAACCAGGACCAGACTCTTCAGCCGGTCTGGTATGAAAAGAACTATTACTTCCTGGAAGACACGAACATCAAATTCCAGATCACCATCCACGGCGCCCCGGTATGGGTCAAAGCCTGGTACCTCTCCCCTTATATTTTCCGGACCGCTCCGGTATTTTTTCTGAGTACAGACCTTCCCGAGAACGACTACATCTCCCAGACCATCTGCCACCGCCTTTATGATGCCAACCCCTCGACCAAACTGGCTCAGTTTATCCTCCTGGGCGTGGGCGGCGCCACCTTGCTGGACCACCTGGGCTTCAATCCGGATTTTTATCACCTCAACGAAGCGCACGCGGCCAGCGCCATATTCCACCTGATGAAAAAGCTGAAGTCAAAAGAAGAAATTAAAAAGAAACTGGTGTTCACCACCCACACTCCTGAAGAAGCCGGCAATGAAAAGCACGATATCTACCTCTGTGAAAGAATGTCTTATTTCGGGGACCTTTCCCTCGACGAGGTGCGGGAACTGACGGGCATTCACGACGAAGTATTTAATCATTCCCTCGTGGCCCTTCGTTTTGCCAAGGTGGCCAATGCCGTAAGCCAGCTCCACGGTAAGGTGAGCCGTAAAATGTGGGCCCCCTACGAGGACATCTGTGAAATCAAATCCATCACCAATGCCCAGAATTACAACTACTGGGCCGATAAAAAACTTTATGCCGCCATGGAGGAAGAAGACCACGGCAGTTTTGACGAACGCAAACGGTATCTTCAAAAGCGGAGCTTCGACAACGTCAGTGACCAGTGCGGAAAACTTTACGACCCGGATGTGCTCACCCTGGTTTGGGCGCGCCGCTTTGCCAATTACAAGCGGCCCGATCTACTGACCCAGGACATGGACCGGTTTGAAGCCCTGATTTCGAGCAAAAAATACCCGATCCAGATCATCTGGGCGGGGAAGCCCTATCCCCAGGATTACGCCGCGATCAGCACCTTCAACAACCTGGTCAACCTGAGTAAAAAATACAAAAACCTGGCCGTCCTCACCGGATATGAACTGAACCTGAGTAAAAGGCTCAAGCAAGCGGCCGACGTGTGGCTCAATACCCCCCGGGTGCCCCGGGAAGCCAGCGGAACCAGCGGCATGACCGCGGCCATGAGCGGCGCGGTGAATTTCAGCACCTTCGACGGGTGGATCTGCGAATTTGCCGAACATGGTAAAAACAGTTTTATTGTTCCGCCCGGTGAATATGAAAATATGAAAGTGCATGAGCAGGATATGTACGACATGGAAAAAATATTTGACATCCTGGAATCGGAGATCCTGCCCGCCTTTTACGACCGGCCCCATGACTGGAGGGCCATTCAATACCAGGGCATGAAAGACGTGCGTTACCGCTTCGAAAGCAAACGCATGGCCGACGAGTATTACCGGATCATGTATCAATAACCGGAGACCGGAAGGCCAGGGGTGTAACTTCTTGGACAACCCCACCGTTTTACCGGAGGATCCCCGAAATATGCGGATCTTTGCCTTACGAATTAATAGGACCTGATTTGATCCAGATTTTATTTATCCTGTTGACCCGGTTCTTCACCGCACCTGCGCAGGATCAGGATTTTGTCCCCCGAAACCTGGACACGATCTATTCCCCGGATATCGCTACGGTACGCTGTCATGTAGCGGGCCTGCCACTCAGTTTGCCCGTTCTCGAACTGGACGGGGGCTCCACCCTGAGTATTTCCTTCGACGACCTGCGCAGCGGTGCCCACCGGTACAAGTACGAGGTCATCCACATGGACATGAACTGGAAGAAGGACGAACTGGAAGAATACGACTACATCGACGGCTTCAACCGGTCTGAGATCCGGAACTATGCCTATTCCACCAACCGGAACCTGGATTATACCCATTATCGTTTCGAATTGCCCAACAACGACCTCCGCCTGAAGATCTCTGGCAACTACCTGCTGCATGTCTATGAAGAATTGCGCAGGGGGCAGCGCACCTACCTGTTTACCCGGCGCATCCTCGTCGTGGAGCCCAAAGTGAAAGTCAATACCTATTTTGTCCGGCCTACCGATGGCCTGAAATACCGGACCCACCAGGAAATGGATTTTGAGATTTCCGTGAAGGGATTCCAGGTTTACAATTCAAGGCAGGAGATCACCTGCGCCGTGATGCAAAACGGCCGCTGGGCCACCGCCATTGAAGGCCTCAAACAGAACCGCGACAAGCCCGAGCATCTCGTTTTTGACTATATCGACAAGGTCAGTTTTCCCGCGGGCAAGGACTTCCGTTTTTTTGATACCCGGTCCCTGGAATTCAGGACCCGCTTCGTAAAAAAGATCACTGAAAACCAAAACGAGATCATCGTCACCCTTTTTGACGACAAGACCCGCGAATTTTTCAATTTTGTAGACGAAAGGGATGCCAATGGAAATTTCCTGATTGACAACCAGGACCGGCCCAATGCCAACCTCTCCGCCGAATACGTTTGGGTGGATTTTACCTTAAAAAGTCCTGAGTTTTTTGACCAGAAAGTTTACCTGATGGGGGCTTTTACCGATTGGCAATGCAAAGAGCCCTATCTCATGAAGTACGATGCGGAAAGCCAGGCCTATCTCGGCTCGGCCCTGCTCAAACAGGGATATTATAATTATGGCTATGTGGTCATGGGCAAAGGAGGGGATTTCAGCGCTTCACCGGTGGACGGGGATTGGTATGAAACCGAAAACGAATACCAGGTCCTGGTATATTACCGGCCCTTCGGGGCAAGGTACGACCGCCTGATCGCCTTTCACACCACACGACCCTAACTGCAGTCCCAGGTGGCTTTCACCTGGCGCTAGCTCGCGCGACAGCGGGTGGAAGCCACCTTGACTTTCATCTGGCACCAGCCCATGCGGAAGCAGGTGGAAGCCATCTTGGCTTTCACCTAGCGCCAGCCCGCGCGACAGCAGGTGGAAGCCAATTAAACTTCCCCTAGCGCCAGCCCGCGCGGCAGCTGCTGGCAGCCGCCCTTGGCTTTCACCTGGCGTCCGCCCGCGCGACAGCAGGTGGAAGCCAATTAAACTTCATCTAGCGCCAGCCCGCGCGGCAGCTGCTGGCAGCCGCCCTTGGCTTTCACCTGGCGTCCGCCCGCGCGGAAGCGGGTGGAAGCCGCCTTGGCTTTCACCTAAGGCTAGCCCCTGCGGAAGAAGGTGGAAGCCAATTAAACTTTCCCCTAGCGCCAGCCCGCGCTGAAGCTGCTGGCAGCCGCCTTGGCTTTCACCTAGCGCCAGCCCGTGTGGAAGCGGGTGGAAGCCAATTAAACCTCACCTGGCGCTAGCTCGTGCGACAGCGGGTGGAAGCTACCTTGGCTTTCACCTAGCGTCAGCCCGTGCGGAAGCGGGTGGAAGCCAATTAAACTTTCAAGTGATTTCAGTACCCCATTACCCAGCCTTCCATTTTACATATTCCAACCGGATATCTTCCGCGGATACGAATGGTTTGTAGATCAGCCTGGCTTTAAAAGAATAGCGTTTCCCGGCCTTTGGCTCCGGGATGATGTACTGAAAGTCCCAGGCCGGATTGGCTGGACCGCCCCCGGTAGGAGACTGGGAAAACCGGATGATTTCTTTTGAATCAAAGAGTTGGGCAAAAACCATTTTCCTGCACAGGCCAAAATAAAACGGTTGAACAAACCGGAATCTGGAAAAATGGCTGGCCAGGGAAGCGTTAAAATTCCCTGCAAAAAAAAGTTGGTGGTCGTCCTTCCGGCCCCGGTGCGTGCTGTTTACCCCATGCGTTTCCGAATAGGTGTTGATCCAGCTTTCACCCTTGGAAAGGCTGCCTGTGGACAGGAAATATATTTTTTTATCCTCCGGTGCCTGTATGTATGATGCCCAGAACAATCCGGCATAGCCATGCCTGAAAAAGGATAGGTCATTCAGCTGGCAGGTAAAACGAATATCAATATAATGAGGAGGCACCAGCTTAAATGCGGTGAGCGATTCCACCCTGGAAATGGGGGTCGGCGTTTGATATAACAAAACTTCCGAATCACTTTTTCGGTACAAAGTCATGGGATGCCTGCGTAGTTCGAACAAGGAGATAAGGCTGTCACCACCAAAAATATGCTCTAAGTTGAAGCCTGCATACTGGGGCACAAAGAAGGTCGAATCGTCCAGCCGGTGCTGCAGGGAGGCCAGTCCGTTGTAACCCGCCCTGTGAAACGGAGGAATTGCCGAATTATCCACAAATCCGGCAGTCAGATCTCCCATGGAAATTTTAAAACTTGAAGCCATTTCAGGTCCTGAAGGATCCAGGGTCCGGCCGTGTTTCAGGCTGCATGAACCTGCAATCCAGAGAGCCAAAAGGCATATATTCCTATGACTCTGAAAGAAACACATATTAAAGAAATTTTCTGATTGAAGATAAGGTACCGGCCTGAAGTACCTGGATTTATTTTAACCATGGCTCCCCGGGCCAGGGAGGCTCCCATCCGAAGCCTGAAATGGGCGTACTTTTGCACCCTGGTAAGAGGGTAAGGTGAGGGAATCAGCCGGCCTGCTCCCGGGTCCAAAATGGATCGGGTCAGGAACAGCCGGTTCATCGATAGTCTGGACGGTTTAATAGAAAAAATGAAACAACTTCCTGATTTTCATATAATCTTGTTTGTTCAATTTTAAAAAGTTTTGGCGTGAAAAATATTCTTTTAATCCTGGTTCTGACCGTGGCTGCAGGATACAGGCTGGTGGCTCAAAACCCCTGGTCTCTGGAGCGCTGCGTCAATCATGCCCGGGACAACAGCATTGCCATCAAACAATCCAGGCTCGGTATCGAGCGGGCCCAGGTGAGCGCTGAACAAGCCCTGCATAACCGGTATCCGCGGTTGAATGCCTCACTCAATTATGGTCTCAATTTCGGCCGCACCATTGACCCGGTCACCAACGATTTTGAAACCCAGTCCATCACGACCAACAGCCTGGGTCTCAATACCGGCATGGTCCTGTTCAACGGCGGTTCGGTGAGAAATACCATCAGCCAGTCCAGAATCAATGTTCAGAGCGCCACCCTGGATGCCCAGCAATTTTCCGATGATCTGGCCCTCAATGTGGTCCAGTATTACCTGGCCATTTTGTTTGCGGAAGACCGGCTGGTCAATGCCCGCCTTCAACTGGAAACCACCACCCAGCAACTCGACCAGATGGACCGGATGATTGCCGTAGGCACCCGGCCGGAGGGAGACCGATTGGAAATCGTCGCCCAGCAGGCCAGGGATGAACAAAGCATTGCCACCATTGAAAACACCGTCAATACCAATAAGCTTTTACTCAAACAGCTCCTGCGATTGACGATTGACGAACCGTTTGACATCGCCCGCCCACCCGATGATGCCCTGCAACCTTCCATCATTTCAGAAAACCTGGTCGCTGTGTACAATCACGCGCTGAACAACCGGGCGGATATCCGTTCGGGGGATTTTAAAGTGCAGAGTGCCGAATATGGAATCAAACTGGCCAAGGCTAATTATTTGCCTACAATCTCCATTGGTGGCAACCTGAATTCCCTGTTTTCAAGCCTGGGGCGGCGCATCACCGGGTACAACGACATCAATGTACCCCAGGAAATCATCTTCAATGGCCAGTCTGCGACCATAGAAATCCCGACCACGGTACCCCTCACGGGAAAGAACCCCTATTTCTCCCAATTGAATGAAAACATCGGATACGGCGTTGGCCTGGGGCTGTCCATCCCGATCTATAACAATTATTCGGCCAAAGCCCAGGTACGCCAGGCTGAAATCGCCGTGGAGGCCGCCAAGCTCGAAGCCGACCAAACCAAAGAAACCCTGAAAAACAATATCCAGACGGCTCTGAATGAACTCAGGGCCACCGCCAATACCTACGAAGTATCAAAAAGGGCCACCGCCGCCTCCCGCCTGGCTTATGACAATACCAAAATCAAATTTGACCTGGGCTCCGCCAACACTTTTGAATTGCTCAGCTCCAAAAACCGCCTGGACATCGCAGTCACCGAAGAACTGCTTTCCCGGTACGATTATATTTTCAGGAGTAAGGTGGTGGATTATTATCTTGGAAGGCCCATCCGGCTCAATTAATATTGAAAATCATTCACTCAATCACATTTAAACAGAAGCAGGAATATGGAACCGCGTACCTCAAAAGGGAAGAAAAAAGGAAACCAATGGTTGATATGGGCGCTGCTGGCCTTGTTTGTGGCTTTGATGGCCTTTGCCTATTTTAAAAATAAAAAGAAACCCAAGGGGGAGAAGGTCACCACTGAAAAAGTAGGCCGCCGGACCATCCGGGAAACCGTGTCGGCCAGCGGTAAAATTTTCCCTGAAAAGGAGATCAAGATCAGCTCGGACGTCTCCGGTGAAATCGTGGAACTGGAAGTAAGGGAAGGGGACAGCATCCGGGCGGGCCAGTTGCTGGCCAGGATCAATCCGGATACCTATGAATCCGCCGTGGAAAGGGGAAACGCTTCCCTCAATAATGCCCGCAGCCAGGTTTCCATCAGCCAGGCCCAGGTGGATGCCGCCAAGGCCCAGATCGAACAGATCGAAGCCAACCTGGCCAACGCAACGAAAATTCATAACCGGAATATTGAACTCCGGAAACAGGGAGTGATTTCCCAGGCCGATTTTGACGCTTCCCTCGCCAATGTCCACGCCCTGGAAGCCAATCTCAAATCCGCCAAATCCAACCTCAACAGTTCCATCCAGGGTACCCGGGCCGCTGAATTTACAGTCAAGAGCGCCGAAGCCGGGCTTAAGGAATTGAGGACTTCCCTTTCCCGCACCTCGATCTATGCTCCTTCTTCCGGGATCATTTCCAAACTGAACGTGGAGGAAGGTGAAAGGGTGGTGGGTACCATCCAGATGGCGGGTACCGAAATGATGCGCATCGCCAACCTCAACCAGATGGAAGTCCAGGTGGACGTTTCCGAAAACGACATCCTCCGGGTAAGACTGGGCGACACCGCTGAAATCGAAGTGGATGCCTACCTGGACCGCGTGTTCAAAGGTTATGTCACAGAAATAGCCAATTCCGCTTCCAATACCGGAACCACCACCATCCAGACCCTGAGTTCCGACCAGGTGACCAATTTTGTGGTTAAGATCCGCATCCTGGAGGAAACCTATGCCGACATGATGACCGGGGGGCGCTTTCCATTCCGGCCGGGCATGTCCGCCGCCGTAGAAATATTTACCAACACCAAGGAAGACATCCTCTGTGTGCCAATCGCCGCAGTGACCACCCGGGAGGATGAAAACAAAGATTCCCTGGTTGCACGCCAAAGAGCCTTCGAATTCAAAGAATACGTCTTTGTTTACAGCTCTGATACCGCCAAAATGGTCCGCGTGAGGTCCGGCATACAGGATGATAATTATATTGAGGTCCTGGAGGGGCTGGAAGGGGGTGAGGAAGTCATCACCGGCCCCTATGCCACTGTGAGCCGTAAGCTCAAGTCAGGCATGAAACTTCAGCGTGAAGAAAAGAAAGAGGAATCAAAGAAAAACGGGGCCAGCGTCTCTGTGACCGTAGATTAGTCTGAATCCCTCCCTTTTTCCTTATTGTCTTATGCATTAATTTTGCAAAATTCAAGGATCCACCTCAAGCATGAAGGCTTATGGAACAAGCACTCATCATTTTCATTAAAAACCCGGTCGCGGGCAAGGTCAAAACACGAATAGCTTCAGAATCAGGGGATTCCGCTGCCCTGGACATTTATAAAAGCCTGATGGAACATACCCGGCTGATGAGCCTCAAGGTCGATGCCACCCGGATGCTCTTTTATTCCGACCGGGTGGAGCGGAACGACAGCTGGCCGGAAAAAAAATTCAGCAAAAATGTTCAGCTTGGGGAAGACCTGGGCACCCGGATGCTGAATGCTGTCAAACAAGCCTCCGAATACGATAAAAAAATCCTCATCGGCAGCGACTGCCCGGGCATCACCCCGCAAATCATCGAACAGGCCTATACCTACCTGGATTTTCACGATGTAGTCATCGGGCCAACCTATGACGGAGGCTATTATCTCATCGGCATGAATCAGATCGTCCCGGAACTCTTCCAGCACATCCCCTGGAGCACCGACCAGGTCCTGGCCGAAACCATCAAAGTCCTCCAGCAAAAAAGGTTGCTGTATAAAATGCTGCCCACCCTCCGGGATATTGATACCTTGGAGGACTGGGAAGCCGAGAAGAACAAGCTGGTCCGGGAGCAGACGATATAGCGTCTCCGCACCCTCCAACCTTTCGCCTGATTTCACAGAAGAAGGGGTCTGTATTAATGGTACGCGCGGAGTTTACAGGGTCGACGGAGAAGTTTCTTTTCAAAATTTATTCTTCTGTGTCTTTGTGGGAGATATTGAGCTTCACCCAAACATGGGGCAGGCTGTGTCGGGACACTAGATCCTGTATGGATTTCGTACGGGTAGCATAAAATTTTAAGATTAAATATCGTCCCGGATGGGACGAAATAACCTTATTCGTATGACGTGCCTAAAGGCTCCATTTGAGATCGCGATTTATACGAAACTATATCATTATATGTTTTCTGAGCCGAAGTCCGAATGGAGGGATGGGCCGAAGCTAAGCGTCGTCCTAACATGGGTGCCTGTTGTGTCGTTGTGTGCAACATCGCCGCGTCGTTGTGGAAATTAACCCGTACCCTTTGTGTCGTTGTGGGACCATCGCCGCGTCGTCGTGGGGAAAACTTTTGTGCCCTTCGCTTCGCTGTGTCGTTGTGGGCAACCCATAGTGCCCTTGTGGGAAACCTCTCAAGCATCGAAGATGCTCGACGTTTTTAATACTCATTCAAAGTAAAACCCCGGCTTCGGAGAAGCCCAACATTCGTCGAACATCTACGATACAAGACCTCACCGAACCCCTACCAAAACGATGACCACCCCAACCGACTATATCGAAAAAAATAATGGCCTTTTAATTGAGACTTCGATTGTTGAGCTTCTCCGAAGCCCTTGTTTTGTTCTTATTTTTTACCAAAAACGTCATGCATCTCCGATGCCGGAAGAAACCGGGGGAATCAAATCCTTGCTCATAAATGCACCTAGCCTTGCATGAACTCTTCAATGCTCTTTGTGACGTGGTGGGAACCACTTCCTGTGTGGGCCAAAGCCCGAATGGGAGCGGCCGAAGCTAAGCTTCGTCCGAATGGGGGCTCTTCGCTTCGCTGTGTCGTTGTGGGAATTAAACCGTGCCCTTCGCTTCGCTGTGTCTTAGTGGGAAACCTTTAGGATCCTTGTGGGAAACCTCTCAAGCATCGAAGATGCTCCACATTATTACTACTCAATCAAGTAAAAACCCCGGCTTCGCAGAAGCCCAACATCTTCGGCATCAACGGAGCAAGTTCTCACGCAACCCCACCCCAATGAAAGCACCACTATCGACAAAAAAATAATATTAATTTTTTAATCGGGACTGCAATCGTTGGGCTTCTCCGAAGCCATTTCTTATTCTTATTTTTTACCAATAAGGTTATGCATCTCCGATGCCCGGAATATACTATGAGTATTAAATCCTTGCTCTTAAATGCACCTTGTTTTGCGGGAACTCTTCTATGCTCTATGTGCCGATATAGAAACCATCGTCGCGTCGCTGTGAAAATTAAACCGTGCTTTTGTGTCATTGCAGGAACCATCGCCGTGTCGTCGTGGGGAGCCATCCCGGTAAGTCGAAACTTGGCTTCGGCAACCAATCCTACCAATCCTACCAATCCTACCAATACTGCCAATCCTATCAATCCTACTAATCCTAGTTATTTTACCCCACAATCCTTAATTTTAGTCTAAAACCAAAACCCATGCAAGTCCTCCGCCTGTCTCCTTTTATCCTTTCTATCCTGCTACTCATCACCTGCAAACCGGAAAACAAAGAACCCGTATTCGTCGAATTGTTCAACGGCAAGGACCTCAGCGGCTGGAAAGCCAGCGAACACGATTCCTCCTGGACGGTGGTGGACGGGGTCCTGCAGGGTGTGGGTCCCAGGGCCCATTTGTATTATGTGGGGGAAGAACTGAGGGACACATTCAAAAATTTCGAACTGGTTGCCGAGGTGAAAACCCACAGACTGGCGAATTCGGGCATCTATTTCCATACCTCTTTTAATCCGGACGGCTGGCCTTCCGAGGGCATTGAAGTGCAGGTCAACAATACCCATCCCGGAGAAGGGGATTTCAAGGAATTGAAAAAAACGGGCAGCCTCTATGGCACCCGCAACATCTACCAGACTTTTACTCCGGACAGCACCTGGTTTACCCTCCGTTTTATCGTCCAGGGCAAGTCGGTCCGCATCTGGGTCGACAGCATGATGACGGTCGACTATACCGAGCCGGAAGATATGGCGGCCCGGGGCGTACCGGTTGCCCGCCTGATCCACCAAGGCACCTTCGCCCTGCAATGCCACGATCCCCTGAGCAAGGTCCACTACCGAAGCATCCGGGTCAAAAGACTGCCCGACGATGCCCCCTCTCTGAGCGTAGCTGCGCATTTTGGGGCCTGGCACGACAGCCTTCGAGTCATGCAGTCGAGGCAGTATGCTTTTATTGACCTCAACCCCAAAACCGATATCGGCCTCGATTCCCTTCTGAAATGTTATTACCAGTCCGGCGTCAATGTCTCCCTGGTCCTGAACCTGGATGAAGTGACTGCGGGCCGCCATACTGCCGCCCTGGCCCAGGCGGCCAATCTCCCGGTGTTCAAGGGCCTGAGGGTGAACGAGGACAATTTTCAATCCCTCAGTCCGGACATGACCAAGGGTTTTGATTATGTGGTCGGTGAAAGTACGGATGTCCTGAAAGCCTGGAAGCTCGTGCATTCCGGAAAACTTCAGATCTGGGCTCATAATGGCCCTCTCGAAAATTTTCATCCCCTGCTCAAGCTGGCCAAAACCCACAATACCGCCATCGAGATCAACAATGAAACCAAAACCCCCAGCCTGGAAATGATCAAAGAAGCAAAGCTCCACGGACTCAAGTTCACCTTTTCCAACCTGGTCCCCGCTTCCAAGATGGAGGCATCTACTTATGTGATGGAGGTGGTGAAATCGGCGGGGATCACGTATAAGGATTTGTATGTGCCGAAGTGGGACTAGGTCTCCTGCTGAACGGGAGGGCGGCTCGTTGGTTACCATTCGAATGCAAAGTGCATGGGTGGCCATGGCCTTGAACCAAAAGAATAAGATTCAATAAAACAGGTGCTGTTTACATTCGTATATACTGCACTCGTCTTCAAATATGAAATTCTAAACCTAACTTTAAACTTCTTAAACAGCAAAGACAAATGGAACAAAACGAATCATCTGAATTAATACATCAAAAATTGATGGAAGGCTCAAAAAAGAACAAAACGTCTCCCATTGTAGATGCCTTTTTTATTGGATTTTTGGTTGGAATCATCATTTACAGCATTGCAGTCAACAGTTGGGGCTTTCTTAGCCTGATTCCTTTGTTTTTAATTTACAGACTTTTGAAAAAATCGAAAAAGAATGAATGAAATCTCCATTAAACTTCAAGGCCTGTCGAAAAGGCATCCATCAAAAACGGCAATTCCAACTTTAAATTAAACCCAAACCATGCAATAGATTTTCTATTACAAGCCAGAATGCCTGCAAATACCGGCACTTCCCGGCCGAAGAGGTCGATTTTTTATTAAGGTCGGCCTCCCATTATTATCCTCATCATAGGAGTGCCTATGTTTGCGGTAAAAATAGTCCGGGAGCGCCAGTCTTTATTTGCCTTCCGGCTTTCATAACGAAACTCTATTGCATGCTTTGGGTTAAAAACTAAAAAACAATTGAATTTATGCAAAACGTATCATCTGAATTAAGAAGGGTTTACTCATCCATTTTCGAACCTTCCCTAATAAAGGAGATAGAAGAAAAATCAATGGTTTTTAGTGCAAATGCCGGTCAGGGATTGATAAAAATGAATCAAGTTATAACCGTTGTTCCATTGATGCTCAGTGGCATTCTTAAAGTAAGCAGGGAAAATGAAGAAGGGCAAGACCTGGTATTATATTATGTAAAAGCTGGAGAGGGTTGCGCAATGACCTTGTCATGTGGTATCATGTCCCAACCCAGCCAGGTGAAGGGAACGGCAGAAGAAGATTTGTATATGCTCTGCGTTCCGGTTCCAGTAATGGAAGAATGGATGCAGAAATATCCGTCCTGGAAGAAATTTGTGATGGGGACCATCGTAAACGAATACATTGGAATTATAAAAAGTGTTGACGATGTTACCTTCAAAAAAATGGATGAACGATTGGTAAATTTTCTTAAAGGAAAATCAAAACTTTCCGGATCGTCCCTTATAAATCTTTCACACCAACAAATTGCGGATGAACTCGGGACTAACCGGGTAGTCATTTCGCGTCTTCTCAAAAGAATGGAAAATGAAAATCGGCTGCTTTTGTTTCGCAATCAAATTAAGCTTCTAAAGGGTATGTAACAATTGTTACATAGAAAAGTAACAATGTTACCGTTTAATCCTTTCCACCTATTGTAGGTTTGTTTCGTCAAAACAATTATGTTGAGATCCGGTGAGGCCGAAAACGGATTAGAGTAGGCAAGCAAACAAAATTTAGCCAAAATGAAAAAATTTATTATTGAAAGAGAAATTCCGGGTGCAGGGAACCTCACCGGTGAACAATTGAAAGCCATTTCTCAAACTTCATGTGGAGTATTAAGCATCATGGGACCACAAATTCAGTGGCAACACAGTTATGTGGCAGGCGACAAAATATATTGTGTATACATTGCTCCCAATGAGGAGTTGGTGCGCGAACACGCTCAACAGGGCGGATTTCCAGCTAATCTGGTAACCGTGATTTCAGCAATTATCGACCCTGTAACCGCAGGATAGTTCTTTCTTCAAAACTCAATCAACTCTAAATTAATAAACCGTCAGGCCTCTTTTGCCTGACGGTTATCAAACCATATAAATTCAAAAAAATGGAATTACAACTTCAGGAAATCAGTGAACAACAAAAAGCATCTTGGAACAAATCATCTGCCGGCTGGAAAAAGTGGGATGGTCTTACCATGGATTTCTTAAAACCGTTTGGTAATGCAATCATACAACAGCTGAGTTTGAAGGACTCCGATGTTGTTTTGGATGTAGCCGCCGGGACCGGTGAACCAGGATTGACTATTGCCTCTATAGTAAAAAACGGGAAAGTATTTATTACCGACCTAGCCGATGACATGCTTGTGATTGCGCATGAAAATGCTTCAAGAGCGGGCATTAAAAATGTGGAATTCAACGCTTGTGATGTGTGTGAATTGCCTTTCCCCGACAACAGTATTGATGCCATAAGTTGCCGGATGGGTTATATGTTTTTTCCCGATTTGTTTTTGGCCACTCAAGAAATGGTACGTGTATTAAAACCGGGAGGAAAAATATCGGCATCGGTATGGAGTGCTCCCGAAAAGAATTTCTGGGTTGCCGGTATACTCGGGTTAATTACAAAACATGTAGCATTGCCTGCACTTCCTGCGGGTTCACCGGGAATGTTTCGCTGTGCAAAGGATGGTCTGATAGATGAATTGTTTAAGCAGGCAGGATTAAAAAATATTTCACAATCGGAAGTTCCGGGGTTATTGAATTGTGGAACAGCTGGAACATACTGGGATTTTATGTCGGAAACGGTAGGGCCTGTGGTCAGTGCACTCCATCAGGTCGACAATGAAACGAAAGAAAAGATTAAGGCTGAGGTCTATCGGTTGATGAATCAAAAATACCCTGATGGAAATCTTTTGATTGATGCCAGCGCCCTGATAATATCAGGTGAGAAATAAACTCGTCATCTTCCCATGCAAATAGAGGCACGAACCGCTAATCGAGTAGCCTGCTATTCCTGCTGTCGCTGACAGGGGGAGGCACTCACACCAGCGAACGTATGGACCATCCCGAATGCATTCGGGAGCGGTTCTAGATGTAAAGAAGGTGCCCATGAACGGTTGCTCAGGCCGTCCTTTAAATAATATTCAAGCAAAGATTCATACTCGCGTTTGGCTAGTTGTTCCAGGGTAATCGTGATGGTCAAAACCGGCGATTGTGAAATCGCCTATCCACTTTTGCGCTTCGGGCGTTACCCCGCGCATAAGAGACTTTCACTCTCCGGGTTTCCTTTCCTTTGAAAAGACCCTTATATTCGCCATTCAAGGCGCACACGAGGGTTTGGCGGCAATGCCTGGGTGATCCCTTTTCGCTCCTCACGGGACAAGCTTTGCAAACTTGGAGCTTGTGCTTCTATTCAAGTTTAGTGCAGGTTGACCGTATTGTGCTCCCAGACCCGCCCGAACCTGTCTGACGACAGGCAGACGCAAAGCGGCAAACCGTTGTGTGCAATTTAATCGGACAACTAAATCTATCGTTATGAAAATTCCTTTAGGCAACAAAAAGATCAATTTGATGTTTCAGAGTATTGCATTAATCATTATGTTGTTTTTACCAGGTTCAACCTTAGTTGGTCAAAATACCATCGCAAGTAACGACAAGTTAAAACTGTTTGAAGGTGAATGGAAGTTAAAAGACAATGTTTGGAAAAGCAGAATTAATTCAGTTTACAAAGAAGATGTAAATCCAAACAGGTCCTTTGTTGCAAAGGCAGTTAGCCCTGAAAATACAATTTTGTGGGAAGAGGATTTTGATAATGGAGCTTGGGCCACCTTACTTTGGACTTATCATAAGGAAACAGGACGTGTCAATCACATTTCCAATACAACGGATAACAACATTGGGATTGGTGTAGGCGAATTTGACAACAACAATGACCTGACAATAAAAATCGTCTACCCTAACGGTTGCACAAATTGTCATCGTATTTATTCTTTTCACTGGATCAAAGCCGGAGAATTTGATTTTAAGGCAACAATATTTAAAGATGGCGAACCAACTGGAGACTTTTATGGAGGCACGTTCGTTAAAAATTCAAGTAATAGGGAAAATGAAAACGGTGTAAAATTTGTTGAAATTGGAGTTAATGTTTCTGACACTGCAAGATCTCTAGCCTTCTATACAAAAGTATTCGGGATGAAACGGCTAGGTGAATGGCATGCATCCAGGGAGATGTCTGCAGCTGCTGGTGTAAATAGCGGAAGAGCTTTTGACCTTGTAATCCTTACGTTGGCCTGCAATGGGTATGAATTAAAATATAAACTAAATCAAACGGAAAACAACATGTATACCACCAACGCCAAAGCACTTCCCTATTATGGATTTGAAAAACTTGGATTAGGATACCTTACTTTCAATGTAAAGAATATTGATCCATACATTAAGAGAATTACAGAAAATAAT
>JAKQHS010000037.1 GCA_029557915.1 Bacteroidota bacterium | reverse complement strand
GCCGGTCCATCGTCAAATCGCTCTCTCCGGAACTTTTGGCGAACTGAGGCCTAATCATTTTCACACCGGCCTGGACATCAAGTCGCAGAATGGATCCACGGGGGAACCGGTGTATGCTGCCTCCAAAGGATTTGTCAGCCGTATCAAGATTTCTGCTTATGGTTATGGAAGGGCGCTGTACATCCAGCATCCGAATGGTCATTCCAGTGTGTATGCCCACCTGGACCGTTTTATCCCGTCCATTGAAAACTTTATAAAAAAAGAACATTATAAGAGGCAAAGATTTGAGATGGATTTCAGCCTCAACGCCACCACTTTTCCGGTGGAAGAGGGCCAGTTGATCGCCTACATGGGCAATTCCGGAAGTTCTACAGGCCCGCATCTCCATTTTGAAATCCGGAACAGCATGACCGAAGAAGCATTGAATCCGTTGGACTACGGCATTCGCGTTCCGGACCACAATGCCCCTCAATTGTTTGCCGTTAAATTATTCGAGCCGGATCCATATGTGCCGAAAACCATCCAGACCCTAGCCTTGCAAAATAAGGCCCCCGGACTGTATACGCCTTCCAGGGATACCATCCAGGTAATCGGCGAATATGCCGGGGTCGCCATCCGGACCTACGACCAGAGCCAAAACAGCAGCAGCCGGCTGGGCGTATACGGGATCAGTTTGTATGTAGACGGACAGTTGCATTACCAGTTTGACATGAACGGCGTATTCTTCGATGCCCAGCGATATTCCAATGCGCACCGGGATTACGAGGAACAGGTCCTCCGGCGCCAATCCTACCATCGCCTTTTCCGGCTTCCGGGCAATAAACTTTCGATCTACAAACAAAAAATAAACGACGGCTGGATCCCGCTTTCGCCGGGCCAGGGGCGGAACGTGAACATCGATGTATATGATCATTCGGGCAATAAGTCCCAAGTGAAATTTTACCTCAAAGGCAACGGGACGGCCCCGGAACAGAAAATCACAGCTTCCCGTCCTATCGCCTATGATCAGCCGTTTGCCGAAGACCGGGAAGACCTCAAATTGCTGTTTCCCGCCAATTCCCTTTATACGGATATTGACCTGGAATTGGAAAGATCGGCAAGGAAGGAGTCCTGGTCGGCGGTTTACCGGGTTCACGACCCGTCCACTCCCCTGCACACCTCTTATGTGATCTCGCTCAAACCGGAGGGCATGCCCTCCCGGCTAAAAAACAAATGCGTCATCGGGCTTTTTAGCGGCCAATCGGTGACCAATTGCGGTGGAACCTGGAACGGGGCCTGGCTGGAGACCAAAATCAATGCCTTCGGCCAGTTTGGAGTAGTGGTCGATACCCTTCCTCCGGTGATCACCCCGGTGTCTTTCAAAACCGACATGAAAAGCAGCAGCCAGATGAAATTCAGGATCACAGACAATTTTCAGGTCGCAGGCCAGGCCAACCGCCTCACCTATAATGCCTACATCGATGACCAGTGGATCCTGATGGAATTGGATTCCAAAACCGATATCCTTACCCACCGGTTTGATGAGCGGACCGCCAAAGGCACCCACCGGCTGCGCATACAAGTCAAAGACGACCGTGGAAATGAGCGGAATTTTGTTCAAACCTTTGTAAAATAAAATGGCCCGTTTAAAAAAAGGCCGCCCCCTTCCTGCCTTCCAAAGCCGGTTGCACGATGGCAGCGCCATTTCAGACCGGGACCTTTCTTCCGGTAAAGTCATCCTGTTTTTTTACCCCCAGGACAATACCCCTACCTGCACTGAGGAAGCCTGCAATCTCAGGGATCACTACGAAGACTTTATCAAACAGGGATACCGGGTATTTGGCGTCAGCCCCGACTCCACCCGCAAACACCAGAATTTTATTAAAAAATACCGGCTCCCTTATCCTCTGATCTCAGATCCCTCCCTGGACCTGATTAATAAATTTGGAGTCTGGGGGCCTAAAAAACTGTTTGGCCGTGAATACGACGGAGTCTTGCGGACTACCTTTATCCTCCGGGACGGCATCGTGGAAAGGGTGATCGATGAAGTGAAAGCCCGGGAACACTCGGAACAGATCCTCCATTCGCCTTTGGATTAATCCGGAGGGCCGGCCTCAATGTTGTTCATCCTGGTGCCTTTCCAGATTTTGATCTTTGCTGTACGCTTTGATGATTTCCTTTACCAACCGGTGCCTTACCACATCTTCTGTGGTTAATTCCACTTTTGCTATGCCGTTGATATGGGCGAGCAGGTAAATGGCCTGGGCCAGGCCGGATTTTTGGTTCCGGGGCAAATCAATCTGGGACAGGTCTCCGGTGATGATGCATTTCGCCGTTGGCCCAAGGCGGGTGAGAAACATCTTGATCTGCAGGGGGGTGGCATTTTGAGCTTCATCCAGGATGATAAACGCATTGTCCA